>JADKIC010000014.1 GCA_016721435.1 Bacteroidota bacterium
GAGCAAGTTAAAAAGCACTAATAAAAATGCGATCAAAGGTCTCATTGGAGGATGATGAAATATAACTAACCAAAGGTAAATATTTATTTAAAAAATGCAAATATAGTTATTAACTTTTTAGTTTGTTTTGTAATTTAAAAGTGGACTCCTGATCATTTTGGAGAATACCATTTGTTTTGCAGTAATTGGCACTGTTTGAAATGAAAACAATTGTTCATGATAGGTATTCAGCTAGCAACATAATCTTTCCTGAGTCCCCTGATTTGTAATTGTTACTATACCCACGAAGTAGCGTTGAAATTCTGAGTCCATCTGTAGCCCTAAAACATTTTGCATCATTTGAAATTTGAAATACAATTGGTGTTGAAGCTGTCCACTTCGTATAAAATGCAATCTGCAGCTTGGTGAATTGGATGGCTATGAGTCAACATCTCTTGTTAGTCCAAGTTTTAGTAATTTCAGGCAGTTTTGAATTTGTTTGGACGGGAGGTTGGAAGATCCCTTACTTACCATTTATGGATGGCACATTTTTTAAAGTATTTTTGTAATAGTAATGAGTGGTAATTTAAGAAAGTGAGTAATGCAATTAAAATTGTGAATATTTTTTTAGCAACGAATAAAGACCGCTTGAATTTGATTGGTATTTTTGTGTCATGATAAAATATTCCGATGCGCTCAGTACATTACTATTGGAGGAGTTGAATCAAATTTGCGGAGATGGCAATGTGCTGTTTAAAACAGAAGACAAGGAAGTCTATGGGAGTGATGAAACTGAGGATTTTTATTTCGTCCCTGCTGTAGTAGTAAAGCCCGCCAATGCAGAGGAGATTTCTTCGATCTTAAAGCTGGCCAATCGGGAGAAAATACCGGTAACTCCCCGCGGTGCCGGTACCGGACTCAGTGGTGGAGCCCTGCCTGTTTTCGGCGGAATTGTTCTCTCTACTGAACGACTGAATAAAATTATTGAAATTGACGAAAGAAATCTTCAGGCTACAGTCGAACCGGGGGTGATCAATCAGATTTTCAGAGATGCGGTGGAAGCAAAAGGTCTCTTTTACCCTCCTGATCCGGCCAGCAGAGGGAGCTGTTTTTTGGGAGGAAACCTCGCCGAGAATGCCGGAGGACCAAAAGCAGTGAAGTATGGCACGACGAAGGATTATGTCCTGAATTGCGAAGTGGTTTTGCCTACCGGTGAAATTATCTGGACCGGGGCGAATGTGTTGAAAAATTCAACCGGTTATAATCTGACGCAGTTGATTGTAGGGAGTGAAGGAACCCTGGGTATCATTACGAAGATCGTTTTTCGTCTGATTCCCCTTCCTACACAAAATTTATTGATGCTGATTCCTTTTTTCTCGCCCGAGAAGTCTTGTGAGGCGGTGTCTGCGGTCTTTCGGGCCGGTTTTTCTCCGTCGGCTATGGAGTTCATGGAGAGTTACGCGATTGACTTTGTATTGAAGTTTGTGGATGTGAAAATTCCGGTTAAAAAGAGGAACATAAGGCGCATCTCCTGATTGAAGTGGATGGTCATGATATCGATGCTTTGTTTAAAGATTGTGAGCGCATCACAGAGATCATGTATACCTACGACTGCGATGAAGTGATGTTCGCAGATACAACGCAGCAAAAAAGCGATCTCTGGAGGATGCGTCGGGCGGTAGGTGAAGCGGTGAAATCGCATTCAGTCTACAAGGAAGAGGATACCGTTGTGCCGCGTGCCGAGCTGCCGGTGCTTTTGAAAGGCGTGAAGGATATAGGTCGTAAATATGGATTTAACTCTGTTTGCTATGGTCATGCCGGCGATGGGAATTTGCATGTGAATATTATCCGTGGTGAAATGTCGGAAGCCGACTGGAATGAAAAGGTGCCTGTGGGTATCAGAGAGATTTTTGAATTATGCGTCCGGTTGAAGGGTACTATTTCGGGTGAACACGGGATTGGCTATGTGCAGAAGAGCTATATGGATATTCCCTTTGATCCTACTCAATTGGCTCTTCAGAAGGGGATCAAGCAACTTTTTGACCCGAATGGAATATTGAATCCGGGGAAGATGTTTGTCTGATTTTTCTCGTTCAGTATCGATTTGTGACCGTTCAGCACATTCCGGCAACTTTTATCGGCTGTTTAGCGTTAAATAGCATGAAAAAGAACTGCTGTTGAAGAATTTCATTGGATTTGCTTTTGCATTCTTGTCTCTCCTTGCAGGGAAGGTGACTGCTCAGGAAATGTAGGGTGCGGCGAATAGTAACTATGCCGGTCAGATGGGTATGGATTTAAATCCCGCCACTATGGCAGGTGCTCCATATCAATGGGAGATTCATTTTCTGTCGATGGATGCCGCGCTCTTGAACAATTTCATGTACTTGAAAGCAGATAGTAAGATTATTAGGAAGAGTATGGAAGGCAATAACATAGAGGAAGGAAAATTAACCGACCGCTACACCAAAAAAGCCTGATAAATTCGCGTATGCCTCTGCATTTTTGAAATATCCATCCTTTATATGGGTGGGGAAGAAGTTCTCTGCGGGTTTTCACGCCTCGACCAGAGCGGAACTCAGTGCAAGAAATATTCCTTATCATTTGGCGAAATACCTGAAAGAAGGTTTCGATTTTAACGGTCAGCAAGGAAACAACTATACCGTGAAAGATGCGAAGGCAGCCTATATCACCTGGCATGAAATAGGGCTGAGTGGTGCAGCAATAGTAAAGAATACTCCGGAATCCTATCTAACGGTAGGGCTAACCGTAAATTATAATTATGGACTGAGTGGTTTCTATGCTTTGATGAATGATGTCGATTATGTGGTGCCTTACGATTCCCTATTGGTGATTAATAATATGGATGCAACTTACGGTCATGCCATGCCCGGAAATAACCGCAACAGCTCCGATGATCCTTTGCTGAAGAGAGGGAGCGGCTATTCCTTCACCACCGGATTACAGTATTACAAAAACAGAAATGACGCGTTCTTTGATCCTTGTGCCAGGGGAAAAGGAGATAAGCCATACGATTATAAAATAGGCTTTTCGATTTTAGATGTCGGATATATCAAGTACACTACTTCCGCAATGAATTTCCGGATTGATAACAGAAGTGCTAACTGGTATGGTATAGACACTACTCAATTTCATGGTTTAATCAATACAGATTCCCTGTTAAGTGAAGAATTCTATGGTACCCGACGCGGGACCAGAGATGGCCGCAATTTCACGATGTTCCTTCCCACTGCTGCCAGTGTGCAATTTGACCTGCCCTTCAATGATCATCTGTTTCTGAATTTTTCAGTGATACAAGAATCCGCTCTCAAAATTGGCCATACGCCGATCCAATCAAATTGCAATAACACCACGTTTTGAGTCGAGGAGATTTGAAGTGGCCTTACCCATTTCTTATTATGATTTTTTTAAACCCAGAGTAGGAGTGAGCCTGCGTTACGGGATATTTACGATCGGCAGTGATATGATCAGTTCCTTGCTCGGCGTAACAGATACCTATGGCGCCGATTTATACTTCGGCATTACCTGGAAACATTATAAAAGTTGTGGTGGTGCCAACAGGAGAAATGCGGGAAGAATTAAGAGCCTTGAAAAGTGTAAAATCAGCAATTAGTTACTCCTTGTAAATGGCGGTTTGAGGCCGATCTTTTTCAGTCAACCACCCTCTGTACATGCCTTCCGAATTAAATGGAAGTGAAATATTTCCTGAATAATCAACGGCAATCAATCCTCCTTCGCCTCCTGATTTTACCAGTTTATCCCGAACCACAATTCTGCAGGCTTCTTCAGTGACAATCCTTTGTATTCCATTAAGCAGGAAATATCATAAGCCACTACAGCACGTATGAAAAATTCGCCATGTCCGGTACAACTTACAGCGCATGTTTTGTTATTGGCATACGTTCCGGCACCAATAATCGGACTATCACCAATCCGGTTGAATTTCTTATTGGTCATTCCGCCGGTACTGGTTGCTGCCGCCAGATTTCCCTGCTGATCTTTTGCCACTGCGCCCACCGTTCCGAATTTTTTGTTTTCAGATAGGGTATGATCGAGTTGAACTTTTCCTCCCCGAATGGCTTCCTGTAATTGCTGAAACCGTTGTTCGGTATAGAAATATTTTTCCGATTCAAATGTAATTCCTGTTTCTTTCGCAAAGGTTTCAGCTCCCAAACCGGAAAGCATCACATGTTCTGATTGCTCCATTACGGCACGGGCTAATACTACCGGATTCTTAATTCCTTTTACACCTGCTACTGCACCTGCATCTAAAGTATCTCCCCGCATAATCGATGCATCCATCTCGTGTTGACCTGTTGCTGTAAAAACAGATCCGCGCCCTGCATTGAACAACGGACAATCTTCTAAACTCATCACGGCCTGCATCACAGCATCCAGCGCCGAACCTCCTGATTTCAGTATTGATTCACCTGCAACCAACGCTTCCAACAGTGCATCACGGTAGTGTTGTTCCTTTTCAGCAGTAAGTGAATTCCTTGTTATTGTTCCCGCGCCTCCATGTATAGCAAGACTGTATGTTGACATAGTATTTAATTAATCTTGTAAAATTAGTTTTAAGTATTGAGACGGTTTATACTATTAGGGGACATTGGAGGTATGTTGATGGACGTTGCGTGCTCATGCGGATTTATTTTTTGATTGAGGTTTTTGATATTCAACCCCTTCAGGGTTGGGGGGTTCTTAATGTTGAACCCCTTCGGGGTTCTTTCCGTGACTGTCGCATCTGTCGCATTTTCAAAGCATATTTACCGCATTTCACCCGCGAATCTACCACATCTCCACCTGATCTCTAGTTCAACTCCACCTCAACTCCATTTCATACCTACCGCAACTAAACGGCAAATGCACGACATCTATTTTTCAACATCTAACAACATATCCCAATTTATATCAACATTTCCCAACAAATATCAACATATATCAACATATCCCAAAGTATATCAATCTATATCAAAGTATCTCAACCTATATCAAAGTATCTCAACCTATATCAAAGTATCTCAACCTATATCAAAGTATCTCAACCTATATCAAACTATCTCAACCTATATCAAAGTATCTCAACCTATATCAAAGTATCTCAACCTATATCAAAGTATCTCAACCTATATCAAAGTATCTCAACGTACATCCCTCTCCCCAAACAACATACTGCCAATCCTGATCATATTACTTCCGCAATCCAAAGCAATTTTATAATCACTACTCATGCCCATCGACAAGGTATCAAAGCCTTCGGGATCCATGGACATCAAGCGGCAATTGGTGAATAAATAATGCAGACTTGTAAACTCTTTTTTTATCTGCTCTTCATCGTTTGTTAGGGAAGCCATTCCCATTAATCCACGAATGCGAATATTTTCCATTTCACTTAACTCCGGATAGAGCATTAAGGCTTCGGCTTCCTGTTCGTTGAAACCAAATTTTGTTTCTTCAGCTGCGATATGTACCTGCAGGAGGCAATCGATAATCCGATCTGATTTGCGGGCTTCTTTGTTGATTTCATTTAATAATTTAACACTGTCCACACTTTGAATGAGGTGAATAAAAGGTGCAATGCTTTTTACTTTATTACTTTGAAGATGTCCGATAAAATGCCATCGTCCTTTGGATTTTACTTCTTCCCTTTTATCACAAAGTTCCTGCACATAATTTTCACCGAAATTAAATTGCCCCGCCTGAATAGCTTCCAGAATATCTGATGCCGGTTTTTTCTTTGATACTGCTACCAGTTTAGCCTTGTAGGGCTCCAGGTCTTTCTTAATTTTTTCAAATGCCTTTTGATTGAACGCCATATTTCGAATTGAATCTGATTATTTCTTCTGCCAGGTAGTTGTGATTTACTTTTTCAAGTAGGTGTGGTGTTTCCGGCATCACAAGGAGGGAAGCATTGGGTAAGGAGGAGTATACATGTGCAGTTTCTTCAAGACCAACCATCATGTCTCTGTCACCAACCGCGAGTCGTACGGGACAATCAATGTTTTCGAAGTCGGAATGGAGGAGGGGGTGTTTACCTAAATGTAAAAGGAGGTGTGAAGTTTCTGTCGATAGTTTTTTCCAATCGTTAGGGGAATGGCGTTGCTTTAATGTATCGGTGAAATGTGGCGACTTGCTTTCAAGAAAGTCAGGGTGGATGAGTTTGGACTCTTTTTCAGCAAGCTCCGTATTCCAGTTAAATTTAGTTCCTAAAGTCATGATGGATGAAAAGCAACCGGTTTTATTCTTCTCCAGCCATAGTGCAGCATATCCTCCCATACTGTAACCGAAAATGGAAGTTCCGATTAAGTGAAATTCGCTGATATGGTCTAGTAAATGTTCTGCTAGAATAGGCATCGTGAGCGGATGTTCTGCAAATGCTTTTCCACCGTGTCCCGGAAAGTCATAACGATGAACGTCGAACTCAGAGGAAAGAAGACCTTCCAGCTTATCAAACTGCGATGCGGCACCTAATGCACCGTGGAGAAGTAAAATAGAGGGTTTGGTTCTCATAGTACTTTCAAAATTAATAGATTTTCCTCAAGTAGTTGTTGTAATTTTTAAAATCATTTGATCGACTGTTTGATATCATCTGCTAAACCATCTAAAATCTTATGCTTCAGGAAGAAGAGATCGAGTGCTGTTTTAGCCTGATCGGTGATGTCATTTAGTTTCAATTGTTCAGGATTGATGTGAATAAGTAATTTTTCTATTTCCTGAGGGTCATCGATCCCTGTTTCTTTAAAGGCTTCAGTGCAGGCTACGATTTTTAATCCAATATCCTTTTGACTCCCCAGATAGTTGATCATCCAGGATAAAGCTGCAAAGTGTTCTGTCCGGATGGTAATTGGAGAGACATCTTTCAATGCTTTGGGCATTTTCATGAAATCAGAGTTTAGTATATCCGGACCGATGTATTGATCAGGAAAGGATTCAGGAATTTTCTTACTACTTAATTGAATCATGCCACCACAAACTTGAGTATAAATACTGAGCCAACGAATTTTTCTTCGGATCTCATGTACTCCTTCTTCAATTTCTGAAGCATCTAATTTGCCATTTTTGTAATTGTCTGAAATTTTGTCAATAGCTTTTATGAGAAACTTTCCTGTACGTTCTTTAAAATCTTCACCGGAAATAGATTCCATTTGCTTAAGTTTTTCAATGAAGCGAATGAGGTGTGGTGGATTTTGTTGCATCCATTCTTCCTTTTCAAGATAGTTTTCCAGCTTTTTAGCTGATGATTTATGTTGGTCCTCAAAATGGTCAATGACTTTAGCCGGCCATTGTTTGCCGATTTTTCTAATTTCAGAAAGCAATGCAAAGTGATGATCATATTGTCCCAGTTGATCTTCTGCTTCCTTAAAGATGTCATAATATTCATCAAAAGTTTTTTCATGATCTATTTCTCTTAAATATCTGCATGCTGCTTCTAATTTGAAGAAATGATTTCGGGCCCCTGACAAAAAGTATACATGTTCTTTATCTAAGTCTTTTTTTATTGAAAGGGCGTATAGAAGAAGATTATCTATGTACTCAGCAACCAGATCAAATAGTTGTATGGTCATTTTCAATATTTTTTAAATTGATGATTGTGCATAATTAATGAATATTTACGATTAAAGTTTCTTATTATGTTCATATTAAATTCATACTATTCACCCTTTTAGGGGATTGATAGAAGAGGATGATGATCCTAGTTTTGAAAAAAAATAATTATTATGAAAACGAAGATAAAAATATTTCTGGCTTGTGCAGTCCTCATGATGCAAAGTCAACAAGTGATGTCACAGGCAGATTGCAATACAGCTGCCGGAGTGTTAGCACTCATGGTAGCAAAAGTTGTAGTAGGCACACCATCGGATCCTGCTACTTTACCCGCTGCATCAAATCTGCCGTTCAGTATAACCTCCGAGTTGTTTAAAGTGGCGCAAAACGAATCCAGCAATACTACTTGTTATTCCAAGGTTACTTATAAATTATATACCTCCACCAGCAGTACAGCATTGGATAATTTACCAAGTCTCGCATCAGCAAATGCTAACTTTGTTCCGGCAACAAATATTTTGGTATCAACTATGACCAAGACCAGATCCGGAAATGTCATCACTGCAACAGGAAGCCGAACCCGAACGAATTATCCAACATTTAAATCCGGTAAAGGAGGCATTCCGGTTAGAAACACGGTTTATTACAGAATAGCAAAGAGAATTACCAATTGCAGTAGCTGTTCAGGGCAGGATCCTTATGTTTTTAGTCCGGAGTATTCTTTTTTAGTTCCCAACGAGCCTGCAGTTGTAGTTGTTTCAAAAAAATCAGACCTGCTCCCTCGTCCAACAGCTAATTCAAATGTAAATCGTCCATTGTTTAAGAATACCGGTGCTTCTCATGGAGCGAACAACGAGACCTTTTTACGCTTACCCAATGAATTTTGTCAGGGACTTGGTACAGGAACTCAGGTGCTACTTATAATTGCGGATTAAATCTTACCTGCAAGGAGTTGAAACATTCTGTTCCGCTGGGCCCTGTAGTATATGCTGCACGAAATGGCGGTGATACCACTTCAGGAACGTTTACTGTAACACTTCACCGTAAGGATAAAGTTGGAAGTAATGCCACCAGTGTATTGACTCAGGTCGCATCAAGTCAGGTACCGGCTTTGGCAGTCAATGCACAATCTGCTAACTTTAGTTTTAATCCTAACAAAACAGTTGATATCTACACTTTCCCGGATGATAATCCCGGCTCCTGCTTTGTGCGTTGTGATCCCAATCAAGGCGGATGTGTAGTTCCTTATCAGGAAGAGGAATATATGGTGAAAGTGGATGGGGGAAATAATGTGTTGAATGGGGGAACCGTTCAGGAGAAAAGCGAGACCAATAACGAAGGAAATCCAATGGATTAAATAGTGTTGAATTGAAATTAAAAGAGGCTGTCTTTAACGGAACAGCTCTTTTTTTTATTCTAATGAATGTATTACTAAACCACTTCGTAACTTGGGTTCGAACCAGGTGGTTTTGGGTGGCATGATTTGTCCCGTATCTGCAATGTCGATAAGTTGTTTCATGGTGACTGGATAAAGAGCAAAGGCTACCTTCATATTCCCGGAATCCACACGTTTTTTTAATTCACCCAAACCTCGAAGTCCGCCTACGAAATCAATGCGCTTGTCCTTGCGGAGATCCACGATGTTAAAAAGGGGTTCCAGCACCTTTTTAGAGAGAATTGTTACATCTAGTACACCTATCGGATCGTTGTCATCGTATGTTCCGGGCTTAGCGGTCAATGCATACCAGTTTCCATCAATGTACATACTAAACTCATGTAATTTAGAGGGACGGAATTCGGTATCTCCCTTTTCTTCAATAGTGAAGCTCTCTGCTAATTTTTCGAGCAGTTGCTCCTTGTTCATCCCGTTGAGATCCTTAATAACACGGTTGTAATCCATGATATGCAATTGGTTGTCGGGGAAATGAACAGCAAGGAAAAAGTTGTATTCCTCATTGCCGGTATGGTTGGGATTCGCCTCACGTTTTTCTTTTCCTACGAGTGCAGCTGCTGCGGTTCGATGATGGCCGTCGGCAACATAGGTAAAAGGGACTTTTGCGAATAGGTCAGAAATTTGTTTGACAATTGCGGAATCATCAATCACCCAAAAGGTATGACCGATACCATCATCGGTAATCAGGTCGTACTCCGGAGTGTTTTTGACAACTGCAGCAACGATGGCATCCAATGCGGGAACATTCGGATAAGCAAAGAAAACAGGCTCGGCATTCATATTTCCAACGCGTACGTGATTTTTTCTGTCTTCTTCTTTATCGGGTCGGGTGAGTTCATGTTTTTTGATGATGTCGTTCATGTAGTCATCCACTGATGCACAACCAACAATTCCATATTGTGTGCGGCCGTTCATCGTCTGGCTGTAGATGTAAAGGCAGTCTTTTTCATCCTGCTTGAACACACCATCCGATTTCATCTTCTCAAAATTCTCGCGCCCTTTCTTATAGATCTCAGGTGCGTAAACGTTATGACCGTCCGGGAAATCAATCTCGGGTTTATTTTAACAAGTTCTTTTGTGGGGCGGATGCCTTTAAATGCTTTCAATATTGCCATAATGCTTTGTCTTGAGATTAAGATTTATTGGGGGGTTACGAAATTACGAATATTCCCTGAAGCGTGACCAGAAAGATGAGATCCCTCATCTTTCTGGTCTCTGCTTCAGGGATACGAATATACGAATTACGAAATAGCGAATCCGCGAATGGGACGAATGTATGAAGGTACGGAGTGGTGAGAAGAGGTACGAAGAACGAAAGAAATACGAAATTCGAAAACAGGAACATAGTTTACAAGATTAGAATCTTATACGACTTGAACCTTGAACTTTAAACCTTGAACCTAGAACTTTGAACCTTAAACCTTAAACCTTTCCCGTCAGCACAAGGGATGACGGGATCACATCGCCCGTGGTCACGTGGCGAGTGAAAACCATGAAGCAGAATCGCGAAAAGCGATACGCTTCATGGGAGCCCCTTAAACCTTAAACTTTTGAACTAAAATAAGCAACTATCTTTTCTGCTATTTCAATGCCTATGCGTTGTTGGGCTTCTGCTGTTGAACCACCAATATGCGGGCTAAGCGAAACTTTAGGATGGTTGCGAAGGGCTTCTTTGATGAGGGGTTCGCCTTCAAAGACATCAAGTCCGGCAGCGGCAATGGTACCGTTGTCAAGAGCGTGGAGTAAATCACTTTCATTTACTGCGCCACCTCGTGCGGTATTGACGATGAAAGCACTTTTTTTCATCATTTCAAATTCTCTTTTACCAATGATAGAAGGGGCTCCTTTCGGAAACGGGACATGCAAGGTGATGAAGTCACTTTCAGCTAACAGTTGTTCAAACGGCACACATTTCATTGTTAAAACCATCTTGGCATTGGTGACTGTTCTGAAGAAGTCAATTTCAATTTTAACATCTTCTGCTCGTAACTTGAATGGTAAAATGGTCATTCCTAATCCTATTCCCATTCGGGCAACTGCCTGTCCAATATTCCCAAAACCTATAATGCCAAGTGTCTTTCCTTTCAATTCAATGCCGGCAGAATAATTTTTCTTCAGTTCGTTGAAGCGCTCCTTTGAGTCACTGCCGGGCATATTGCGGTTGGCATCGTGCAGGAATCTCGCCATTGTGAACAGGTGTGCAAAAACCAATTCGGCTACACTTTCGGAAGAAGCTTCCGGCGTATTGATGACTTTTAATCCTTTTTCCCTGGCATAGGCGACATCAATATTGTCCATACCTACACCTGCGCGACCAATTAACTTCAGGTTCGGACAAGCATCAATCAAATCCTTCCTAACGGTTGTGGCACTACGCACTAAAATGCCGTCAAAGTTTTTTAAAGCTTCGGGAAGATTTTCCTGAGCCACCTTATCCGTGACTACTTCAATTCCTGCTGCTTCCAGAATACTTTTCCCGGCTTTGTCAATGCCATCATTAGCGAGAATTTTTGCCATTGTGTTTGTCTCTGTTAATATTTTATATTCAGATAGAATTTCTGATTTTATTAAACTGAATCGTTAGCATTTAATTTCTTGCCGCTAGCTACTGGCTTCTCACTTTCTAAACGTAAAAAGTTTGACTTTATATTTAAGTCATAGCTAGTAGCCAGAAGCAAGCAGCAAGCAGCCAAAAGTAATTATTGAACGGTTAGCTGTTGAATAATTACTAAGCGGTTTTTAAGGCAAATTCTTTCATCACTTGTGTGAGTACTTGTACACTTTCAAGTGGCAATGCATTGTACATGGATGCACGGAATCCACCGACAGAACGGTGGCCTTTTATACCAATGATTCCGGCTTCCTTCGTCATCTTCATAAAATCGTCGTCGAGTTCCGGGTTTTTAAGTAGGAAGCAGGCATTCATATGCGATCGGTCTTCCTTCTCGCAGGTGCCGTGAATAATGGATTGGTATCACTTCTCCATAAAACAAATCCGCTTTCGCCTGATTTATTTTCCTCGATGGCCGGTACACCTCCGATGGATTTCAACCATTCGAGCGTTGCCATACACACATAAATGGAATATACAGGAGGTGTATTGTACATTGAGTCGCCCTCGATATGTGTTGCGTATTTTAACATCGTTGGAACAACCCGTTGGACTTCTTTAAGAATGTCATTTTTAATGATGACGAGCGTTACACCTGCAGGTCCCATGTTCTTCTGCGCCCCGGCGTAAATCAAATCAAATTTTGAAACATCCACCGGACGACTGAAGATATCACTCGACATATCACAAACTACCGGAATCGGACTATCCGGAAAATTTTTCATCTGCGTCCCATAAATTGTATTGTTGGAGGTGATGTGCAAATAATCGCAATCTGTTGGAATAGTATAGTTCTTCGGAACGTAGTTGTAATTTTTATCTTTTGAGGAGGCAATCACATTTACCTCTCCGAATAACTTCGCTTCTTTTAATGCTTTATTGGCCCAGACGCCTGAGTCGACATAAGCCGCTTTTTTATGCAGGAGGTTCATCGGTACCATGGCGAATTGAGTACTGGCGCCACCTTGTAGAAATAGAATCGAGTAATTATCCGGTACACCCAATAATTCTTTCACCAGAGCTTTTGTGTTTTGCAAGACCGGTTCAAAATCCTTGCTACGGTGTGAGATTTCCAAAATGGAAAGTCCGATGTTGTTCAAATCAAGAACTGCAGCGGCTGATTTTTTGTATAGCTGATGCCGGTAAAATGCCGGGACCTGCCCCGAAATTGTGTTTTTTCATTTTTTATGGGCTATTTTATATTTCCTCTATGTTTTCGTTTTCAAAGACCAAAGTAAGCAGGAATTCACTGAATAGACAAGGAAAAAGCAGTTTGGATATTGAGATTTTAACCTTTTTCAGGTGTAATATTTCTTTTGGTGAAAAATTAAATTAATTATTTCTGATGTCTATATCTTTCATCAGCAACCAATTGCCTTTGCTGAATTTTAATCCATCATAACTGAGATCCGGACCGTAAAGCGCATACATTCCTTTCGACTCCGGTCGGGATCGAGGAGGATAAATGATCCATCACAATCATCTTTACTTTTTCATTGTATTTAAGGCTCATCGTAGCCTGCCGCATTGTATTCAAAAAACAAGGCGTGTCCGGGCTTTCCTCCGGCTTTTATGACCGTGCTCCAATGATCAGTTTCGTCGGACTCACTACCAAGGGTTCAATTACTTTTCGAGTAATGAAGTTACTCTGAGGAGCCCATCCTAACAAGACATAGTAGTTTTTCTTCTTGTATTTTTCTAGATGAATGTCGTAATAAATACAACCCGGCCAGCTCGCCGAATCGGATTTAAGTATTTCCAACTCCTCTCTGTTCAGTGAAGAATTATGTTCCAGCTTCACTACTTTCATTGCTGCCTTTGGATCTAACTTGTAAAGAATATATCCATAATAAAAATAGTGCGCACCGCGATTTAACTGTACTAACCAGGTAAGTGCTTTTACATTTTTATCGGAGGATGTTGCCACCGAAAGTGCCTTCACCTGCGAAAAACTTAATTCAGCCCCCCCGGCTACATGCAGGATACTATCAAGTGCCAGTGAAAACGTTTGATTGTATTTTTCCCGTATGGAATCGTTACTTCCATTTAAAACGGAATCTCCAAGGACTATTAATCTTTTTACTGCCGGTTGCAACGCCAGTGTGTCCGAAGCTGCAACACTGAATTGCTGCATCAGAGGTAATAAAAACAGAAGAAAGGTGCGAGACTTGATCATTGAAACGAACGCAAATTTAATGGAATCATTGTGAGAAAGGAGGGGTGAAAATGGAAAAACCCTGTACGGAAGTCCATACAGGGTTTTAATATCATAAGAACGCATTAAGCGTGCATTTTTTCTTTTTTCGCCGTGAGTTCTTCCTTTGATTCACGGAAGTCAGGGTCATCCACACAGCAATCCACCGGACATACGGCCGCGCATTGTGGTTCATCGTGGAAACCGACACATTCCGTGCATTTATCCGAGACGATATAATACACATCCATTGATTTAGGTGTTTGAGGAGCGTCAGCATCTACAGCGCTGCCATCTAACATGTTAAACATTCCTTTCACAGAAGTGCCATCTGAGAAACGCCATTCTGCGCCACCTTCGTAGATCGCGTTATTTGGACATTCGGGCTCGCAAGCACCGCAGTTAATACATTCGTCAGTTATTTTGATTGCCATACGATAAGAGGATTTAAAGCAATATTTTTGTTGTGAGTTGAACACAAAAATAATCACAATTGTTTCAAGTCCGTTAAAAGTTTAGGATTCTATGAAAAAAACAGAAAGAATTGAAGCATTGGTCCGTTTAGGAAATGCAGTAGCAGCTATGTTGGAAGAGATGGAATCCGGTGGTGAATTGACGGGTAACCCTTTGAGTAACATAGTGCAACAAACATATGGAAGGAATCCATGGTTTATTCCTGCCAATTCGATCAGCGCATTGTCACAATGGACTAAATTATTGGAGAAGCGAAGTCTTGAAAAATGGACTAGTGCCTATAAATTGCATGACAGCGAATCGATTTCAGTTAAAAATGTTGGGATTATTATGGCCGGTAATATCCCGATGGTCGGTTTTCATGATTTAATCTGCGTTCTTCTGAGCGGACATAAAGCCATTGTTAAATGCTCCGGGGATGACGAAATACTTATTCCCTTTTTACTGGAAGTGTTAGTGCAAGTAGCTCCCGAAATGTCAAATTTTTTCAAGTTGGAGAAGAGATTTGGCGATATAGATGCTGTTATAGCCACAGGAAGCAACAATACTTCGAGATATTTCGATTACTATTTCGGGAAATATCCTCATGTCATCCGCAAAAACAGGAATTCGGTGGCGGTCCTTACAGGAAGCGAAACGGAAACAGATTTGAGAAATCTAGGGGAAGATATTTTTAGTTATTTCGGTCTGGGGTGCAGAAATGTTTCCAAACTATATGTGCCCGAAAATTATCAGTTTGATGGTTTTTTCAGAGCTATAGAGATTTATGGAGAAGCGTTGATGCAGCACAATAAGTACATGAATAATTTCGATTATCATAACGCTTTATTCATGTTGAATAACGAAAAATTTCTGACCAATAATTTCCTGCTACTTCGCGAACATCAGGCCCTGGCGACTCCGGTTTCTGTTTTGCACTATGAAGTGTATTCATCTAAGTATGAGTTGATGAAGAAACTGGAAGCAGAGAAAGATTTAATGCAATGTATTATCGGGAAAGCTTATTTGCCCTTCGGTACTTCCCAACAACCCGGACTCAGCGACTACGCCGACGGAGTGGATACTATGAAATTTCTATTGAGCATATAATTTTATCATGAACACGGATTACACGGATTTAAAGGATTTCCGCAGATTTATCCGTGCAAATCCGTCAAATCCGTTTTATCTGCGCCTGCCTGACGGCAGTCAGGTTCCAATTTAATCTCTTTCGTACGCCCCAAGATCAGGGTTGCTGCCTCCTAAAGGACGAGAGATTGCATCGATGTCTATGTTCATTGGAGGAAGAGCTGAAAAGTTGATGAATAGCGGATTTCCTTTTCACGGGCGAAAGCCAGGTATCTAGTTTAAGATTATTGTCAAAGTACTTTTGAATTGTGGATCGTTGTTACGGTAAATGGATTCAAAATGGAGAATATCAGTGGTAGGTGTGGTGTTATCTGCCTTGATAATGCAGTTACGGAAATTATGGTTCGCAAGCACACCTGTTTCAAATTCGAGTTCCAGCTCGTTATCGTTGTTGCCGTAGATGATACAGTTTTTAAATTCTGCCTTTGTCATATCTACCCCCACCGGCTGTCCATTCTGATCAATAGCAAAGTTATTCAGGTACATGGCAGGTGTACTTCGCTGACCAAAGCGCCAGAAATTAGCGAAAGTGCAATGGGTAAATTCATACTCACCACCGATCGTGAACGCAGCCGTATAGATGCCACAGTTGGAGACAACATTGTTCCACCCTTCAATTTTGAAATTTCTGGCCAGAATTCCCAGTCCACTCATATTGCGTATCTGCGTATTCGTTAGTTTCAATGAAACGGGCATGGCAGGATCAAAGAGCGTTTCTGTCTGCAATCCGATAAATCCGTTTTTGATGATGGCGTAGTCGATTTCATTGATACCACCATCGTTGATCCAGATCCTGTCCCATTGTCCGGGTTCTTCCTGCAAGTGATAACTTCGCGACGCAACCCCTGAAAAACTACGGGTTTATCCTTGGTACCCTGCACCTTCAGCGTACCACCTTTATACACCCATAAACCACCCGAATTGCTGAAGTGAATTTGTGTTCCTGCGTTGATGATTAGCGTAGTGGATGAATCAATCACCCCATAACCACCGTAAATGACATAGGGCAGTGTTTCATCCCACGTGGTGGTGCTGTTTAATGTCGTATCAATGATCACATAGGGCGGTAGGTTCGCACTTTCTTTTTTAGCGACGAAGAAATGCGCATTCTGCCCCCAGGCCACCAGATCAATATCCTGCTGATTGCCGTTGGTTTCAAAAATGATAGAATCCTGAACCACATAAGGCAATAGTTGATTATTGGGATTAATCGTCACTTCAACAAATATCCAGATCGAATCACCGCCACGGATTTCAACATCCGTAAAACTCTTTCCCGGCAAGCCGTTCACATTCATGCGATATAAAGATCCAACTCCACCGGCCAAACGAATCGAAGAGATTTTCATCGTTTTATCGTATGGATTATAGACCCTGAAATTCTTGGTAACAGAGCCGATACTGACAAAAACGGTGTCGAACATGATCGTATCCGTTGAAAAATTCGGTCTTGCCCCGGCATCGGTCAATAGCTCATCTTTCTCACAGGAATGGAATAAGATGGAAGCTAAAATTATGAAAAACAGATGTTTAATAATTGTTTTTGGACGCATTCGGCTACAAATATACTGCTTGCCCGTATATAGACAAGGAACCATTTTAACAGATATTTTTACCACTTATTGCCTCGCATAAAAAAAAGCGTATCTTTGCCGCCCATTCAGTTAATTCCATGAAAAAAGACATCCACCCAAAAAATTACCGTTTCGTCGTATTTAAAGACATCTCTACCGACTATGCTTTTATGAGCAAATCAGCAGTAGACACTAAAGACACTATCAAGTGGGAAGACGGTAACGAATATCCGCTCGTGAAACTTGAAATCTCTCATATGAGTCATCCGTTTTATACCGGAAAGATGAAATTGGTAGATACTGCAGGTCGTGTTGATAAGTTCCGTACCCGCTACGACAAGGCTAAAAAAGCCCCTGAGCAGAAATAATTGAATATAAATACTTTACGAAAGGCTGTCCCACAAGGATGGCCTTTTTGTTTATATCATTATCCGTTTGTTAAATACTTGTATTCATTTCTCTGACGTTTAATCCAAAAAAAATAGTTTTATTTGTTGACGGCATCTTTGATTGTAATACAATCATTGCAAAAAGTCATATAACAATCAAAATATAATACAATGGCAACAGAAGCATCAGAAGCGAAAGAGAAACTAAAAGTTTTACAACTCGCAATCGACAAGATTGAAAAGACCTATGGAAAGGGGACCATCATGCGGATGGGAGATGAGGCAGTAGAAGCGGTAGAGGCAATTCCTACCGGATCCATTACATTAGATAGTTCACTGGGAATTGGTGGTTATCCGAAGGGAAGAGTGATTGAAATTTATGGTCCTGAATCATCAGGTAAAACAACGCTCGCCATTCATGCGATTGCCAATGTGCAGAAAGCCGGTGGTATTGCAGCATTTATAGACGCGGAACATGCTTTCGATCGTTTCTATGCACAGAAGTTGGGTGTAGACATCGAGAATTTATTGATATCGCAACCTGATAATGGAGAACAGGCATTGGAGATAGCAGATAACCTGATTCGTTCCGGGGCTATAGACATTATCGTTATTGACTCCGTTGCAGCGTTGACACCTAAGAGTGAGATTGAAGGGGAGATGGGTGAAAGCAAGATGGGACTTCAGGCGCGCTTGATGTCGCAGGCTTTGGTAAAACTAACGGGTAGCATTAGCCGAACCGGTTGCTGTTGCGTTTTCATCAATCAATTGCGTGAGAAAATTGGTGTGATGTTCGGTAATCCGGAAACCACTACAGGTGGTAATGCGCTCAAATTTTATGCATCCATTCGCCTTGATATCCGACGTATCGGACAAATCAAAGACGGAGAGCATGTAGTAGGAAATCGCACGAAGGTGAAAGTGGTGAAGAATAAAGTAGCGCCTCCATTCCGTACTGCTGAGTTTGATATCATGTATGGAGAAGGCATCTCCAAGCTGGGCGAAATTGTGGATCTGGGTGTAGAGAATAATGTCATCAAGAAGGCGGGATCATGGTTCAGCTATGGTGATATTAAAATCGGTCAGGGACGCGATGCCGTTAAACAAATGATGTCGGACAACCCTGAACTCTGCGACGAGATCGAAGCAAAAATCAGAGCAGCGATAGCGGAGAAGGCAAAAAATTAAAATACGAAAAATTAAATTACGAAATACGAAATTGTACGAAAGTGCGAAATACGAAACCTGCCAGTCGGCAGGCAGGTTCGAAACAGTGCGAAAGTGCGAAACCTGCCTGCCGGCAGACAGGATCGAAACAGTGCGAAAGGCGAAATGCGAAAGTATACGAATAACGTTTAGACATGCGAAGTCTAATCCGCGAAAATCTTAAAAATCAGCGTCATCTGCGATCCCTAAAAAACATTAATGCATTGAAGAATATTATGTTTCGTCGGAAGATTATAAATGAGAGAGCGAAATACGAACGAGTGCGAAAGGGCGAAACCTGCCTGCCGGCAGGCAGGTACGAAATAGAAATACGAAAAAGTGTAAGTGCGAAATTGGTGGACGTATATGTTGAACGAATGTCTTCAGTTTTTTTTAGTTATGAGTTGAGTCTTTTAAACTGAAAACTGACATTCGAAAAATTGAAATGAAGTTTTGAATGGGATAATGGTGGTGTTTCGGACACTGCCCTTTTTTGAAATGAAGATTTTGGAGAGGGAAATGATTTAAACTATTACGAATTGCGAAAGGGTGCGAAAATACGAAATACGAAATACGAAATACGAAAAGGTACGAAAATGCGAAATGCGAAATGGTGCTAAAATACGAAATACGAAATACGAAATACGAAAAGGTACGAAAATGCGAAATGCGAAATGGTGCTAAAATACGAAATACGGAATACGAAACGCGAAATACGAAACGCGAAATACTAAATACTAAATACTAAATACGAAATCAGGAGTTTAGATTATAGGAGAATGAAAAACTATCCGCGTAAATCCATTTAATCCGTGTATGTCCGCAGGACATCGGCGTTCTCGATAGTGTGTAAGGGTGAAGAAAAATTATTTCACAGGAGTTGCACTGATGTAGAGTTTGCCGGTATCTTTTGAATAGAACCTTCTATCAGAGAATAATGATAGATTCCGTTTTGAAGTCCATTGAATCGTATAATTTGAAATTCGGAATTCAGGATTTCTTCAAGCACCTTTCTTCCTCTTGCATCCAGGAGGATAAAACGCGTGTCATTTGTTAATGATCCGTTCCAATGGATCTGTACCTGATCAGTTGCAGGATTTGGAAATAAACTTAGATGAGCAGCTGACTCATTTTCTTCCATTCCACTGCAAACAATGAAATCAATAGTCACAGCATCCGTTTCAGTACACCCTCCCTGATTAGTAACTGTAACTGCATACGTCGTTGAAGTGTTGACAGAACTTGTGGTGGAAGCAGTGATACTCGCGGTTGTAGCACCGGTATTCCAATTATAGGTATTTGAAGCGCTGGTGCCCGCAGTGATGACCACCGTCTGATTTGTGCAAATAACAGTGTCGTTGATCAGATTAATAACAGGCGCGGGAAACGGTACGGCAACAATGGAATCAATTCTTTGCGGACAAGTAGAATCAACTCCATATGGACTGCTGGTATAAATGTATGTTCCGCCGGTATTGGTTCCGGTAATAAATGTTCCCAGATAGCCCCCGCTGAGCGGAGAAGGGCCTTGCCATGTTCCACTATTGACAGGTGCATTGGGAAGTGCGTTGAAGAATCGGTATGGAATCAAGATTTGAACAAATAGTTAAAGCCGGTCAATGAGTTCAGGTTCACGCAATGTTCCAGCTTGAAATCATCAACGGATAAATCGTTGCCATTACCTCCATCCACATTGGTGTACATACTGAATACGATGGTGTTGGTGGTTGAAGTAAAGGTATTGGAAATATAGTTTGTCCAGACAGGAGCGTAGGAGCTACCAGATTTTGGATGGAATCCAGTACCAAACCATTCCCATCGCTGATGACCAGCTTTACATCGCACTGCGTCCCTGAAAAAGTTGTAGTATACCAACCGTTAAACCGCAGCGACACACCCGGACACACTGAAAATATCCTTTCATATACTTTGTCTCCGGCACAGGCTCCTGCTCCGCCATTGCAATTTACAAAATTCATACATCTGACGTGTTCCGGTATGGGCAGCAAATGTTTGTGGGGTATTATGTACTGTTTTCCCTGGTTGTAGATCGGAAATGATATTTGTGTTCTCAAACCATCACTAAAATACTTTTCCATGTACACTGTGCTGGTAATTTACTGTGTATAAAAAGTAGAAATGCAAATTATAAACTGTTTTAACAAGTTGATTTTTCATGGGGATCGGAGATGTGATTAAGTACAAATTGTTCGTCTTCAAAAGTAAGAAGTTGCTTTATTTTTTTGCAGACTAAAACAGTTGATTCACTATAATTAGGGGTGAGAGAAAAAGGTGTGTAAGTCATTGAAAATACAGTGTTTCGACCGGCGTTTGCCTTTTTATTACTTTTGCTTTGTTTAGATGAAACTATGAAGAGCATTAATGATTTTAAAAATTGCGTGAGCACCCCTCTGTTATTGCTGCTTTTTTCTATGACGATCCTGCAGGTATCAATTTCTTCCTGCTCAAGAAAGTCGGAAAAAGACGAGCAAGAATTGGCCGGAAAGGATACCACACCACTTGGTAAACAGATAGCTGCTCTCTCAGTTAAAATTGCCACCGACCCTCAAAACGCAGGACTTTTCCATGAGCGGGCGAAGTTGCATTTACAAAGTACCGATGTCGCTAATGCCATGCTGGATATGGAGAAAGTAATTTCTTTGGATACCACGAAAGCAGATTATTTTCTTACACTTGCCGATGTCCATCTTGCCGCATCAAAGCCAGGTAAATCGAAGGCAGCGCTGGAGAAATGCATCTCCCTTGATCCATCCAACAAACTAGCCTACGAAAAGCTGGCAGAGTTGTACTTCATCGCCCAGCAATACAAAGAAGCCATTCAGAACCTCGATGGCGTGTTGAAATTAGACATCACCAATCCCAAAGCGTATTTCATGAAAGGAATGTGTTACCGCGATATGGGTGATACCACACGAGCCGTCTCCAGTTTTCAGACCTGCATTGAACAGAAGAGCGATTATTACGATGCCTATCTTCAACTGGCGATGATCTTTCATGCAAAGAACAATAAGCTCGCCGTGCAGTATTATGACGGAGCTTTACGCGTGAATCCCAAAAGTGTAGATGCATTTTATGGTCGTGGATTATGGTATCAGGAGAATGAACGTAATTACGACAAAGCCATTCAGGATTATACCAGTGCCGTACAATTGAATCCGAAAGCAGCACGTGCACATTATGCCTTAGGATATATTCACTACCAATATCTGAAAGTGTATGACCAGGCCATCAAACATTATAATGATGCCATTTCCGTTGATCCCACCTGGCCGGAAGCCTGGTTCAACCGCGGACTCTCCTACGAAGCGCAGGGAAATATCGCCGCCGCCGCCACTGACTATAAAAAAGCGCTTGAATTAAGTCCGGATTATAAAAATGCAGCGCAGGCATTGGGTCGGTTGAATAAACCGATGAAGTAACAAGACTGTTTTAATTTATTTTCGAGCAAAAAAAATCACGAATCAAATTTTGAACCATCCCATTCAGTACCTGGTGGGAATAGTTCTACTTTTCTTTTCTTCATTTCCATAGCCACTAAAGCACTGCTTCCTCCGATTTCTTCCAATTTTGAAATAATATTCAGATAACTCTGCTCATCCCTGTTTTGACTTAATTTAAAAACATTGTCAGTTTTCTCTGCACGAATCTCAAAGCCGGTAATAGCCGGCATCATTTTGCTTTTATATTCATCCGGCAGATTGTCGAAAATAGTTTTGGATTGCGTGTTCCCTTTTTCAAATTTTAATGTGAAGGTACGCATGAGTTGAACCAGTTCTTCATCGGACATAAACCGCACTTTTCCGCTGATATGAATACTCATATAATTCCAGGTGGAACCGATTTGAGGGTTACTGTACCAGGAAGCACTCACATAGCAGTTCGGACCGGTAAATACCACCAATGCATTCGGGTTTTCCATAAATGCCTTGTGATGGTCAGTATTGCGCATGATATGTCCTTTGATGTATAAATCACCATCCCGTACTTCCGTTAATACCGGAATCTGGGTCGCTACTTGTGTGCCGGTCAGGAAACTTCCCGTGAGGAATGCTAATGGATATTCTTCCATGAACTTCAGCAGGTCCTCCTTGTCCTTCTCCTTGAAATAGGAAAAATTATACATGTTGTTTTTTTTGATAAAGCTATAAAATTATTTTTAATTACCATTCACGAATCTGGTGTAAAACGCTACCACAATTATAAAGGTGAACCCTACTTGTTATATGAAAGTAAAGTTGGTATTTGTTAATGAAAAGTTGATTACAATGGACGAACACAATCGCTTTTATCCCGGAAATTCGACTTAATTTTTCGACCGTAAATATTCTTAGTTTTGAATAAATGAAAATTCCGATAATTAAAACTTCTGTTTAAACGCAGCGACCGCCGCGAACCCGCCGCGAACGCAGCGTTTAACCCTAAGATTTCAAAATAATGGCTCCAGCTCAAAACGTTAGACAGTGTCTCACGTATTGGGAAAGTGAGATATAATTTTCACTTTCTCACCGTGATACCTTAAATTAAAATCCAAAGCGTTCTTTGACTTTTCGTTTTTCGTCAGATAAAAGCAGCGTATGGGTTATCAGTTCATGGTTAGGTGTTAGAAGGCTGAATTCATGGATGTTTTGAATGTTAGCTATGGCGTTCTCCGGGCTCATGCTTGATTTCTTTCCTTTAAGACTTCATCCCGGTACTCTATAAATTTTATATCCTACCAAATTCAAGCAACAGTATGTTGAACCTTGATTTGTTATACCAACTCCTTCTGAGAAATGTGAACTATATTCACATGCCAATGACTTAAAAGTATATTTCCTGTGTACTTCATCAAAACGTTAGTTTATCAGACCGGAGATAGACCTTTCTTCCACAACAGCCCTGTAAGGGCGGTATCTCTGTAAGAAAGGATATCCTCTTCTCCCACTAATGCCGGCACCCGACCTTAGGTCGGGTGCCGGCGGCTATATGGAGAGGGGGACTTTGTCAGTTACAGAGATACCGCCCTTACAGGGCTGTTGCAGAAAGATTGTTCGTCGCACCTTAAATAGTAGAAAATATTATTTAGAAGGAGGTCTTATCCTTGATCAGTCCATCCCCATCGTCACCCGATGCAACAACCCCGAATCAGGAACTTTTTCGGGATCAAAATTCACTTCTTTTGTACTAATACTTTTAACATAGGCATGGTAGACCGGCAATGTGTTTAATTGTTTAAAAAGTGTAAAGGCCATTACCATACTAACACCCCAACTAAGAATTTTCATCAACATGACATTCAACATTCCGCTGCAATGATAGAGCCACCATCCGGCAATCATGACATTACAGAAGCTGATAAAACTCCAGGCACGTTCCGGACCATAATCTCCCATGATATAGGTGATAAAATAAGTATGGAAGATAACCACCACGAACCATGCACCTGCAGCTTTAAGCGTGACCGAAAGAAAATTAATATTTTTCTTATGTTCAGCAAACAAGGGAAATAAGATCACCAGCACCATCAGCATCCGCAGCGGAGTATGGTATAATGCCATTTTCGCACTGAAGTAAGCGCCTTTTATTAAGAGGCCGAGCATACCCGGGTCGGGCAATGCTGCTTCTCTTTTTCCGTGACCATCACCGGCCAGCGCAATTCCAAAACTAACGGCCATGCCAATGAGAAAATTGATAATATGTGGGGAAATAGTTTTCGTTCTTTTCCGGTCCAGGTACAAATAGGCAGGCAGTATCAACCCCAGACATACTACAGCCGGCTCTGCGCACCACCGATATAGAGTCCGCAAAAGTAAGGAGGATGTCCTGCAGTAAATTATTTTTGAGCGGAGATAAAACCAGACTGATGGCCAACAGTAATGCGATCAGATTCCATCCATACATCGTAGACGTATTTACCCAAAACCAGGTATCTCCAATATGATAGCTTGAAACAACCAGGGCAGTACTGATTAATCCCGCGAAGAACCATTCCTGTAAATTGGAAGAAGCAGCGATCCATCGCTTAGAGATCATAGCCATCACCAATCGCCGGGAAGCCAGCACCAGCGCCATCAACGTCACCAGATGATAGAGCAGGGGAGAGCTGTTTTCATTCCAGAAATTCATCCAGGTATGCAGGAAGAAAAACGACATCCATCGGGTATTCCAGGTCTCATATTGACCAATCGTAGCCCCAACAATCCCCGCATCCTTCACCGATCGCAGCATCACCACATCATCATCAACGAGCACATTATAATAACTCAACACCCCCCACACCAAACTGCCCAACAAAATAATTAAACCATGCGACGATAAGCGTTTGAACATAGGTACTAAAATAGGAAAAGAATTGATGAATGGATGAGTGGATGAGTTGATGAATTGATGAGTTATGCCCGGAAGCTGAGGGTTGAAGGTTAAAATAGATTTAGATTTTTTTTTAACCACTAAGTCATTGGACACTCAAGCACTAGAATTAATGAAAAATCTTGGTATCTCCTTAGGTAAATTGAATTTAGTGACTTAGTGGTTTTAGAGAAAAACACCTTGTGAGATGATGATTTATACTCACCTAAAATTTGACTAACTTAGACGAAACACTTTCCGAATCAGTAATAAGATTGACAAAATAAACCCCATTCGCCACTTCATTCATCGGTATCTCTCCCGTCACATACCCTCCCGCTATCACCTCCACTCTTTTCTCGTACACCAACCTTCCTTCCAAATCAAACAACCGCAAACTCCCCTTTCTTCCTTTGAGTTTGGAAGCGCTGACGTGAATCATATTCCATTCACTATTATACCAGGCTTGAAAAAACACCTGCTGCTCCGGTACATTATCATCCACCCCAACACTCAGCGTATCACAAGGCGAGCCTACACATGCGCCCATTTCGTAATTGGGGTTATGGGGTAAGCCTCGATACGTGCGGTGGCCTCCTAAGGGAAATGAGAATAATTGAAAATCACAAGCGGAACCTAGACTATCTGGTTGGTTGATTACTGTTAATGCTGTATTAACCGGATTATAATGGCCTGCTGGATATGGGTAAGCATTCCCAATATACCTTGACCAAGAACTTATATAAATTTTGTTATCAGGACCCAGTTTCATCATTGCAGTAGAAGCAGAATCTTTAATAGTACCTATTATAAGTTTGGAATTTGGAATACTACTTGCCGTTAAATCAAATTGGAAAATTGTTGCATCATCAATACTTAAACAACTCATAACATACAAAAACTGATCATTTGGTGAAAAACACAAACTTATGTAATACTTATAAGGTCCTCCACTAGTATTTGGTAATTCAATATTTGTAGCATTAGAAATTGTTCCAGTGCAGCGATCGAAATCATAAAGCTCAATTAGATTGCCCCAATCAGACACAGTCATTTTAGTACCATCGGAATTAAAACTTATATCACCACCCCCAGAATTTCGCATAGTTCCAACGGTTTGAACCGGCATTGCACTAATACCTAATGAATCTACTAAATACACATAAAATTCGTTGTTATAACTTAGACTTACATTGTCAAAGTGCCGTGTAACTAACCACCATCCTTGCCATTACCATGTTTGACAGCCATTAATCCATCAAATAATGGGCTGGTATTAATTTGAATATTCTTTTGGGTTACCTCTCCCAGTCCATTTTGTAATTTTAAATCAACTATACTATAATATAAACCATAGGAGGCCCTGATACTCCGGCAACAAAACGTAGAAGGTACTATCTAAAACTGATTTTGGTACTATTAGAATATCGTGATACCAACCTCTGCAAAACAAGGAGTCTCCATTCATCATCTTAATGTGATTTCGATTAATCAGTTTGCCTCGTTTAGAATTAGAACTATTATAAGCAGTGGCATTGGTTGAAGAACCATAAAACAATAAATTGCTATTCAGATCAGCTATGCTTATTGAAGCTGTTAAATAAGCTTCACTTATTGTAAAATAAGAAACCGGATTAGTAAAAATCACACCCGCACTATCGCCAAAACACCAAACTTTGTTGGAATATTGAGCAAATGTCTTCCCACCCCCAACAACCGCAGTCATCAACCACAAAGCGCACAAGAATTTTTTCATCACATTAAAATTAAGAAAATATTCATTAGAACCGACAGGTCTTTACTTGTCACACTACTTATGACTTTTTGATTTGAAGTGGGGGCGCAATGACTTATCATAACAAATCATAAAAATCCCTCCTACGCCTTGTCTATGGAGGGCAGGCCCAGGAACGCCTAAGGCTATGGATGGTAAAGCATAATAAATCTGCGGAAGCCGGCATCAGATGTTTATTGAAGCTAAATTTTATCAAAAAAAGGACCCCGATGGAGTCCTTTTTCATTGAGAAGGTTTTTATGTGTCGTTACTTTACTGAATTCAGTATTGCTTCGAATGCAGCAGGGTTATTCATCGCGAGGTCGGCAAGTACTTTGCGGTTGATGTCGACGTTGCCGGCATGAATTTTACCCATGAACTGAGAGTAAGACATTCCGTGGAGACGCGCTGCAGCATTGATACGTTGAATCCACAGTGCGCGGAAGTTGCGTTTCTTGGTCTTACGGTCGCGGTAAGCGTACTGAAGTCCTTTTTCGACAGTGTTTTTGGCAACTGTCCATACATTTTTGCGGGAACCGAAATTACCCTTGGCGAGTTTGAGGATTTTTTTCCTTCTGGCCTTTGATGCTACATGATTGACTGAACGTGGCATGTTGTTTTCGTTTTTTGGCGTTAGCGTTCTGTTGTTTTTTCAGAATCTTTGGTGCTAAGTACCGGGTTAGATTTGAGATTAATGTGTTACTCCTTGCAGAGAGTGGAGGAATGTACAGGTCGGCTAACGCCCAACATTCTCTTTACCCTGTACTCGTCGGTTTCGTGAACGAGTCCGGTGGCAGTTAATGCGCGCTTGGCTTTGGTTGTCTTCTTGGTCAGGATGTGACGTTTGAAGGCATGCTTGCGCTTGATTTTTCCGGTGCCGGTGAGCTTGAATCGCTTTTTGGCACTGGAGTTAGATTTCATTTTCGGCATGTCAATTATTTTATGCTTCGTTATTAGTTTCCGGCTCGCCCCCGATATTTTCTATCAGTGGTTTTTCTGCATCCTTCTCATCAGCAGGTTTAGCCGGTTTTGGTTTTTTGTTTGGCAGCGGTGCCAGATGCAGAAACATCCGGTTCCCCTCTAATTTTGGTAACATCTCCACTTTACCGAACTCTTCCAATGCCTGGGCAAACTTAAGGAGGATGATCTCTCCCCGCGCTTTGTAGGCAATGGCCCTTCCTCTGAAATGTACATAGGCTTTCACCTTCGCACCCTCTTCGAGGAATTTCATGGCATGCTTCACCTTGAAGTTGAAATCATGCTCATCGGTATTGGGCCCGAAACGGATCTCTTTTAAAATTTGCTTCGAAGCCTTGGCCTTCGTTTCCTTTTCCTTTTTCTTCCGCTCATAAAGGAACTTCTGATAGTCGACGATTTTACAAACGGGTGGATCCGCCTGCGCCGCAATCTCAACTAAGTCGAGACCGGCATCTTCTGCCATCTTCATTGCTTCCTGTAATGAAAGTACTTTGGGCTCTCCACCATCGCCTACCAGACGAACATGTGTAGCCTTGATCTTGTCATTGATGCGGTGTTCCGCCTCTTTTTTAATCGGTCCCCGTCCTCTTCCGAAGCCGGGTTTGTAAGGAAAAGTTGCTATGTGGCCTCCCTTTATTTTTAGTTTAACTTATTCTTTTTTAAACAGATAACAGTTCCTTCACCTCTGCCTGGATCTTATCTACAAAATCCTGAACCTTTAACGTACCCTGATCTCCTTTGCCGTGTTGACGGACTGAAACCGTGAAATCCTGCTCTTCCTTTTCTCCGATAATCAGCATGTAAGGCAGCCTTTTTATCTCTGCATCACGTATTTTTTTACCGATTTTTTCGTCCCGGTCGTCAACGAGCCCGCGAATATCGGAATTTATAAGGACTTGTAAAACTTTTTTCGCATATCCGTTGAATTTATCGGAGATGGGTAGAATGGCGACCTGCTCGGGTGCTAACCAGAGCGGGAAGTTGCCGGCAAAATGCTCAATCAGGAAACCGATGAATCGTTCATGGGTGCCCAATGGGGCTCGGTGGATGCAAATCGGCGTTTCCATTTCGTTTTTTGCATTCCGGAAAGTGAGTCCGAAACGGGCGGGAACAGCGAAGTCTACCTGATTGGTTGCCAATGTGAACTCTCGTCCAATAGCACTCCAAACCTGAACATCAATCTTCGGTCCGTAGAAAGCACCTTCATCCGGAACTTCTACATATGGAATATTGGATTCGATCAATACCTGACGGACCATGTCCTCGGTTTCTTTCCAGAGTACGGGATTGTCCACGTATTTCTGTCCGAGTTTGCTGGGCTCATGGGTAGAGAAACGCATCACGTATTTCTCGATTCCGAAGTAACGGTAGCAGGTTCCGTATTCCGCCAATCGGATAGGAAGATCCCGGTAACTGGGATTAAGTTCCTTGAAAATCTTATGGTGATGGGGACAGTTCATGGCTTTCAGGTAGTACTTCTCCCCGTCGAATTCCATGGGAGGGTACATGCTGTCAGCGTAGTAGGGAAGATGTCCGCTGGTGAGGTACATACTTTCCTTGGCGAGATGGGGTGTCCGCACACGCTTGTATCCGGCCATCGCCTCTGTCTTTTTCGCCAGGCGTTCCAACTCTTCAATGATCACAGCGCCATTCGGCATCCAAAGTGGCAAACCCGGACCTACATCATCATCGAAAGTGAAAATTTCCATCTCCTTCCCAATCTTCCGGTGATCGCGCTTCTTTGCTTCCTCCAGCATGGCCAGATAGGCATCGAGTTCGGATTTTTTAGGAAAGGTGATTCCGTAAATACGGGTAAGCATCGGGTTGTTGGAGTCATTCTTCCAATAAGCACCTGCAACATTGGTCAGTTTGATGGCCTTAATATAGCCGGTATTTGGAATATGTGGTCCGCGGCAGAGGTCAGTGAAATTCCCCTGCGTGTATAGGGTGATGCTGCCATCTTCAAGGTTACTCAGCAAATCGAGTTTATACGGATCGTTCCTTTCGGTGAAGTAACGGATGGCTTCTTCCTTGCCGATTTCCTTGCGCACATAAGCGTTGGACTGTTTCGCCAACTCCGCCATCTTGTCCTCAATCTTCTTCAAATCATCAGCCGAGAAAACTTCTCCTCCAAAATCCACATCATAATAAAAGCCATTCTGCACAGGAGGACCTACCCAGAACTTCACACCGGGATAATAAAATTCCAATGCCTCTGCCATGAGATGCGCGGAAGAATGCCACATCGTATTTTTTCCTTCAGCGTCGTTCCACGTCAATAATGTCAATTGTGCATCTTCTTCTATCGGACGGTTCAGGTCACGGACTTCTCCATTCACCTTTGCCGCCAGTACATTTCTCGCCAGACCTTCAGAGATGGATTTGGCCACATCCATAGCGGAACTTCCTTTCGGATATTCCCGTACGGAGTTATCAGGCAGTGTTATTTTAATATTCATGGGTCAATTTTCGGAGTGCAAAGATAGTGGAATTGCCGTTATTTACGAATTCAAAAGCGGGAAGAACATTACAAATTCACATGTATGATCAGGCTGCTGTAGGGTCCGAGCTCAAATTTCCCGTTCTCCGTGTCCGAATCCTGATCTGCTCCGAAAAGATTTTCAAAATATACATGTTCTTCTTCGTGCTGCATAGTTACTGTTTCTCCTGATAAATTATGCATCACCAATATACGTTGATTTGGAAGATCACGCGTAAAAATGATGATGGAAGCGTCGTTACAGTTTACTAATCCTATTCTGCCGGATTCCAAAGCAGGGTGATCCTTCCTCATCTTAAGCAATGCACGGTAATGCTGATAGAGGGAGTTCGGATCATCTTGTTGCTGTTCCAGAGAAGAAACAGTGGAAGGAGTAGTATATTTTGATTTCAACCAATGTGTCGTAGCCTTATTTTTTTCCCACGACCAGGGGAAGGGCTCGCGCACATGTTCATCGGGTTTTTCTCCTTTCATGCCGAGTTCTTCTCCATAGTACAGAAAAACTTCTCCGGGCAAGGTGAGCAGCAGGGAAGCAGCGAGTTTCATCTTTTGCAAATAATCTTTCAACCGACTTGCAATTCGTACCTGATCATGATTACTGAGGAAGATGGAATCTTTTGCAGTTTTATCAATCGAGAAGTAATAATCATTTACTCCTTTAAGCCAGTTGGCGAGACAATCGTGTTTTTCGTAGAGGATGGCCTGTAGGAGATGATCCGCAAGTTCAAAATTGAATGCACTATGCAAACCTTGCTTCAGGTGTGGTGCGATATATCCACAACTCTCCGTGATTTCACCGACGGTAAAAATAGTTGCATTGCAGGCATCCACCGCTTTTCTGAACTCCTGCCACCAAAGTACATTATCCTGCTCTCTCCCCGGCGGAAAAATATGCATCGCCGCATCCAGACGTAATCCATCAACGCCGAGACCGATCCAGAAACAGGCAATGGCAGCCATCTCCTTTCGGACAGCGGGTTCATCAAAATTCAGATCAGGCATCCCCTTCCAGAAGAGCCCATAGTACATTTCATCCCGCGGACCTTTTCAGGAATATGCCAATGATACTGCTCCTCTGTTGTAACCAATCCGGCATCTTTCCATACAAACCAATGGCGATGATGATTGTGTTTACTCTGAATCGCTTGCCGGAACCAATGATGCTGCTCACTGCAATGATTCAACACCAAATCGATCATGATTTTAATGCCTCTCCGGTGAGCCTCTTTCAGCAATCGTTTAAAATCATGCAATGTTCCATATTCCTGATCGATTTGATGGTAATTTACCACATCGTATTTATGATAAGAGGGTGCGGGGTGAATGGGCAATAACCAAAGACCATCAACACCTAATTCCGAAAAATAATCCAGCGAATCTATTAACCCGGGTAAATCGCCAATACCATCACCATTACTATCGGCGAAACTGCGAACTAAAATGCTATACCAGACTGCCATAAACGTAGACCGCAAAATTAGCATCTTCTATGAGGATGTAATTAAATTATAGTGATTTTTTTGTGGAATTTTTTTTATTTTTAATGACTCGTACGTGCACCTCTCGTTCGGTTATCCGCGCCTCCTACGTTTGGACTTCGTCGCTTACGCCGTCGACTACTGTGTGCGCCAAAGCGTTTGCGGCGGAGTAAGCTTTGGCGCACTCAGTTAGTGAAAGAGTCGGCGTCTTCTTCGGCCTTCGAAGCTTTAGCGAAGGAGGCTGCGTGAAACCCCTGCGGATAAATTTCGAAAGAAAAAATCCTATCTCTCAATTGAAAATCTCCATTCCAAAAAGTCTATTCATACTATTTTAATAATTTTGGAGAAGTTAATGAGACAGAAAAAAGTGACCACAGAAGAAGTCTTTGTAAAGAAAGACATTAACTTTTTCGAAGAAGTTTGGGCGGTCGTTCGCTTAATCCCCAAGGGTAGAGTGACATCATATGGTGCAATAGCAAAATACCTGGGCGCTGCAAATTCTTCGAGGATGGTCGGCTGGGCGATGAATGCGGCACATGGTGTAAAACCTAAAGTCCCGGCACAACGTGTAGTGAACAGGAACGGATTACTCACCGGAAAGCATCATTTCGGAGCTCGGATATCATGCAAAAGTTGTTGGAGAAAGAAGGGGTAATTGTTGAGAATGATAAAGTGGTAAATTTCAAGCAATTGTTTTGGGATCCTTTTGAAGAATTAAAATTGTGATATTTTTGGATGTGAATCGAAAAAAAAATCTTAGATTGCGTGGAATGGAGCAATGTGTAAAGAATATTTTTCATTTTCAAGTTGAATTAGAGGCATCAGTATAACTAAATAATGTTAAAGCAAAATTATGAAAACAATAAAGTGTAAGTTAGAAAAGATATGTTTATTAGCATTATGTAGTCTGTTGTCGATACATCATTCCGTAAATGCTCAATATAATTATTTTGCAGGTACAAGTGCCGGAGCCGGGAATAATTCCTTGTACACGTCAGCTATTGGTTATCAAGCATTGTCATCCGGCAACACCGGCATAAGCAATCTTGCTGTAGGTTATTGGTCTTTAAAAGCGAATACGACGGGATACCATAATTGTGCTATCGGAAATGGAAGTATGCAGTACAATACTACCGGCTTTGGTAATACTTCCTTAGGAACAGTATCGTTAGTTCATTTAACAACAGGATATAGAAATACGGCCGTCGGTAATTTTAGTTTATGGTCGACTGAGGCAGGTAGTGGAAATACTGCAGTTGGTGCTGAAGCATTAAAATTAAATGTTAATGCGTATTTTAATACCGCACTTGGGGCCTATAGTTTACAAAATAGTATTTCAGGATATAATAATACAGCATCAGGTTATAAATCAATGAACATGAATCTGATTGGTTTTGAAAATTGTGCCTATGGTCATTTTGCAATGTTTACAACAGACAGCACCATGCATAACAATGCCTTCGGAGCGTATTCTCTTTATTTTAATAAGGGCAAGGAAAATTGTGCTTATGGAACCTATTCATTAAATAATAATAGTAGTGGTAATAGTAATTCAGCATTTGGTCATTCTGCCTTGAGCAATAATACAACTGGCTATCAGAATGCTGTTTTTGGTGATTATGCGGCGGATCACAATACCACAGGATATTATAATTCCGCACTGGGAAGTAATGCACTACATCTTACCGCCAATTCAAACAATACAGTTGCGATTGGTTTTGATGCGGCAGGGAAAAGATCAAAGTATGTGAAATGTACATTTATTGGGACTGGTGCTGATGCTTCTGCCAATAATTTAACTAATGCTATGGCTCTCGGTTATAATGCGTCTGTGAATGCCAGTAATAAGGTCAGAATAGGTAATACGAGTATTACATCTATTGGTGGTCAGGTAGGCTGGACCACCTCTTCAGATAAACGCTTAAAAGCAAACATTAAGCAGAGTTCACTAGGACTTGAATTTATACTTCGATTAAACCCGGTGACCTATAACTTCAAAGAAGAAGGGCTGGAAAATGTAACCTACACAGGTTTAATTGCACAGGAAGTTGATGAAGCTGCTAAAAAGGACGGAGTGGATTATAGTGGCGTTGATAAGAATGGAGAATTTTGGGGAATACGCTATGGCGATCTGACCGTTCCGATTATTAAAGGGATGCAGGATCAGCAACAAATCATAGAGAGGCAGCAAGCTGAAATAAGCGAACTGAAATCAATGGTTCAGGAATTAGCGAAGCGTATCAATCCTGCCGGTGATGCAAGTGCGGCAATGCAAAAGTTAAATTCGACGGCACAACCTGCTGTTGAGATTTATCCGAATCCTGCTCATGATCAGGTTTCCATTAAAATTTCCTTGAATTTTACTGAAGAGAAAATTTTACTGAATATCCTGGATGCTGCCGGTAAATTGGTGAAATCATTTATGGTGGATTCAAAGGACGCAGTTATACTGTGTAATACTACCGATTTTACAGCAGGAAATTATCTGATTCAGTTGAGTACTTCTAAAGCAATAATTTCTACACATCAGTTGATAGTTAATTAATCAAAAGAAGTAAATAAATAATTTAAGTATTATTAAAGTGTGCTATGGTTGGTGAATGTAGTATTTTTGGCAACAACAATAGTACATGATGAAAGTCCAACTTTGTCTTTCCGGTGGTGGTGCCCGTGGTTTTGCTCATCTGGGTGTTGCACAGGCTTTGTCTGAAATGGATATTGAAATCGTGCGTATCAGTGGTACCAGCGCAGGTGCTATGGCCGGATCATTTATTGCCGCAGGATTTCCGCCGGATGAAGTGTTGGAACTGTTTATCAAGAATGAATTGTTTAAGAAATTCAGAGGAGCATTTAATAAGGGCTTGTTGAAGATGTGTGGTGTAGGACCCTTGTTAAGTAAATATCTCCCTGAAAAATTTGAAGACTTAAAATTGCCACTCTTTGTTGCCGTAACAGATATCCTCAGTGCTAAAATCCTGTATCTCCACCAGGGAAAACTGATGCCTGCAATTCTGGGTTCTTCCTCCATCCCGGGACTTTTCAAACCGGTAAAGTTCAATGATATGTTATTGGTGGATGGTGGTGTATTGAATAATCTTCCAGTGGAACCTCTTCAAAAATACAACGTGCCTATCATGGGCGTACACGTGAATCCCCTGGGTCCGATTAGTCCGCCCTCTACGACATGGTCCGTTTTAGAACGAACTTTCCACCTTGGCGTTTTCAGTAATACCGTTTACAGAGAGGAGAAATGTGCGATTTTGATTGAACCTTCCGACCTGAAATCCACTAAAGTTTTCGATTACCGTAAGGCGCGTGAATCGTATAAGGCTGGCTATGATCAGGTACGAAGACAATCTGTGGAAATTCTGCAAAAGCTTAGTAAGTAGCAGGTTGTCAATTAATTGGTTTCAAAGGCTGTATCCTCTTATCTTTGCCATGGCTTTCGCGTAAAACAGAAGTAGAAGCTTAATTTATGATGTCACAGGATATTGAGCAAAACAAAAACGAGGATCACACTAAAATTCAATTAAGTTTTCTGAATCAGAAACTGCAACAGATTTATTTAGGTGGTGGTAAGAAGAGTGCTGAAAAGCAGAAAGAGAAAGGAAAGTTATTAGCCAGAGAGCGGATAGCCTATCTGTTAGACGCAGATGCACCCCAAATAGAGATTGGTGCATTAGCGGCAGATGGGATGTATGCGGAGCAGGAGGATGTCCTGCAGCAGGGGTGGTGGTAGTGATGGGATATGTAGCAGGACGTGAATGTATAGTCGTGGCCAATGATGCGACTGTAAAAGCCGGCGCCTGGTTTCCCATGACTGCCAAGAAGAATCTTCGAGCGCAGGAGATTGCCATGGAGAATAGATTGCCGATTATATATCTTGTGGATAGTGCCGGAGTATTTCTGCCTATGCAGGATGAAATTTTTCCGGATAAGGAACATTTCGGACGTATTTTCAGAAACAATGCGGTGATGAGTAGCATGGGTATTATTCAGATTGCTGCCATCATGGGTTCCTGTGTAGCAGGTGGGGCCTATCTCCCGATTATGAGCGATGAAGCCATGATTGTAGATAAAACCGGATCGGTTTTTTTGGCTGGATCGTATCTCGTTAAGTCGGCCATTGGTGAGGAAGTAGATAATGAAACACTAGGAGGAGCAACCACACAATGCGAGATTTCAGGAGTAACCGATAATAAATTCCCGGATGATAAAAGTTGTCTGGATTATATAAAAAGTATCTTTTCTAAAATCGGTAGACTGCCCGATGCCGGTTTCGACAGGATCAAGTCGCTTCCTCCTCTTAAGGATGAAAAGGAAATCTACACTATTTTTCCAGCTGCCCGGGATAAACAATTTGATATGCATGAAATCATTTATCGTTTGGTAGATGATAGCGCATTTGATGAGTATAAAGAGAAGTATGGTCAGACTTTAATTTGTGGTTATGCACGGATTGATGGATGGGCAGTGGGGATAGTCGCAAATCAACGAAAAGTCGTGAAGAGTAAGAAGGGAGAGATGCAATTTGGTGGTGTAATTTTCAGCGACAGTGCAGATAAAGCAGCACGTTTTATTATGAACTGTAATCAACGCAAAATACCTTTGGTGTTCTTACAGGATGTGACCGGTTTTATGGTGGGATCTCGTTCAGAACATGGTGGAATTATTAAAGATGGAGCAAAGCTGGTAAGTGCTGTAGCCAATTCCGTGGTACCGAAGTTCACCATCATCACCGGAAATTCTTACGGTGCAGGAAATTATGCCATGTGCGGGAAAGCCTATGATCCGCGACTCATTGTGGCATGGCCTAGTGCGCAGATCGCGGTGATGGGAGAGCTCAGGCAGCAAAGACACTCTTGCAAATTCAAACCTCCACCTTGAAAGCGAAAGGAAAAGAAATTACCCCTGAAGAGGAAAATGAATTGTTAAAAACTATTACAGATAGATACAATCAGCAAACTTCTCCCTATTATGCTGCCTCACGATTATGGGTTGACGCCATTATAGATCCACTCGATACCCGTAAATGGATCTCGATGGGCATAGAAGCCGCCAATCACGCGCCCATTGAAAGGGTATTCAATGTAGGAGTGATTCAGACGTAGGTCGCTACCGGCCGTGGGCTTCTGGCTACCGGCTTCCGGCTTATATTTAAACCAAACTTTAACCATGAAGCAGAATCGCGAAAATGCGATACGCTTCATGGCACGCCTTAAACATTAAACCATGAAGCAGAATCGCGAAATGCGATACGCTTCATGAGAACACCTTAAACTTACCAATGTCGAATATCTTTGAATTTAACGGCTATCAGCCTGTAGTGCATGAATCAGCATTTGTGCATCCTAATGCTACTGTGACCGGAAATGTGATTATTGGAAAGGATGTTTATATTGGTCCGGGTGCAGCTGTCAGGGAGATTGGGGTGAGATCATTATTGAAGATGGTTGTAATGTGCAGGAAAATTGTACTATTCATATGTTTCCGGGAGTAACAGTACGACTATGTGAAGGTGCTCATATCGGACATGGTGCTATCATTCACGGAGCTACGATTGGAAGAAATGTACTGGTTGGAATGAATGCCGTGATCATGGACAGGGTGATAGTAGGAGAAAATTCGCTTGTGGGAGCTTTATGTTTTGTTCCTGAAGGAATGCAGATTCCGGAACGGAAAATTGTTGTGGGAAATCCTGCTAAGATTATAAAGGATATGACCGATGAGATGATTTCCTGGAAGACCAAAGGGACCGCTTTGTATCAGCAATTGCCGGCGGAGTTGATGGCGTCCTTAAAACCCTGTGAACCTTTACGTGAAATTCCTGAAACACGGCCTGTTCAACAGTCGATATATTCAACGTGGAATCAATCAAAAGAAAAGTGATTTTACCACTTAATCAAACAGGTTTCGTATATTTATGCAGCAGAATGAAAAAAATCCAACTTCTTCTCCTATTGGTCATTTTTCTCAGCACCTCATCCAACGCGCAGATACCTGTTATTTTAAGAGTTTCGGCCGGGGAACAGATAGATACTACAGGCTGCAATTTCGTTCGTGAACTAACGCGAATAACCTATGGGGCGATCATGAGTGGTAAAGTGAAACTCTGGAATGCGCCTTCTAAGGAACTTTTTTTTGTACCACAAACCTTATTGGAAATTGAGCAAAGTACCCGAACTAATTTTATTGATCAGGATGTGGTTTTCATATATGAGTATTGGACAAATGCCAACAAAATATTAAGCAGCCGAACAACCGGTTTTTTGTTTTCTAATAAAAATCAGGCGGGTGAAGATGTGGAATATGGATATGTGGATTTTGAAGATATACAAAGTGTGCTGCTTAGTGAACGGGTAATGAGTAACGCGAATGGAAATTTTAACTCCAATCTCTCGGCGTATATTGCTTCCAAAAATTATAATTTTAACTTCCTTCAGTTTGCAGGAAAAGTCATTAATAACAAGGAAGATTCACGGGCGATTTTTAATGAATATATCGGTAGTTCTAAATTTAACCTGAGCCAGTTTTCTTCCAATGAAATTCCTCAAAAGAAAGTCACCTGGACCATTGATGCCTCTCCCGATCTCACTAAAGTGAAGGCACAGAATAGCAATAAAATTCTTGCAGCTATTGAAAAGTATCTTCGACAGAATGAAGAAGTGTTTTTTAATCTGGGAGGAGAGAAAATCCTGACCCATGTTCAAAAGGGGAAATGGAAAGTGACGCGTTTGGAAATGAACGAGCTGTGGAAAAAAATTGATGGTGTAATCTCCTTCGATCCCTTGAGTATGACGATATTTATCAATGATTCAGCTTTGTCTGAAGTGCCGTTTAGAGAAATGGTCAAAATGGAGATAAAAGTAAATGAGTTGCCCTTCCTTGACTTCCTGAAGCAGCAAAATTTCAATTACATTATTCGAAGTATTAATACGCAGGATATTCCCCGGAGCGAATCCTATGCCTATCAAAAGGCTATCTTTGAAACCGACTGGAAGCGCCTGACGTCTTTTGTGAAGCAGTTCTGAGGAGGAGCATTACTTGTTTTTCGAAGAAAATAGTGTCAGCATTTTGGGGCAGCCGCCTTTCTCTTGCTCTGAACCATTCTTCAGTATAACTTTTTTTGTTTAAATTAATCTAAATGGTTTTCCTTTATTATTTTCGTAACGATTTAGGATAAAATTCGTTTAATCCTGTTCATCAAAACTTAATACCAAATTCTCATGGAAAAAATAAAATTCGGAACGGACGGATGGAGAGCAATTATTGCTAAAGAATTTACCGTGGCTAATGTTGCACGTGTAGCGGAAGGTACTGCCAAATGGTTGCTTACACAATCTAAAAATCCTTCCATTGTACTTGGACACGATTGCAGATTTGCAGGTGAGTTGTTTTGCGATACAGTAGCGAAGGTGATGTGTCCGATGGGTATAAAGGTTTCATTGGCGAAAGATTTTGTCAGCACTCCGATGATTTCATTGGGTGCCGTTAAATTGAAAAAGGATTTAGGTATAATCATTACCGCGAGTCATAATCCTCCTGAGTACAATGGATTCAAACTGAAAGGCTCTTTTGGTGGTCCATTGCAGCCTGCTCTCGTTTCAGAAATTGAAAACCTGATACCGGATGTTTGTACAGTGCAGTTCGAAAACATGGAATTGTCCACATTTGAAAATAGTGGTTTGCTCGAGTATGTCAACCTGGAAGATATGTATGTCGAGCATGTGAAAGCTCATTTTGATTTGGAGGTGATTCGCAAATCCGGTTTGCATCTGGCCTATGATGCTATGTATGGTGCCGGACAAAATGTGATGCGAAGACTTTTACCGGAGTTGACATTTTTGCATTGTGAGTATAACCCCTCGTTCATGGGACAAGCTCCGGAACCCATTCATAAGAACCTGACCGAGTTTTCAAATCTGATTAAGAATAGCGGAAAGATCGATTCCGGTTTGGTAACTGATGGTGATGCGGATCGACTTGGCTTCTATGACGGAAAGGGAAACTTTGTGGACTCGCATCATATCATCTTATTGTTGATTCATTATCTCCACAAGTACAAAGGAATGTCCGGTAAGGTATGCACTGCTTTCTCTACCACACCGAAAGTGGCGAAAATTTGCAAGCATTATGGACTAGAGATGGAAACCGTGAAAATTGGTTTTAAGTACATCGCCGAAATTATGATTAAGGAAGATGTTTTACTCGGCGGTGAAGAGTCGGGAGGGATAGCGATTAAAGGGCATATTCCCGAGAGAGATGGTATCTGGATCGGGTTAACGATTTGGGAGTTTATGGCGAAGAGCGGAAAGACCCTGAACGATTTGATTGATGAGGTATATGAGATCGTTGGAAAATTTTCTTTTGAGAGAAATGATCTTCACATCAAGGAAGAAATTAAACAGCGCGTTCTTCAAAATTGCAAAGCAGGATATTATACTTCTTTCGGCAAATTTAAAGTAACAAGAACTGAAGATCTCGATGGCTTCAAGTATTTCTTTGAGAATGGCGATTGGCTGATGATTCGTGCTTCGGGTACGGAACCGGTGCTGCGAACCTATGCCGAATCGGCTTCTAAAGATGCTGCCTTTGAAATATTAAATACTGCGAAAGAGGTCCTCCTGAATTGATGGATGTTTTCTACGGCTAAAACACGGAATGCATCTTCTTTCAAAAAGAATTATTAACTACATCACTGCTATATCGGCGGTGATGTGTTTTTATAGCCCTCTGCAAGCCCAAAACGGCGATACAATTTCTCATAAAGGATTTTGGTATGCAGCCTCCGAATACAACCGCGAGCGTGGACGAATAATGGCGTTCTCTACGGCGAGTATTTATGCAGGAACTATGATGGGTTTGTATTCCGTCTGGTATAAAGATTATCCGCTTTCCGGTTTTCATCGATTTAATGACAATGAAGAATGGTTACAGATAGACAAAGTAGGACATTGTGGATCGGCATATTATCTTTCCCGGTGGAACAGTGAACTGATGGGGTGGACGGGACTCTCCCCAAAAAAGTCTGCACTTTGGGGAGCAGGTATCAGCTATACGTTTCTGCTGAGTGTGGAAATGCTGGATGGTCACTCTAAAGAATGGGGTTTTTCTACAGGAGATTTAATTGCGAATACAATAGGTACCGGACTTTTTCTCGGACAGGCATTGGGCTGGAAAGAACAACGGATTTCTTTTAAATTATCCTATAATAAAAGTCCGTTAGCGAATCAACGTCCCTCTATCTTTGGTTCCAATATCGCTGAGAATGTCCTGAAGGATTACAATGGACAAACCTATTGGTTGTCTTTTAATCTTGCTGATTTCATGAAAAAATCTTCATTACCGCCATGGCTAAATATTGCTGTTGGATACGGGGCTAACAATATGCTGACTGCTAATGTGGAAGAGACTCCGGAAGGACTAACATATCCCGGAGAACGCTATCGACAGTTCTATATTTCTCCGGATATTGAATGGTCGAAAATACCTGCTAAAAGTGGTGCATTGAAAGCTTTATTTAAAGTACTGGGATGTATTAAAATTCCTGCTCCTGCACTGGAGTATCGAAAAAAGAGTGGACTTGTTTTTCATGGGATGTATTTTTGAAAAAAGAACTGCTGCTATTTTGATGCTTTCTTCTTCTTTTTCGCCGGATCTTCGTGAAAGAAATACTTCACATCAATTCCGAAATAGTCGCCTTCTAAACTTGTTCTTCCAATGGAGGAAAAAGGCTTGGTGAAATCTCTATCCGGATAATATTCAATAAGTGTATCATATAAAGTTTGCAAGGCACGGTGATAAACAAATCCAACGTAAAAATAACCGGATTTAGCGGTGCGGTACTCGACACCTAAATTAGCAATTACACCGGCACTTACTTTTTGTCGACGCGCACTGTAATGGGAATAAAAATCTTTGAAGGTAGCCACATCAGAGGGAAATATGTTCATTTGAGCCCCAAGTGCGGCATCCATCCATAACTTTTCATCCAGTTGAATAAACACGAGTGCGGTAACAGGAATTTCATATCCGATAATAGAAAATCCACCACCTCCTGTGAATGTGGTGTCCGTTAAAGTAAGGTCGTAATTTCTTTTAGTATAGATGATTCCGGTCTCCATGGATAGACGCTTTGTAAACCCATGCCGCACCAAGCCTCCAAAGCTAATACCGGATTGTTGAACGATGCTATAGGTGATAGCTGAGTCGCTGAAATTCTTAGGTCCGGTCCTGAGAAAACTATTCGGAAAGCTGGGACGAAGACAAACTCCAAAAGTGGTGACGCCCTGCTGCGCTGTTGCTTCAAAAAACAACAGAACAATGAATAAAAAGGCCAGGCTTAATTTGATTTTCATGTGCTTTTGCAAAGAAAGGAAATCTTGATGATATTAATTTTTGTGAGATGTAATTGCTAATTGTTAGTGAGCTGAAAATAGATTTTTCCAACAATAATTTCAGCTTCTACCAATATACAAATGCCGAGATGGTACGTGTAAAAATTACTTTTACCATCAGGGAGAATTAATTCATAGCGATGTTTGCCTGCCGGTTTAATATTCAGAAAATCACCGTAAGTATCCGAATATACCATAAACACTCCAATAGGTTCTTCAAAATACAATTTACATAAATTATAAGGAATAGATTTTTGACTGATTTTACTTTCTCCTTTTTGCGATTGAACCGTATATCCGTATTTAGAATGTGTTGTTTTGGTATTTATATGTTCTTTGCCGTTATTATGCTGAGTAGCCAAAGAGTGAAGAAGCGTGTTATTATCAAATATGGATGTGATGCGGTAAACAATATTTACCCGCACCATTTTTTGAATCAGAATTTTACTTTCAATCAGAAAATCAGATTTCGTCTTACCTTGACGTTGCGCTGTCATAATGCCAATAGGCTCATCTTTATACCTTATGGCATAGGTGAGGAGTTGTGCCTCAACTCGCGCGTTCACTACAATTTGCAGTAGGAAGAATAGCAGGACGATTCGCATGATGGGTTATAAAAGCCACCGGCAATAAAAAACCGGTGGCTTTTATTGTTGTTTGAAGGATTAACGGAAAACGACTCTGCTTGTTGCAGTACCTCTGTCTAATTGAACGTTTACGATATATAAACCGGCATCCAGATCTCTTCTTTCCAGTGTATAGCTTTTCTGGTCTACAGGACCGGATGAATGCACCATCTTGCCTGTAATATCATACACATAGACATTGCGGATGATTTCATTGTTTTTAGAGCTGATAAGAGTACGGTTGTCCGCCGGATTTGGTGTAAAACTGATACCGGCATCGCTTACAGATGGATTATTTAAACCTGTTGAAAGATTCAGGCAGTACACAATTCTTGGATTGAGATATCCCATCACTGTATCTAAATAAGCCAATGCTTTTGCCTTGGACATATCCGGATTGGTGAGGAGCGCATTCGCATAGGCTGTATCACCTTTCGTGTTGTAGGGTGGAGGAAGAAAAGAAGCATAGAAAACAGTGGCCAAAGAATCATACCATTCCCATGGACCTGCCTGTTGAGCCGGATTTGTGAATAAAGGATAAAGACCTTCATAACCTTCATTTAACTGTATTTGCATAAGTAGTGAGTGCATCAGTAAAACCGGCATTGGCAAAACAGTCATTATTCCCTTTTTCAAAGGACAGACGAACTGCTTCGCGGCTTCCGCCTACTTCTACTACGAAATCACCGGTAGTAGGTACAATTACATCACCGACGGCATAAGGGGCAAAGGGATCTCCAACCACATGAAATGCGACAATTGGTGCATCACCCGCTTCAAGCCAGGAAGTATCTCCTATAGCACCTCCTAAATTGAAAACGAATTGAACTTTTGAATTATAACCGGGAGAGTTATTCGGATAGTTTAATTGTGGAATTCCATTGTAGCCTTCGAAGTCGCCTAACAACGCCTGATTTACATACGATTGACCAGCTGTAAATCCATAAGTTGCATTATTTGTATTGGCAAGAAACTTTGTGAGAGAAATTTCAGCCGGATCATCTAATGTAGCGTAAGCAAGCGCTACATAACCTCCGGTTCCAACGCCACCTAAAATAATTTTAGAAGTATCAATCCCAAAATCATTGCCTCCTGTATCTGCATTGGCTCTGAAATAACGTACACAGGCTTTCGCATCCAGTAAGGCGCGATAAACAGCCTTGAACAATGTTCCTGTACGGATATCCTGTCCTGTAGCACCGGACGCTTGTGGATTCCATCCCAAACGATAGGACATAGCTGCAGCAACATATCCTCTTTTCGCAAGCGATGTACACATGGCAACTATATTGCTGTCTCTTCTGGAACCTGTTGGCTGACCATTGATAACAGGAGGAAGGAAACTGCCGGTATGCATGACAATGACTAAGGGTCTTTCGGTAAGAGGGTCTACTGCCCCATCCGGTGTGTACACATCCATTTTTAGAGTATCCATTGCCGGACCTCCTCCGGAAAGAGCGCCGATTACGGTGATGTTTTGGCCATAAATCACGCTATTTGTTCTGGCTGCGGCTGGAAATATTTCTGTCACGTATCTCTGCGCTTGTGCCTGAATAGAGGCCCCGGCAACAAAGAGTGACATTAAGGCAATTTGTAAAGATTTTTTCATGCTTTGTGGTTTTTGATTGGGGTAAAGATAATGAGTTTCTTTTCTTAATTAATTATCAGGATTATTAAAGGAGGAATTAATTCATGAACTTTGTCCTATGCAGCTGCTATTTAAATTAAGCATGATTCTTTTTCTGTTGGTTTCAGCGAGAACCCATTCTCCCGCTCAATGTATTAATGTATTTCCATATTCCGAAAATTTTGAAGCAGCAAGTAGTCCCTGGACAACTGGTGGTATTAACTCCGATTGGGCATTGGGATCTCCCTCTAAATCAATTATTAATGCTGCAGGAAGCGGGGTGCAGTGCTGGATAACAGGAGGATTAACAAATTCGCCCTACAATGGCGGACAAAAGTCATGGCTGCAAAGTCCCTGCTTTGACTTTTCCGGTCTGAACTATCCCTATTTGAGTTTTCTGATATTTTGGGATACAGAAAGACAATACGATGGGGGAAATCTTCAGTATTCTTTGAATTCCGGTAATTCCTGGTTCAATGTAGGTTCGTCGGGTGGAGGGTCAGATTGCAGAACCAAGAACTGGTTCAATGCCGGAAATATCAATAATCTGGCGGGATTAGCCTCACCTCAACAGGGCTGGTCGGGAACAACTTCTTCCGGTTCAGGCTCTTGTTTGGGAGGAAACGGAAGCGGTGAGTGGAAGCAAGCCGGCTATTGTTTGAGCAATCTGGCCGGTGAGGCAAATGTGATCTTCCGGTTTACCTTTAGCTCGGGTACCACCTGCAATGATTATGATGGAATGGCTGTAGATAGTTTCTCCATTTCCGAATTGGTGTTTCCTGCGTTTGATTTTAACTACACTTGTGAAACCGACAGAAGAGTGCTTTTTACCGGAACCGGAGGTGATTGCCCTTCTCAATACCAATGGGATTTCGGAGATCCTTCATCTTCTACAAATTCATCAACTCTCCTTTCCGATACTCATACTTTTTCATCACCGGAAGCTATTCAGTAGTCTTTACGATGAATGAGCCTTGTATTGGAAATCTTGGAATAAGAAGAACAGTTATTATACCGGAATTAACTGCAACTTCATACCCCGTTTCTTGCCCGGGAATAGCAGATGGTGCGATCAGTGTAGATGCAGGAGGCTTACAGAATCCTGTTTTCATTTGGAATGTTTCTCCGCGAATACAACAGATTCTATTTATGGTCTGGAAGCAGGAAATTATCAGGTAACAGTTTCCGGTGATTCTGCCTGTACACAAACACTAAATATTGCCCTTGACTTTGATCCCGATGCCATTCCAAAGCCTGCATTGCCCGATAAACTATTGATATGTCCCGGCGAGGAATTAGTGCTGGATCCGGGTGTATTTACTTCGTATTTATGGAGTACCGGTAGTGTTGATCCCGTGATTACAGTGAATGATATCGGGTGGTATAGCGTCACAGTAACCAATGTTAAAGGATGTATTGGCGCGGATTCCGTATTACTCCTCCAGAATTGTTTTACAGGAGTCTATGTTCCCTCCGCTTTCAGTCCAAATGCGGATGGGAAAAATGATGTTTTTAAAGCCTATTCCGGTACTGTGGAAGATTTTCAATTGATAATTTATAATCGGTTTGGTGCTAAAGTTTTTATTTCTTCCACTCAAAACGATGGCTGGGATGGGAGATACAATAATGCAGAATGTCAGGAAGGCGTGTATACCTGGCAAATCGATTACCGTAATCCTCAGAATAAACCGCAAATCATCAGAGGCAGGGTTTTGTTGATGAGATAATGGGGGATAAGGTGGACTTCCGGATTTTTATAAACAGGGAGATGTCCAATCAATATTATGAATATCAATTTGTTAAAATTAAATATGAGGGAAATCACAAGAATTGACATTTATTGTACAGAATTCATTCTAAAAGGCATATATCTTTGTCTAAATGTTAAAATCACTGGCAAGTGGAGTTTTGATTTTGATTCTGTTGATGGAATCAGGAAGTAAATCCATTTTGTTTTTAAATTTTGAAATTCATAAAGAATATATTGCTCAGCAGTTATGTGAGAAAAAGGATGTTCCGGAAAACAGATGTCAGGGAAATTGTCAATTAAGTAAGGAAATTAAAGAACAAGACGCCAGGGAAAATAAACAAATGCCTGTAATGACGGTTAAATCTGAGGTGAGTGTTTTCGAATTACCTTCTTTTAAAGTTTTGTTTTTTAACCATTGTCTTGTTTTGATTCAGAATGAAGAAGTTTTATTTACACGGGTTGGTTATCCCCGGGATGTTTTGCGACCACCTTCTGTATAATACACTTAATTAAATAAACTTTTAAAATGTAATTGATGGATGGAATATCTTAGTCCATCAGCTATCTTTTTATAGGGTTTATTGTTTTAAATAAAGTAGTATTATTATCAGAAAAATAAAATAATATTAAAACAATTACTAAAATGAAAAAAATAAATATTCTATTGGCAATGTTGTCTGTTGCTGCTATAACCTTTACTTCATGTAAAGATGATAAAGACGATACCAGTAACTCCGGTCCGGCGCAACCCGGCACAGTTACCCTTGATCTCACAAATGTTGCCGGTACAGTAAATGTTGATGAAACCGGAGCGACAAGTTATACCAATAGTAGCGGTGAGAGTTTTACTGTAACAAAACTAAAGTACTATATTTCTAATGTAAGATTGCTGAATGCAGATTCGGTGGTGTATTCACTTCCTGATGGATACTTTTTCGTCGATGAATCCAATCAAGCAAGTACTAAACTTTCATTCCCGAATGTTCCCGGTGGGGCTTATACTTCCATTAAGTTTACACTCGGAGTTGATTCGGCCCGTAATGTTAGCGGTGCACAAACAGGTGCTTTAGATCCTGCAAATGGCATGTTCTGGACCTGGTCGAGCGGTTATATTTTCTATAAACTCGAGGGAACTTCACCTGCAGCTACCGGAGGGATAACTTACCATATCGGGGGATTCAGAGATGCAAATAATACCAATGCCATTCGTGAAGTGGAAGTGGATTTTATGGGCAGTTCATTGCAGGTGGATGGAAGTCGTGAAGCAGAAATTCATGTGCTGGCTGATGTATTGAAAGTGTTTTCAACTCCCAACACGATCAGCATTGCCAGTATTAATTTTCAAATGTCTCCCGGTGGCAATGCCCTCCTGATAGCCGATAATTATGCTCAAATGTTCAGCTTCGATCATTTGCATAATGATCATTAATCTTCATTAAAGTAAGAAACAGAATTCCGGCATGACAGCGTTTATGTCATGCCGGTTTATAAAGACCAATTCATATGTATAGGATAGTTGGAGTACTGCTCTTCATTTCATTGCTATCAATATTTCAGGCATGTAGTCCTGATGATAAGAATGAATCTAATGGTGATGGTGTAGCATTTTATATTCCGGATGGTTTTCCGGCACCGGTGTATAATTTTCAAAATAATCCCATTACTCCTTCCGGCTTTGCATTAGGTCGTAAATTATTTTATGATCCCATTCTCTCTCGTGATAGTACTATTTCCTGGCTCTTGTCATCAGCAGTTTGTCGCTTTTGCTCATGCAGATCATACCTTGAGTCATGGTATAGATGGACTTCTGGGAACACGAAATTCACCAGCCTTATTCAATATAGCCTGGTATCCGAGTTTTATGTGGGATGGAGGTGTAAACCACCTCGAGGTGCAACCACTCGCTCCAATTGCCAATCCGGTGGAGATGGATGAATCCATAGCAAACGTCATTGTGAAATTGCAAAGAAGTCTGACTTATCAGGCGATGTATCAATCTGCCTTCGGAACAGATAGTGTGACAACCCAGTTGACGATGAGAGCTCTTGCTCAATTTATGGGGTCAATGATTTCTGCAAATTCGAAGTACGATAAATACCGTGAAGGAAAGGGGGCATTGTCTTCTCAGGAGTTGAATGGTCTTCAATTATTCAGAACCCATTGTGAGAGTTGCCATGCTGAACCGCTATTAACAGACATGCAGTTTAGGAATAATGGTCTTGATAACACATTTGATAGTGATCCGGGTAGAGCCAAGATTACAAATCTTCCTCAGGATTCAGGGTTGTTTAAAGTTCCTTCTCTTCGAAATATTACTTTAACTTATCCGTATATGCACGATGGCCGCTTTCAAAATCTAGGTCAGGTGTTGGATCATTACATGTCAGGGATCAAGCAAAGCACAACACTTGATCCACTGCTGAGTACCGGAGGTATTTCGTTGAATCCACAGGAGAAGAGCGATATCATCAGCTTTCTGGAAACGTTAACAGATCAAAAATTTATTAGCGACAAAAGATTTAAAGAGGTGCAATGAAAAAATTGAAGAGTGTTTCAGCGATTTGTTTGATGCTTTTTTTTTCAATAACAGAAGTGTTCGGATGTGATATGTGTGGCTGCTTTATGGGTATTCTTCCCAGCGACAGAAGATCTTTTGTAGGGTCGTATTATCGTTATCGATCTTTCTCAGGCACTGCAGTTTCGGGATCTGCTGTCTTTCCTGATGGTCACCTTCGTTTGGCTCACACGGATCATAACGGTGCCCCGATACCGACGGACGGATATGAGATTTACAGAGCACTGGAGCTTCGTGGCAGATACTACCTTCATCCTCGACTAGAAATGAATTTCGTCCTTCCTTATATGATGAACTCAGGATCTGAATCCGGGCAAAATTTTTCTGTGAATGGAATCGGCGATCTCAGTGTACTTACCGGCTGGCAGTTCATTGATGAGGCTGCAACAGGAAGTTTCCGTCATCGTCTGTTAGTAGGTGGTGGGGTGAAACTGGCGACCGGAAATGAAAGTCAAAAGCAGGATGAAATCCGTCATTCATTATTGGTACAATGTGGTACCGGAACGAATGATTTTTTGTTTTATTCCACCTACCAGCTGGCTTTTAAAAATCTGGGATTGAATCTAACCCCCTTGTATAAAATCAACGGAAAAAATAAATTTAATGAACGCATCGATAACAGCAAAACGATTTCCGGAAGTATATTTTATAGACTAAATGCCGCGGAGAAGTTACAGTTCCTTCCTTCCCTGCAATCTTATTATGAATTTACAAAAGGTGTTTATGTCGGGGAAGCTTTACAGGAAAATACCCGGATGAACGTCTTGATGTGTGGTCCGGGCTTAGATGTTTACTGGAAGAATGTCGGATTTTCACTGTCAGCGCTCTATGCTTGTTATGAAGAAGAGAATAATAGCGGTTTGAACAGCAGACTTCGACTGATGTTTGGAGTAAATGTCTATTTTGACCAGTCTCGTTTCGTTTTTTAAGAGGAAATATATTCCGGTCTTATTGTGAATTCAGAATGATCGGGCTATTAACACTGCGGTGTAGATAAGTACATTTCAGATGGAAGGGTATACTGACACAAGCTGAGTAGTTTTGAGAAATCCCCAATATGAAGCGGGTCGTCAGCTCATCCATTATTTCAGTTATTGTTTTACTACTTCTGGCTGGTGCTTTCTTTTATTTCCAGATCAAGAAGAACTTCAGTGCATCTGTATTCAAACTTATCCCCGGTGACGTGGCCTGGCTGGTTTCGGTTGAGCCACTTTCAGGAGATTTGCTACGGTTAGCCCAAACTTCCTTCTTCAATGGAAGTGATTCAGTAGCCCGTTTGAAGGATTGGAAATCTACCCTTGTCACATTTGATTCTCTATGCAGGAAGGATGAGCTATTATTGAAAGCTTTCGATAAAACAACTTTGATAATTAGTGGCCACGTTACCGGACCATCTTCCTATGAGCTGATGTTTTTTTGCGAACCGGAGGGAGGTCTGCCTGAAAATATGGAAGCCTTGCTCAGAAAAGTACTAATGGTAAAAGGAGAACCTTTGCTTCGAAATTTTAATGGTACAGAAATTCAGGAACTTTCATTGTCCTCAGAAGAGATATTTTCCTGGGCAATTGTCGGTGGTGTTTTTGTTGGAAGTACAGCCTCTTACTTAGTGGAAGATGCAATTCGGCAGCTAAAAAATGATGCAACTACTTCACCGGCTTTGGCTTTGGAAGAACATCTCGCTGCTGATCAAACCGGTTTGTTGGTGGCCTATCGTTATTCCGCATTTTCTAAGTGGTTGAAAATACAAACCAATTCTACCGCAAATGTCAGTATGCAGGAGGTAGAAAGACTAGGCAACTGGACATTTTTACATATGGAGCTGCGTTCAAATATTATAGCATTTAAAGGGGAAACGTTTGCCCTTGATTCTACCTCATTTCTTGAAAATTTCGATAATCAGCGACCGGTAGAACGTAAGTTGATGGATTGGCTTCCAGCTAAAACTGCTGCGACTATCATTTGGGGAATGAGTGATCCGGAGGTGTTTTTAAAGTCCGTTAGACAAGGCGCTAACCTTAAAAGTACTTCTACTGCTGTCTCTGAATATGCCATTCATTTTAAAGGATGGATCGGAAATGAGATTGCATTATTAGTAACTCAGCCTGCAGTGAGCCTCAGTGACAATAATTTCCTTGCGCTAATCAGTGTAAAAGACTCTGTGAATTGTCATAAGTCACTGGCAAAATTAGCAGGTCCCGCCCCGGAAGCGGTTGAACTTTATAACGGGTATGCTATACGATATATTGAAAAGAAAGCAGTACTGGAAGGGGTTTTTGGCTCATTGTTTAAAAGAGTCAGCAGGTTTTATTTTACTACGATTAATCATCATATTGTAATTGGCAATCAGGCCTCCGTGCTAAGAGCATATATCAATGATATGAAAACCGGAAACCTACTGATAAAGGACGAGCGATTTCGTTCTTTGTCCGTTCATATTCCAAAAAGCGGAAATCTTTTTTTCTATGCGGGTATTCCACAGTCTACACGTATTTTTAAAAGTGTTGCCTCACCTTCCCTCACCACCTGGTTGGAAAAGGAGGGTGATTTTTTGGGGAATTGGAATGGAATAACTTTTTCAATTGAAAATAGCAATGGTGTTTATAAAACTTCCTGTTGCCTGGGGTATTTCAATAAATTGAATAACGGTCCTCAGTTATTGTGGAATGCGAAACTGGATACGAGCATTGCCGCCGGACCTTTTTTTCCGGCAGGTGCGAAAGGGTTGATTTTTGCTACTGATGTTAATAATACTTTGTATGCCTATGAGGCTTCCGGCGATTTAATTTGGAAAAAGAAGCTGGAAACGCCTCTTTTAAGTGAGGTGACTGCAATCGATTATTTTAATAGTGGAGGTCATCAGTACCTCTTCAATACACATTCTTTTATTTATCTCCTGGATTCAACGGGTAATAATACCGGCAATTATCCATTTCGATTGCCGGCAGAAGCTTCCACGGGATTGAGTTTGGCAAAGGGAGATAAATCCGGAAGTGAGAGCATTTTAATTCCCTGCAAGAACCTGCGATTATATGCTTATGCTCTTACCGGTAAGCCCCTGGCCGGATTCGCACCCATGAAATTGCCGGGAATAATTACTCAACCGGTCTATTTTAATGGCAGCCGACAGCGATTAGTTCTTTTGGAAGAAAGTGGACTTTGCTTCGTAACGGATATTCACGGTCAACGGTTATTTACTGTGAAAGGAACAATTGTACTTCGCAGTAGGAGTAAATTCTTTAGTTCCATTGATGGTTCTCAGCTACTTTCCTTTATTTCTGAGGAGGGCAAATGGATGGAAATAGATAGTTTAGGGGAACTGAAAAGCATAGTAGTACAGGGAGCAGGTGATACCATTTATAGCTCGACTTCAATTGATTTGAATGGTGATTCGGAGAACGATTTAATTGTTGCCGGAAGTGAAGGAGTAAAAGCGACTACTATTGATGGCGTCTCGCTCTTTAAATATAATAATGGTAGCACCTTTGAAAAAGTAGGGGTGATGAAGTCAGGTTCCAAGGTGAGTATTTTGGCCCTTAGTCAAAATTCAGTTTTTTTGTTCAACCGGGATGGTACATTGGCAGAAGGATTTCCGCTCCAGGGGATTGATATTCCGGAATTGGCCTCAGCTCAAAATAAGGAGGATTACTTTTTGTTGAAGGAAAGCTCGGATGTAATTAGTTTGTATTTGGTACCCGGGAATTAATACTGAATGTATATTTGATTTATTAGTATATTTGGATAGTATTGCTTTTAGATACATTAAAAAGCAACTGTATGAGTAAATTATCATTCTTCTATAATGCTAAGGTCGTTTATTCAACGAGCTTAAAGGCGTTGAAAAGGAGAGAGTATAAAATCATCAGTTTTGATGAAGAAGAAGGCATTATTAAGGCCCGATCAAAAAAAGGTGTTTTAAGACCCGAGGTTACTGTTGAAATTAAAATCAGCAAGCTCAACGATAATCATACAAACATTGATATTCAATCTAAATTTAAGAAGACATGGTTGAGTGCAGATGGTTATGAAGCAAAGGAAGAGAACAAGTTAATTAATACCCTTTATAAATTATTTGAACATTCATAGTATATTTTTTTTGTGTGACCCTTTAATCCTGTAGAAGGAACTCCTTGAACCATTATGCTTTGAACAGAGCTAAGATGCGATCAGTTTCAGGTAAAACTTCATGAAAAATTATCCGGTAAGGGTAGCAAAAAAAAAAGCCGCCTCCGGGTAGAAGGCAGCTTTAGTAAGTCTTTATGGTAATCTTTATTCTATTGTGAAATCCACTCTCCTGTTCATCGGATTTAATGAAGTGGCCATAGGATCTTTTTCACCTTTAGTTTCAGTAATGATACGGGTGGCCTCAATTCCATATTGTTTAATCAGTTGGTCACGCACATTATCGGCACGTCGCTGACCTAATTTAATATTTTCATTTTCACTGCCACGAACATCACAGTTGCCGGTTACCTTAATATTAATGTTGGGGTTGGCCTTCATAACTTTCGCAATTACAAGAATTCGATCGTGGTAATTGGATTTTACGGTAGCTGATCCCAGATCAAAGAAAACAGAAGGTAAATAACCTACACCATTTTTTCCACTGGATCCGCTTTTCCCGTCTACACCAATATTATCTTTTCCAAAATCGCCAGGAGCTGCAACTGTAATTCCCTGGAAATTCACCAAAGTACCTGCACCGGTACCAGGCTCCAGATCGCGACTATCAGGTACTCCATCACCGTCAGTATCTGATTCCTGACCATTCGCATCTACCTTCGCACCTTTAGGAGTAAACGGATCGGCATCTTTGCTATCAGGAACACCGTCACTGTCGGTATCTACAGAGGTGCCATCTCCGTAAACTTTCGATCCTTCAACAGTACTGTTATCTTTATCAAATAAATCGGATACTCCGTCTTTGTCCTTGTCTCCCGAAAGTATATCGATCTTCTCTTTGATATCTGCCAGATCATTATAAACGATCTCCATAGGATTCACCCACTCCATCGGTTTATTTTTCTTTCCGAATGTATAATTTACTGCGGCATTTAGCATCACGTAATTATCAAACTCAGAATATGTCTTGACAGTCGCATCCACATCGTCTGTAAATGTTTTATAGTATTCAAAGGCCAGACCAATATCAAATTTATTGATCTTATACTTGAATCCCAGACTTACGGGAATCATTAACTCTGTAATGTTCCCCGATTTTCTTAATAGAATAGAATTGGATGAATCCGATTTTACTTCAGCATCGAAATTGAAGAATCCGATTCCTAGAGTAGCCACCATGTGGAAATTCTTATTTCTATTCAGGAAAGAAATATTTCCAAAATTGTAAGTCATATCCAATGTACCTTGCGTTAACGGGCTTTCGTATTTTACCGCATACAATTTACCATCTCCGGAGCCGGGAAACTGAATAGCTTCGTAAGTCACAGAATCCAGATATTCCTCATCATTGCCTGAAAAACCAGACATCATTCCCCGCACTCTAAGTCCGATGGAATGTGAAACCTGATGATGTATCTGAAGTCCAAAGGCGGGCTTAACAAAACCCTGATCCAGAAATCGATTATTATTTTGGGCTCCCTTCAATAAATCACCTAGTAAATGACTTACACCAAAGGTTAAACCAACAGACCAGCGATCGTAGTCTTGTTTTTTAGGTAAGCCATAATTACTACCGGAAGTACTGCTACCGCTTTCTGTTTGGGCTTGCACTTGCACTATTTGAATAAATGCCAGCAAAGTAATAAGAAGTAAGCTTTTGATTTTCATTCAAGCTGCTTTTTAGATTTATGATGCAATATTAAATAAAGATTAGTTATCTCCCTAATTTTAAAGCATTAAGATACCAATAATCTGTTCATTAGATACTGATATTCTGCACTTTCAGAGGATGGTCGACCAAAAGTAAATCAAGTATAATCCTTAAATGGGAAGGATTGTTGACGAAATCAATTTCATCAGACTCAAGTATTATAACTTTTTGGTTTTTAATTGATTGAAGATGACTTAGATAGGATGCGCTGATTTTGTCAAGATAATCAGCCGGTATTTCCTTCTCAAATGACCGCCCTCTTTTTTTGATGTTACTGAGCAGCGTTTCTGTTTTTTTATGAAGATAGAGGATTAAATCAGGTTTATGCAATGTAGGGTTGATCAATTCATAAAAAGTATTAAATAGCTCCAGTTCAGCACCACTTAGCGTTACTTTCGCGAAAAGCATACTTTTTTCAAAAAGATAATCACTTATTAAAACGGTATTGTTTTTTTGAGCTTCAGCCTGATGTCTTTTTATTTGGCGATACCTCTCAGCCAGAAAGGACATTTCAAGTGGAAATGCAAATCGCTCGGGTTGCTCGTAAAACTGGGATAAAAAAGTATTGTCAGCAAATTGTTCAAGCACCAGATCGGTATTGTATTTATTGGCCAGAATCTTAGCCAATGATGTTTTTCCCGCTCCGATATTACCTTCAATAACGATGTAAGAATAGGGGTAGAGTTGTTTCATTGGTTTTCCGAATCAAAAATTTCAACTTTTCCCTGGTCTGTGCAGTTGTTGAGTAGTTGTTGTAAAGTTACTCCGTAAATCGGATGAGGAAAGTCATTATAGATCTCACAAAGTGGAATTAATGTAAATCGCCTTGAGGCAATTCCGGGGTGAGGTATTTGAAGATTATCATCGGCATATACCAAATCATCAAAGAACAGCAAATCCAGATCTATAGTTCGAGGCCCCCACTTTTCTAAACGTTCTCTTTTTAATTTTTGCTCAGCTTCTAATAATTTATTTAGCAATTCAGTAGGAATTAAGTTGGTTTTAATACTGATTACTTTATTCAAAAAATCCGGCTGATCTGTTTTTCCCCAGGCTGTACTTTGGTAGGTTTTTGAAGTTAATTCAATGCTTGAGGCGAAAGTTTTTATACAAGCCTCCGCTTCCGTCAAATTATTTAACCGGTCCCCCAAATTGCTTCCTAAAAGAATTATGGCTAAATGATTCATGCCTCAAAGATAATTTCAATTCGGAAGAAATGAGCCGATTTAATTAGCTGATCGGTAAATTTTCTTCTAGAATCCCGTAAGGTACAAAGTTCAGTTTGAAGCGTTAGAAATAGTTGATAAAAAGACAATACTGGTAAAAAAAAGTAATCAAGTATCGCATACATTTATCCCATAAATTCAATCGAATATGAGGAAAAATTGTTGGTATAAATTATTCACCTTTCTTTTAACGATTATGCCATTTTTAATGCAAGGGCAAGAGATGCTGGGTATCAGAAGTTCTAATTATGCCGGTTTGCAGGGGCTGGGCATTAATCCTTCATCAATGATTGATTCCAGGTTAAAATGGGATATAAATATAATCACTGTGGGTGTAAGTCTTGAAAATGATTATTTATTTATTCCACGAAAGAAGTTGAATTTTTTGGTATAAATAATCTAGTGAATCAAATAGAGAAAGAAGGTTATTTGGATGATTTCGACCGCACAGACAATAATCTCTATTTTTCAACAGCAGTAATGGGACCCTCTCTGATGTTCCCTGTAACGAGGAAGCATTCTTTTGCTTTGACCAGTCAATTCAGAGCAGCTATAAGTTGCAATGGACTATCGCCGGAAGGAGCTAAATATGCTTTTGAAGAATTTGGTTTTGATCCTTTGCATTTTATCAATACCAAAAGATTGTATGATATTTCCGGAGTAGAATTCAATACAATGGCCTGGGCTGAATATGGGCTTAGTTATGCTACACTTCTCCACGAAACGGATAAGAATGCTATCAAAGGTGGGCTTACATTGAAATTATTGCAGGGTATTGGCGGAGGTTATGTAGAGAATGTTAGGGGTGATTTCAATGTATTGAACGATGAGGATATGTTGTTTAGTCCGTTGAGTTTAAATTATGGACGTACCAATTACAACACATTTGAAAATGTTGGCGGCTTAAATGATTTTATGAACGGATATGGTTTTGCCTGGGACCTTGGTTTTACCTATGAATGGCGTAGGGAGCCTTCCCTCTATAAAATGGAAATGGATGGAGAAAGGTTGGTGGATATGGAGCAGAACAAGTATGATGTAAAATTGGGTATCTCCGTTATAGATATTGGAAGTATTTTATACAACCGTAATGCAAATACCTTTAACCTGTCCGCCGATAGTGCATTTTATCCAAATTGGGATAACGATGAGTTTGCAGACAACTGGGACTTTGACTATTCTATGTCGGAAATTTTTTATGGGGACAGACTTGCTTCACTTCGTTCGAATCATTTCAGAATGAAACTTCCGGGTGCACTCAGCATTCAGGCGGATTTCCGATTAAATGATATATTTTTTATAAATACTACCGTTATTCAAAGTTTGCGCAATAAAGATAAAGGTGTCGACCGGCCGAGTATCTATTCCATTACTCCTCGTTATGAAACCAGATGGCTGGAAGTTGCATTGCCCATTTCCTTTATTGATTATGAAGCTAAAACATTGCGTACTGGATTGGCATTGTACCTTGGCGCATTTTGGATTGGAAGTGATAAACTGGGTTCGTTGCTCGGATTTTCTGATGTTTATGGTGCTGATATTTATGCTTCATTTAAATATAGTATTCCCTGGTCAAATCCATTGGACAGAGATAAGGATAAAGTTTCTGATCGAAAGGATAAGTGTATCGAGGTTCCGGGATTGTTTAAATTTTCAGGTTGCCCTGATCGTGATGGCGATGATATTGAAGATAGCAGGGATACCTGTCCCGATATTCCCGGCTTGCCTGAGTTCAATGGCTGTCCGGATCGCGACCATGATAAGATTCAGGATCGTCTGGATGCATGTCCTGATGATTCAGGCGCAGTGGAATTTGACGGTTGTCCCGATCGTGATGGGGATAAAATTATCGACCTCCGTGACTCCTGTCCGGACTTACCGGGTGTAGAAGAATTTTCGGGCTGCCCTGACCGTGATGGTGATAAGATTATTGATCCCAAGGATGATTGTCCCGATCAACCCGGAGTTCTCCTATATAATGGTTGCCCTGATACCGATGGAGATAGCATTCCCGATCCTTTAGATCGTTGTCCGCTTGTTCCGGGTATACGAACACTTAATGGGTGTCCCGAAGAAGTGAAAGCTGTGAAGATGGAATCCGTTGCGCCGCAACCAGCAACATTGACTGCAGAAGAGCAAGAGATCATCAACACCGTATTTAAAACCTGCAATTTGAAACGGGAAAGGCAATAATTAAACCGGTTTCCTTTACTTCCATGGATGCACTTGCTCAATTAATGAAAACCAAAACCGGTTTCAAGCTTATCATCGAAGGTCATACGGATAATGTAGGGGCAGCAGCCTATAACCTTAGTCTTAGCAAGAAGAGAGCAAAAGCAGCAAAGGATTATTTGTCAGGAAAAGGAGTGGAGGAAAGCCGCATCACTACTAACGGATATGGATTAACTAAACCGATCTCCACGAATAAAACACCGGAAGGAAGAGCTCAAAACCGAAGGGTGGTGTTTACGATTGTTCAATAGGAGGAATGCTTCGCTTGGAGTAACGTCTCGTCATGCTCATCTCATCTGCGATGATTTGATTCTGACGAGATCGCTTCCAGAGCCCTGAAAGGGTTCAATTTTACTGACCCCGGATGCAATCCGGGGTTATAAAACACGCCCTCCCTCAACCCCAACGGGGTTGAATATTGAGGATTGTGAAAAGCACGGATATTTACTTTTTAATAGAAAATCCTTATACACCTATTAAATGCGATTGCCCGCCATACCATTATTGATTGACTATAAGTTTGGGGCTGGCATAGTACTGAAATAGTAGGGCTCACCTTATGGATCGCTCTCTCCTTTTTCCCATTTCATCTTCGATGCAATGAATCTAACAAGATTGAAAAAGGTACAAACCATTTAACCTTAACCCTTAACTTTTCTCGTCAGCACAAATCCCGATAGCTATCGGGAGACGGGATCATCTCATATGTCACGAGACCTGCGTTCGCAGAGCGAGTGTCTCGTCATCACAATCCCGATAGTTATCGGGACGATAGCTATCGGGATGACGAGATCATCTCGTATGTCACGAGGCCCGTGGACACGTGGCGAGTGTCTCGTCATCACAAGGGATGCCGAGATCAGCTATCGCCTGCGTTCGCAGAGCGAGTGAAAACCATGAAGCAGAATCGCGACCATGAAGCAGAATCGCGAAAAGCGATACGCTTCATGGTAAACCTTAAACCTTAAACCTTAAACCTTAAACCTTAAACCTTAAACCTTAAACCTTAAACCTTAAACCTTAAACCTTAAACCTTAAACCTTAAACCTTAAACCTTAAACCTGTCTAATATTTTTCGTAGTTAAATATTATCGTATGATCCGAGTCACTATTGGAATTACCAATACTCGCCCGCAGGTGATTTTCATCGATCCATTTATATAAAATGTATTTTGGAAAATCATTGTCCGGATTACTGAACATCCACTCCGATGAAGAAGATATGATCAGACGAAAGGGTGTAGGCTCTCCGCCGTGTTGATCTTTTACTATAGGTTCATAATAAATATTATCATTTAACATATGGATGCGGATGGACTCCGTGTGAACAGAATCGCCATTGGATTTTTTTGTCCACGATTCTCCGGAATAACTACCGTCAACATTTCTTATCCAGGATTCATGGATGGTATTTCCCTCCATCTTTACGCTCCAGTTTCCTACCCATCGTTCAAATTTATTCAATTCTTCCTGCCCATAAACAGGGTTTGTTAATAAGACAGCAATGGAGCAGATCAGAATAAGGTGAAGCTTGTTGTTCATTTTGTATTTTCGTTTAATCAAAGGTATGGAAAGTCAAGGTTTATTTTTATTTATTGAAGTAGCCGCAGTAATTGTGAGCGCTGTTTCAGGAATGATTAAAGCCGCTGAGAAAAAGATGGATCTGGTAGGTACTTATAGTATCGCTTTGCTGGTATCTTTTGGTGGTGGTACTTTGCGGGATATACTTCTTAACAGGAGACCCTTTTTTTGGGTGGAGAATGAAGTGTATTTATTCATCGTGCTGTTAATGGCCATCGCTTTTGTTTATGTTCCTGTAGTTCATAAACTGGCAAAAGTCCTTTATACCAGATCCAATACGATTGATGCAATAGGTCTTGGACTCTTTAGTATCGCAGGCTTGTTCGCGGCGTTGAATATGGGAATGCCCTTGTTTTCTTCTTCACTGATGGGTGTCATTACGGGTGTAGCAGGTGGAGTTTTCAGAGATGTTGTAATCAATGAAATACCTGTTATTTTCAGATACACAGGAGGACTTTATGCAGTTGCTTCTTTTGCCGGTTGCTGGTTATGTATTCTATTGGTCGTAATTTTTGAAGCGCCATTTATAGGATTTATCAGCGGGACTTCAATGATAGTCGCCTTACGTCTGCTTTCCATTTATTGGGGACTGCAATTGCCCCGGCCATTATGGGTAACCGACGAAGATGAAAAGTGATTGTTTCTTCTCATCTGTTACTTTTATTGATTAAAGATTCTCCAGAACAAAGTTGGTCATTTTGGTATAGAGATTCAATCGGGTTGTCCCACCACTGATGCCATGATTTTTATTGGGATAGATGAAGAGATCAAATTGCTTATTGGCTTTGACCAACGCAGTTGTGAAATCCATGGTGTTTTGCATATGTACATTATCATCAGTTGACCCATGAACCAGTAAAAATTTCCCCTTTAAATTCTTCGCAAAATTGATGGGCGAGTTATCATCATAGCCTTTGGGATTTTCCTGTGGTGTTTGCAGATAGCGTTCCGTATAGATACTGTCATAGTAGCGCCATGTTGTCACGGGGCTACCGCTATTCCCATCTTGAATGCTCCTGCACCTTTGGTTAAAAGCAGGGAGGTCATATATCCTCCAAAACTCCAACCCCAGACTCCAATCCGATCTCCGTCAACAAAGGGCTTTTTCTTCATAAAATTAAAGGCACTCAACTGATCCTGTACTTCCAAATTGCCCATGTCTTTATAAATACAGTTGGCGAACTCCAATCCACGTCCGGGTGTTCCTCTATTATCGAAACTAACGATGATGTAGCCCCGCTGTGCCAGCAGCTGATGCCATAGATAATTCGGACCATCCCAGTCATCAGTAACCGTTTGTACGCCGGGACCACCATATACATGCATCAGTACCGGATATTTTTTTGCAGGATTAAAATCGGTAGGGTAGATGATCCATCCGTAAAGTTGTATACCATCATCTGTTTTGAAACTTAAGGTATCAATTTTACCCATCCTGTAACCGGAAAGATTCTTTTTTGTTTCTGTGTTTTCCTCTAAGACACGTAGAAATTGTCCTTGGTTATCATTCAGAGAACAGGTGTATGGTTTACCAAAAGAGGAATAGGTATCCACATAATAGTTTAATCCTGCAGTGAATTCTATTGTATGAGTACCGGTTGATGGACTCAGTAACGATTTCTTGCCCTTCATATTTACAGCATAAAGATGTCTTTCTAAGGGACTTTTTCCGTACTCTGAAAAAGAAGGATTGTGTTTTTTCATCAAAGCCATAATATTTGGTTACATCAAATTTCCCGTCCGTAACTTGTTTTACTACTTTTCCATCAATACCATAGAGGTAAATATGATTAAATCCGTTTCGGGTAGAAGTCCATACGAAACGTTTACCGTCATTTAGAAATGTCAGGTCGTCTGTAATTTCAATAAAGGATTTGTTTTCTTCTTTTACTATCACCTGAAGTGTATTCGAGGAAACGGAATAAAAGGCTAGCTCGAGAATATTCTGATGTCTGTTCGTCCTTTGAATACTGAGTACATCAGGAACTTTAGTCCACTTCATGCGTGGTATATATTCCCATGTATTATCGGTGGAAAAAACTTCTGTCTTCTTACCGGATGCAATATCATACACCACTATTTGCACCTTCGAATTTTCCTCTCCGGCCTTTGGATATTTATAACGTTCCTCTTTTGGGTAGAGTTCTCCGTAAAAAGTCAGGTTAAATTCTTTTACATTGCTTTCATCAAATCGATAAAATGCAATTTTTTTCCATCAGGTGACCAGGAAAAGGCGATGTCCATACTGAACTCTTCCTCATAAACCCAGTCTGTGGCCCCGTTGATGATTTGATTTTTTTTACCATCTACGGTAACCGGAATTTCTTTGTCACTGAGCAAATTGTAGAGGTAAAGATTGTTGTCTCTGACATAAGCAAGTTGCTTGCCATCAGGTGAAAAAGTGCCATACATGGATTTCCCATTTTGTGTAATACGTTTAAGATTCTTTGTTGATCTCTCAAATACATAATATTCTTCACGTGTGGAGTGACGGTAGATCGCTTCAGGTTTTACTTTAAGGAGTATTTTAGAAGCATCGTTGCTAAAAGAGTAGTCACTGTACTCAACAGTGTCTCCATTGCTGATGAGATCCTTCGGACGAATTAAAGTGTCGATGACTTTCCCACTTTTTAAAGAATATTTTAAGAGGTAGGATCCATCTTCTTTAACTTCTGCATTTGAATAATGCTGGCCATCCGGCAAGGTATTGAAACCGCCGGCTATGCGTGCATAAAGTTTAGGACTACCCCATATTTCATCCAATTGCAAGGACCTCTCCTGGGCTACACTGGTACTTACTAAAAGTGCCGAAATTGTGGTTATTACTAAGTGCTTCAGGCTTTTAGTTAGAGTACTAATCATAATATTATAGTGTTTTGAGCTTCAAACCTACAAAATTTCATTCTCCTATGCTATTTGTATGAAATCTTGTTTTATATTAGCAGTTCCAAAACAATTAAAATGAAAAATTTCCTGATTTTTTCACTTTTTATGTTGATTAGTCTGAATGTGCTTAGTCAGAAAAGTGAAGGCTATGTTCGATTTGCCATGCAATATTCTGATTCTGAACTTTCAAAGGAAGAAATGGCTGTAATGCCTACTGAATCGGAAATGTGGTTTAAAGGTGATCGGATGAAGTTGCAAATGCCTATGGGTATGGGGCTCCAATCTTCGATCCTTATTTTTAATGAAGAAGTCCATTTATTATTGGACCTTATGGGTAATAAAATGGCTATTAAGACCAATAAGAATGAGATTCAAAATGACTCAAAAAAGGCAAAGCGCTTTAAGCTAAAAAGTCAGACGGATGAGACGAAGGAAATTGCCGGTTATACATGCAAGAAAGCTATTCTCTCAGCAGAAGGAGAACAGGATATGATTGTTTGGTATACTGACCAATTGAACTCGACCGGTTCGTGGTATTATAATATGGATGGCCTAAATGGATTTCCGCTGGAATTCTCTTTAAAAACTCCGGAAATTGATGCCAGAATGATTGCGAAGGAAGTGAAAACAGATCAGGTTACCGATAAACTTTTCATTGTTCCTTCTGACTATAAGGTGATGACACAGGAAGAAATGATGAAGTCACTGGGGGGTACACGTTAGTTATTTTAGTAAAAATTGTAGTAGTATCATTTTATTGTAAAAATTTCTTTAAACGATGAATGCATATTTTTTATTAAGCATGATTGGTGCTTTGAGTTTCTTTTCTCTGGGACTGAAACTTAAGAATGGCCCTGAATTTATGGAGTCATGGCTGGCATATAGGACCACTGCTTCTCTTCGCAATGAAGATACCTGGTATGAAGGAAATGCATACGCAGGAAAATGGTTGATGATTTTAGCAAGCTTAATCTTGATTATTCTTGTATTTGCAGAGTTGTTTGCTACTCAAAACCTGAACTGGTTGTTGTCTATACTTTTTTATTCTATGTTAATTTCAATTGCGATAATTTACATTTTGACAGAAAGACATTTACGAAAAGTTTTTTTTCATGATGGGAAAAGAAGACCGAAGTTTTAATGGAGATGCATTTTTTCCGTTCAATTTTCTAGTAGTATCTTCTATTTAAAAGCTGGAAGAATTGTTCTGTTAATGAATATTTTCTCTTTTATGTAGCTTTCCAGCAGCCTTTATTGACCGGTATTTTATTTGACCCGTTTACTATGTATATTCGCATCAGACAACGAATTAAAATGAATAAAAGAAATTACCTTGTTTGCCTCTTGCTCTTGATGATGCCTGTGATCGGTTTTTCCACAACAATAAAATATGAATTATCTTTCCCGAGCCCCAAACGCATTATGTGGAGGTGAAGATGATCATTGAAGACTTCAATGAATCTGTTCTGGATCTTAAAATGCCGGTATGGGCACCGGGTTCTTATTTGGTAAGAGAATTTTCAAAGCATGTAGAATCTTTGAATTCAAAAGATAAGGACGGGCAGCAGCTTTCTTCAGTCAAATTAAATAAAAATACCTGGCGAATAGAAACTAAAGGTTCAAAGAACATGGTGGTATCCTATAAATTGTATGCCTATGAGCGAAGTGTAAGAACAAGTTTTATCGATGAAGAACATGCGTACCTGAATGGCACCAGTATTTTTATGTACAATGATTTATTGCTTTCGAATCCGGTTACAGTTAAGATTAATCCTCATTCCTCATGGAAGAAAATTTCAGTGGCACTCGAAAGAGTAAAAATTTCAGATAACTGGCAGTATAAGGCTGACAATTATGATGAATTGGTAGATGCTCCTTTTGAAATTGGAAATCATGTTACATTTTCATTTGTTGTTGCGGGTGTCCCGCATGAAGTAGCCATGTTTGGTACGGGGAATTATGATTCACTTCAAATAAAAAGGGATTTTACGATTATTGCCGAAGAATGCTCCTCTATATTTGGTGAACATCCTTGTAAACAGTATTTGTATATTATTCACAATCTGAATGCAGGGGGCGGAGGATTGGAACATGCGAATTCGACTACACTTCAAACGAATCGATGGTCCTATGGTACGGGGAGCAGTTATACCGATTTTCTTAGTCTTGTAGCACATGAATACTTCCATATCTGGAATGTGAAGCGATTGCGTCCCGCCCCACTTGGTCCATTTGATTATAGCAATGAGAATTATACTACCCTGCTTTGGATAGCAGAAGGGTTTACTGCCTACTATGATGATTTAATTATTAGACGAAGTGGTTTTATATCAGATGTAGATTATCTTAAGATTATTGCCGGAAATATGTCGTATTGTATGAATATAAAAGGTGCTGCGATACAACCATTATCTGAATCCAGCCTCGACGCTTGGATAAAATACTATCGTCCCTATGAGAACTCCGGCAATGCCACTGTTTCCTATTATACCAAGGGAGGTGTCGTAGGTGCCTTACTCGATATGGAGATTATGAAAAGCACGAATGGATCAAAATCACTGGATGATGTCATGAAAGAAATGTATCAGCAATATTATAAGAAGTTGAACAGGCCATTTACGGAACCTGAATTTGTCGCTATTGTAAATAAAGTGGCAGGAAGGGATATGAGTGATTTTTTAAGAAGTATGTGCACAGTACCACTCCTTGCCGCTTCAGGAGTCGTTGGCGGCGATGGGGCTTGAAATAATGGATTTGAATACTTCACAATCCATGGCATGGACAGGCGCTACTACCACTTCCTCTAATAGTAAAATGATGGTTACGGCTGTGGAAAGAAATTCTCCGGCATGGAAGTATGGAATTAATGTGAATGATGAAATCCTTGCAGTAGATAAGTTCAGAGTAGGGGATGATTTGTCGAAGTTATTGTCTTTTAAAAGCCGGGTGAGACGGTGACATTTACAGTGTCCAGAAACGGTAGTCTAAAGGAAATAAAACTCGTCCTGGAAAAATCCTCTGCTTTAAAATATGCTATTGAAAAATCAGCCTCTCCACAGGAAGCTGAAAAGATGGTGTATAAAAAGTGGTTGAAGTTGTAGTAGCGGACTTTCTTATTTTTTTCCGGAGGGTATTCTTTAACTATTTTTCAAAGACAGTAAACTATTGTGCCACAACAACAAATTCAGTTCTTCTGTTTTTCGCACGTCCATCGGCATTACTATTCACTTCAATCGGTTTTGTTTCTCCAAATCCTTTTGAACTGAGACGCTCTTTTGCAACACCGGCTTGAATTAAAAAATTACAAACCGATCTGGACCTTTCTTCTGAGAGTTGCAGATTTTTTAATGGGTCTCCCAAATTATCAGTATGTCCGTGTACTGCAACCTTTAACCCCGGGTTTTCCAGAAGATATTCAGCAAAATCAGAGAGGATGTTTTTATCCTGTGCAGTAAGAGAGGAGGATTCCGTATCAAAAAGTATATTATTCAGTCGATAGGCGGAGCCCGTTTTCGTTTTACTCAGCTTCATATCCACCTTAATAGGTTCGGAACGACTACTGTCTTTAGAGGAGAAATAGGCGGAATTGTAAGCGTAGCCCTGCTTTTTAATGGTGAGAATATAGTCTTCATCAAAAAGAACAACAGAGGCATATTTCCCGGTGGTGGTGTCAAAGGCTACTTCGGCATTTTGCTTAGTATTGATGTTTTTAAGTTCAATGCTTGCCAGTTTTTGAATGACATTGTTTTCATCCCTTAATTCACCTTTGATGAACAATACCCGATCGGGTTTGATGTCATTGTATAATTCGAACTCATAAATATCATATCCGCCAACTCCTTTCAGACTATTACTCGAGAAATATCCTTTTTTTCCATCGGTACTAACAAAGAATCCTAACTCGTCCGACTCCGTGTTAATTGGATAGCCCAGATTCACAGGAGTTCCCCAGCTGCCATCAGCATTGAGCCTGCACATAAAAATATCATATCCTCCCATGCCGGGTAGATGATCACTGCTGAAGTATAGTGTTTTATTATCAGGATGAATAAAGGGTGTCTTTTCACTTCCGGGAGTATTGATGTTACTTCCTATAGATTTCATGGCTCCCCATGTTCCATCTTCGCCTTTTTTGCTATAATAAATGTCCGAGGTAGGGTTTAAGGAATCACGTATACTTACAAAGTAAAGTGTTTTACCATCCGGTGAAATACATGGTTGACTTTCCCATCTGTCAGGATGATTTACCCTTTACCAACACTTCTGGGTTCTGACCAGATTCCCTTGTTTTCATCGCTGGTGTAGATGTCAAAATTGCCATTTTTATTGACGGTGAAAAAAAGATGTTTGTTGTCTATGGTGATACTCGCCCCACCTTCATTGTTGGAACCTGCTTTATTGAATGGAAAGGGCATGGGTTCGCCTTTTTCAAATGACGATTCGATTTTCTTGCTGATCATGAATTTTTCCACACTTGCAGGAAAGAGTGAGCCTCTTTTTTGCTCTTCAAATCTCCTGGTGAAGAAACAAAAATCCTGATCAGGGGAAATAATAGCGAGATATTCAGGATCAGCGCTGGAAATATTGGCCAATGGAACAGGCTTAAAAGGAACCGGCTTCATCATGAGTTTTGCTCTCGTAATTTTTTGAGAAGCATCCTTTGCATTTTCTTCTTTTACTTTATTGAAGTCAAGGAAGGATTGAAAATAGGTGATCGCCTTTTCATATTCCTTTTGCTCGTAGAGATAGTTTGCAAGACGGTAATGCGCATCAGAGGATGCATCGGGACAATTTATAAGCAACTTTTCATAGGCCGCTGCCATCGCTTTATCCTGACGTGATTGCCAGGCAAAATCGCCCAATAATTTTAAGGCATCCGCATAAACAGAATCTTCGGCAAGGGCTTTTTCACAATATTCTTTAACAACACTGAATGGTTTTTTATTTTTTCTTGCTTCCCTGGCATCTTCAACATATTTCTCGGCCTTTTTAGAAGTTGTGGGCGGACATAGTGATTTTTGCTGCGCCGTACTCTTTAATGAGACGAGGAGTAAAATCGAAGTTAAAAGGAGGCCGGTCTTTTTCAATGTGAGAGTATAACGCAAATTCTTTACAAATATGATAGCTTTTGTCAAGAAGTAACTATTCAACCCATATGGAATGTTAACAACCGGTTGTGATTAAAATCGCAAATAAAAAAGGCCGGTGTTTGCCGGCCTTCTTGGGTATAAATTCTATAAATTACTGTTTTACAACTCGAGTAGCTTCGCTTTCGCCATTTTCATTCATCATTCTTACCATATATATTCCCGGTAGCCATGAATTACCAATTGTCAGCAAAGTGTTTTTACCGTTGATCATACGGGATTCTATCAAACGACCCTGCATATCGAAAACCTGCAGTATTGCCCTCTCGGTTTTCAGGTTCGTAATCTTCATGGTGGTCTCCTTTATAAATGGATTTGGAAATGCACCCAAACCTGCTTCTGCAAAATCACCTGTTGAAATACCTGTGACTTCCACTACTTCAAACTTATCAAGTCCACCCTCTACAATATTGAATATAGGACCCGGGTCACCCACCTGAACTATTAATTGCATGGTAGCGGTTGGGGTGATGAAGTCTGATATTTTATAATTGGAAAGTTGCCATTGTGAAGCAGAACCGGAAGGTCCAAAGGATTCAAGTAAGGCGATGATTGTGCCATTATCGAGGAAGATCTTCATGGAGTCATCCGGACTTCCATTGGTGTTTCCTCCATTGTAAAACCAACGATTGTACTTTACGTAGGGATTGCTGTATTGTGTAGCATCAAAAACAGGTGAAGTCAGAATAGTGTTACCCTGATCCACATCATTATCCCAGGGTCCACCACCACCATTATCTGTCACAAAGGCTTTGTCACTGCAATCAGTAGCTACATCAGCTCCGGGATTAGCCGTCTGACCATTATTAGTAGTGCTGACAGGTACATCAATTTCCCACTCATTTCCGGAAGGTCCGGATACGGTCCAGCCAAAATCTAATGCAAAATCATCGTAATATCCTTTGTCCAGAACAATGTTGATGTTGCTTCCTCCCGATACATTTTGACCCGAACTACAATAGGTGCGGTGGCCCCAATTTCCGGCTAGCACATCATAGGTGCCGGGGAAGAAACCGGCAATAGTAAACAATCCATTTGCATCACTGGTCAATGTATTATCAAATTGTGGACTGGTAAATAAAACGGTAGCATTAGGAATCGGGTTTCCGGTACCGGCTTCTACAACAGAACCAGAAATAGTAACTGTTGGAAAAATGGTGTTCAATTCAACATCCAGAACCGTGAGTATCCCATTCTGCAAGACAACATTATTAATCGTCTTTGTGGTGTATCCGGCTTTTGAAAAGGAAACATCATAGGTGCCGGCATCTGCCAATCCTGTTTTATATTCGCCGGTGATTTTGCTTGCATTGGTGATAGAAGGGCCGATGATGGTTACGGAAACATTGTTCAAAGGTAGACCGGTAACACTATCTGTAACCATTCCTTCCAGATAACAACCGCGGATATAGGTAGGCGTTAGTACGAAAAGTCCGTTGTTGATATCCGAAACCACCAAATTGCCCGATGGAAGGTAAGGGTAAACACCCCATGCTCCACTAAAACCGTTCCCCACTCCTTGAGGGTAAGTATCGTAGGAACCTGTAACAATCATATTTTCCGGACGACTCACGTCTACAATCGCGATTCCATCCTTATACCAGGATACAATTTCAAAATCATTAAGCGTATGTGTATTGTGAATGATAGAACCGGAACCGGGTGTAAGTTGTATTCTGTCGAGTTCAATAATATTGTTCAAATTCGTTATATCATATGCCCCGAGGTAAGAATTCGTATTTTCATCAGTAGTGAAGAGTACGGTTCCGGCATCGTTCAGCCAGGTATTGTGCGTAAACTGAGTCGGAGTGGACTGGGTGGCTAACAATACCGGATTGGCTTTATTGCTGACATCAAAAACAGAAAAATAGCCATCATAAATATGTGCCGAATAAAGGACATCATTTCTAACATAACCATCATGAATATAAGTGCCCGGTGTATAGCCTTTATAATTAGGATTCCAGGGATCAGCAAGATCAACGATGATCCCTGCACCATTGAAGAGATTACTTCCAAAGAGGTAGGCATGAGCATCTTCAATATGTAGCGCATGAATGGTTTCGAGGTCGCCGTTTATGGCGCCATTTCCTTTCCATTGTTTAACGCTGATAGAGTCCGGGAGATATCCTAAGTTGATGATCTGAAGTCCATCACAGCATCCCTCTGTAGTAACGTAAGCATAGTTCTGCCAGGTCTTCACTTCTCTCCATGTAGATGGTGTTCCGGGAACGGAAAATGCAATTACCGGATTGGCCGGGTCGGTAACATTGACTATAGAGAGTCCGGATTCATAACCAACTAGGGCATATTCATTGCCGAGCGAATCAACATAACCTCCGATGTTGGATAATGCATCGTTGGGATATTGAAGATTGGATCGAAGGCTTACATTTAATTGTGCCTGAGTGGCCAGCGTCAACAGAATGCCACTGAAGACAAGTAATAATTTTTTCATGTATGTTTTGGAGATTGTTATTCAAAAATAGAACAATCCGACGTATTTTACGTGGTTTCTTCAAAAAGTACAAGCAGGTATTATACAAGTCAAAGAAATAGTGAATAAAAGCTTTGTAAAATTAAAATCAGATATGTTTAAGCTTGTTATTTGGTCTGAATCGATCGCATCAATTGGTCCTTGTAGCTACTGCCGATAGGAATTCTGGCCTGTTGCAATTCGAGTTCATTGCCTGCAATGGATTTGATGGCAGAAGCATTAACGATATAGCTTTTTATGCACCCGGATAAAGCCATCCGAAGGTAAACTGCTCTCAAAAAATTTCATCGTATGAAGTGTGACGATCATTTTCTCTTTGGTAAATATTTTCACATAATCCTTCATGCCTTCAATATAGCTGATGTCTGAAAAATTAATGCGGATTAACTCTGGTCACTTTTGACAAACATAAAGTCTGCTTTATTACTTCTTTCTGAGGGGGCATGTTGCTTTACCCGGTCGAGGGCTTTGTTTACTGCTTTCATGAAGCGCTCCAGAGATACCGGTTTTACAAGATAATCCACTACATCCAGTTCATATCCCTGAAGTGCAAAATCCGGATGTGCAGTGGTGATGATGACGGCAGGACTCTTTCGGAGTGATCGCAAGAAATCAATTCCTGAAATGACGGGCATCGAAATATCCAGGAACATCAAATCGATATTTTCGTGATTGAGCACTTCAAATGCTTCCAATGCATTGTTGCATTTGGTGACAAGTTCCAGTTCACGGATGTTTTCAAGGTAGCGCTCGAGTACTTCTTGTGCCAGAGGCTCATCATCAACGATTATACATTTCAGTTTGCTCATGAGAGATCAATTTTAAGTTGGACAGCATAAATTTCTCCGTTCTGGGTGATGGCAAGTTCGTGCTGTTGAGGGTAGAGAAGTGAAAGACGTTTTTAACATTTACCAATCCGATACCTGCATCTTTTTTCAGAGAATCAATTTGTTCGTTATTGCCTATGCTATTGTCAATTGAAAAATGGAGTGTACTTCCTTCAATGATAAAATCTATATGCACAAATCCATCACTGAAGCGTTTATCAATTCCATGTTTGAAGGCATTTTCAACGAAGTCGATGAAGAGGAGCGGTGCAATATATTGATTTTCCGGATCACCCTTCACCATAAAGGTGATATCATAACGGTTATGATATCGTATTCGCTGCAGTTCTACATAATTCTCAATGAAGGCTAACTCGCGGGAGAGTGCTACTCTTTCTTCATTCGCCTGATAAAGGACATAGCGCATGATGTCAGAGAGCTTCAGGACCACTTCTGATGCTTTGTCGGAGTTCTTTAAGGTGAGAGAGTAGAGGTTGTTAAGTGTGTTGAACAAAAAATGGGGATGGATTTGTGCTTTTAACGCATTCAGTTCAAGTTGTAGTTTTTCCTTTTGTAGTTTCAATAGTTCATTCTGCGTGATAAATGCTATTAATGTGTATTTTAAAGCATAGGTAAGAATGACAACTATTAATCCTTCCAATAAATCAAAGTTGGGCGTAATATTGGTGAGGAAACGTGTCATCCGTTCCGGCATATGCTCGCGTGGTAACGAAGTCAACAGCGAATAATTGAAAAGTGAATAACCGTAAATTGACAATATGGTCAAAAGTATATATACGGCATATTTTTTCCGGTTTAAGAATTTTGGAACAAAGTAATACAGGTGAATGTAAACAAGAGGAACCTGGCTGATAAAAACGATGACCACATACGCCAAACCCCATTCAACACCCCATAGACTGTAGGTGTCATAGAAGGACCGTGTGAGCCATACTGCCCAAAATAAAGAGTGTAAAATAACACTCTGCACTTTTTTATTGGGCATCTGCACGTAAAATTTTTCAATGACTCTGTCTAACATACAGGCAAGGCTCCTTTAATTTATATCAGGAATTATTTTGTTTGACTGAAGGATGGAATGGATGGTTGTAGATCAATTTACCTATCAAATATAATCAATCATCAGGATCACTTTAAAAGTATTAGCTAAAGTCTGTCTCCTGAACGACCAAACAATAAAAACGCCGGATATATAGGATATAACCGGCGTTTTTAATTTAGTAAGCGAAGGTTTTAGGCTTCAGCCATTTTCTTTGCATTACGTTTACGTTCATTTTCATCGAGGTAAATTTTACGCATGCGCAAGGACTTGGGAGTTATCTCCAGGTATTCGTCTTTTTCAATGTATTCCATTGATTCTTCTAAAGAGAAGTTGATTTTAGGGGCAATTCTCACATTGTCATCACTTCCGGATGCACGCATATTAGTGAGTTTTTTAGCCTCACATAAGTTGATCACGAGATCGTCAGGTCGGATATGTTGTCCGATTACCTGACCGGCATACACCTGCTCCCCTGCATCAATAAAGAAGATTCCACGATCCTGCATTCTATCGATAGAGTAGGGAGTAGCTGTTCCCGTTTCCTTAGCCAGCAATACCCCTGAAATACGACCCTGAATACTGCCTTTCCAGGGTTCATACTTTAAAAAACGATGGGCCATAATGGCTCTTCCGGCAGTAGCCGTAAGCACATTGCTACGCAAACCAATAAGTCCACGAGCGGGAATTTCAAATTCAAGATGCTGCAAATCGCCTTTTGGCTCCATCACCTTAAGTTCGCCTTTCTTCTGTGTCACCAATTCGATTACTTTACCGGCAACTTCTTCAGGGGCATCCACTGTTAAATGCTCCACCGGCTCGTGTTTGGCACCATCAATTTCTTTAATGATCACCTGTGGTTGTCCGACTTGTAGCTCATAACCCTCTCTTCTCATGGTCTCCACAAGGATGGATAAATGCAATACGCCTCTGCCATAAACAAGATACGAGTCAGGAGAGTCTGTTTCCTGAATACGCATCGCCAGATTTTTTTCCAATTCTTTATACAGACGATCGCGGATATGCCTTGACGTTACAAAACGACCTTCCTTGCCATAGAATGGCGAAGTGTTGATCGTGAAAAGCATACACATTGTCGGCTCATCTACGTAAATTGGCTTCAAGGCTTCGGGATTTTCGAAATCAGCAATGGTATCACCAATATCAAAATCTTCAATTCCGGTAATCGCACAAATATCTCCGCAAACCACTTCGGGAACTTTCTTTCTTCCAAGACCTTCAAAGACATACACCTCTTTCACTCTCATCTTTTTAATAGAGCCGTCTTTTTTCATTAGAGTCACCGGCTGATTCTCTTTCAGGGATCCTCTGCTGATCCTTCCGATAGCAATACGTCCTACATAAGTGGAGAAATCCAATGAAGTAATTAATACCTGAGGGGTACCTTCTACCTTCGCCGGACCGGGAAAATATTCGATAATGGCATCCAGTAAAGGGGTGATGTTATCACTTGGAATTTTCAAATCACTCGTCATCCAGCCTTGCTTGGAAGAGCCGTATACGGTAGGGAAACTCAATTGCGCTTCTGTGGCATCCAGGTGGAAGAATAAATCAAACACTTTTTCGTGCACCTCATCCGGACGACAATTTTCTTTATCGACCTTATTGATGACAAGGATGGCTTTTTTTCCCATCTCCAATGCCTTCGAAAGTACAAAACGGGTTTGTGGCATTGGACCCTCAAAAGCATCCACCAGCAATAATACCCCATCTGCCATATTCATCACCCGCTCCACTTCACCTCCAAAATCGGCGTGACCCGGTGTATCAATGATATTTATTTTAATTCCTTTGTATTCTACAGATACATTTTTTGCAACAATGGTAATTCCACGTTCGCGTTCCAGATCGTTATTATCCAGAATCAAATCACCTGTTTTCTCGTTTTCTCTGAAGAGTTCGGTTTGATGTAAAATTTTGTCAACGAGGGTTGTTTTCCCGTGGTCAACGTGAGCAATAATTGCTATGTTTCTGATATTCTGCATTTTGTGTGCGGTACTAGACGCTTTTTGAGCTTATTTTAAGAGGCTGCAAAGTTAGGCTTTTTAAGCGTTGCTTTTACAGAATGCAGCTACTTATCGTAAATAAATAGAGAATTTTGAAGATGAAAAAAACTTTATTGAAGATCCGGTTGTTATAAATGTTCTAAAACTTAAAACTATATTATTCAAAAATGAGAACAAAAACAAATTATTCCCTAAAATTTATGGCCCTCCTTATGTTGGGTTTAAGTACAGTATTAACATTTTCTTCATGTAAAGATGATGATGATGATAGCACACCGGCACCAATCGGTAGTGGTAATTTAATGGTGATTCATGCATCCCCGGATGCTCCGGCAGTAGATCTTTTGCTGGATGGTACTAAAATAAATACGGCTGATGTTGTTTATACAGATAATACAGCGTATTTCTCTGTGACTTCAGGTACACGCACATTGAAAGTAAATGTTGCCGGTACTGCTACTACTGCTTTGCAAGCTAGTCTGCCTATCGTAAAGAATAAAAATTATAGTGTATTTGCTATCGATAGCGTTAGTAAAATAAGCGGATTGTTTATAGAAGACGATCTTACAGCACCTGCCGCAGGGAAAGCTCATGTGCGTTTCATCCATCTTTCTCCTGATGCTCCTGCGGTAGACGTGGCGGTAACAGGAGGTCCTGTTGTATTTGGTAATAAAAGCTTAAAGAGTTTACCAACTTCACTCCGCTGGATGCGATGACTTATAATTGGAAGTGCGTTTTGGCGGAACCTCAACCGTGGTACTTCCTCTTCCCGGCATCGCGCTGACGGCCGGTAAAATATATACTGTTTACGCTAAAGGGTTTGTTGGTGGAGCAGGTGTACAGGCATTAGGTGCTGAAATAATTGTAAATAATTAATAGAATATATTGAAATAGATAAGGATCTGTCAGAATAACGACAGGTCCTTTTTTTTTTGACTTTAGGTTGGACATTAGCGTAGAATAAGAATAAATTCTTATTGAGTTGAGTTTGGAATTCTTAAACGTAAAAAACACCTTTCAATTATCTTTTATTGATCACTTTTAAACATATTATATAAAATCCTTTTGGTATACTCTGATCAATATTGGCTAACGCTTCTTTTTCGAAGCCCGGCGAAGCAAAGCCTTCCTTCTGCTTAAAACATCCTCCAGGCTGACATTTGTCAAGTATATGGTTTGTGGCCTCTTACTTCTCCAAAAACCTCTCAAGCCACATGTTACTTCATCTACGCATTCCTCACAACGTGCATAATATTTGTAGGAAACACATGGAACCAACGCGATGGGGCCATCCATTAATCGGATGACATGACCTAGACGAATATCCTTTGGCTCCCGGTTAAGCATATAGCCGCCCGATTTACCCAGTTTACTTCTTAATATGCCATCTTTTCTTAACTCCAGTAAAATAGCTTCTAAAAATTTCTGCGGGAAACCCTGTTTATCAGCTATTTCAGCTATTCTTAAAGGCTCCTCATCGTGATGTTCAGCAATGAATTCAAGGGTTTTTATCGCGTATTTCGCTTTCTTGGAGAGCATATGTTACAAAGATAGTTTCATTTTAGAATGAGTTTCATGAATACCCCTCGATTTATAAAGGAGATATCAGTGGTGGCTTGTTGAAATCTGCACGGACAAAGGATCAAACCCCCGAATACTAACGCTTTTGATTTATGGTGCGTATAGAATAATTACTTTTGTATGATAAAGCTATGAAAATACACTCAGGCATTAAGCTCTCAGAACTTAATGAACTCATCAATGGAAAAGTTATTGGTAATGCGGACGGACTCGTTACCGGCATTAATGAAATACATCGTGTGGAAGTCGGTGACCTCACCTTTGTGGATCATCCTAAATATTACGATAAAGCCCTGAACTCTGCCGCAAGTTTTATCCTCATCAATAAAGAAGTGGTAGCACCGGCAGGAAAAGGATTGATTTTTACAGACGATCCTTTTCGTGATTATGTATACCTTACCCGTAGGTTCATGCCTTTTGTTCCCTCAGCATCGGCAATCGATCCATCTGCAACTATTGGAAAAGGAACCATTCTTCAACCCAATGTGGCAATAGGACCCGAAGTAGTTATTGGCAAGAACTGCATCATTCACAGCGGCGTTGTGATTTACGATCATAGTGTGATTGGAGATAATGTTATTCTCCATGCCAACACCGTTATTGGTTCGGATGCTTTTTATTTTAAACGTCGCCCGGAATTTTATGAGAAGATGCATTCTTGTGGTCGTGTCGTGATTCATGACCATGTAGAAATAGGTGCCTGTTGTACTATTGACAGAGGTGTTTCTTCCGATACCATCATCGGGAAAGGCACCAAACTGGATAATCATGTTCATGTAGGACATGATACGGTTATCGGAAAGAATTGCCTTTTTGCTGCCCACGTAGGTATTGCAGGTTGTGTGAATATTGAAGATGAAGTGATCTTCTGGGGCCAGGTGGGATGTCAGAAAGATTTGACGGTGGGTAAAGGTGCTATCGTTTATGGGCAATCCGGAATATCAAAATCACTGAAGGGTGGATTGGTTTATTTTGGTAGTCCGGCTAAGGAGGCCAGAGAAAAAATGAAGGAAATGGCCCTGGTTTCAAGATTACCGGAATTGTTCTCGAAAATAAAATAACACGAAGTAAACATGCAAAAAATGCTGTCAGGCGAGAAGAAGAATGATGCAGAATTGCATGTGAAGAAGTTGCAATTACATTGGCTGTTGCAAATAACGAAAGCGATTAATTATAATTTGCCGGCCGCGCAGCTTTTTGAGATTTTTGAGAATGTGATGTTAAATCAACTTAAGGTAAAAAGGTTGATTCTCTACATTCATGATGTGAAGTGGTATAAGATGCTCGCTTATGGCGTTCCGGATGGGTTTTTAATGGAGGAGATGGAAGAGAGGTTCATAGCGTTGAACCAACTTCAGTTTAATAATCTCCAGATGCCGGACTGGGTGCAGGGCTTCGAAAGCATCATCCCGGTTTTTCATAATGATCGGGCATTAGCCTATGCTTTCATCGGAGATTTGCAGCATGATGAAATTGATCACCTGAAAGAAGTACTTCCCTTTATTCATACGATCACGAATATCATCGTTGTTGCAATCGAAAATAAGCGATTAACAAAGGATACAATCAGTCAGGCGCAATTGCAGAAGGAACTGGAACTTGCAGCACGAATGCAGTCGATGCTGTTTCCGGCCCACCTTCCTCATGATAAGAGAGTGGATTTGGCTGCAACCTATTTACCGCACCAGCAAATTGGCGGTGATTACTATGACTACATTCAGTTGAATCCGGATGAACTCCTGGTTTGTATTGCCGATGTCTCGGGAAAGGGAATTTCAGCAGCCTTGCTGATGTCGAATTTTCAGGCGAATCTGAATGCGAAGGCACATCATTTTTCTTCTCTGAAAAACCTGGTCATTGAGTTAAATGAAAGTGTAAATAAAAGCGCGAAAGGAGAGAAATTTATTACCGCATTTTTTGCAGTGTTGAATACTAAAACGCATACCCTGAATTATGTAAATGCAGGACAAAATCCACCATTTATTTTTCACAACAATGAGTTCACATTGCTGGATAAGGGGACTACTGGTTTGGGAATGTTTGAAGAATTACCTTTTGTTCAGGAAGGGATGGCTTATCTCCCGCAAGGGGCTATCTTATTTTGTTATACAGATGGAATTGTAGAGCAGGAAAATGAATCCGGCGTTGAGTTTGGTTTAGATGTCCTCATGGAAATGATCAGATCGAATGCAGACGTCTTTACGATGAAGGATATGCATTTCAGAGTGCTGGATGCCTATAATGATTACCGAAAAAATTTGAATGCTATTGATGATGTTACCCTACTTAGCATTCGGTGTCTGGAGGGTTGATTCCTCCTGTTGAAGATGAAAAATTTGTAAAGCCACCAGAATGGCAATGTATCCCCAATAGGGAACTGAGGCTTTTTCTGTATCCAGAAAATAATTGAGGATACCGTGTACCCAATAGGTAACCAGACCCAGTAAAACACTTCTTGCAAGAATACGGTTGGAGCTGCTGGTTGTTTTCTTTTAGGTAGTTAGAGGTTGTTTGTACGGTGACTCCAATCAATATTAATATGATTAAAGGAGCCATGAAGCCCTGCTCTGATAAAGGTCCCAGGTATTCACTATGTGAACCTCCTCCCTCTGCAAAGTTGGTGCTGATACCGGAACGTTCGCTGAATTTTTGGTAGGAACCATACTTAAACATATAGGTGCCCGGACCAAATCCTAATACAGGTCTGTCCTGAAACATGCGAATTGCACAAGCCCATCGGTTTAATCGCTCTATGTTCGAGTCATCACTGGAGATGTTCCCGATGGATTGCACATGCGAAGCATAATCATCGGAGGATACCTGATCATTGCTTTCGAGTTGCATGGTTATTTGTGTCCGGAATAGAAAGGCCAGCACGATCACCATGGCAATACCACTGTAAACTATCGCTGACTTAATTCTAAGGAAAAAGATGAGTGAACAACCCAATGCCGCTACCAGCCCTACCCATGCAGCCCGGGTGTAAGAAAGAATAGTGGCAACAATCAAAACAGAAAAAACAGTCCAGGCAATATTCCTGCTTCGTTTACTGCCTTCCTTGTCAATGGCAAAACCGAGCACTACCGGAATAAAGAAGGAAAGTACCGCAGCATAGGCGGTATGATCATTATAGAAAGGTACCATAGCGGTATGGGCAGCTTCTTCACTGAATCCTTCCATGGCATGTGTGAAAATGGTATAGGCTATCACACCTACCAGAGGAATGAGATACGCCCAGATGAAACGTTTGATATTTTCCATATTAGAAAAGAGATAGAGCAACATAAAGTAAAATACACTGATATAACAGAAGCGTGCCAAGGTGGATTTAAATGAAACTGTAGGCATAGAACTGGTCAGCGTAGTTAAAAGATACCAGGCCATATGTATTACTATTACAATGGTAACAGGATGTTTGAGGATGCGGGCGTCCAGCCCCCCGTCTAGGCAGACCTTCAGCCAAAAAATGACGAAAAGTCCGAACATGAGAGGTTCCGAAGGTAAACTAACGCCTATGCCTATACTTGTTTGTGCTAGATTTATTGAAAAAGGTGTAATCAACACTGCGGCAAATACAATAAGATCCAGCCGGAAAACCATGAGCATAAGAATTATGAACACCAATGGCAGACCGGCGAGGAAGGTCATTCCCTGCAACATTCCATAGGTCAGAAATAGACCGAAGATGGCTGTTAAAATATAAAACCCTCGAATTTGAGCTTTATCCGGAAATATGTTTAATCCTTCCCGCAAGACGATCAGAATTTATCAGCTCCCACTATTTCCTTTTCAATTCTGATCCTGTAATGTTCCTGATAGATGATGTACAATAAAGCAACAATCATCATACTTGCGGTAAATAAGAGCATAATAAGAGAGCGCTTTGGAGAATCTTTTCTTTCAGGTGGTATCGCTTTAGAAATGGTGTTATGGAATTCCATTACCTTTTTGGTATCTGTTAACGCCTGTTCATATTTGAACTTATAATCTGAATACTGTCCTCTTACTTTCCAAAGCATCTCCTTTAAAAACACATATTCACCACATTTTTCATCCAGATTCTTTTTAGCAGTTTCCATTCGGTTGTTTACTCCACCACTGCTCAATGATCGGTAATACTCACGTGAAAATCCTTCTACCATGTTTTCAAAATCAGTTACACCATATTGTGTACGGATATTCTTCATCGCCATTTCCGTCGAATCCAATTCCTGTTTTTTCTCTATCATTTGATCATACGTAATACGTACTACCTCTGCAGCACGAATTCTCACCAGACTGATCGCTTTTTGATCAACAAATGATAAAAGGGAATCACACATCTTCGCAGCTAGCTTGGGGTCTTTGTCCACAATACTGATTTCAATGGATTCAAATTCAGTTTTTGAAATAGAAATATTTTCTTCCAGTCTTTTCATTATTTCAAAACGTGGGAATTTACCCGTGCTGTCAATGTCATAATGTCTAAAGAGGTCAAAAGCATAAATGAGATTTTCTTTCACATCTTCAGAATGCAGCAATTGCACCATTTGTTCGGTCGCTGTTTCCTGAGAGTAGGTTTGCAGGTTCACAGGATAGATTACGGTCGTCGCTTTGAACATTGGAGTCATAATGACCGGAAGCGTAAAAACAAAGGAGACTATAAGGGCGGCAATGCCTGTAATAATCAATTGCTTTTTCCACTTGACAATAAATTTCAACAAACGTACTGCATCGAGTTTTTCAGATGCTGTTGGATTTTGGTTCATTCGTTTACCGATTTGGGTTGGCAAAAATAGCTTAAACCTTTAAATAGAAGGTAAGTGACTAATTATCACCGTATTTAATGAGCCGAAACAACTCCAAAGGTCGAATTAGCTTCAGAAGTAAGGCAATGAGGAAGCAGGAAGCGATACCAAATCCGGCTCTCCAGATAAAATAGGTGGAAAACTGAGTGCTAAACCAAAACAAGCTGAAAGCAAGAAGTATAAAGGTCAAATAGCGAATTGCAAGCATCCATCGTAGTCTGAACTTAAAAATATGATGAGCTAAAAGAATTTGAGCACCCGCTGTGATAAATTGTGTAACGAGACTGGCAATAGCTGCACCGGTCGCCTGATACTTTGGTATCAAAATTAAATTCATAATGATGTTCATCAACATTCCTCCCAAAGCCACCATATTCAGTTGTTTTAGGTTTCCATTAGCAGTTAGCAGTGTCCCGAAAATATAAACAGAGCTGATGGCTAAAAAGCAATTGATGATGAGCATAAAAACATGTGCTGATTCTTTGACATGGGCACTATACAACAAACCCATTAATTCTTCACTGTAATAAACGCCGCAGGTCATTACCATAATAGCCGGAATTGCAATGAATGAAAAAGATAGTTCAGCTAATTCCTCAATAGGCTTTTATGTTTAATCATATGTGAAAACATCGGTAGCAGTAAACCGCTAAAAAGATAGGCGATCATGTTTGCCGCGTCCAGTAATCGATAGGCTTGTGCATAAATACCGGCCTGTTCAGCACCGTTTACCAGCATCCTTTCAATCATTACCGAGTCAATTCTGTTATAGAAGGTCATCAATAGAATGAGGATGGCGAATGGGTAACTTTTCTTTAAAATAATCAGGAAGAATTTCGGATCCCATTTTATTGAAAGCGTTTTTACCCGTGAGGCAAGAATCATGAAAGTAAATACCGCTGTGATGAAATAAGCAATTGTTTGTGCCCAAACGAACCATTCAATTTGAAATTCCTTGTCGCTAATTCCACCCCAAAGCAAAATACTGCAGAGTAAAATCATAATAAACCGATCAAGGACGGAAATCATACTGTCAATTTTGAAGAGATGTAATCCCGCCAAATTGGAACGGAGATAAAGGATAAAGGAAATTAAAGCCTGATTTAAGAGCAATACCAGCAAAATCCATAATTGTTCTCCCCGGTATCCTAATAGATAAGCGATCAACAGACTGAATAAAAAATAGACGAAAGCCAGCAATAGACGAAGGGTTAATATGCCTGATAAGTGTTTCTGCAACAGGTGATTGTGTTGAGAAATGTTTCGGTTGTTAAAGTTGGTTATACCGATATCCAGTAAGATGTTGAAAAGAAAAGAGAAATTGAAAAGTGCAGCGTAAAGACCATATGATGAGGCGCCTACAGTATTTTGTACCGCACGGTCGATTCCCAGAATCCAGAACGGTTTGATCAGGAGATTCAGGAAAAGAAGAAAGGCCAGATTGGTTACAAATTTTTTCTGCATGACTTGACAGGCTGGCAAATTTAAAGCAATTTAGAGGTCTCAAAGAATTTTATTCCGAATGCTTGAACTTTCCTACAACGTTGAGGTCCTGGAAGCAGGAGTGGATGAAGCCGGACGCGGATGTCTGGCCGGACCTGTCTTTGCTGCAGCAGTCATCCTTCCGCCTAAGTTGAAGCTGGATTGGTATGAAGTATTAAATGATTCAAAAAAGCTTCCCGGGACTCTTCGCGAGAAACTGCGTCAATTGATAGAAAGGGATGCCCTGGCATGGTCGGTGGCAATGATTGCAGCAGATGAAATAGATCGCATCAATATTCTCAATGCAACTTTTAAAGCCATGCATGATGCGATCAGTATGTTGGACCCGGAACCGGAGTTTCTTCTGATTGATGGAAACCGTTTTCCGAAGTATCATCAAACACCACATCGGTGCATGGTTAAAGGAGATGGCACTTATCTCTCAATTGCCGCTGCATCAGTGCTGGCTAAAACACATCGGGATGACTATATGAAAGTCCTTCATCAGGAGTTTCCACAATATGCCTGGGATCGTAATAAAGCGTATGGCACAGAAACACACGTACAGGCCATTAGAACCTATGGCTATTCACCACATCATCGCCGTTCTTTTCAATTGAAGGAATTGCAGCTATCGTTGTTTTAAGCGATTATCGATTCAGAATAAAAGGTTGCTGGTATACAGATTTTTCATTGCTGATACGCAGAAGATAAGTTCCGTTTTCAAGAGTGGAGGACAACATGATTACAGATTTCAATTCCAGCATTTGTTGTGTGCTCATCACTAGTTTTCCATCCGCAGCAATAATTTCAACAGTATAAGAACCGCTTTCTTTTACTTCTACATTCAATAATTCCTGAGCAGGATTAGGATATAGGTTCAATAAGCTGAATACGGGACCATAGTTTATTCCTGAGGCCACATAGTTGAAAGGCAGAGACGTTGAACTGCATGAATTGGCAGATGTGATCACTACTTCATATACTCCCGTAGTGGTTGCTATGAGTACTGAGTCTACTGCTCCTTGAATGAGTGTACCGTTAAAATACCAGGCATAGCTATATCCACCTGCAGTAAATAAGGTATCATTAGAGGAGATGATAACCGGAGTAGGAGGTAGTGGTTCAGCAGTGACGGAAAGTGTGTTTGAAGTACTCACGCCGCAGTTGTTAATCGTTTTGAGAGAATAAATTCCGGATTGACTGACATAGATGTTTATTGCAGTAGCACCGGAAATATCATTTCCACTTTCTTGCCATTGGTAAGTGGCGCCATTCACAGTGCTGCCATTTAATAACAAGGAATCACCAGCACAGAAAATTAATCCTGAAGCTGAAGTGACAGCAGCAGCCTGAGGAAGAGAATCTACCGTTACCGCGATACTATTGGAAGAAGTTGTACCGCAATTATTGGTGGTGTTCAAGGTGTAAATTCCTGCTTGATTTACGGTTAAATCTATAGCAGTGGCTCCGGTGATATCAATACCATTAGCGGCCCATTGGTATTGAACTCCATTCAGAAGACTTCCATTTAGAACTACAGAATCTCCTGTACAGAAGGTAGTATTTCCTGCTGCAATGATACTTGACGCAGCGGGCAGACTATCAAGGGTAATGGTAATTAAATTAGAGGAGGTCGCTCCACAGCTGTTGATTGTTTGTAAGAGATAATTTCCTCCGGAAACTGCATAGAGATTCAATGCGGTTTCTCCAGTGAGTGACGTGTTATTCAGCGTCCATTGATATACTGCATCCGTGACTGCAGATCCTGCAAGTTCAATACTATCACCAATGCAAAGAGAAGTGGAACTATTGGACTGAATTGTACTTGCAGCGGGTAAGCCATTGTCAATTCGGATATCTATACCATTATCAGCACCTGTTACTGCAGGATTACTTGAGGTAATGCGTATACGGTAGCCGTTACCTGCAGGGGTATTAGCAGGAATGACTACGGAGAAATTTCCGGATTGGTTGCTGGTGGTGTCGCCAATATTTACGGCATTGCTAAAATCTCCGGAAGCATCGGATAATTGAGCAGTAAATTTATTTCCTGCACTGAATAAAGCTCCGGCATTGAAAGTCCCCTGTTCAGTGAACGGGAGTTGTAAAGTTGAGCCTGCGCAGATGGCAGTTGGCAGTATTCCCGGAGTAACATTCGGAACCACATCTCTGAATAGAATGGAGTTTACAATTTCAATTCCGAAAATTTCTGTGGTGGTGATTTGTAGTACAGGAACGATATCACCATTGGCCAACCATTTATACTCTCTGGTAAGCGGGCGGTCAATGTTTAATCCCAGATTTAAAGTGTCTATAGAAATCGTGTCGGAAGCGATAAGTGTAGTTTTAACTCTTAATGCCTGATAAGTTCCATAAGGGGTGTTTAATGTTCCCCATCCGTCAACTTCATTAATACGCGTTTGGTTCGATCCGTAATAAATTAAACTTGGCAATGCAACATTCCATGCAGAAACGGATGTATCCACATCTCCATAATTTAGCGGAAACTCATAGATTTTATCCTTTTGTGTATAAGCTACCGGAAGCGGAATTCCCTGGAAACTGGCGCCCAAACCTACCTGACGGTAATCGGTGGAGGATCGATAGTAAAAGTTGTATGGATCTGTAATGGTAATAAATGGGTTGGCAGGAAAGGCCTGGCCGTTAGTAGCTACATTGGCGCGATTGGTATTGAATGGCAGATTGGAAAAGAAAAGGGCATAAAGGAAGTTAGTGGAAGATACTGAAAGGAAGGTATCTACTTGTTGAGCCTGATATCTTAAATTGGTGAAATTCCAGGTATGATTTGCCCCGGTAGCCTGATAATTAAGTCCTAATTGTATGGGAGCCTGAGTTCTTCGGGCGGTATCACCCGCTGAAGGCATGTCAGAAGAGGTTATGGTTATTTGTGAAAAACCGATTTGTGAACAAAGTAATGTCAGGAGGAGTAGTTTTCTTTTCATTTTTTAGAATTTCAGGTAAAGCTAGTCTGACATGGTGCAAATGCAAAATAAAATTGGTTAATAGCGATGTTTTATGGGTGATATTTTCACTGCGGTTGGGGAACGCTCCTGGGAAGCTCTTGGGAACGCTCGCTGCCGGTTCTTTCTCCGGAACCCTGAAAGGGTTCAACATCGCTAACCCCGGATGCAATCCGGGGTTAGCAGCCCAACACCCCTCCCCAACCCCAACGGGGTTGAATATTGAGGATTACAAATCCTACTACAGTTTAATTCTGCATAACGAATCCTACCTCACCAACATTGAATTGACAAGCTATCACCCGAGGACACGTGGCGAGTGTCTCGTCATCACAAGGGATGCCGAGATCACATCGCCTGCGTTCGCAGAGCGAGTGAAAACCATGAAGCAGAATCGCGAAAAGCGATACGCTTCATGGTAAACTTTAAACCTTAAACCTTAAACCTTAAACCTTAAACCTTAAACCTTAAACCTTAAACCTTAAACCTTAAACCTTAAACCTTAAACCTTAAACCTTAAACCTTAAACCTTAAACCTTAAACCTTAAACCTTAAACTTACCTTCTACTTATAATGTACTTAAATCTCGAAGTGCAAATATGTTCCGGCTCTGCGAACCTTACAGATCCGATAGCCAGATCATCTTCTGCATAATAATATTCTTCAGTTTCTTTTAAAACAGGCGAGGAAGAGGTGCCCTCCAAGACCCACATTTCTGATTTTATCTTACGGGTGCCGGAATAGATAAAGCGGTAGGTAACACAATTATCATTGGTATAACAGGTGGAGTTGCTCCATTCATTCCCCAAAGAATCATATTGGATCAGTTGTCGTGAACTGGCTTTGGTATCATTTTTATAAAACCATTCCACCTGAAATTTATTTTCCTGTGGAGTAGGTGTACGTCGAAAGACAAATAGTAAAGTGCCATTCTTGTCGATAAGGCTGTCAGTATGCCAGCTTCCACTGCTGTCGGAATAAATCCTGTTGGTTTTTTGAATCTCCCCAAGTTGATTTCTATGAATTTTTCGGTAGAGTACCCCTTGTTCCCTATAGAGGTATTCAATGGAACTGGCGGGATTGCCATTTTTCCATTTCCTTTCTAATTTTTTTTGAGCATTGTAAAACTCGGTACTTAAAGTATCACAATTTGTAATGGTACTGTCACACCGCAAAGTAGTAATTATGTATTGGCCGCTGGCATTGCCGGTAGTGATAATGGTATATAAAAAAAGTACTTTGAAAAACAGGAATTGCTTTTCACGGTTATTCTTTAACATCCGGTTTAAATTCTTGTTGATATTTCGATTGCATAAAATCATAGACTTCATTCAATGGTAGTTCGATAGTCCTGACTTCCGACTCATCCTCCGGCAACAACATGGTGTAAGCAGCTACTAATTTAAGTGGTGTTAATAGCAATCCGCAATAGCGCAACCGGTCACCTGCCTTCGTCATTTCTTCTTCGTACTCTAATTCGTATTCATTTCGAATCATCTCAATGATTTTCGGCCGATCTTCTGCCTTGAAAAGCGTATTGACATCAATGATTTTATCACTTTCGAGGTCAATGCTGAAGCAATATACCAACTGTTGTTCAGCGGTCACAAAATCACTTTTAAGTATCATCTGCTTTTCAACTATCCAGTCGTTACGGATGATAAAACTTAACAAGTTATTTTCATTGTAAAATACAGAATAGTAAAGGTCCCTTGCTTCAGTAATATTAATACCACTTACGCAGGAATCAATTCCGATTTTATCCGTGGCCCAATTTTTTGGCTGAAACTGCACTTCTTTGTTCATGTCCGCTAAAACAGAAGATGCTATTTTATAAAGACTATCATTTATCTGTTTTATGATGGCGCCTTTTTCAGGTAAATCGAAATAAGGAATACTGATATTAAATTCCTGACTGATGCAACGGGTGTTGTCAAAACAGGTGATCTCTTTTCTGAGTTCTACAAACCCCTGCTGTGAATAAACAGTTGGAACCGTAGAGAAAATAAGAAAAAGTAGTACTGCGAATTTTTTGATTGGAAGTGTCATATCTTGAAGACTTGTTAGGTCAAAAGTACATTATCATTTTAACAAAAAGTATAAAATGGAAAAAGGCCGCCAAAGCAGCCTTTTTCCATTTGTAATTACTTAATAATTAGCGAACTATGTTAATTCCTGCAGATTGGATCTTACCATTATTTTCTATGCGAATCAGGTAATTGCCACTTTCCAGTGCTGATGTATTGATCGTTCTCAAGCTAATCCCAGCAATATCTTCGAAACGCTCGTTGATAATTGACTGACCCATCATGTTCATGATGCTGATAGTGCTGATTCCGTTTTCAGACGTAATATATTGAACGTTGATTTCTGCGGAAGCAGGGTTTGGATAAACATTGCTGATGAGAATTCCACCTTCCATGCTGTTTTCTGCAAGACGAATAGACTCTTCAGTCATATCAGATTCGCTCATCGGCAAATTGATAATGCTGTTGTTGATTCCAAATAAATTACAGATAAATGTTCCGAACACCAGGAATGGAGCCCCTTGAACATCTAATGAAGCACAAATAGATCCACCACCTTGTACGAGCAATCCGTTTACATCAAATCCAGTCGTTACACCAGGTACGACTATGCTCAGATTTAAAGTTGCGGGATCGTAAACCAGGGTGTGAATTCTGTAAAGACCTGTTTGCGTTACAGTGAATTGTGGACTAGGACCAGCTTGCTGAATGACCAAACCTTGTCCTCTTGTAAGTACATAAATCACCTGATATCCTGCAGGTACATTGATATTTCCTTGTGGATTACCATTCAAAGTAGCACTGCCATTATCCAAACAATTCAGGAATTGATCAGGATTAATATCTCCTGCATCAGGACTTGCAACATTGAACTGTGCACCGGCTACATCTAAAGACGCGCAGATAGATCCACCGCCTTGTACCAATAATCCGTTCACATCAAAACCTGTAGTAGTACCCGGAACAACGATGCCGAGGTCAAGAGTTGAATCGTAAACCAGAGTATGAATAGTGTAGAGTCCGCCACTTGTTACAGTGAAAGATGGAGTAGCATTTACTTGCTCGATCACTAAACCTGTACCTGAAGTCAGTACATAAATTACACTGTATCCTGCAGGTACGTTGATGTTGCCATCAGGCGTTGCAGTCAGCGTGCCACCGGTTCCGCAGATAGTAGAGTTCACAGCAGTAAGCGTTCCTGCATCAGGATTAGTTACATTGAACTGTGCCCCGGCTACATCTAAAGAAGCGCAGATAGATCCGCCGCCTTGTACCAATAATCCGTTCACATCAAAACCTGTAGTAGTACCCGGAACAACGATGCCGAGGTCAAGAGTTGAATCGTAAACCAGAGTATGAATAGTGTAGAGTCCGCCACTTGTTACAGTGAAAGATGGAGTAGCATTTACTTGCTCAATCACTAAACCTGTACCTGAAGTCAACACATAAATAACATTGTATCCTGCAGGTACGTTGATGTTGCCATCAGGCGTTGCAGTCAGCGTGCCACCGGTTCCGCAGATAGTAGCGTTCACAGCAGTAAGTGTTCCTGCATCAGGATTAGTTACATTGAACTGTGCCCGGCTACATCTAAAGAAGCGCAGATAGATCCGCCGCCTTGTACCAATAATCCGTTCACATCAAATCCTGTAGTAGTACCCGGAACAACGATGCTCAGATCAAGAGTGGAATCGTAAACCAGAGTATGAATAGTGTAGAGTCCGCCACTTGTTACAGTGAAAGATGGAGTAGCATTTACTTGCTCAATCACTAAACCTGTACCTGAAGTCAACACATAAATAACATTGTATCCTGCAGGTACGTTGATGTTGCCATCAGGCGTTGCAGTCACGTGCCACCTGTTCCGCAGATAGTAGCGTTCACAGCAGTAAGTGTTCCTGCATCCGGATTAGTTACATTGAATTGTGCACCGGCTACATCTAAAGAAGCGCAGATAGATCCGCCGCCTTGTACCAATAATCCGTTCACATCAAAACCTGTAGTAGTACCCGGAACAACGATGCTCAAATCAAGAGTGGAATCGTAAACCAGGGTATGAATAGTGTATAGACCACCACTTGTTACAGTGAAAGATGGAGTAGCATTTACCTGCTCAATCACCAGACCTGTACCTGAAGTCAATACATAAATTACACTGTATCCTGCAGGAACGTTGATGTTTCCATCAGGCGTTGCAGTCAGGGTTCCATTTGTTCCGCAGATCGTAGCGTTCACGGCAGTAAGCGTTCCTGCATCAGGATTAGTTACATTGAACTGTGCACCGGCTACATCTAAAGAAGCGCAGATAGATCCACCGCCTTGTACCAATAATCCGTTCACATCAAAACCTGTAGTAGTACCCGGAACAACGATGCCGAGGTCAAGAGTGGAATCGTAAACCAGGGTATGAATAGTGTAGAGTCCGCCACTTGTTACAGTGAAAGATGGAGTAGCATTTACCTGCTCAATCACTAAACCTGTACCTGAAGTCAGTACATAAATAACACTGTATCCTGCAGGCACATTGATATTGCTGTCAGGAGTAGCTGTTAATGTACCACCTGTTCCGCAGATTGTTGGGTTCACGGCAGTGAGCGTTCCGGCATCAGGATTAGTTACATTGAACTGTGCACCGGCTACATCTAAAGAAGCGCAGATAGATCCACCGCCTTGTACCAATAATCCGTTCACATCAAAACCTGTAGTAGTACCCGGAACAACGATGCCGAGGTCAAGGGTTGAATCGTAAACCAGAGTATGAATAGTGTATAAACCACCAGTTGTTACAGTGAAAGATGGAGTAGCATTTACTTGCTCAATCACCAAACCTGTACCTGAAGTCAATACATAAAGGACACTGTATCCTGCAGGAACGTTGATGTTGCTGTCAGGCGTTGCAGTCAGCGTACCACCTGTTCCGCAGATAGTAGCGTTCACGGCAGTAAGGGTTCCTGCATCAGGATTAGTTACATTGAACTGTGCACCGGCTACGTCTAAAGAAGCGCAGATAGATCCACCGCCTTGTACCAATAATCCGTTCACATCAAAACCTGTAGTAGTACCCGGAACAACGATGCCGAGGTCAAGAGTGGAATCGTAAACCAGGGTATGAATAGTGTAAAGGCCACCACTTGTTACTGTGAAAGATGGAGTAGCATTTACCTGCTCGATCACCAGACCTGTACCTGAAGTCAGTACATAAATAACACTGTATCCTGCAGGCACATTGATATTGCTGTCAGGAGTAGCTGTTAATGTACCACCTGTTCCGCAGATCGTAGCGTTCACGGCAGTAAGCGTTCCGGCATCAGGATTAGTTACATTGAACTGTGCACCGGCTACATCTAAAGAAGCGCAGATAGATCCACCGCCTTGTACCAATAATCCGTTCACATCAAAACCTGTAGTAGTACCCGGAACAACGATGCCGAGGTCAAGAGTTGAATCGTAAACCAGAGTATGAATAGTGTAGAGCCGCCACTTGTTACAGTGAAAGATGGAGTAGCATTTACTTGCTCAATCACCAAACCTGTACCTGAAGTCAGTACATAAATAACACTGTATCCTGCAGGCACGTTGATGTTGCCATCAGGAGTTGCAGTCAACGTGCCACCTGTTCCGCAGATAGTAGCGTTCACAGCAGTAAGTGTTCCTGCATCAGGATTAGTTACATTGAACTGTGCCGGCTACATCTAAAGAAGCGCAGATAGATCCGCCGCCTTGTACCAATAATCCGTTTGAATCGTATACCAGAGTATGAATAGTATATAGACCACCACTTGTTACAGTGAAAGTTGGAGTTGCATTTACTTGCTGAATCACCAGACCTGTACCTGAAGTCAGTACATAAATTACACTGTATCCTGCAGGCACATTGATGTTGCTGTCAGGAGTAGCTGTTAAAGTACCACCTGTTCCGCAGATAGTTGGGTTCACGGCAGTAAGCGTTCCTGCATCAGGATCATTCACGAGAATGGGAGCACCGGTCACATCAAGTGAGGCGCAAATAGTACCACCACCCTGGATCAAAAGTGCATTAACGTCAAAACCCGTTGTAGTTCCGGGAACAACAACTCCAAGGTTTAAAGTTAAAGGGTCAAAAACCAAGGTGTGAATAGTGTATATACCTCCTGAAGAAACAGTGAAAGAAGGGAGTGAATTTACTTGCTCAATGACAAGTCCAGCACCTTTTGTAAGAACATAAATAGTTTGAAATCCCTGTGGGACTACAGCATTTCCATTTGGTGTTGCAGCGATAGTGGTGGATCCACCTTTCACACAAGCTGAAGTGAAATTTGCTGAAATAGTTCCCGCATCAGCCGGGCATACATTTGAAGTGAAATTTAATGTATAATCTTCTGTTTCACCAAGGAAATAAGCCCCGCAATCAGGAGCATAACCCAGACGTTTTACAGTGACTCTCAATCGCACATTTCCAGCCACGGTATTTGTGGGGATAGTAAACGAACCGGACAAGGAAACATACGAAGTGTCTTGCACCAGCGTTTCGCCCGAATCGGTAAAGTCATTGTCATTGTTTAGGTCTGCAAATATTCTTGTAAAAAACAAGTCTTTTAGCAGAACACGATCTGTCAGAATAGTATAAGATAAAGTACCTCCCGCAGCAACCGTCGCAGATTGCGTTGTGAAATTTGCATAGCCGTTGTTGTTTCCACTGGTATTGGAAATAGTACCCAAATCAAATTTTTCTATCCAGAGTTTTCTGAAAGAAGAATTGACGCCCCTCGAATTGCAATAATTTTGTGCTAGAATGCTTCCCGGAAGCATTAGCACGAACAGCATCAGTGTCGTTATGACTGATCCGATTTTTTTTAGAAATGGTTTTTTCATTGTTGGTGTTAATTGAGTTAAATTATTTTGATTCTATTTTGGTTTAATGAGTGTGATAACATCTTGTGAGGGAATTTGGTTTGTCATAAAATTGAAATAATTGAATTTTATGAGAATCATCCCGTTTTTTCTTAATTATGCGCTGTTATTAGAATTTCAGATCGAATAGTGTTAATTATTGATATTCAGTAACAATCCGTATAATATGAGTGAGCCGCAGCGTTTGCAAATAAGAGATTTCACCTATGTTCTTCCTGAAGATCGAATAGCTAAATTTCCACTTCCGGAAAGAACATCCTCACTTTTATTGGTTTATAAATCCGGAGACATAAGAAAAACGGTCTTTAGAAATATTGCCGAAGTTTTGCCGGAGAATTCTTTATTGGTCTTTAATGATACCAAGGTAATCCACGCCCGGATTAAACTGCTGACTGCAGGTAACCAAGTTATTGAGTGCTTTTGCCTGGAACCGGTAAGTGAACTATCTGTCGAAGAAGTTTTTCGTTCAAAGGGTCCGCTGCTATGAAATGTATGATCGGTAATGCCAGAAAATGGAAGGAGGGCCCATTGTACAAGTCCATTGATGGTAAATATGGGCTAGTTGAAATTAAATTTGAAAAACTGCGTCAGGATGAAAGGGATTTTATCATTGCTATGTCATGGAATAATGCTTATTATACTTTTTCGGAGATTTTAGAGCTAGCCGGTGAATTGCCGATTCCTCCTTATTTAAAGCGTGAAACAGAGTTAGAGGATGAATCCAGATACAATACTACTTATGCATCGCAGGAGGGCTCGGTGGCAGCGCCTACAGCCGGCCTGCATTTTAATGCGGATCTTTTGACTACACTTATGCAAAGTGGAATCTCACAAGAAAAAGTGACCTTACATGTCGGGGCAGGGACATTTCGTCCGGTAAGCAGTAATAAACTGGCTGACCATAAAATGCATGCAGAGCGTATTGTTGTGAGGAAATCAGTCCTGCAAAGTATACTGTTGACAAAGGGTGTTTTTCCTGTAATTGCTGTTGGAACTACTTCTGCAAGAACATTGGAAAGCTTGTATTGGCTGGGATTAAAAATTTTGAACGGGGAAGGAAAGGAGCACCCCTTTCATATTGATCAATGGATTCCTTATCAATTTAAGGATACTTCCCTCCCTGAATGTAGAGCTGTTTTGGAGACACTTCTAAAATGGATGGATGCCTTAGGACTCGAAGAAATCACCGGTTATACGCAATTGATAATTGCTCCGGGATATGCATTTCAGATAGTAGATGCTTTAATTACTAATTTTCATCAACCGAATAGTACTTTATTACTATTGGTAGCTGCGTTGATAGGAGAGAGGTGGAAGGAAATTTACGAGTATGCGCTTGAAAACGATTTCCGGTTTTTAAGCTACGGTGATGCATGCCTCTTGTTCAAAAAGGAAACTTCTTAAAGCGTTAATGATGTGAATGATTAAATTTAGTCTGTTTTAAGGATTTACTCCACGAACTTTTCCGGCGTAATAACCGGGTGTATAGTAAACCCCGACAAGGATATGTGAAGCTAAGGTGTAAATGGTCAAACTGTTCATCACCGGTCTGGACACAATGTTCGTCATGCCAATATTAAATCGCCCTTCCAGACTCACATTAATTCTTCTGTTTACAGCATATCTCCCACCGGCACCAAGGATCAATCCTCCATCTAAAGGAATATAATTAGAAGTGCCGCTTATTACAATTTTTTCCCCAAGTACCGGCTCGGTAAACGTCGATTTTTGACTTAATAGTGTCCCCAAATAAGGTCCTGCGGTAAGATTACCCTTCATTCGGTTGCCAAAGTTGTACTCGAAAAGAAGCGGAATGGTGAGATAGCTATAACTGATTTTAGCATTGTAGAAGCCCTTCAAATCCCCCACCTCGTCAAACAAGGGTAGAATTCCCCCGGCTCCCTTCACTTCAAAAAAAAGATTGCTTTTTACGCTCCAGTGCTTACTGAAAGGGTAATATACCGCCGGCCCTCCGGTTAAACGAATTTCAGGTTCCAGAAATGTTTCAATGAAGGGGTTTCCATAAAGATTGACGAAGGAAGGTCCCGTCTGAAAACCATATTGTACAGTGTTTTTCTGTGCATGGATCTGTATTTGGGAGGTGATTAGAAAAAGAAGTAAGCAGCATCGTTTCATAGTGTTTCCCGGAGATCAGATCTTTTCAAAAGTAATCCATATACACGGGTGCATGCGGGATTAAATCGGCTGCTTATCCACATGCGTTGTTTATTACTTTTAAACCAAGCGACTCCCTCATTACCAATCACCGAGAAATTCATCCATATCTCTTCTGTCTTTCTTCGTGGGTCTTCCGGTACCACCTTTAATATTCCAGGATGCGAGTGCGGCCTGATGTAGTTTTAAGCGGTCCAGTTCCTCTGCAGGTGTGATATCGATGATAAAATCTTTTACAAAAGCAGCGGACATCCGCTTTTCCGTGATAGCAAGAACTTTAATGTGCTGATACCACGGCCCTCTGTGAATTACGATAATTTCTCCAATTCGTATCGCTCTTGCCGGTTTAACAGTAATCTCTAAAATTTTTACTCTCCCTTTTTCACATGCTTCAGCCGACAACTGTCTGGTTTTATATAACCTGACTGCCCATAGGAATTTATCAATCCTTATCTTATCTGAGACCATTTGCACCCGGCAAAATTACACTTTGTTGGTGGATGCATTGGTTCATTTAATACTTTTAACTGCTTTAATTGAAGAAAATAATGCGGTTTAACTCCTTACAACAAATCAGTCAAAAGGCGAAGGAAACAATTGTTCGCTTTCCGCTGCCGTTGATTATTTGTTTATTTGCAGCAACGGCATTGCTTTGGTTAGTGGATAACAATGAAAAGAATGAATGGTTTAAGTATGTGATAAAATTTTTAGTGACGTGTACCATTTCTTTACCTGCTTTCATTGGACTGACCCTCTTTTGTGAAAGGTATTACATTAAGAAACGTACTGTGTTTGCCCTACACGTCATGTTGCTTTTATTTGCATTCTTATATTTTTATTTTCTTCCTTATGAATTTACTGAAATTACAGCAGCGAGACATCTGCTTTTATTATTGGCGGCACATCTGGCTGTTTCCTTTGCTCCATTTCTGGTGAACGCCGAAATGCAAGGATTCTGGCAGTTTAACAAGTCGCTCTTTTTAAGATTCCTGACAGCCGGTTTATATTCTTTTGTATTGTTCGCGGGATTGGCATTGGCTATTCTTGCAGTTGATAATTTATTTGAAGCGGCCATTAGAGACGAAGCCTACCAACGTTTATTTTTTATCATCGCAGTAATTTTTAATACCTGGTTCTTTTTATCCGGAGTTCCGCGCGATTTTCCCGGGCTGGAAAAAGAAAATGATTACCCCAATGGACTTCGAATATTTACACAATTTGTATTGTTACCGCTGGTCACGATTTATTTAGGTATTCTCTATGTGTATGAATTGAAAATCCTGGTTACAATGAATTGGCCGCGCGGTTGGGTTTCCTATTTGGTCATTGGTTTTTCAACCGCCGGGATTTTGGCTTTGTTGTTAGTCTGGCCGTTAAGAAATGATGATCGTTATAAATGGGTCAAAACCTTTACACGACTTTTTTACATCGCGCTATTACCTTTGATTGCTTTACTCTTTTTATCAATTTATATTCGTGTGAAGGAGTATGGAATCACCGAAAACAGATATTTTATAATTGTTCTGGCTATATGGTTGTTGGGAAATGCGATTTACTTTCTTTTTAGCAGGATGAAAAACATTAAGGTGATTCCGATGTCACTTTTTGTAGTGGCATTGTTATCCGGTTTTGGTCCGTGGAGTGCATTTGAAGTCAGTAAGTCGAATCAGCGATCACGACTAATAAATCTGTTGAGCGATCAGGGTATGTTTAAGGAAAACCGGATTGTTCCTGCACCCATTGGAAATGCAATGGACAAGGAGCTGCGTATGAAAATGGGAAGTTTATTCGATTACCTGCTTTCTACACATGATATAAAAATTCTTCAGGGTATCATGGACATCAATCTCGATTCATTACGTGTTAAACATGGGAAATACCGTTTGGCCACTATGGTGATGAAGTCGCTAAATCTGGAGTATGAAGAAGGATGGAGGTATGATCCTGAAAAGTCGGATAAATTTCAATTTACTACTGAAACACATGATGGCTTACCGCTAAATGTGGATGGGTATCAATTGTTTTTCAAATATGAATATTATGGTTCCGAAAGGGAGGAGAGTAAGAAAGTACAATTGGATTCTACAGCTTTTTTTATGGTGGATTTCATAAGTGATAAAAATGTGCTTTCCATTGTAGATGCTGACGGTGTAGCGTCTGAATTAAAGATGGATGCTCTGGTAAGTCGGATTCATAAGGAGTATTCCATCACCGCTTTTAATCTTCCTGAAACGTTGATGATGGCCACGCTGCAAAGTGAAAACATGGAATGCAAGTTGATTTTCAGATCACTTTACGGGACGTTGAGCCAAAAGAAGGAGTTAAAAGAAATTACTTCGCTTCAAGTGGATGTTCTTTACAGGAAGAAGTAGTTCTTTAATGCAAAGTTTCATCTCAAAATAAAAGAGGGCTGCTTCCGGAAAGAAACAGCCCTCTTTGTATTATAAATTCTCTTATTTAACTACATTTAATTTCCTGCTGTACTCGCTTTTTCCTGTTGAGAAACGTGCGGTATAGATACCAGTCTCCAGTTGACTCAGCGAAACTTCAAGTTGTCCGTTTTGAACTGTAAAACGCTCACCTGCAACTAATTTTCCCTGAATATCGAATAGTTGAACAAATAATTCATCTGATTTAATCAAACTTGCATCGATGTTGATGAACGCTTTGTCGGACGCAGGGTTTGGATAGAATTGTCCGATTCCTTCTGCGGCAGTCTCTTCATTTATTCCTACACCTACGCGTTGAATGGTTGCTCTGATCATCAGATCTTCTATATCTCTGTATCTGTATTCAGATGGCGTACCTCCTAAAACTTCAAAGGTGCGGTTACTGAATGGCGCTACCTGATCCTGGCCTAATGAAACACCATCTCCACCCATTCCCCATAACACATAAAATCCACCACTATCAATCCGGACCAATTGATTTAATACAGAGGTAGAATATACACCTGTTGTAAACGTTCCAGAAGCAACAAATATAGAATCTAACAATGTTCCGGGAAGTTTATTCGGACCATCATCAGCATATACTTTCATCGTAGATCCAACAGCATTAGGATCGGCAACAATTAATGTAGCTACTTTGCTGATATCACATGGGTAGAAGGGAGGAATGAAATAATTCGCACAACCACCATCACCACCGTTCCAGGATATGCCTGTTGCAGCAGCTACACCATTATCATAGGCCAGAAGGATTTCATTCAACGTCGTATCTACAACTTGTAATTCCTGTGTTTTGATATTATTACTAGCAGTCAAATCTCCTGATAAAGTGGTTGTGTTTATGAAACGAAATGTACCTGAATTGATGGGAATAAATGGATTTGCCATGTTTAATAATTGAGATTGTCCGGGTTGCAAAGTGTCTGTTAAAGTAGTGTTGGAAACCATTACATTATTACCAGGCGAATCACGAACAAGTCCGCTTACATTAAATGGAGCGACTACCGTGTTTCCGGTATTTACAACTTCTGAATTGAGGACATATGCTCCCGCTGCATTTTTAGAAATGAATAATGCAGCCGTTTCCGGATTTCCCGCGAAAGAAGTGCCAACATCTGTTATTTGTTGAGTAGTAACTGCAGGAGGATAGAACTTAATAGCGTATTGCACCGGAGGATAAAGATTTTGGTTCCACATCAAGCCATCATTTCCCGATACATTTTCAATTCCCACTGATACAAAACTTGTGGTGGAAACACTAACTCCGGTTTGTGTTAAGTACTGAAATGTAATTGTACTATCAGCGTAATTCATTATAATCTGAAACGTATTTTCACCGGTGTAAGAGGGAGTACCGGATTTCCAGAAGGGGACACTATCCCAGGTTATTATCACGGAATCCTGTGCGGTACTTGTCCAGTAATAACAGCTCGCCGGATTCCCTACTGCCGGGCCTGTTTTGTCGAAAGTCAAATCCGTCATCATCGCTCCGAGAAAGTTGTTTTTCGTTGGATCAGGTGTTGGGATGATCGGAAATGGATGTGCGAAAGAAGCATTCTGGAAAATAAGGTACCCGTTTGATCCAATCCAGAAACGATCTACAGTATACCAGTAGAATTGAAATGGACTCGGAAGGAAGAAGGGTCCAACAATATTATCATCTGCCAATCCTGAAATTTCAACCGTGTTTGGCGAGTTGGTAATATCAATCCAGTTAAAGGATGGACCATTGGGATCGTTACTGTCTCGCCAAATGTTTCCGTAAACATCAGGACCACCCGATGTTTGTGCCTGCAAGCTAAATGTAGATGCAATGGCAATCATGATAAGTATAATTTTTTTCATAGTATAAATGATTTGATTTAGCTTATTGGACTAAATTAGTAATATATTCTTATAACTGATTAATTGTTTTTAATTTGAGAAAGATTCAGTGAGAAAAAAATAATATAAATAATTGAATATCATATAAATGCAAAAGCTGTTAGAATCGTTAAGTCGTCCTGAACTATCCGAAACTTAAAAATCCAATCATCCCACCTGTAAAAATAGCGAGGAGTTTGTAAATATTGAATCGATGATCACTACTGGATTCAAAAAGAATAGTTGTGCTGATATGCAGAAAAATTCCAATGACAATCGCCATAATTTTATCATAGTTGGCGGCAAGTCCTTCCAGAGAACTTTGATGCAGTAAATTGCCCGTTAATGCTCCCAGAGGTGCCATTGCAGCAAAGAGCACCAGGAAAAAGAAAGACATTTTTTTATTTATACCGGAGGCTGTCAACATGCTCATCAGTGCAAATGCAACCGGAATATGATGCAGAATGATGCCGTACAATAGCGAATGCGAATGCAGATGATCATGTCCTGCACTTTCTAAAGTACTCAGGGGTATACCCTCCAGAAAACTATGTAAGGAAAGACTGATCATCATAGTCAGTGGAAATGCATCGGTATTCCTCTTGTGAACATGAATATGTCCATGCTCTATCCCCTCTGAAAAAAGTTCAAGTATAATTTGTAACAAAAATCCAATCATGATCCAGGCACCAATCGAAGCGCCACTATTGTTATATACTTCCGGCATTAAATGCAAGACACTGATGGCAAAAAGAAATGCTCCTGAAAAGGAAAGTAGTAATTTCAGAAAACGATGGGAGGGCTTCTTTATAAGAAAAAATATCCCACCGCTGACGAGAACGGAACTGAAGAGCAAGATGTAATCAACGTAAGGCATCTGTTATAATTTCCTGGTCACAAATATAAGTCGTTGCGAACTCTCCGGATGAAATCCCTCCAGATGATAGTCGCCATAAGTTTCCAATAGCTTTAAGCCGGAATGTGCAAAGAAGCGATAGAAGTCTTCAGCATAGAGAATTCTGACTTCTTCGCGGAAGGAAGTTCGGATGCCTTTGTTTTCAATGTCAATATGCTTTATGATTTTGCCATCTTCTATTTTCTTCGTGATTTCGAATGTCGTGTCGTCAATAATTTTCTTTTCAAAGGGTTTCCAGTTCCCGTAAGGCTAAATGTAAATTCAGGAAATCAATGATGAAGTATCCGCCTTGTACAAGACTAGCCGCTGCGGCCTGTATGGCCTTTTCATTTTCATGGTTGCGATCGAAGTACCCGAAGCTGGTGAAGAGATTAAACACGGCATCGAAATAATTTACTCTGAAAATACGTCGCATATCGTGTTGATAGAAATGCAGGTTTTCTGTTTCAAACTGTTTGCAATAATTGATATTTTCTCCGGATAAATCTACACCGGTCACGTTAAATCCCTGTCGATTCAGATAGAGGGAATGTCGGCCTTTCCCGCAAGCCAGATCCATTACTTTGCTTTCGGCAGGTAAATGAACCCTGTTAAGCAAGAGATCTAAAAATGTTTTTGCTTCGTCTTTGTCGCGCTCTCTGTAAAGTAGATGGTAATACGGCGAATCGAACCACGTTTCAAACCAGGGACTTTCAGTGGACATGCAGCAGGACGAGGAGTCTATTTTTTATTTTAAGAGAGGGTTTACAGAAATCAGGCTTCAATCAGAAGTCCGATGGAGTATGGTGCAAAGATATTCATATATCACCTCGCCTGGCTTTTTTAGATTAAACTATTGGAAGAGCAATTAAATTATTCAATCGGTTTGTTTTCAGATAGATGCAGTTCTTTAAACTGAATAATATTAGAGAGGTTCGAGGTCTGCTGATTTTTTCGGAGATAAAAAATGAAAAGACTTTTCGTTTATCCTTCCATAAAGGGGCATTAATACAATATTCAGTTTAATTTTGGCTGCAATGAAAAAGCCGGATTTAAAGACCTTGCCCGGAAAGCTAAGGGTGTGGAAACATAAAAGGACCTTGCCTGGTGCAGCGCCGGGTGCGATTTCTCTTTCGCCTGATGCTGTACCTCCTAAATTGTATTTGACTTCTTTCAGTGCTGAGTTGTTGCTGGAGACACCTGTTGACTCTTTGGACATGATTAAGGAAAGAATTAAAAGTCATCCGGATTTGTTACATTGGGTCGAGTTGAAGGGTTTTGGAAACCGAGCCTTGCTGGAAAATTTTTGTCATGAATTTGGAATCCATCGTCTCGAAATGGAAGATGTCATCAATACCTATCAGCGTCCGAAGCTGGAGGAATTCGATGATCATTTATTTATCGTGACGCGGTTACTAAAGACACATCAGGATGCATCACTGCGTAACGATCAGTTATCGTTATTTCTTTTTGGAAAAGTCGTTATTACTATTCAGGAAAATTATGATGAACATTTTGATTCGGTGAGAACTCGAATTCGTACCGGCAAAGGACACCTTCGTTCCTCTTCTGCTGATTACCTCGCCTATACCTTACTGGATTCAGTAGTGGATACTTATTTTCCCTTGCTGGAGTTTTTCGGGGAGAAGCTGGATGAACTCGAAGATGAATTGTTTACATCTCCTTCTCGTCATTCCTTGCATAACATTCAGATTATAAAAAGAGAATTGATTGTATTGCGCCGAGCCGTTTTTGCAGAGAGAGATAAAGTAAAATGACCTGCTGAGATCTGCTTCACATCTTATCGGAAATCAAACAAAGTTGTTTTTCGCGATACGTATGATCATACCATACAGGTGATGGACCTCGTGGAAAGTTACAAAGAGATCACCGCATCGCTGATGGATATTTATCTTTCCAGTGTCAACAACAGAATGAATCAGGTGATGAAAGTACTGACGATTATCTCCACCATTTTCATTCCGCTTACTTTTATTGTGGGCGTGTATGGAATGAATTTTTCCTATACTGATCCCAAGAGTGGCGAAGTCTTGAAATGGAATATGCCTGAATTGTACTCGCCTTACGGATATTTGGGGGTGATGATTTTTATGTTCTTAGTGGTGGTGGTGCAATTGATTGTATTCTGGCGTAAAGGCTGGATGAATAAAGGCGGATAAGCAGGATGAAGAGCGGGAGTTATTTCGTGGATGTTATTTTACCCTTGCCTTTACCGGATTTATTTACCTATTCGGTTCCTGCTGCGATGGTCGATCGGATCATTCCCGGTACACGCGTTGTTGTTCAGTTCGGAAAGCAAAAAGTATATGCTGCATTGGTTTTTAAGTTACACACAATTGCTCCTTCCTTCTACGAGGTGAAACCGGTGATGGATATTCTGGATGAAGTCCCTGTGATTACTGAAGTGCAGTTTAAAATCTGGAAGTGGCTTTCCGATTATTATTTATGTACTCCCGGAGATGTGATGGCAGCAGCATTGCCTTCTGCCTTGCGTCTGCAAAGCGAATCGCGTATTGTGAAAAATGAGGATTTCAAGGGCGATGTTTCATCCTTTACAGATCGGGAGTATTTGATTTATGAAGCACTGGAAACGCAGGCTGAATTATCACTGCATGATATTGAAAAAATTCTTTCGCTGAAGCAGGTGATGCCGGTGATACGAAGTATGATTAATAAAAAAATCATTCTGGTGAGGGAAGAAGTGGATGAACGGTATAAACCAAAATGGGTGGAGTATATTGCCGTGAATGATAAACTTTTTCCGGAAGACCGTCTCAACGATCTGGTAAATACACTCGAGAAAAAAGCACCCAAGCAACTCGACCTTTTATTAGCTTACTTTCAAATGTCGCGCGATAGCGGAGAACCACAGGTGAATAAAGCAATGGCCTTGAAGAAAGCCGGTGTGACGACAACTGTACTGCAAGCGCTGGTGAAAAAGGAAGTCCTTCTTCTTTCGCAACAAAGAGAGGATAGGGTAGGGCATTACGAGGGTAAGATCATTGCTCCCTACACGTTAAATCCATTTCAGGTGCAGGCGTTACACGAAACGAAACAGGCATTTTCAGAGGGGAGTGTGGTGTTATTGCATGGCGTTACCTCTTCCGGTAAAACAGAGTTGTATATTCATCTGATCACCGAACAATTAAATTCCGGTGCACAGGTATTGTATTTATTGCCGGAGATAGCCTTGACGACACAGTTGATTGGTCGGTTGCAAAAACACTTCGGTGACCGGCTACTCGTGTATCATTCCCGCTTCAATGAGCAGGAGCGGGTTGAAGTCTGGAATAAAATCATTGAAGACAATAGCAACGCATCTTCAACCGGTAAACTGGTAATCGGTGCCCGTTCAGCAGTGTTTTTACCTTTTAGCCGACTCGGTTTGATCATTGTCGATGAGGAACACGACCACTCCTATAAGCAAGTGGATCCTGCACCGCGGTATAATGCGCGGGACATTGCTATCGTGATGGGAGGCTATCAGGATGCCCGTATCCTGCTGGGAACAGCTACGCCCAGTATGGAATCTTACTACAATGCTGTATCCGGTAAATATGCCTTGGTGACCTTGGATCGCCGTCATGCAGAATTGCAAATGCCGGATGTGTTTGTTGTGAATATGAAGGAGGCGAGGAAGAGGAAGATGGTGAATGGTCATTTTTCGAATATGCTCATTGAACAAATTACAGATGTTTTGGCGCAGGGCGAACAGGCGATCTTATTTCAAAACAGAAGAGGTTTTGCTCCCTACCTGGAATGCAATATCTGCTCCTGGACACCGCTTTGCGTGAATTGTGATGTATCATTGACCTATCATAAAAAGAAGAATGAGCTGCGCTGTCATTATTGCGGCTATATGCAAACGTTACCTGTCAAATGCGCGGCCTGTGGTGATCAGGATTTAAGGATGAAGGGTTTCGGCACGGAACGGATCGAAGAGGAATTGCAACTCGTTTTTCCGGAGGCAAGAATTGCACGACTCGACTATGATACCACGCGATCGAAAACAGCGTACCATCGGATCATCACCACTTTCGAAGAGGGTGCAGTAGATATTCTGGTGGGAACGCAAATGGTGACGAAGGGTCTGGATTTTGATAAGGTGCAACTGGTAGGGATTTTGAATGCCGATGCCATCCTCCATTATCCGGAGTTCAGAGCACACGAGCGGGGCTTTCAGTTATTAGCGCAGGTGAGTGGGAGGGCAGGAAGAAGAAAGCATGGCAGAGTCTTAATTCAAGCCTATGATGTTAGTAATCCTGTGCTGTCGTTTGTGGAAAGACACGATTACCCGGGATTTTATATGCATGAACTGAATGAAAGATATACATTTAGTTATCCTCCGTACTTCCGTCTCATTGAAATTCGTGTTAAGCATCGCGATGAGACGCAATTGGATCGGATGTCAAACGAACTATCGCTCATCCTTCGTTCCCTCTTCGGAAAACGCGTACTCGGACCCACCACACCCTCCGTGAACCGCATCAGAAATTATTTCCTTCGCCATTTACTGATCAAACTTGAAAAAACCCTGAGCGTAAAAGAAGTAAAAGCAAAACTCAGCCAGGCCCTCGAATCCTACCGCAAAAAACCCGAAAACCGACAACTCATTATTCAGGTAGATGTAGACCCGTTGTAGGGGATCAAAATTTTACTTACTAAAATAGAATTGATGAATTGATGAATGGATGAATTAATGAATGTTTTGAATTATTATAAAGTATTTGCTTTAGGAAAAATCCTCCGTGATTCTGTGTGCCCTTAGTGCCTTAGTGGTGAAAATGAAAATTCCTTCGAAGACGACGATCTCCATTCACCTGAAATTTTGATAATATTATTCGAAACTATATTTTTTTTCAAACTGAAATCATCGCAAGGCTTCCCGATCAAATCAACCCATTGTCATACCTGTCTCCCGCCCATCGATCATCCATCATCATATCATCCATTTTCAAATCAACTCATTTTCAAATTTTCAAATCAACTCATTTTCAAATTTTCAAATCAACTCATTTTCAAATTTTCAAATCAACTCATTTTCAAATTTTCAAATCAACTCATTTTCAAATTTTCAAATCAACTCATTTTCAAATTTTCAAATCAACTCATTTTCAAATTTTCAAATCAACTCATTTTCAAATTTTCAAATCAACTCATTTTCAAATTTTCAAATCAACTCATTTTCAAATTTTCAAATCAACTCATTTTCAAATTTTCAAATCAACTCATTTTCAAATTTTCAAATTAATTCAATTCTACCAACAACTGCAGATAAAGCAACCTCCCAATCAAAGGTCCTCCGTAAACTTCATAGTGAAGATTTTCAAGTATATTGGAGCAACCAAATTTTAAAGTAGTTTTTGTTTCAGGAAAGCGCTTGTTGATTTGCGCATCCACCACTCCATAATCTTCAATGGAACCTGTGAATTGTGGTGAACCCTCGAAAAGGAATCCCTGTACCCATTTATAATTGATGCTAAAGCCCCAGTTGCTTCCTATCTTATTGTCAATGTTAAGTCCGCTGAATCCGACATTGAATTTATTTTTGGGAGTATTGAATGCAGGAATTAAAGGATCATCAGAACCATTTCTGTCGAGTTCGTTCCATGACCAGTTCCCTGATAAGGAATAGAATTTACTGAAATAATAATTTAATCCAACCGTGAATCCCCGGGTAGTAACGATGTCTTCAGAGTTGGTGGCCACCCTCAAAATATTATTTAAAAATATAGGCAATGGTGATCCCTGCGCAACGGTGACATCTGCCCCCAGCTTATAACCGATAAAATTTTTATAGGTGCTATAGTAGGCATTCATGTCCATGAATAATCGTTTGAATAACGTTACCCTATAGCCGACTTCAATGGTTTTTACTTCCTCAGGTTTTACCGGACTCACATTAAAATAAGAAAGTGTATCCACATTCTGATCATTGAATCCGGCAAAGAGGGATTCCAGCGTAACGAGGGAGTCAAATCCATTCAGATTGCCAATGAGGATCGCTCTTCCAACCTGATAGTATAAATACTGATCTGCCATTGTCGGATTACGGATGGCGGAGCTGAAGGAGAGACGAAAAGTTTGGTTGTTGTCCGGATTGTAAACGAGGGAAGCCGCAGGTGAAAAGAGGTAGTCGAAATTTTCATTTTTATCCATCCGAAGCGTGGCATTGATTTTTAAACGATCAGAAAAAATCTTCTTGTCAATACCGGCATATAAACCATATTCAGAATTTTCAATGACTCTGTTGTTGGTGTCGCTGAAAATGGTGCCGCGGGAGTCGGGGAGGTATTTCCTGAAATTTGCTCCGGTGGTGAAGAGGAAACTGTCAATGTTGAATTTATACTCTCCATGAATATGATAGAGCGCTGACTTATCATAAAATTTCGAACCTCCTCCGGAAAATGTTTCTCTGGAGGTGATGCTTGAAAAGGCCGAATCAAAGGAAGCTGTGCCGGGCTGATAAGTAGCCTGATTTCCAAGTATGGGTTGTCCCGCTGTATTGGCATAGGCCGCCGCTCCGGCATGATAGAGTTGTAGCGAGTCGTAGTAATTCTGGATCAGAAAAGGATTGATGGATGCCAGATACTGCAGGTAATCGGGGTATTGTGAGACTTGTGGAAACCCGGGAAAATTTCTGATTTTTTGAAAGTAATTGTTGCTGTTGAAGAAGAATACATAGTCTTTGATATAATCCGCATCGTCCTTTACGGCTCGTTGCAACAGTAATGCTGTGAAAATGCATCATAGGAATTTCCGGCATTTTCATTGGTGATGTATCCTCTTAAAAAAACTTATCCGGCTTACGGATTTCCAGTCTGTTTTGAAAGAAGAGAATATCTTTCAGACTATATCTGTTATCGCCCTGATATACCGTCGTGCCGTACCCGAAATTAGAGCTGGCAATGATTTCTGTTTCTTTTCCAATCTTATAATGCAAAGCACTATTTAATTTTAGATTTCTGGTGTTGTAATCAACGATGTCTTTTTCAGCATAGCCCTTTCTGTAAACAATTCCAATACCCGGACGCAAGGCGGGAACCAGACTAAAATCTCCTCCTGAATAATATTCGTCACCGTAAACATTTACCGCATCATAGCCTCCGGGATTGTCAATCCCACTCCTGGATTGAGGCGTTGCTGCCCTGTTATCTGCTTCCCAATCATTGGCCGTCAGATAAAATGCATTGAATTTCATGCCGAGTTTCTCAACTCCCGCCTTGTTCTTTTTCACCACGGCATAACGTATCGCGGTCTCCATTAAATTCCGGCTACCCGTTTTGAAACTGACCTCTAATCCCGGCTTCACAAACGGACTCCTTGTAGTCATACTGATTACACCATTAAACGCATTGGGTCCGTAAAATGCAGAACTGGCGCCTACGATTAAATCCACTTTGAGGATATCCAATTCAGAACTTCCGAGGAAATTACCGAGTGAAAAGTTTAATCCCGGAGCCTGATTGTCCACGCCGTCAATGGTCTGCAGCGAACGTACCGGAGAAGTACTGTTAAACCCCCGCGTATTCACTACTTTAAAACCCAGACTCGCTGCAGTGACATCTACGCCCTTCAATGCCCCCAAACCATCATAGAAGTTGGCGGCAGGTGTTTGTTTTATCGCGATAATATCCATGGCCTCTACCGTTAGCGCCGATTCCCGTTGCTTTTCCGTCAGCCGCGATTCCACCACACTGACCTCTTTTAATATTTTTTCATTGGTGCTCAAAAAGATTTGAAGAGGGGTGTTGGGATTTTGGATGTTGATCTCTTTCAACTGATATCCGATATAAGTCACTGTAATAGTAAAAGGGACGCTTTGACCTTGTGTTTCCAGATTAAAATTGCCATCAATATCGGTGGTCGTTCCAATGGTGCTTCCCTTAATAGAAATCGTTGCGCCAATTAATGCCTCTTTTGATTTTTCATCTTTTACTACTCCTTTCAGGACTTGTGCAAACCCGGGAATGCCGGCTAAAACCAATAGAAATAGTAGAGTTATAGGACGCATATTTATCAAGGGGATAGATTTGGTTTAAAACAAAAATAAAGAATTGTTGATTAACGTTCTTATTAAAATTTGAATAGTTATGGGAATTATGTGAAAGAAAGTCATCGCTTCGTTTTAAGTAATCATAGTAATTTGCATTTTTGTACCATGTTACGCGCGTTTCTTCTGATGTTACTGATCTGTTTCGCAGGTTCGGTTAAGGCCCAAAAAGAGAATTATCAGGTCTTTAAGGGTGATACCATCAACCGGAAGGACAGTAAGGGGTTGAAACAAGGAAACTGGAGGAAATATTACCGCACGGATACCCTTTGTTCTGAAACCGTTTTCAAGAATGATAAGCCCATTGGCATTTCCAGAACATGGTATGAAAGTGGGAAACTGAAAGCCGAAGTGACGTTTGAGAAGGATAACCGAAGGTCTGATGCAGTATCCTATTTTGAGAGTGGGAAGGTCATGGCGAGAGGCAGATATTATAACTTAAAAAAGGATAGTGTCTGGACGTATTTCGGGGAAAATGATTCCGTCAGATCAATAGAAATTTATAACAAGGGATTGCCGGTTGGTTTGTGGAAAGTGTTTTATGAAAATGGGATGCCGGCGGAAGAGAAGTCGTACCTGAATGGTAAACGGAATGGTGCTTATCGTCAATTCAACGATAACGGCAAGCTCCTTTTTGAGATGTCTTATAAGGAGGATAAAGAGGAAGGCCCCGTTAAAATTTATTATGAAGATGGGAAGATCCGTGAAACAGGTACTTACAGGTCGGGATTAAAAGAGGGCTCCTGGCTGGAGTTTGATAAAATCGGCAATATTGTTAAAAATGAAGTCTATAGAGCCGGTGTGTTGGTAAAGAAACCTTAAATTCAATTGTTGAAAAAATCCTGAGTGCGCAGTATTTCATCTGATTTTAAGTCCTATTTTTCTTTAAAATATTTCTAAAAATCGGAAGGATATGATGAATGAAAGCAATACTCAAAAGGATTTATTTTCAGACCTGAGTTTAACCATTGACAGGCTTTATCTCGTAGCAGGATGGGAACTGGATCTCGATCATCTGATCTTTTACCTCGATAGTTTACATAAGGATTTATTATTGGGTCTCGGCTATGAAAATATTCCCGACTCCCTCACCTTGCTGGAGTATGCCGAACGTTATGTGTATCCCGAAGATGTAAAGGTGGTGCAGGAGCGCTATGAATTCGCTTTGTCCTCTAAAGAAGATACTTCCTATACCGACCGTTTTGAACTTCGGTTGAAAGCTGTTGATGGTAAAGTCTATTATTTTCTGATCAACAGTTGGTTGTTGCGTCCCGGAGTCATTAGAGGGCAGGGACAAAATATCACCGATTTAAAATCGGCACATCACCTGATTGAAGATACATCTGCTTCCTTAAAATCGGTAATTGAAAATACCGATGATTATATTTTTATAGCAAAATGTTCCGGTGAATTAGTGGCATTTAATACAAATTTCAGAACAATTTTATCTGATTTCTATGGTATAAATATCGAAGTAGGTGAGAATATTCTGCAGGTCATTCCGGAAGTGTTATATAAACAATGGACACCCTTGCTCTTCGGAGCTTGTGAAGGAAACAAACAGATCAAGGAACTCGATATTCAGTTGAACAACATTTGGTATCATATAGAAATTTCTGTAAATCCTATTTTTAAGAATGAAACAGTGAGTTCGGTTTCTTTTTCATCAGAGATATCACGACGAAGTGGCGGATGAGCCGACTGGATGCCTTAGAAACATCGGTTTTCGAAAAAGCGTTTAAGAGTAAACAACTCAAAGACGTAGTGAGCACCTTACTGGAAGGAATTGAAATTCTTGTTCCCGAGATGAAATGTTATGTTACGCAGAAAAAAAAGGAGGTGATGGCTCTGGAATGGCTGAGTGCACCCGGTATTCCACCTTCGTATCTGAATGCTGTAAATGAAATAACCATAGATGACAAGCATGGCTCCTGTGGACTAGCAGCAGCTACTATGGAACCGGTACTCATCAATGATATTCGTGATCATGCTTGCTGGGATAGTTATCGGGCTATCACACTTTTAAATGGATTTCAGGCCTGTTATTCTTTTCCGGTGATCAGCAGCGATGGAAAAGTGTTAGGGACCTTGGGAGCCTATTATTCCGACGTACATGAGATGACCGATTATGAAATGAGTCTGATGATTCGTTCCGTCAATATTGTCGGCATCCTCATGGAGAAAGACAATATGTTTCGCGAAATTCAGGGGCAAAGTAATCAGTTGCTGGAGATCAGTGCATCAGTTCCCGGTGTGATCTATATTGTGAAGATGGATAAATACGGGAATAGAAAATTCATGTATGTCAGTGATGGTGTGGAGAAGTACTTGAATATTTCCAAAGCGATGGCGATGGAGTCCTATTCCAATATCGTTGCCTCTGTTCTGGAAGGAGATAAGGTGAAGTTCAGAAATGCATTGGAAGAGTCTATTGGTAATAAAACGATGATGGAAATTGAATTTCAATTATCGCCTGATGTTATTCCGGAGTTTCATTGTTTCTTTTTGCGCGCTGTCCATAGCTTCAAAGAAGATGGTTCCATTCTGACTTATGGTTCCGTTTTTGATATTACCAATCAGAAAAAAGCGGAAGGGAGTATTCTTCAAAAGCAAATGGAGCTCGAAGCCCTCATTAAATGTATTGATGATATCGTATTTGTTGTTAGATAGTAAGGATGTATTTGTGGATGTATACTGTCGCGATGAAAGTTTTCTTTATACAGATAAGGAAGTATTTATTGGAAAGGGTGTGAGTGACATTATGCCCGCTGAGGTCATTTCATGTTTTTCAAAGTCACGATTGGAATTAAAAGACAGGGATCAATCTTCCGAATTTTTTTATGAGCTGGACGCACGTGGTAATAGAAATTATTTTAAAGCCCGATTGATTAAAGTGACCGATTCCGACCTGGTCCTGGTCAGCGTAAAGAATATCACGCAGGAGAAGGATTTACATTTTATGAATGAGAAACTGCGGACGATACTCGATGAAGCCGGTACCTATGGCTCCTTTGGTTCATTTGAGTTAAATCCGAAGGAACTATCATTCTTCTGTTCGTATCATATTTATGAAATGCTGGGATTAACGTCCGAAAGAAAGGCAGGGAATTCTATGATTTTTTCTTTGCTGCTATTCATCCTGACGATGTTCAGATCTTTGAAAGCAGATTGAATGATGCCCTTTTGAATGGAGAAGGCTTTGAAATGGAATTTCGTTTGCTGCATCAATATGGTCATTATATCTGGTTGCGTTTTGTGGCTAAAGTGACCACTGATCCCCGCACGAATGAAAAGGTGGTTCAGGGTATTTTAAATAATGTGACCCGAACCAAACTAGCGGAAATTTCCTATAAGAAAAGAGGAAGTCTCCTTGAAGCCATCTCGCTTTTATCGCTCAAAATGATGGACGATGATCAATTGGATAGCTCCATTCAGCAGTTATTGAATAAGCTGGGAGAGTCCTTTGAAGTGAGTCGGATTTATTTGTTCCGGAATGCGCATGATCAGGTGCAAGGTAAATTTATGTCCAGCCAGATCATGGAGTGGACAGATGGAACCGTGGAACCGCAAATTGACAATGAAGACATGATCAGTTTTGATTTTGTGGAGAACGGTTTCATGAGTTGGGTGGATGAGTTATCTATGGGCAGACCTGTTTTAGGAAATGTACGGGATTTTCCGGCAAGCGTAAAAACCGTATTGACTGCGCAGGAGATCAAATCCATTTTAGTAGTTCCGGTTTTTGTCGCCGGTGAATGGTGGGGACAACTTGGATTTGATGAATGCAGAGTAGAAAGGACCTGGCTCGAGGATGATGTGACCTTGTTGACTGCAGCAGCCAATCTCATCGGTAATGCCTTAGAGAAATACCGTTTGAATTCAGCCATTGCCAACAGTGAATCACGCTATAGAAATGCTTTCAATACCACAACAGAAGGGATGCTATTGTTGGATAAATCCGGTGAAATACGCTCTTGCAACGATGCCGCCGCTGCTCTATTGCAAATGGAGCAGGAGGAGTTTACGCAATGGTTGACGAATGGATCTGTTGCAGACGAATGGACATGGTTAAATGCAGATGGTACTGTTGTGAAATCCGGAGACCATCCCCTATTAGACGCTGTTAAAGAAAGAAAATCATTATCGAATGTTACGCTTGGACTTCAGTCTGCCGGACAGCAAGTGAAATGGCTCCGGTTTAATATTTCCGTATTGATGGATAAAAAGAAAAAAGAGGAGACAGGACTCCTGATTTCATTTGCTGATATCACTACAGAAATTGAACTGAAACAAGAACTTGCAACAACCAAACAACAAGTAAGGGCTAGAGTAGAAGGGCTGCAGGAAAGAATGAAGCGCGATTTGGGATTGCTTTCCGGTTATATGCGGTTGCAGCAGCTTTATTCTGATGATCGTGCATCAGCAGCGTTAAAATCTTCTCAAAGTAAAGTGAATGCCATGGTACTGGCGCCGGAAACCATTTACACGAATGGAGAATTCACACCATCGCAGTTCTCCCATTACCTCGATAAAATATGCAGGGCGACCATTGCAAATACCAAAGCCGCAAATACCACAATCACCTGCTCGGTAGAAGGTGAACTCGCCGGACTTTCAGAAAGCAACATGATCACCCTGGCCTCAATAGTAAATGAACTCGTCGGCAATGCCTGCACCCATTCGTTCAAAAACCAACGGGAAGGATTAATACTTGTAGGATTAAAAACTCAAGGCGATTACCATGTACTGGAAATGGAGGATGATGGTAATGGCTTCCCTGAAAGTACAAACAAGAACAGCAGTTCTTCTCTTTCAATGGCATTTGTGAAAAGTCTGGTCACATTGCTCAACGGAGCCATGACGATCGAGTCAAATAAAGGAACTAAAATTATTATTACTTTTCCGAAAGGAAAGAAGTAGTAATTGAAATTAAATCTTCGGGATATTATTGATGGGGGTTAAAGTGTTGAGTCGAAAACAATCAAATTTGATTTGAAAATTTGAAAATGGGTTAATTTGAAGATGTGATGTATGAATGATTAAATTAATGAAGTTACAGCGGCTCCCTCCTTGGGCTCCGAAGCTTCAGCGAAGGAGACGGTCTTCGTAGCTTCATCGAAGGAGACGGTCTTCGTAGCTTCATCGAAGGAGACCACGACTCTGCGACTCCCTCGGGCAACGAAGCTTTTAGCGAAGGAGACTGCGAGACACCTTTTAACTTGCTATCCGATTGACAAAAAACAGACTACCGAAAAATATTGATGAGAATTCAGATTAATAGTGATCGTCTTCTTAATTGCAATTAGTTTTTCCGTAATTTTATTGTGATGAAAAAATTCTTTTGCGCTTTGGTGTTGATGACTGCGGTTGTTGGGGGTGGGAAGACATACGCTCAGTTTAACAATAATACTTGGGTTTTTGGGGATAGTGCTGGAATTCGTTGGCAAGGTTTTCCTAAGATTCCAACTAATTTTAAATCGCAAGTTGATTGGAGAAATGGAGTAACAAATATCAGTGATTCGTCAGGAGTTTTACTTTATTCTACTTTACTAAACAATATTTTGCCGATAAATGGATATATATGGAATAAATATCATGAACCTGTATCAGGAGCAAATTTAATTAAGGGGAACTCATGGTATCATGCCGGATTGTTTTTGCCAGTTCCAGGTTCTGATTCATTAATATATTTATTTACAGCAAGTGTCACTTCAAGTAGCCCCTACGGTCTATATTATACAACTGTAAACTACAAAGCCAATAACGATAGCGGCATTGTCATCCAAAAAAATGTAATGCTAAATAATCTACCTGCATTCGATGCCTTAATGGCTGTTCGCCATGGGAATGGTAGAGATTGGTGGTGGATTTTTCAGTGGTGGAATGCACCAAACGGTACTACCTTAACAAATGAATACTATATATATTTAATAAATGAGACAGGTATAAATGGTCCTTTAACCAGAGTATTGATTGGATCATAGCACTGGTGGAGGGCATTTAATTTTCAATAGTGAAGGAAGTAAATTCGCCCAAATATCATGGAAGGGGCAAATTCAACTCTGCGATTTTGACAGATGCAGCGGTCAGATTACTTCCTTTACTGCAATTCAGCCTGAAGGACCGGGGCCATTCCCATTAATATTTTCAAGCTGTGCCTTTTCACCCAATGAAAGGTTCTTATATGTTTGTGAAGCCTCACTCAGCACGCAACCTTCTACAATATGGCAATATGATTTAACAGCAAGTAATATTGCTAACTCTAAAGTCGCTGTAGGAGTTTTTAGTGATCCTGATATGGGAGCACATTCCATTCTACTTGCCCCCGATGGAAAAATATACATTTCAGCATTTGATAAAAACTATTCCTGGCCATATCCGGATACTAGTACAGCATTCACTACCATCAACTCAAACCTCAGCGTCATCAACCAACCCGATTCACTCGGTCTCGCCTGCGATTTTCAACCGTTTAGTTTTTACCTTGGTGGTGCCAGAACTTACTTCGGCCTTCCCAACAATCCCGATTACGAACTCGGCGCTTATGGGTGCCTGCCTTGTGATACGCTGAGTGTTGGGGTGGATGATAATGTACCGGATCAGGAGATGTTTTTTCAGGCATGGTACAATAGCGAGTGGAATATGATTCATGTCAACGCCTCTAAACTCAAAGGAAGAACGGGGAGTTTGCGGTTGTTTGATATGGAAGGGAGGTTGGTGTTTGAGAAAAAAGTGGAGGTGATAGCGGGAGGGTATGTGACGGGAGAGATACCGATGAATGGGGTGGCGAATGGGGTTTATTTTGTCAATTTAATTACTGATTCGGAAAGTGTTTCGTCGAAGATTGTCAAATTTTAGGTTTCAATAGTATTTTTTGCTGCTTGCTGCTTGCCTCTGGCTGCTTGCTTTTTACTGCGCCTCTTAAAAACTCTGCGGCTCTGCTCCCGATAGCTATTGGGATCTGCGTGAAACCAAAGATGTTGCTTTCTATTTGAAAATATTTATATTACCGAAAATATTAAATGATTTTAGATGAATGAAGATTTTCGTCCTCGAAGGAATTTTTCTTTTTAACCACTAAGGCACTAAGAGCACTAAGGATCACGGAGGACTTTTCTTAACACAAGAATTCTAAATACTTCAAAACATTCATCAACTCATCAATTCATCAATTCATCAATTCCATTTAGGTCTTTAGGTTTAGTAAAAATTTTATTCCACCGCTTCCACTGCTTTCAGTCCGGGAATTGCTTTGAGAAGCGATTGTTCTACGCCGGCTTTAAGGGTCATCATGCTCATGGAGCAGGAGCTGCAGGCGCCTTCGAGGCGGACACGGACAATCATATCTTCTGTGACTTCAACAAAACTGATGTTGCCGTTATCGGCTTCAAGGTAGGGGCGTAATTGTGCCAGCGTTTCTTCGATTCGGGAAATCAATTGGGGGTCTTTGTTCATCTTAAGGTTTAACCGATTGTTTCCAATTTCTGAGTGGGATGCTGACTTGCATTTCTGATGGCAATTTGTTGTGCAACGTTACCGGCTACCGTTAAGAAAGCCATAGCCGCAGGATGATCCTGATCCATGACCATTGGAATGCCATTGTCTCCGCCTTCACAAATGGATTGTACCAGCGGTATTTCTCCGAGGAAGGGGATGTGTAATTCCTCCGCCAGTTTTTTGCATCCTCCTTTTCCAAAAATATAATATTTGTTTTCGGGTAATTCTTTCGGTGTAAAATAAGACATGTTTTCAACGATACCGATGATCGGAACTTTGATAGAGTCCATGCCGAACATGGCAATTCCTTTCCGTGCATCTGCTAATGCTACATTTTGTGGTGTAGAAACAATGACAGCGCCCGTTACCGGTACTGTGGCTACCAATGTGAGATGGATATCGCTTGTGCCGGGAGGAAGGTCGATGAAGAGATAATCCAGCTCTCCCCAGTCGGCATCCATGAACAATTGGCGCAGCGCTTTGGAAGCCATCGGTCCTCTCCATACAATGGCTTGCGATGGGTCAGTAAGAAAGCCAATGGAAAGAACTTTCACTCCGAATTTTTCTACAGGAAGCATCATTGGCGTCCGTCTTTTTCAGAGATAAAAAGTCGCTCATGCTTTATATCGAATATGATGGGCTGGGAGGGACCGAAAATATCCGCGTCAATCAATCCAACTTTTGCACCTGTTTGGGCCATAGCTACGGCCAGATTCGCCGCAACAGTGGATTTCCCGACACCGCCTTTTCCTGAAGCCACAGCTATGATATTCCTGACTCCCGGTAACTGTTCTTCGCTCTCAGGACGTTTGGTGGTCACATTCGCCGTCATGTTTACCGTCACCTCTGCATCTTTGTCTACAAAATGGATGATGGCGTTCCGGCAGGCGTTGGCGATTAACTCTTTTAACGGACAAGCAGGCGTGGTCAGCACCACGGTAAAACTGACTTTTTTACCATCTACTTCCACATCTTTAATCATGTTCAAGGTCACCAGATCTTTTTTGAGATCCGGTTCTTCCACATTTCTTAGCGCATCTATTACTTGTTCGTTGGTAATCATTTTCGGTTTTTTTACTGTAACAATTAAAGTAGAATCAGGATATGCAAATTTAGAAATAATACCCCGCCGAATACATGATTATTGAATTATAAAATGAATTTAAAAGTTGATTATGCTATTCTTGACTTCCTTGCCGGGGCACCTTAAATTAAAATCCAAAGAGTTCTTTGACTTTTCGTTTTTCGTCAGATAGTAACAAAGGACGTGTTATCAGTTCATGGTTAGGCCTTAGAAGGCTGATTTCATGGATCTTTTGAATGATTTCTATGACGCCCTCCAGACTCATTCTTGATTTCTTTCCCTTAAGACTTCATCCTGGTACTTTATATATTTTAAATCCCACAAAATTCAAGCAACAAGGTGTTGATACTTGATTTGTTACACCGACCACTTCTGAGAAAGGTGAACTGTATTCATATGAAAACAACTTAAAAGTATGTTTCCTGTGTACTTCATGACAACGTTAGATCAACAGACCGGGCATAGACCTTTCTTCCACAACAGCCCTGTAGGGGCGGTATCTCTGTAACAAACAAAGTCCACCTATCCATATAACCGCCGGCACCCGACCTTAGGTCGGGTGCCGGCATTGGTGGGAGAAAAGGATATCCTTTCTTACAGAGATACCGCCCCTACAGGGCTGTTGCCAAAAGATATGTTAGCCGAGTGCTGACCTTTAGTTCGGCTGGAACCGGGTGAGCGTAGAGAAGCTGAAATGTACACTGAGTTCTGACAGAATTACCACTACTACAAAGCTTGTACGACATAGATTCCGGGACATGCATAAAGCTATGACTAAACACAACCGGGACTCCCTGAGTCACCCAAGAATTTTCAGTATAATGCTGTTTTTCTATTCATTGCAAAATCAATCTTTTTTTATGCGGAAGTCAGGAGAGTTGATTATGCTATATGATCAGGTTTTGAATTTCCCGGAGCACGATTCCTAAAAACGATCAACCCCTTATTATCAGGCGTAATAAGGGGTTGATGTATGGGTAGGAATACCGGGCGATATTTATATTTTTCTTTTAATCAGGGAAGGAGATGCCCATCTCACTAAGGCAAATCCACCAAAAAACATAAGATTGTAGAATAAGTCACCCATCACTGTTCCTTTGAAGAAGGGAATCGCTGCAATATAACAGTTCGCTAAGCCCTGTGAAGTGTATCCGTAATAACCGGTGAGCCATGTTCCGAAATTAGTAAGGAAGAAAAATAACATCGATCCCAATAAAGAGGCCACCATAATGGTTTGGCGTTGCTCTCTTCCACGGAGGAAGAATCCCAAAAAGGTAATGAGCACGATGCTTCCATATACCCATATCATCTCCGGATAAAAGCCGGTTCCGTTTTTAAGTTCGAGGAGAATATCGCTTAAAAACATTGCCGTGATCGGGATGATGAAGGACAGTCGCTTGTCAAGGAGATAGGTTCCTCCGAATAAAGCCATGGCGGCTAACGGAGTGAAGTTCATCGGGTGCGGAAGGAGTCGGGAAAGTGCTCCGAGAAGTATAAATACTGAAATGAGTTTGATTCGTCCGTCGATTTGCATGGCTGATAATTTATGCTGCGAATATACCACTAACATTTTATTCGCTGCAAAGTTTTTGAATAATATGTCCGGAATGGCTGTAGAATAGCTCCTCTACACGACGACAAACAACCTTGTTTTGAAAGATACTCAAGTCGTCGTTAAACCTGTTCTTCCGGCATCTGCCATATTCTCCAGCTTTCTTCCGCCTGCCGGATTAGCATATCATAACCGTTGAGGGTGGCAGCACCGTACATTTTCCCCTTTTTGAGAAACAGGGTTTCGGCGGGATTATAGACGAGGTCAAAGAGTAAATGGTATTTATCTATGCCTTCATAGGGAATATCAGGACAGGTCTCCGTATCCGGAAAAGTACCCAGCGGAGTGGTGTTGATCAATAAAGGTGCATTTCTGATATCCAGATTGGTCAGAGCGGAATAGGGGAGTGCAGGCGATGAAGATGTATGCCTGGAGATGAACTGAAATTCTATTCCCAGTTCCGCTAACACATAGGCCACGGCTTTGGAGGCTCCTCCCGTACCAAAGATCAAGGCGCGGCTATGACAGGCGCGTAAATGGGGTTTAATACTTTCTCTGAATCCGGTAATATCTGTATTGTAGCCGATAAGCTTACCATTCTTTAGACACTTTACCGTATTGACGGCATTGACCTTCGCGGCATCTCCCAATACTTCATCCAGAAAAGGAATGATAGCTGATTTATAGGGAATGGTGACATTGAATCCACTGAGCTGTTCGGCTGCAGCCAATGCGCGGATATTTTCAATAGCATCGGTTTCAATATTGATATAACTAAAACCGGAAAGTCCTTCCCTTTCAAATTTAGCGTTGAACCAGGCCTTCGAAAAGGAATGCCCGAGTTTTTTTCCTGCCAGGGCGTAAACCGGCATTATTTCTTTTTGAATTTTTGCTGAAGCACTCCAATGATCATCGGTAGCAAGGAAAGCAAAATGATCAGTAAAACCACCGCTTCGAAATGTCCTTTACCCATTCAATCTGTCCGAACAGATACCCGGAAACAGACATGGAACTGATCCATAAGATTCCTCCTGCAATATCATAAGGGAGGAATTTCGTCCGGTAACTCATCTGTCCCAATCCCGCAACAAAGGGAGTGAATGTTCTGACAATGGGAACAAAACGCGCCATGATGATCGCCTTGGTGCCATGTTTCTCAAAAAATGCATGGGTATCATCAATGTATTTTTGTTTTACCAAACGTCGACCGCCGATTTTTAATTCCGTCGCCTTTAATCCAAAATATTTACCGATGAAATAATTGGTATTATCACCGAGGATAGCGGCTATGGTTAGAAGTCCGATGAGGAGAAAGAGGTTGAGTCCGTTTTCTTCGTTGGCGCAGAGGGCACCGGCAGCAAATAAGAGCGAATCACCGGGAAGGAAGGGCATGACGACCAATCCGGTTTCAACAAAAATGATCAGGAATAATATTCCGTAAACGGCCACCCCATATTCCTGAACCATGGTCGCCAGGTGTTCATTGATATGAAGGATAAAGTCAAGAAATTGATGAAGCATAAAATTAATACGTCTCGAGGCTAGGGTCTATTTCTTTTGCGTAAGCAATGATTCCCCCTTTTAAGTTATAGAGATTTTCGAAGTTAAAACGTTTTTCCAATTCGTTGATGGCTGCGGAACTACGGGCTCCACTGCGGCAATGAACAATGACGGGAATGTCCTTCCGGATTTTATCCACTTCGGCCAGGAGGTTCCCCAATGGAATGAGTTCACCTTCCAGGTTGCAGATATCATATTCATGTGGTTCCCGAACATCAATGATTTGAAAAGGTGTTCCATTCTCTTTCCATTCACGGAGTTCAGAGACAGTTTTTTCTTTCATGAGGAAGTTACAGTTTGTTTTTCAGTCACCATTTGTTGATCGGAAAGCGGGTTGTAGAGGGATTTATCTAGATACTGAAAGAAGGTATCACTACGTAATCCCAATCGCAGCGATTCCAATGCAATCACTTCATGGGGTGCAATATTACCCAAATTGACATCCGCTCCAAAATGTTTGATGAAATAGACCTGCTGCGACTTTTGTGGCGTCTCCCAGATGATTTTATCCACCGGAACCTTTGCAGCGATTTTGTTGATCAACACCACATGTGCCTTGCCGTTAGGCCGGTAAATTCCTACGGTGCCACTCTCGCGTGCTTCTGCAATGACTTTCCAGGCACCAGCCTGCAACTCGGTATTCATCATCTCAATCCACTTATTAGGGCGGATGAGGATGCCTTCTTCTTTAGAACCCACCTCACTGATCACGGTAAGTCTTTTGCTGAGGCGATGGATATAATGGCATTTTTCCTGATGAGGCATGGTGATGGATCCATCGGAAACTTCCGCATACTCCATTTTAAATTTATCAACGATTCTTAAATATTCATCAAACTGACCTCTGATGATAAACGCTTCTAGAAGAGTACCACCAAAATAAACGGGAATACCCACTTCTCTGAAGAAAGCCAGTTTACGATCAAGAAGTGGAGTGATGAGCGAACTGCCAAAGCCTAATTTTACAATATCAATATACTCCCCCGAAGCATCGATCATGTCTTCACACTCCCGAATGCTTAATCCTTTATCCATTACCATCGTTAACCCGGACTTCCTTGGCTTTTCAGCCCGTACAGGTATGTGTGAAAGGTCAAAGTTTTTTGTCATGATCGTCCTCCTTTATTAAGAATAATTGATTTGATTCTATCGTCTGCTTCCAGTGAAGGAATCAGGTCGTATATAATAGCATGTCCTTCCGGAAATGTGTCGAGGGTTTCTGCTAAACGTTCGTAGGCTTCCTGCTTATACCCTGAAAGATAGAGGTAGCAAACCTGTCTGTATTTAATTTCCGCATTATCCGGATGATAAAACATGGCGGTATTGATCAATTCGGATGCTTCGAAGGGCCTGTTCAATTCTGAAAGTAATTCGGAATAGGCGATCCAGCCCTCTTCATTTTCCGGATCGTAATCGATTACCTTTTTATAACATTCTTCAGCTTCTTCAAAATTATTTAATCGGTATTCGCAGTCACCCAACGCCAGCCAGTACTCTCCATTCTGATCATCCAGCTCAAGGGCTTTTTTGATATAATGAATGGCTTCGTACCATCTGTCTTCTTCTTCGTAAGTAACGCCGATACCATACCAGGCCTGCGACATCTCCGGACTCAGCTTGACGGCCTTCTTGTAATGTACTCTGGCCGTTTCCATATCCTGGAGATTTTCATGGCATTCTCCGATATTATAATAGGTGAAAGCATCCGGTTTACAATATTCAAAAGCGAGTTTATAGCGGTCGATGGCTTCCTGAAAACGCTCCAGCATCGCAAGGGCTTGTGCCATGTCCAAATGTGCCGGTGCAAAATCTTCCTTAATCAGGAGACAATAATCATAAGCTACTAATGCCTGTTCAAACTGACTTTGCTTTCCATAGAGGTCAGCCAGATAATACCAGAGCATGTAGCCATAGGGATGTTCGTCAATGAGTCGCTTGTAAAATTCAATCCCCTCACTTAAACGGTGACTGAATTCAAGACTGACAATCATCTCTTCCATCGCCACCTCATTGGAAGGATTCGCCAGCAGACAGAGTTTATAATAATCCACTGCTTTTGAATACTCCGCCATATTCTGATACGTAATAGCGAGACTCAGGTAAATATCGTCCTTCTGATCATCGGCCATTTCGAGCGCCTTCCGGTAACTGGCGATAGCACGATTGTATTTTTCGAGTGTGTTATAGATATTGCCACGGATCAAATGCACTTCAACATCAAAAGGATTGACGTGTTCAATTTTCTCCAATAGTTGCAAAGCTTTTTGTTCCTGACCCATCAAGGCGTACAATTGCGCCTCCTTCAACGTGAAATTCACGGAATGGGGGTGAAGCGTATGGGCATACTTCGTCACCTCAAGCGACTTCTCATACTCAAATCTATCTATAAAGTGATCAATAATTTTCACGAGAGCGTCCACATCAAAAAAATACTTCTCTTGTCGTTCGCGCATCTCCTCATATTTCTCAACGGATTTCTGAATTAATTCAGAGTTCTCATCCTGTTGTTCCATGTCGTCATCATCTTCCTCCATAGCCTGTATATTATTACAAAGGTAGGGCTTTTATAGAGTATATAAAGATTTATAGGACCGGTTTTAACATTCCCTTAAATTATATGTTATTAACTTTGTGCTTTCAATTCACTTTTTATTCGACCCCCACATAGCTCCCCATGGATAGCAATCAAATAAAAACAGTAGTAGTTGCTGGTGCCAGCGGATTGATTGGCAGCGCTTTAATGGAGTTGTTGATCAAAGATGTCAGCGTGAACAGGTTAATTGTTCTGACCCGTCGGCCTTTAAATTTTGAACACCCCAAAGTAAAGTCCATTCTGGTGGATTTCAAGAAACTACAAACGATAAGTGAAAGTGTAAAAAATGCCGATATCCTCTATTGTTGTATTGGAACGACCATTAAATCAGCAGGATCAAAGGAAGCTTTTCGGGCCGTTGACTATGAAATACCGCTTCATCTGGCCGAATTGGCTGCAAAAGCCGGCATTTCAAAGTTCATCGCGATTTCATCTCTGGGAGCAGATCCGGAGAGCAATAATTTTTATTTGAAAACCAAGGGCGAAATGGAGCGTGATATCGATGGTCAATTTCAATTTAGAAAACTGGCCTTTGTACGTCCTTCCATGTTGCTGGGCCCCCGGAAGGAATTCAGGCTGGGGGAGAGAGTAGGTCAGTTCTTTATGGTGATTTTTTCCTTTTTGATGGTCGGAAGATTTAGCCGATTTAAACCCATTCATGATTTCACAGTGGCCAAGTCCATGATCAGCATTTCCAATTCACTCAATAACCAAAAGATTTACGATTCCTCCGAATTGCAATGGCTCGGGAGGTAATGCTTCCCGCTACCCGCTACTTCGGCTACTTGCTACTTGCTTCTTGCTGCTTGTTAGTAGTAAATCAAAATGTGGAATAAATAATTACACTCATTTTTATCACACATCTACACATCTACACATTTTCAAATTATCAAATTTTCAAATTGTCTCCATCTACACATCTCCACATCTTCAAATCTTCAAATTAACCAATTTTCAAATTTTAAATTATTTCTAATGAACTGACGTTCACTATTTAACAAATCAATAACAGTCTTTAACCCATTAGTAACCTTGTTGGCTGTAACAATTCATAACCTTCGTGCATCTCATACTTGAAAATCGACGAATTGGAGTGAATTCCCGATAAGTTAGGTAGGAATAAAAATATTAGTATTAATAATCAATATATTAAGAAATTTAAGGTACTATGTATTGCAAAGTACTATTTCATAGATATATCTTTGCAGAGTCATTTAAAAATAAGACGCCATGAAAACTACACTGATCCCCAACGCAGTTCTATTATTGACTGCATTTGCCTTTACCACCATTCAGTTGAATGCTGCTGTTGTAGCAAACGGAAACATGGTGGAAACAGTGAAATATGAAAACACCCGTATTCCATCCATCACATTAAAGGAAGTGGAAGTTTCGGCCAGTTCGGTTTCAACCGGAATTTTGAAGCCGTTAATTACAATGGTAAACTTATACCTTCCATTCAATTAAATGAGGTAACTATAAATGAATCAGGAAATTATAATATAAATGATATTCCTGAAAATATGGTTATTAAGCCTACGGCAAAGGGGCAAAGAGTACAGGTGGTAAATTATAAAGGGGAGTTTATTCCTTCTTTCCAACTTGGTGAAGTGAATATAGTAGGTGATAAAATCAATAATACAGCCGTTTTACAAACAGAACCGACACCTGCAAACACAAAAGGCATATTCAATGTCAGTGCCCGTCAGACATTTGATGTACTCATCAATTTTGTTGTTGAAAAAGGCGGTCGTATTGTCAGGCATTTTTTTCCGGTATTCGATTCTAAGTAGTTTGAATTCATATGGTTAGTTCAAAAGATCGTTCCCCGGAGCGATCTTTTTTTTTGAACATTCAAATAAACCTGTGCTTTTATCTGTTTACCTTCGAGGATGTCCATTCTTCGTTTCCTATTCGCGTTCTTAATACTGTTTCTCAGTTCAACGGAGAAGAGTTCATCTCAACCTGTACACATAGTCAAGATCGGAGAGGTGCTCTCCAGGATAAATCATACATCGGATACAGTACTCGTCCTGAACTTTTGGGCCACGTGGTGTGTGCCATGTATTGAAGAATTACCTGACTTTATTAAAATGGAAAAAGATCTTGCTAATCAGCCCGTTAAATTCGTTTACTTAAGCCTTGACTTTAAGAAAAATCTTACCGGTAAGCTTCAGCCTTTTCTTAAGAAAAATGAAATTACGTCTGAAGTTTTATTACTGGACGAACCCGATTACAATAGCTGGATTGATAAGATCAGTGTTGATTGGCAAGGTGCTATTCCGGCCACTGTTGTCATCGACAGAAAAAATAAATCACAAACCTTCCATGAAGGTAGTCTAAATTATAACGAGTTAAAAACAATCATCCAAAAGTATATACCATGAAAAAATTCTCAATTTATGCCTTGCTGAGCCTGCTTGTAATCGCTACCTCCTCCTTTATTCTGAATACAACTGATGCCGGATATAAAGTGGGAGATGTCGCCGGTGATTTCAAACTCACCAATATTGACGGAAAGAAAGTGTCTCTCAATGATTATCCCGAAGCAAAGGGTGTCATTCTTGTATTTACCTGTAATCATTGTCCGTTTTCAGTAGCTTACGAAGACAGGATCATCGGACTCCATAATAAATATGTATCGAAAGGTTATCCGGTAGTCGCCATCAATTCTAACGATGCGAAAGCCTATCCCGATGATTCCTTTGAGAATATGGTAGTTCGTGCAAAGGATAAGGCCTTTCCATTTCGCTATCTTCACGATGAGTCTCAGGAAATAGCCCGTAATTATGGTGCAACACGTACGCCTCATGTCTATGTGCTAAACAAAGAAAAGGAGAGTTGGGTGGTACGATATATCGGAGCAATTGATGACAATACAGATAGTCCGGCTGAGGTCACTAAGAAATATGTTGAAACTGCTGTCAACGAATTGCTTGAAGGGAAACCTGTCAGTACTTCATTTACAAAGGCGATCGGATGTTCGATCAAATGGAAAAAATAATGTTTGCCAATGAGGGGGTTATAGATTAATGATTAGTACTTCCTCATTAATTCACTCTGTTCTTACCAATTTTGCAGCCCGGATAAATCCTTTGTTCTCTGCCGGGGAAACTATGAATGGCCTCAGGCATTATGCAAAAAAAGAGTAGCGACGTATCTAAACTGGACCCTCATGATTTTATAATTATTAAGGGGGCGTCCATGCATAACCTCAAAAGGCTGGATGTGGCCATTCCGCGTAATAAATTTGTGGTGATAACAGGTTTAAGCGGTTCCGGAAAATCTTCCCTTGCCTTTGATACGCTTTATGCCGAGGGTCAGCGGAGATATGTGGAGAGCCTTTCTTCGTATGCCCGTCAATTTATTGGAAGGATGGATAAGCCGGAGGTGGATTATATTCTGGGCATTTCTCCTGCTGTGGCTATTCAGCAAAAGTGAATTCCCGAAATCCGCGCTCTACTGTCGGAACAGGAACTGAAATTTATGATTACCTTAAATTATTATTTGCCAGAGTAGGAAAGACTTTCTCTCCGGTTTCCGGGCAGATGGTCAAGAAACAATCGGTATCGGATGTGGTCGATTTTATTACCGACTTCAAACAAGGTCGGTTCTTAATCGCCTGCCCGTTGATGCATAATCCTACTCGGGCAATTGCTGAAGATTTGAACATTTTGTTACAAAAGGGCTTTAACCGTTTGCTGGTGGATGGCGAGGTGAAGGAGATAGAGGAAGTGTTGAAGGAGCCGGTGGAGGTTAAAAAGGAAGCGAAAGCCGCCAAAAAAACCGTTGCTAAGAAATCCGCTTCAAAGAAGAAAGCCACCGAAGTAACCATTCCCATTGTTCAGCAGGTGATTTATCCGGGCTATCATTTACTGATTGATAGAATTGGTTTTTCTGAAACACCGGATGAAGAATTAATAGCCCGTATTGCCGATTCCGTTCAGACGGCTTTCAATGAGGGCATGGGAACCTGCTGTATTTTTAAAGTGGATAGCCAACAAAGCCGGACCTTGCATACCTTTTCCAACCGGTTTGAATTGGATGGGATGTCATTCGAAGAGCCTTCCGTTCATCTCTTTAGTTTCAATAATCCTTATGGCGCTTGTCGTAATTGTGAGGGATTCGGATCCATCATCGGTATTGATGATGATCTGGTTATCCCGGATAAAAGCTTATCGATCTATGAGGGAGCTATTGTTTGCTGGAAGGGTGAAAAGATGAAGGAGTGGAATGATACCCTGGTAATGAATGCCTATAAATTTGATTTTCCGGTGCATAAACCATTTTTTGAATTGAGTGATTTTCATAAGGAGCTGGTCTGGACCGGTAATAAATATTTCAAAGGACTTAACCAGTTTTTCAAATACCTCGAAGAACAGACGTATAAAATTCAATATAGGGTGATGTTGTCCCGGTACAGAGGCAAAACCGTTTGTCCGGAATGTAAGGGAACACGATTGCGTCTGGATGCGAATTACGTGAGAGTGGCAGGGAAGTCGATGTCGGAGATCGTGTTGATGCCGGTGAAGGACGTCCTTTCTTTTTCAATACCATTCAGCTCGATGAGAATGACGCGCAAATTGGCAAACGATTATTTACAGAGATTCTCAGCCGGCTTCAGTTTTTAGATGATGTAGGGTTAGGCTATTTAACCTTGAACCGATTATCTAATTCCCTTTCCGGCGGTGAGTCGCAACGGATCAATCTGGCTACCTCTCTCGGAAGCACGCTTGTTGGTTCCATGTATATTCTGGATGAACCTTCTATCGGTCTACATCCCCGCGATACGCAGCGCCTCATTAAAGTATTGAAGTCGCTTCGTGAAGTGGGCAATACATTGATCGTTGTTGAACATGACGAAGAAATAATGCGTGCTTCCGATCAGCTCATCGACATTGGTCCAATGGCGGGTATGCATGGGGGGGAGTTGGTTTTCCAGGGTACTTGTGCCGAACTTGAGAAGGATAAAGAAAGTCTGACCGGTCGATACCTGAGCGGCAAGGAAACGATTCCTGTTCCAAAACAGCGACGGACCTGGAAGAAATACATCGAAGTAAAGGGCGCTCGTGAGAACAACCTGAAACATGTCAATGTGAAATTCCCTATGGGCGTGATGACGGTAATTACCGGAGTAAGCGGATCAGGTAAAACGTCGCTGGTAAAGAAAATTCTCTATCCGGCTTTGAAGAAAATTCTCGGCGGCTATGGAGAAGCAACAGGGAATTACGATCGCCTCGATGGGAATTACCATGATATCACAGCAGCGGAAATGATCGATCAGAATCCGATCGGGAAATCATCAAGGTCTAATCCAATAACCTATATCAAAGCCTTTGATGAGATTCGTAATTTATTTTCCGATTTACCCTTGGCGCGTCAGCGCTCATTTAAGCCTTCGCATTTTTCTTTTAATGTCGAGGGTGGACGATGTGACATGTGTCAGGGAGAAGGGGTGATTACGGTGGAGATGCAGTTCATGGCAGATATTTATTTGAAGTGCGAGTATTGTAAAGGAAAACGTTTTAAAGAAGAAGTGCTCGCCGTAGAATATCGTGGCTATACTGTTTTTGATATTCTTGATATGACGGTAGATGAGGCGCTGGAGTTCTTTTCAGAAGGTTCCGGTCCGGCGAAGTACAAAAGTCTCCATCAAAAAATAACCGCGAAAATTCAACCGCTGGCAGATGTAGGTCTGGGCTATATCCGCCTGGGACAAAGCAGCAGCACATTGAGTGGAGGAGAAGCACAGCGCATTAAGTTGGCCAGCTTTCTGGGCAAGGGAAATTATGCGACCAATACTCTTTTCGTTTTCGATGAACCCACCACCGGACTTCATTTCCATGATATCAGTAAATTATTGAAAGCATTTGATGCCCTGGTAAAAAATGGAAATACCCTCATCATCATCGAGCATAATCTCGAGATTATTAAATGCGCCGACTGGCTGATTGATATTGGTCCGGAAGGAGGAGCGGAGGGAGGCCATATTGTTTTTGAAGGGCTGCCCGAAGATTTGGTGAAAGTGAAGAAATCACATACCGCGAAGTTTTTGAAAGAAAAATTGTAGTATCAATTCAACTTGGGTTTGCTAAGTATATATAGTAGATTTCTATTGCCTGTTATGACGAAGTGCTATCTAAACACCCTGGTGTTTTAGTGAATGAATCCTGGGACCAGTGAAGGGGTAGTTTTATAGCAGTCAATCCAACTAAATTTTATCCCGTTCAGATGGGAATAGTTTGTTATTTATTTATTTTTGATTTCAAGGTTTTAGTATAACTAATTTCCCGCAAATATTACCGGTTGTTGTTTGAACACAAGCCGTATAGATTCCTTCCGTTAACCCGCTGATGTCGATCTGCTCTTCTTTCCCGCTAAGGGGCTGTAACACTACCTGCTTGCCTAAGGCATTGTAAATTTGAAGTATAAGGCCGGAAGTTTGAGTTAAGAGACCTTTGAAGCCGACGGTAAAAGAAGATCCTGCCGGATTGGGGAAAAGTTGAAGAGATGTGGACTTTTCTTCTGATTCAAATACAGCTGATGGAACACAGTACTCCGTTGCGGTAAAGGTAACCGGCAGGATATGAAACTGAGAACTTACATCATATGTGGTTATGTTGATCGAATCAATTGTAAATATGAAAGTACTGTCAATGGTAGTAAAGTTTACCGGGTTGAGTGAGAATGCCGGTGCGGTGCAGGCGATTTCAAGTAAGGTGTCAGTGCGAATAACATTAGCTTTTATACTTCCGGGTATGCTTCGTGAACTGCTAAAGAGAAGACCTTGATTTTTGTTGTGACGGACATCTGTTGCGAAAAGTGGTTCAGTGGTGATCGACGGAAATACTTTAATATTTTTCAATTGTCCTGTGGTATCCAGTGACAGGATAACTGGAGAGTTCATACTACTAAGGTTTGGTTCTATTGTTCCTGCTGTGATGATCGTACTGTCATTGAAATAGGACAGTTCATGTAGAAATGGAAAGATGGTGGAGTGGGTGGTGTTAAAACTATTGTAGCTAATGACATTGCCGGAGTTATCCGTTACCATGATTCCTGAATAATAGTTTACGGCATTATCTATAAGAAGTATAAATCCTCCCTGAGGTAAATCAAGAATCGCTTTAGGAATCATATTACCTGATAAAGGCAAAGGTCGGCTATAATGATGTTGCCATATTAGATTCATAGCGCTGTCTGTGCGCATCAGGAGTAAAGAAACATGCGCGGTCCCGAGCGGTGTAAAGTCTTCTCCGGCAATAAGAAATCCTCCATCAGGGGTTTTGTGGATGTAATGGACAACACTTCTTCGTTGCGAGACCCCACTGTTTATGTAGAAGGAAGATAAGACATTTGCATCCATATCCATTTTACAAATCAATCCTCCCCGGATGCCCGCAGAACTTACCGACCCAACTCCGAGTAGCTGTCCATCTACTTCAAATAGCTCATTGAATATTGCGGATGATTGTACAATACTCTTTGCGTTGAGTAGATTGCCAGCCGCATTTGTTTTTAGAATATAGGAGGAAAAGATGGTAGTAAACAGAAGCCTTATCAATGAGTCATTGAAACCATAAATATCCATTAACTGATTGCCGGGAAGTGTGAAAGGTGGACCGAAAACCCGTTTTTCAAATTCCAATTGATGTGAAGTGTCCGTTTTCATCAGTAAAATTGAACTGTCTACCGGTCCTGTAGCGGTGCCAATTAGAGAGTAAACGCCATCAGCTTGCTTAGAAAAATCCGATTTGACATAGGCGCCACTACCAAACCACGGAGCATGATAGCTGTTGTAAAAAGAGGATTGTGCTGTGGTGAATAGTGGTAAACCTGCGACAAGTATCACGGAGAATATTAGTGTAATTAATCTCTTACTATCTATTCTTGCCGGTTGAGTAATTTTATTTTTCATATAATGGACTGTCGTTTATGATTTATACAAGATGATAGTCTTACTCCATGTACCCTACGGGATATCATTTGTTTTAATAAATCGCTTCGAAATCAATCGTGCAGATTTATTTGTTATAACGCAATGCTTGGTTAAAGATAAGAAAGAAATTATTTATTTAATTGAACTTAATGGTAGATTTAAAGTTAAGGGTTTTTATACCGATGACCCCGGAAAGTATTCAAATGACCATGTCCCGAAGACGATGATAGGAGGAAGAAAGGAAATTGTTTGTATCCACGATGTTTTTCCCTCTATGACTCCGAACGGGGTCACACATCAATGACCCGAAGACGATGATAGGAGGAAGAAAGGAAATGGTTTGTATCCACGATTTTCTTCCCTCTATGATCCCGAACGGGGTCAAAAATCAATGACCCGAAGACGATGATAGGAGGAAGAAAGGAAATGGTTTGTATCCACGATGTTCTTCCCTCTATGATCCCGAACGGGGTCAAACATCAATGACCCGAAGACGATGATAGGAGGAAGAAAGGAAATTGTTTGTATCCACGATGTTCTTCCCTCTATGATCCCGAACGGGGTCAAACATCAATGACCCGAAGACGATGATAGGAGGAAGAAAGGAAATGGTTTGTATCCACGATGTTTTTCCCTCTCTTACTCCGAACGGGGTCAAACATCAATGACCCGAAGACGATGATAGGATGAAGAAAGGAAATGGTTTGTATCCACGATATTCTTCCTCTATGACCACGAACGGGGTCAAACATCAATGACCCGAAGACGATGATAGGAGGAAGAAAGGAAATGGTTTGTATCCACGATGTTCTTCCCTCTATAACCCCGAACGGGGTCAAACATCAATGTCCCGAAGACGATGATAGGAGGAAGAAATGAAATTGTATGTATCCAAGATGTTCTTCCCTCTATGACCCCGAACGGGGTCAAACATCAATGACCCGGGTCGAAGACCCGGGGAAGTCGACGATAAGGCGTCAATTCCATATCCGGAGCAATATCATTAATCAACATCGCCGTCAACACCCTCGCCATCCAGGGTCCCATCATCACCCCTTTAGAACCAAGTCCATTAAAAATATAAATTTTAGAATTGGCCTTATGTTGTCCAATGATCGGTCGCCGGTCTTTTGTAGAAGGGCGAATGGAAGCAAATTGAGAGGAAATCGTATAGGGCACATAACCCGTTAGATATTCCCAACCCCCGAGCGGTATTATTTTCATTGCACCATGAATGACCATATCTTTCGGTAAACCATGGGTATTGATTTGAAGAATTTCTCCTTTACAAGGGTTAAACGGAAGATCTGAAAATAAGGGATGACGAATAGCATCCACACCGCTACAGTCAATGATCGCACCGGCGGTATATTCCTTCCACTGGATTTTATCTTTATGGAAATCTACCTGATTATATTCCAATAAACCTTCTTCAAAACTCCCCGATTTCATCAGGTACCTGCGTAAAGCATCTGTAAATCGCCGTGTATCTACCCAGCCACCATTCACCACCCAGCGTCCGCCATGTGATGCAATAATACCTTTGGGAAGTTGTCCCGGACCACATTCTTCTTTCACATAATCTGACATGCCGGCATCTGCGCTTCTTCCGGCCCAGTCGTTACGATGTCCGGCATCATTGAAAAGTTCTAATACCGGGTAATCTTCAAAAAAACGTTCCGCCAGTTTATCTTCAATTTCTAAATACGTTTTGCGCGCAAAGGGAATAAACACATCGGCATTCCATGATTTAACAATTCTTCTTCCGGTAACAGGATGAATCAATCCGGCAGCAATTTTCGAACATGTATTTTTCCGAACAGGATCTACTACCAATACCTTTTTCCCGGACTGCATTAAAAACCATGCAAGCAAACTCCCGGCAATGCCCTGGCCTCTGATGATGTAATCGAATGTGTTTGTTGACAAGGAGTAGTGATTCTATTATAGTATTGCTTTTTGCTTCTGGCTACTCGCTTCTGGCTACCGGCTACGAGCTACCGGCTACTGGCTTAAACTTCATTGCTTCAAGATTCTAAATGAAATAAAAGAATGATTAAATCATTTATAGCTTAAGGGTGCATGGCGGGTGAAAACCATGAAGCAGAATCGCGACCATGAAGCAGAATCGCGAAAAGCGATACGCTTCATGGTAAACCTTAAACCTTAAACCTTAAACCTTAAACCTTAAACCTTAAACCTTAAACCTTAAACTTCGTTTAAGGTTTGTCGCCTTTGTAGGATACTATCGCCATCTTATCTCCCATCGGACTCATAGCGATGCGATAGAAATTGCCAATGGTTTCACTGAAGTCACCGATAGATTCCCATTTAGCGCCTTCAGATTTTGTGTCGAACATGTAGAGGACACCTTTATCTCCGCAGTAGATTTTTTCATCGGGCCCCCAGCAAAAATCTTCTACACCTTCCGGCAATTCACAAACAGGCATACGTTCTTCTGTAGCCATTTCAAATTTCATGATGGTGTTCTTTTTATCAGAACCCTTTTGAACATAACTCAGGTTGCTGCTACCCGGAATTCGTGCAAGACATCTGCCGAAACCACCTTGCATTAATATAATGGCTTGTTGTGGAATCATATCGAATTGCTGTAACATGCCGCCAGCACCATCCAGCATATAGGCACCAATGGTGGTGTCATTCATCCAGCAATAATAGGCTACGGAATCTTCATTGGGAGTGAGCAGGTCAAAGGAGGAACCATCCAGACTCATCTCATATAATTTTTGTGATTTCTCCATTTCTACTCTGACTACTGAGAGCTTTCCTTTAGCATATGGAATGGGCTGAGGTTGATACTCGCTTTCGGGAGTATTGGATACCTGCCGGATTATTTTTTTTCGAACATGGAATTCATAAATATCACTCTGCAACGTATCGGGCATGCTGGCATAATACAGGAATTGTCCATCTTTCGAAAAACAAGGTTGGTTGTCATAATGCTCATTCTGAGTCATACGGTAGGGAGTGGAGGCTAACGTCTTACTGTTTTTCTGAGTGATATCCAGTAACCAGATTTCAGACGTATGTGTTTGACCGGCAACCATCCCGGTAATGAACATGAGTGTAGCTATTAGCTGTATTTTTTTCATATGCGTTTTAGACTTCAGTTACAATATTAGTGATTTCGAATTGTAATGTCAAATGGATATTTATTGTCCTTTAGGGTGATTTTCGGGTGATCTGATTACTCTTCATGCCCGGTCTCATTCCAATTCTTGCCTTTTGTCTGTTGATATATTGACCTTCAATGATCAGGGTATCGTCATTCAAGGTTACAAGGGAGGCTGAAGCAAGAGTGTTTCCGAAATCAAGATCTCTGGCCAGTGTTTTATTGTAAATACCAAACTTCTGTATGACTTTATATCTGATGGGAAGATCCAGTGTTTTTATCATGCTTTGCTGTTCCACCAAATAGTAATTTGCAGTCAGGTTGAACTGCTGTTCTTCTCTGTAAATTCCATAATTGCCACTTATTGTATAAAATAATAAGGAAGGAGACCATAAAAAATAACCCTATGGTTAAAAGGTAAGCTCCCAGGTATAACTTTACCGGGAGAGAGAGATATTGATTTTTCAAGGCCCAGACAGAAAGCGATAATCCACTGCAAACAGCGAAGAGCATAAGATATTCACTGATGGGTTGCCCGGGGAAAGTGAATGCAAATATCACTGTAAAGATGGCAAGTACGAGATGTAAGGCAAGGGGCATGCGAATGGATTCGTCCCGGAATTTACGGGAAGTGATCGCCAGTAATAAAGAAAGTACAATGGAAATGATATACAGGCAAATCGTAAGTATCAATTGAATCGCACCCATTTTATTTCCCGAATTTTTCTTTAAAGAAGGCTTCCAGTCCAAAAAGTTCATCACGGAATTTTGCTGCATCGATGAAGTCCAGCTCACGCGCCGATTTCTCCATATTCTTTCTGGCCGTTTGAATGGCTTTATCCAATTGCTCCTTCGTCATGTATTGTATCACCGGATCCGCTGCAACATTCACTTCGTTCTTTTCGATGTAAGCATTGGAAATATTGCTTTTATTGTTTTCAAGATGAGCATGAATCCCGGATTTGGGTTTGTTGAGAGCAGTTGGAACAATTCCGTGCGCAGCGTTATATGCCATTTGCTTCGACCTTCTGCGATCTGTTTCTTCTATTGTTTTCTGCATGCTTTCTGTAATCTTATCTGCATACATAATTACTTTTCCGTTGAGATTCCTTGCTGCACGTCCTGCTGTTTGTGTGAGCGAACGATTGGAGCGTAGAAAGCCTTCCTTGTCGGCATCCAAGATAGCAACGAGTGATACTTCCGGTAAATCCAGTCCCTCTCTCAAAAGATTGATGCCTATCAACACATCAAACACCCCGAGCCGAAGATCTCTCAATATCTCCACCCGTTCAAGTGTTTCAACCTCCGAATGAATATAACGGCAACGGATATTCAACTTTGTCATGTACTTGGCCAACTCTTCCGCCATCCGCTTGGTCAGTGTGGTGACGAGCACTCTTTCTTCCCGCTTGATCACCTTTTCAATTTCCTCGAGCAAATCATCCACCTGATTGCCAACAGGGCGCACTTCAATAGGAGGGTCGAGTAGTCCGGTCGGACGAATGACTTGTTCTACAATAACACCTTCGCTTTTTTGCAGCTCATATTCGGAAGGTGTAGCACTTACATAAATTATTTGCTGAATGATCGACTCAAACTCTTCAAATTTTAAAGGTCGATTATCAATCGCTGCAGGTAATCGAAAACCATAATCCACTAGGTTTACTTTTCGTGATCGATCCCCACCATACATCGCTCTGATCTGCGGTACGGTCACGTGACTCTCATCCACCACCATCAGAAAATCTTCAGGAAAATAATCCAGCAAACAGAACGGACGCTGACCAGTAGGACGACCATCAAAATAGCGGGAATAATTTTCTATCCCTGAGCAATAGCCCAATTCACGGATCATCTCTAAATCAAAGGTGACACGATCTTCAATCCGTTTTGCTTCCAGCGCCCTGCCATTCTCCTTGAAATAATCCACCTGCTTCACCATGTCCTCCTGAATATCAAAAATGGCCTGCTGCTGACGGGAGGGAGAGGTCACGAAGATATTAGCTGGAAATATGGCGAGATGTTCATGTTTCTCATATTTCTTTCCTGTAGAGGGTTCGATGGTAGCAATTTCTTCCATCTCATCTCCAAAAAAACTCAGACGGTAGGCGAGATCCATATACGCCGGAAAAACATCTACCGTATCGCCTTGAACTCTGAAGGTGCCTCTCTTAAATTCAGCACCGGCTCTGGAGTAAAGACTAGACACCAACCGATGTAAGAGGGCATTCCTGCTGATCTTCATACCGGACTGTATGCGGATAATATTCTCTGCAAAATCAGCAGGATTTCCCATACCGTAAATGCAGGAAACGGAGGATACCACGATGATATCTCTTCTGCCGGAGAGAAGCGAAGTGGTTGTACTTAGCCGGAGCTTTTCGATTTCCTCATTGATGGATAAATCTTTTTCTATATAGGTATTCGAGCTCGGGAGATAAGCTTCCGGTTGATAATAATCGTAGTAGGAAACAAAGTATTCGACCGCATTTTTAGGGAAAAACTGTTTGAATTCACCGTAAAGTTGAGCGGCGAGGGTTTTGTTATGGCTCAGGATAAGGGTAGGGCGATTCACATTTTGAATCACATTCGCAATCGTAAATGTTTTACCTGAACCGGTAACTCCCAACAGGGTTTGGGCCACATCTCCGTTCATTAAACCATTGGTTAGCTGTACTATAGCATCCGGTTGATCACCGGTTGGTTTAAAATCAGAGGTAAGTTCAAAATCCATCGCGTCAAAGATAAGGTACACTATCCCATCTTGTTAAATTATTAAATGATTGTTTCATAAGACCTTCATTCTTTTTCTGCGGCGGAATACTGCAATTTTGTATTTTCGCGCCTCCAATATTTATATAAATGAACCTCAAAAAAAGCTTATTACCTGTTTTGGCAGCGGCCTTTATGGTGGCTTCCTGCAACGCACAAAACAAGAAAACCGACATTAAAATGAGCAGCACAATTGATTCAGTCAGCTACGGACTAGGTGTAGCAATCGGAAACAACCTGAAAAACAGTGGATTTGATTCTGTGAAAGTAGACATCATGTCCCAGGCATTAAAGGAAGTTTTTGAAGGCAAAGCTACCATGAAACAAGAAGATGCTGACAAAATCATTCAAGGCTACATGGCCGAAAAAGAAAAAATGAAAGGACAAGAAAACGTTGCTAAAGGAAAAGCATTCCTGGAAGAAAACAAGAAAAAGGCGGGTGTACAAACTACGGCTAGCGGCATGCAATACATTGTTATGAAAGAGGGTACCGGCGCTAAACCAGGCCTGAATGACAAGGTAACTACACATTACCATGGAACATTAATTGACGGTACTGTTTTCGACAGTTCTGTTGAGCGTGGACAGCCTGCAAGCTTCCCTGTTAGCGGCGTTATTCCTGGATGGACAGAAGCGTTGCAAATGATGCCTGTTGGTTCTAAATGGAAATTATTCCTGCCTTCTGAGTTAGCTTATGGCGAGCGTGGAGCAGGTGGTAAAATCGGACCAAACAGCGTATTGGTGTTCGAAGTAGAATTGCTTTCTATAGATGCTCCTGACGCACCTCAAGGTAAGTAATATAAATTTTAATAAAAAATAGAATTAGCCGGCTCATTAGGGTCGGCTAATTTATTTCAGCCCCTTTCGGTCAGATAAACAGTCCAATGAATTTTTGAAAGTGTTCTTTTCAGGCGATTCTCCAATTTGGAGGATAGACAGATTTTGTAAAAGGTCTTGTCTTTACCAATTGCCGGAGGATTTGTATTCTGGAAGGTTCTCCGAAAAGCGCTCTTTTTTTCTTGTACTCATTCATGAGGGATTCCTGTTCTTCATTTTTCGGAAGAAAGTATCCTGTACAGAATTCGTTCATCAACATTTTATTTCCCTTATTTTAGACAAAGCTACCGTCAGTTGTCCCATTTTAAGGGAGACATTTGATCAGAGAGGGAAATTGATGGGTAGTAAGTAGGATTGGGAGGGTTAATAGTGGATCATTGATTTAGCTGTCGGGCGACCCTTGTGGTCGCCTCCTAAGATCGAAATAACATTATTCTCATCTATCATGTAATGCGCCTACAGGGGATAGGGACTAATCTTTTCAACTAGTATGTTTAACGCGGCTATAGTTATGTCAGAGAACTTTTCTGTACTCCCTACCCGATTTAATGTATGGTAGAGAGGTGATTAAAATTAGCATTACAACTACTTCATGGATCTTAAAATAAACTTACGCAAAAAGAGTGGAGGATACTTATACCCTTTAGCCATTCGTAATCCCATTTCCTGATATTCCTGTTCGGAGGCTTTTTCTGTTCCTAATCCATCCACATACCGGTTAAACATGCAAAATGCTGCAGCAATGAGGACGGTATCATGAATATCTTCGTCCGTGGCTCCGGAGAGTCTGGCTGCATCTATATCAGTTGGTAAAACAGCTTTACCGTTCTTCTGCACTTTTTCTGCAATTTTAAGAAGGGAAATTAATTTTTCGGATAGGTAGGTGGATTTGTTGTTGCTCAAAACTCGAGGGCAGCTTTTGATTGTCCGTTCAAATGCACTTGCATAGCAGAGGTATGGGAGTTAAGCAAAATTCACATGCATTGAGTTTGGAAACATAGGCAGCGATCAGCTCCCTCTCCCCCGGACTCAATCCTGATGGCCCCAGCAAGAGTGTTTGAGCAAGATTGGATAAGGCCTTACCTGTTGCCCCTTTATAGAAGAGCAGTTCGATAATGCCCGGTTTGTTGATTCCTGTTTTAATGTAAGTCATGAGTTTAATTTTATATGTTTATACAATAGGTTTGAGAACCCTTTTATGGATATTATTTAGTTGGAATAAGTGTTTGTTAAGTAAATAACTGCTTTCGTTTCCCAAAAGCCCTTGCATGATTCAAAAGCAGGATTGATTCCATAAAAATATTTTATTAAAATAATCGGGAGTCAAATCGTCGTACGGAACGGGGTCCTGAGAATCGTTTTCCCGTGTGTGGTAGGGGCGTTACGTATATGACCATATTATCCTTAGAGAAATCGTTTTCCAGTGTGTGGTAGGGGCGTTATATGTAACGCCCCTACCACACAAACTGGAAAAAATCGGTCGGACTGCGAAAACAAATCTTGGACTGCGAAAACAAAATCGGTCGGACTGTTAAATCAGTATCGGGTGTATCCGGGATTTACTGAATAGTGGTCAGGTCATTTACTTTTCATTTTCGCGATGATTTGATCTTCTGCTTTCCCTTTAATTTTCAAAACGGAATCAATTTCACTATTCGGAAAGGTCATTATAAAACGTACTGCTTAATTTTCCAACTATTATCCTCTTTCACCAACACCCCCGACCCCCGGCATATCTTCATTTGCGTTTCAAGTAATTCATCAAACCAGGCAAGAGATCCGGTTTTGTCAAAAAATATATGACGTTCCAGTGCTTTGAAATTCCATGTTTCTTTTTTATCAAAATAGGGCTTGGACCAAAGCATATATTGCGATTTATTCCAGTTTTCAGTGGCGTCGGTTCCAATGAATACAGCATCATCGGAAAAGTAATTGAAATAAGTGGTGTATTCGGCATTCGCTGCTGCTATGTTAAAAGAGTCTAGCAGCGTGTTGATTTCAATACGTGATTGAGGTTGCGAAGTAGTGTCAGAAGGGATCACTTCATGAGTAGTAATTTGCTCGTCGCGATTAGGACTACATGAAAAAATTAATAATAAAATTCCGGTGTATACTATTAAGTTGAATTTTGCTTTCATTGGTTTACGATAGTTTGGGATATTATATTGAAATCAGATTCTTTTTCACCACAGCCAAAGTAGAAAAAAGGGGATGTGCTTTTCTCTTTCTATAATGCTTCAGTGCTCTTCATGATGTCTTTCATTATTGATAAATGATGTTGGGTGTGGATTATTAAAAATCGTACAGTTTTCTTAACTTTCAAATGTCCAAAATAGGGATGTTCAAAATAATGTTCATTTGGAATATGATGGAGTTCCTGAATTTTTTCTTTTGTCTTTTCCAGATGACTACCCAAACTCATTTCGTCGTATTGCTTCGGTTGGACAATGCCCGGTGCTTTCGCTCTTCCACGGGGGATTTTTCCCATACTAAAAACAATCAGTTTACTTAACTTGAAACTACTTTTGTATCCTGTAGCATCTGATTTTTCTAATGCGGCGATGATACGGTTAATGGTGAGCAAACTATGTTCAATATGCCATCCGACCGGCGCACCTGAAATCGCAGGTTGAAATTTTGATTGATGTGGGAGTAAGCCTTCTATTTCAAGAAGTAAGGAGGATAAGGAAGCCATGGCGGAAAATTAGTTTATTTTATTGGGAAATCAATTTGCTTACAAAGAGGATTTATAATTTTTAAGTAATTCAATGCAAGAGAATCACTTGACAGAAGCCTGATGTGTTACTTCGAAATTCACCGAATTGGCAATGAAGCATAATTCATGTGCACGTTGATGCAAGGCATTTAATTTCCCGGCGAATTCTTTGTTTTGAAGGGTCACCAAAGGATGCAAGGTTACTTCCTTGAATCTCCCTCCTCCGGTTTCCAATTCGATCATGGTGCCCGTCGGATGATCTTCATAATCGATTACAATAACTCCGGCATCTGCACATAAATGTAAAAACCAAAGCATATGACATCCGGATAGTGATGCTAATAAAAATTCTTCCGGATTATGTTTAGTCTTGTCTCCACGAAATGCCGGATCTGATGAAGCGGCAATATCCACTTTTTGCTCCGACTGAATGATATGACTTCTCTCATAAGATTTGTAATCGGAAGTTCCACCGCCGGTATTCCCTGTCCATTTTAAGGTGAGTTGGTAAGAATGTTCTTTGGACATGTACTTGAATTTATGTTAACTAAATAATGTTAATGTGAGCCGGAAATGGAATTTTCATGATTTGTAAAGTAAGAAAGGATGAAGATAAAAATTAGTGAGACACTTAGAAAAAGAGTTATCGGCCATAAGTAATTATCCGTGCTCAGATAGCTATTTATCAAAACGAGCAGGAAACCAACCATGATTCGAAGTGTTTCCTGCTTTTCAAAATTCTTGCTGACGTTCCTGTTGAATATCAAGGTAACGTTGACCATCGAAGAAATGGCTACCAATGAGATTACGCTTATTTCCATGATGGATAGGAAATCTTTAAATACTAATAAGAGTATAATCCCGGCAATACAACTGATGAGTTGGAAGTAGGCATAATGTATAAGATTGTTAGAAACGGGTGTAGCGGAGGAAGTCGCGGGTGGAGAAATGGGACGCATTGTGGTTGGTTTCCATTCCGGTGGCATGAACCAAAGTTTGATTTTATCTGTCCAGCTTTGCGTGCGAAGCATCGTTTGCCATAAAAATTTATAATGACCTCCAATCGCCGTAACCGGATTATTGTCAATATAAGCACTCGTAATTCCGAATTTCACCGGTTCTGTTTCATCGCGGTATGTACCAAACAGGCGATCCCAAATGATAAAGTTTGAACCATAGTTTTTATCAATATAAATTTCATTCTTCCCATGATGAACACGGTGGGCGGACGGTGTGACCAGTATTTTATCGATGTATTTCAATTTTGGAATATATGCGGAATGTTGTAAAAAGTCATAAAGGCCGGATACTTTAAAAATAACGATGAGGATAATCGGAGAAAAGCCAAACAAAGGAAGAAATGCCCAGAAGATAATCCGGTTAATCCCCTGAAAAAAGGAAGTGCGAAACCCGTTGGAAAAATTAAAATGTTCCGAAGAATGATGAGTGATATGTCCGGCCCATAGAATATTGACCCGGTGTGACCAGCGGTGGTACCAGTAAGATAAAAAATCGACGGCAAAATATCCGCCTACCCATTGATACCAGATGTTGGTGTTTTCAATAATGCGATAATGATTGTACACATATTCCATCACCACAAATAATAGTACAAAAGAAATCAGGGAACCAATCTGATCTATGGCTCCAATCGTAAAGTTCATGACTGTATTTCCGGAAGTATAGGTATGATCTTTTTTCCGGTAACTGATGTACCATTCAATTAAGACGAATAAAAGAAAAACAGGTATGAAGAGGGCAGAAATGTTTAACATAAACTAGTTTTTATGTATTAAGAATTTAATGAACCGGAAAATAATTACACCATATCGGGAGGATGTTTATTAACACATTATCTTCTAACGCTGTCTGATAATAAAGGAATCGCTTTCTGATAAAATATGGACTATTCTCACAAATGTAAGCATAAAAATTCCAGAAATGTATAATTCCCTTTTATATTGGAAGCCAATATGATTTAAATCTAGCTTTTGCTTGAATATTGGTTACCAGTACCATGTGTTAAAAACGGACCACTGAAGATATGAACAGGGTTGCAGAAGAGAAAGGAGGGAAGTTTTTGTCAAAAAGGTATGAATCGAGTGCTAAAATGAAGTGGCAATGTAAATATGGTCATATTTGGTACACTACTTCAAATAAAATCAGACGAGGTCATTGGTGCCAGTATTGTGGAAAGTATAAGATTAAATAATCAGAAATAGTATTTCAGATATTCATAAAAAAGATTTACCCTCCGGATGCAAAGTACACTTTCTAAAGTCCTTCCAGTTTATGTAAATGCTTGACATGATTTCTAATATGCAGAAATTGAATTATTCCCCATGCCAACATTATCAATCCGGCAAAAACCAGAATAGTGTACTCCCAGGGGAGTTCAAGTTTGACCGGTCCGATAAGTTTTGCACCTACAATTCTTCCCAGATTTCCGATAGTCATGTAAATGGTGAATTGACTGGCAGAAACTTTTTTCCAGCAACATTCCATCGCTATCGCAAATATTCCGATGCAGGCAAAAACGTAGAGCAGTTGATAGATCATCATGAAACTTGCAATGAAGGATACCGATGTCCAATAAGATTTGAGAAGTACAAAGCTTGTCGTCAGTAGAATGAGCATGACAAAATAAATATTCATCATTCTGATTTTCCCAAAGCGATCGATGAGGATACCTCCGATGAGCATACCTCCAATGCCTCCGGCTAAACTTGCTGTAGCGAAATACTGTGAGTACGCCTGATCGGACCATCCCAGCGCCTGAACAGTAAATATCGGAAGCAAGGTGGCAATGTAATTGTAGGATCCTTGTGTTATAAATAATAATACCGCGAGCAATAAACTATTTCGTAAGCTGAAAACTTTGTACAATGATTTTAATATAACCGACCAGCTGCCGATCTGCATTTTTTCTGTTTCAGGTGAAGACTTTCCCTTACTCCATGGTAGAAATTTTTCACCCGGACGCTCTCTCAGGCAGACCGGTACCAGCATGATGAGCCCTACCAAAATAGAGAGGGTTAATATTGCTGATTTAAAACCGTAGGCATTAATCATCCAACTGCCCAATGCGAGTGAAGCAGAAGTTCCGATAATTTTTGCGCCCCACATAAAACCATTTGCTCTGGCTTGTTGATCAGTAGGTACGATATCAATCGCCATTCCATCCGTGGCAACATCCTGAAAGGCACCAAACATCCCAAGCGCAAAGCCTGCTGCCAGCATGAGCTCCGGATTATTTAATGGGTCAGGAACGAAAGCCATTGCGATGAAACTTAAGATTAGCCCTAACTGTCCGATGATTACCCATGGTCTTCTACGACCCATAGGCAGATAGGTAAATCTATCCATCAATGGTGCGACCACTAATTTAAAACTCCAGGGTAAACCTACTGCAGCGACGAATGATCCAATTTCACCGGGTGTTTTTCCATGCATGGCCATCCAGGCCGGAATTCCGAATAAAGCGAGACCTTCAGGGATACCTTGGGCAACATATAAAGCAATAAAAATTAAAATAGCGCAACTTGGTATTTTCTGACAGGGCAGGTATATTCCTTTTCATAAGTAGGATGGTTGATGTTCCATTTTTAAAAAGGGAACTTTAGTCTTATCTTGAATTAGTATTTGGATAGTTGCACTAAAATAAAATATTTTTAATAGCGGGAGACACCGGGCTATTAAAATGAAGTTGGAAATGATAAGTTTAGAGTTCTTTTTCTGAAATTAAAATGGCAATACCGTTGATGGATAGCTTAATGGAGAAAAGGTGGTCTTTTTTTCAGTTTTTCTGGAGAAATGATGGTTGTTTAACGTAGGGATTTTTTTGTTAGAAATTAGATTGATAAAATTCCAATTGGAATAGAAAAGCCCTCACCCGGATAACCTTTATGACCTTTTCCAATAGGCGTGGTCTTAAAGATAGATCAAAAGTGAGGGCGTTTATGGATTCAGATCAGGGATGCATTAATTTTCCCCCAGGTGCATCGTCTCCGGGAAAAAGTAACTGCACCGGTACTGATGTCATGAGCTCCCCAATAATGCCGATGGATCCGCTTTCGATCAGATCTTTTAGAATAGAACTTCTTTCCATAATAGACTTAACGGTTCTTTTTACATTGATAATTGCAACTTTTTCAACAAACTCGCTATTCGACGAATTGCGGTTATCCTTGATGGTTAGTTCATCATCCACCGCAGGTCTTATTTTGGAGAGCAGGGAGGTCAGGTTCCCCATTTCTACATGGTCGCAGGCACCTTTTACCGCACCGCATTTTGTGTGGCCGAGTACAACAATAATCTTTGAACCGGCCACCTTGCATCCAAATTCCATGCTGCCCAGGATGTCTTCATTGATAATATTACCGGCAATGCGGACACTGAAGATATCTCCGAGCCCCTGGTCAAAAAATTAATTCTGCCGATGTACGACTGTCAATGCAACTTAATATTACGGCAAATGGATGCTGACCGTCGGAGGTTTCATTGGCTTGCTGCAGAAGATTTCGGTTAACTTTCAGATTGTTAATAAACCTTTTTTTCTTCCTTTAATAGTTCCAGTGCCATCTGCGGAGTAATGGCTTCCTGCATCTCTTTTGTGAGTGTTTTCATAAATGTTTTTTTTTAGTGATATTTTACACTCATTCTTAGCATTAGTATTTTATATTCTGCTAAAGGTAGAATGAGGGTATTCATATTTAACTTTTTTAAATATATCAAACTGATAAAGATTTATTAAAAAATGTTTTAGCGATGCTGGTCGAACAGAATCAAATTCCCATCCGGATCTTTCACCATAAAACTGGCCTCGACCTTTTGAGTTTTTATCTGCTTCATTATCGATTGAAATACCCTTACTTTTTAATTG
>JADKIC010000015.1 GCA_016721435.1 Bacteroidota bacterium
GTTTGAGGCAGATGTCCCAGGCGTTGATTTTGTCGGTTTCCCGGATGACGATGGCGTTGAAAAGTCCCTTGCCGCGGACGGTGGTGATGAGATCGGTTTGAATGTTTTTTAGTTCGTCGCGGAGGATTTTACCGAGGCGCATGGAGTTTTCGGCGAGTTCTTCGTCGAGGACAACCTGCATGGCTTCCATGGCTACTTTGCAGGCCAGTGGATTGCCGCCGTAGGTGGAGCCGTGTTCGCCGGGTTTGATGGTGAGCATGATTTCATCGTCGGCCAGGACAGCAGAAACGGGTAGCATTCCTCCCGAAAGGGCTTTCCCTAAAATTAAGATATCCGGTCGTACACCCTCATGGTCGCAGGCGAGCATTTTGCCGGTGCGGGCGATGCCGGTCTGGACTTCGTCGGCAATGAATAATACTCTCTTAGCCTTGCACAATGCCGCTACCTTTTGCAAATACCCTTCATCCGGAATAACCACACCCGCTTCTCCCTGTATGGGCTCTACCATGAAACCTGCTACGTTGGGGTCTTCCAAAGCTTTCTCGAGTGCCGGAATATCATTGTAAGGGATGACTTCAAAGCCCGGCATATAAGGTCCAAAGCCTTCGTAGCTGGAAGGGTCGGTGGAAGTGGAGATGGCAGATAAAGTTCTTCCCCAGAAATTACCTTCGGCAAAGAGGATCTTGGCTTTGTTTTTCTCGATGCCTTTCACATCATAGGCCCATCTGCGGGTGAGTTTGATGGCGGTTTCTCCTCCTTCAACGCCGGTGTTCATGGGGAGTAATTTATCGTAACCAAATAATTTGGTCATGAAGGCTTCGTATTCGCCCAAAATGTCGTTGTGGAAGGCGCGGGAGGTGAGGGTGAGGCGTGAGGCCTGGTCGATCATCGCCTGAAGAATGCGCGGGTGACAATGTCCCTGATTGACGGCTGAATAGGCGGCGAGAAAATCATAGTAGCGGTTGCCTTCTACATCCCAGACATATACACCTTCTCCGCGGGTAATGACGACGGGAATGGGGTGGTAGTTATGTGCACCGTGTTTTTCTTCGAGTTCAATGGCTTGTTGGGTGCTGATAGTAGTGGGGTCGAATCGCATAAGGGCAAAGGTAAGGAAGGATTGTCGTCCTGCAAATAATTTGGGTGGCAGCAATCGAAAAAACTAATTTATTCGAAACTCATTTTATCAAAGGAAAAATTTTCGGGACACATGACGAGGGTTTACCACGAGGCGTGGGGCGATAAAATTCTGAGAGCTATCGGGACTGACATCTACCTTTTCGTCTAGAAATTTGTTTAAGACTAAGGTTTTAGAGGCTGGCGCTAAGTGGAAATTGAAGACAAATAATTTAACGAATTAACGTCACGGTGCCGGTTTTTTCGAGAATGTCGGGTTTTTCGAAGCCTGAGAATTTGATTTTGAATAGATAGACGCCTTGCGGGCAATCATTGCCGTTGTATTTGCCATCCCAGGTTTGTTCGAAGGTGTTGGTGTAGAAAACGCGTTGGCCCCAGCGGTTGAAGACCTGGATTTCGAGGTTTTTTACGTAGGCGAAGGCGGGGCCCCAGGTGTTGTTGTTGGCATCTTCGTTGGGACTAAAGGCATTGGGGACGTAGAGGAGGGGCGATTGTACGAGTTCTACTTCATTGGAGAAACTCTCGGCATTGCTTCCTCCTGATCCTTCAAAAGCATGCACTCTGTAATTGAATACGCCTCCGGAAAGGGGAATTTCCCGGTCTTCAAAGGCGAGTCCCTGGGAGGAAAGCTGGACGATGGGTCCGAAGGGGGTGTTGGTGGCGAGGCCGGAGCGCTCGAGCAGGTACGACTGCACGTCGCCGCGCCATTCGGTATAAGGGGTCCAGGAGAGGTTATTGTAGAAGGGCTTTGCTTCTCCGCTGAGCAGGATGGTGCAGGCTTCCTTGCTGTATTCACTTTCGTTATCGCAGAAGTTGATGTTTTTCATCCGGTAACAATAACTCTGCTTATCGGTGAAGGTTTGTGCATCTTCCCAGTCGTAATCTTTTTTGCCGCTGAGTCGCGCGATTTCAGAGAAGAGGCTGCCGGGTTCATTGCTACGTCGCTCGATGATATAGGTGCCGTATTGTCCGTCCGGAAAATCTTCCCATCTCAGCGAAACGGTATTTTTATCTTTTACGGAAACGACTTCGATGTAATTTACCGTGGTGTTGACTTGTGTGATGGAACATAAAGTATCGGAAACAATTCCTTCTTCACCACAGGTGTTCACGCCGGAAATATAATAGCAATAATCGTTGGAGAAGGGATCGGCAGCCGATGAATCGGTAAGGATGAATTTGGCAGGGTCTTCTTCGTTTTGGATGACCTGATAGGGTCCGCCATTCACACTCCGGTAAAGTTTATAATGCAGAAAATACCGGTCGAGAATTTCCGGCTGCGGATTTTTATAGACATGCACCAGATCATTTTCAAGTCCGAGGCAGAGTAGGTTCGGCTTCTCAATGATGGGCACCGGCTTCACGCGGATAAATACTTTCCCCAGCGCGAGTAACGGTATCGGACAGCCGTTATCTTTAATTTCATACACCACCTTGTAAACGGAATCGCGCGCCTGGTTGCAGGTGGTTTCCCAGTAGAAATTCACGCTTACCGAATCCACACCCACCGTGTCGGAGGAGATGGCATAGGGAGCAGAAAGTCCGGCCGCAGGGGATTGACTAAACACCTCTCCGGTATGCACAAGAAAAATGGAATCGCCATCCGGATCTCTGGCCTTCACTTCAAAGTTCAAGGTATCGGTCGCATAAATTTCATAATTATAATTCGCCACATTGGCAGAGAGGTTGGGCGCGGCATTGTCATCACAAATGATCACCGTAAATTCTATTTCACGGCGTACACGTCCGATGAGGATTCCGTTCCGGTATTCTTCAATCGTCACCGCCATGGCGTAAAATCCCGGGTCATCGGGAATACCTTCTACCAGACCGGTAGCGGGATTGATGGTGAGCGGGACCGTTCCGCCGCAGATATTGGCCAGGCTATAGCCAAACTCCCATATAGCGTTCAGGTAGGGCAAGGGCTCGGGCGCCAGATTTCCTCCTCCCTGAGAGTTGGTCGCGCTGAAAGGGGTTGGGATTCTGGTTCGAGGAATAGCCTCCTGCAAGGGGATCGCTGAGGCTGTACACCAGTGAATCTCCATCGGCATCCGTCGCATCAAAGTTGAAACGAAAAAATTGTCCGGCGCAGGTGTAGGGGAGTGGGGCACTATTAAAAACCGGACTGGAATTGTTCAATACCGGATTGGCCATCTCATGATAAAAAGTCATCCCGGTACGATCCGGATTAAAAAGATTCGTCACGGTGCTGTTTCTACAACAACGTTCCCATACCAGATAAAATCCACCGGAAGAAGGGGGCAACTGAATCGTGCGGATATAATCTCCCTTTTCCATACAAACGGCCGGAGGAGGAATACATCCCGCTCCCGCTAATTCCAAAGGTACTACAGTAGAGAGATTCACATGAAACGAATCCTGCAGCACACTGCCATTCATCGTATAGGCCGCGATGATGATGGTGGGATCAAAATTCGCCGCACTGGGGTTGGAGCAATCTCTGTAGAGGGTCAGGGTAACCTGGAAGGAATTTCCGCCTAGCCATTGTGTAGTTAAATCTCCTCCCGCGATATGATAGGCCCGGGAAGTAAAACCCGATAAAAGCAACAAGAATAAAATGGGCCAGCGTTTCATGGTTCCTTAACACATCAAAGTTATCTAAATTTGCACTTATAAACAGCTGTCACCGTCAATAGTTTTACAAATGCCGGTAATAGCAAGGTAAATTTACTTAAATTGAAAGGGAAAATACTCAGTGATTTAGAAGTAGTTGACATGGCCGAAGAGGGCCGCGCGATCGCCAAATGGGAAGGTTTGGTCATTTTCATTGAAAAAGTAGTGCCGGGCGATATCGTCGATGTCCGGATTCGCAAGAAGCATTCTTCGTATCTCGAGGGCGAGCTGGTGGAGCTCAAGAAGCCATCTCCCCTGCGCATTGATCCCTTTTGCCAACATTTCGGGACCTGCGGCGGATGCAAATGGCAGTACCTCGACTATGAAAGTCAGCTGAAATACAAACAAAAGCAAGTCACGGAGACCCTCATACGCATTGGCAAGATTCCGAATCCGAATGTGATGGATATCCTCGGTTCAGCCAATACCCGCTACTACCGGAATAAGCTGGATTATACCTTCGCCGATAAGAAATGGCTGACGCGCGAAGAGTATGCAGAAAGGGAGGAAGCCGGTGGTCCCGCGCTGGGTTTTCATATTCCCGGGAAATTCGACAAGGTACTCGATATTGAAACCTGTTACCTGCAGCCCGATCCCTCCAATGATATTCGTCTGGCGGTGAGAAAATATTGCCTTGAACATGAAATTCCGTTCATGAATCTGCGTCACAAGGCGGGCATGATGCGCGGACTCATCATCCGCAATACCCTCGCCGGCGGATTGATGGTGATTGTGATGGTGTACGAGAATGATCAGGAAGTACTCGAAGGATTGCTCAGACATCTGGAGACGACCTTTCCGCAAATCACCTCGCTCTTGTACATCGTCAATCCAAAAGGGAACGATACCTTCCATGACCTCGAAGTGAAAACATGGTCGGGTTTGCCCTATATCACCGAGGAGATGGAAGGACTGCAGTTCAGGATAGGACCCAAATCATTTTTTCAAACCAACAGCGGTCAGACCTTAGAGCTCTATAAAATTGCCAGAGATTTTGCCGGACTTCAGGGACATGAAATCGTTTACGACTTGTATACCGGCACCGGCACCATTGCTTTATTCATCTCCCGTACTGTTAAAAAAGTGGTGGGGATAGAGTATGTGCAGGAATCCATTGAAAATGCAAAACTGAATGCGGAGCTGAATGGCGTGAGCAATTCGGTGTTCTTCGCGGGAGATATGAAGGATTTGCTCAAAGAAGATTTGTTCCGGCAGGAAGGGCATACCGATGTCATCATCACGGATCCTCCCCGTGCAGGGATGCATTTTGATGTGGTGGAGCAGCTCTTGAAAAGCAATTGTCCGAAAATTGTCTATGTGAGTTGTAACCCGGCCACTCAGGCGCGTGATGTGCAGATGCTCTCTGAGAAATACGATCTCATTAAAGTGCAACCGGTGGATATGTTTCCGCATACCGCCCATGTGGAGAGTGTGGCGTTGCTGCAATTAAGAGGATAGATAGAAAAAAATAACGGGAGATGATTTAATTTCTCCCGTTCTCTATTAATCTTTCGTTCTCCTTTATCTTGTTTTTCGTGACTTGTAACTTTTAGTCCGGTATATTCAATCTCAATTTACTGATGGATTAGATTGACAGGAGACAACGGAAATTCGACTTTGTTTTTCGACCATACATAATCTTAGTTTTGATGAAAATAATATTCTGATAATTAAATCTTCTGTTTAAACGCCGCGACCGCCGCGAACCCGCCGCGAACGCAGCGTTTAAGTTTGAAGTTTATAATGCTCTGGATGGTGTTTTGATTACACTAGAATTCTTTATAAATTCCAATTACCATTTCGAATAACCTTTTGTTGTAATCATTATGACTCCTCCGGTCACATCACCGATACTTGCGGGGATGCCTCCCGTTAGTACTTTCATTTCTTTAATCGCGGTTTTGGGCAGACGAAAATCGCCGATGACTTTGATGCCATCAATATAATACGCCGTTCCATCTTCCCGCGCTCCACGCATATAAATCGACTCCCCTTCATCTTCCTGATACACACCCGCCGTAGTCGCGGCCAATTGTTTGATATCCATATAGGGCGAACTGCGTATTTCTTCAGTTCCCAGCACCTGCATGGTGGAGATCTGTCCCGGATCGATGAGAGGGGTAGTATAGGTGGAAATGGTTGGTCCGGGGAGAGTGATGCCCACCGAATAGCACTTTAAGGTTAAAAAGGTCATTTTTCCGGAGTTGACTTTTACGTCGTTGATGATCAGGCTGGAATAACCCTGCGAGCTGGTTTTAATCTGATAGGATCCGCTTTGGAGAGGTTTGATGGAGAAATAGCCTTCATTATCCGTCGTTGCTCCGGTTATCAGTATGCCGTCCATATAAGCAATGACACTGGCGAAGGGAATCGGTTCCAGGTTGACACTGTCGGTCAGTTTCCCTCTGATTTCTCCAAATTCATTTTGTGCAGTGAGTGTCCCGTTGATTGCTGTGAGCAACAAGAAGACAAGGAGGATTTTGTTTTTCATGATCTTTTGTTTCTACTAAGACCGCAATTCCCGGATTTCCATAAAAAATTATTATTTCTTTGTGTTATGGAAAAAGGTCGTTTCGCTGTCACTATTCTAAACAAGCTGTATGTGGAAGTTTTTCACGGGCAAGAATAAGCATAGCCAAAAGAGTGATGAAGACCTCTTGTCAGCGTATAAAGCGACAGGGGATGGAGAAGTCATTGCTGTTTTGTATGACCGTTATGCGCAGCTGTTGTTCGGTTTTTGCATGAAGTACCTGAAGGATGAGGAAGGCAGTAAGGATGTGGTGGGACAGTTGTTCGCAAAGTTGTTCGATGACCTGAAGCGGTTTGAAGTGCAGCATTTCAAAGCCTGGGTGACACGTGTTGCATTTAATGCCTGTATGTCCCGGTTGGAAAGCGAACGCAGGAATGTATATGTACGTGAGGAATTCCCTGAAGTAGAAGAAAGTGCCGGTGCATCGGAAGGTGTGCCGGATGAAACGGAAGTCCTGGAAGCGATGAAGAGTTTGAAAGAAGAACAACGGGTTTGTCTCGAATTGTTTTATTTAAATGAATTATCGTATGCGCAGGTGAGTGAAAGATCGGGATATCAATTAAATCAAGTGAAAAGTTTTATTCAAAATGGTAAGCGGAACCTTGAATTGTATTTCCGCAAAAAACATGAAAGCATCAATAAGTAATATGCTGAATACAGGCGCCGGGTCCTGTCCGGATGCGGATGCGCTCTGGTTGTATACCAGGGAGAAGTTGCCGCATGCTGAACTTCGTGTGATCGAAGACCATTTGGTCGGTTGTGATTTATGCGCGGCCGCCGTAGAAGGATTTGCAGGAATGGAGCGCCCCGATGCCCTGAAGGAGATTGCAGCAGCAAGGCCGGTTGCAGTGAAAACAAATTTTTCTTCCCTATGGACCCTTTCCATCGTGTTGGTGGTGTTGTTTTTCATCGGTTGGTGGGGATCTACTCTTGTAGATAAAAAGGAGGCAGGAGATATGGAGAAAGGAGCAGCAGCACCGTCCAATGATTTAGTCGTGGATTCCGTTGGAGCAATGCCGGACTCCGTGGTGCTGCAGGTCGAATCCAATGAAATTGATTCTTTAGCAACAGGGGAGAAGGAGCCGAAGAAAATTCCGGAGCAGAGTCAGCGGTGGACAGAAGAATTGTTTGCTATCGAAAAGAGAAATATTCAACCTGCTAATTTCAATAAGCCGGAATATCGCGTGAGTGGCAGACCTGAAGTGCCGATTATTTATATGAACAATTTAAAGGTCATGGATTTCTCCGGGAAGTATGCAGTAGCCGGACAAATATTTGAAGTACCTCAAAATCTTCATCCCCGCTTTGCCAACGCAAAAGATAGCGGACAAGAATCGCTGCAGGCTGATCAGGACACGGTCTTTTACCGCGAATTACTCCGTTCCGCCTTGTTGGCCTTTGGACGCGATGATTTCAATCAGACCATAGAGCAGCTTTCGATAATTTTACAGAAATATCCGGAAGATGATAATGCATTGTTCTATTCCGCTTTTTCATTGGCACAACAGGGGAACCTGAACAAGGCGATCGGATTGTTTAAACGGCTTACGGTGAAAAAGCATTCGGCCTTTATAGAAGAAGCTTCCTTTCATCTGGCAGAAACTTATCGACAAAACGGCAATGTGAAAGAGTCGGAGGTGTTGTTTAAACGAATAGCTGCAGGAGAGGGATTCTATGCCGGACAAGCAAAATTGAAATTAGCCGAATGAAAAGTTTACGGATTGTATTTTTATTGCTGATGTCAGGATGTTCGCCATTTCTTGTCAACGCGCAAACCATTTCCATTCATTGTATCGATTCCGTTTCCGGTGCAGGCATCGCATTCATCACGGCGCAAACGATTCCTTCAGGACAACTGTTCTACGCGAATGAAGAAGGAATTTTAAAACCGGATCCTGCTTCGTTGGCTAAGGAAGATACGCTTGTCCTGAGTCGGGTAGGGTATCCGGTAGTCAAATGGCCTTTCAGTCACATCTCCGGCAAAGACAATCATCGCATTTACATTTCTCCATTGGTCCGGCAACTTCCTGAATTTATTGCCACCGGTAAATCGCCCGCATCACTTTTAAAAGAGCTCCGGTCTAAAATAGAAAAAGGCAGACCGCAGGCTTCATTCACAATGAAGGGATTTTACCGGCAGTACCATTGGGAAAATGGTCGCGCCGTATTTCTGGTAGAAGCACTTGGGTCCATTTTCTTTTCTTCGCAGAAATCAAAACTCGAGCGGGTGAATATGCAGGACATACGAAGGTCGTATTCACTGGAGAAAACAAAGAAACACATGCGGATCATCTGATTGATCTCTTATCGGCGAATCCTGTTTATCATGAGTCCGGTACGCTACTATTACCACCGGATGTAATCGGCCTGTAAATTTCATATCCAAGGAGCAGGAAATTGATAATAGATCGTTCACAACACTTCAGTTTATAACCGAGGATGAACTGTTTTTTACAGAAGGCCTGCTGCTATTTTCAACCAAAGAAACTGCAATTGCAAAAGTTTAAAATGCACATCTCGTTAAAGCCTGAAGCGAAAGTCCGGCATTTGAAAGGAGGTGGGAGATATGTATGGCTGAAGCAGGAAGAGCGCATTGAAGCTGATTTCCTGTGGAAAAATGATAGTATTTATCTCAGTGGAATACATCAACAATACCGGCATTTTCTGATTGATCCTGTTTTTGATATCGTTGATTTCGATCTGTTGGAAGATTTTTTATGGAAATCGGAGGAGGAGATAAAATATACTGCAAATCCCGGAACTGATTATACTTTTTCAAGCAATCTGTATTCGCGCAAATACAAGTATAAACCGGCGCTTTGGGAAAGTAATGCGTTGGTGAGAAACTATCCTCTTGACGGTAAAGTTGCCCAATCATTGATGGAAAAAGTTCCATTGGAGGTTCAGTTTAAGGAAGCCGGACACTAATCATTTTCTTCCACAAAAGCCCTGTAGGGGCGGTATCTCTGTATCCGACAAACTTCCCTTCTTCCTTCAAAGCCCTGTAGGGGCGGAATCTCTGTAACCGACAAACTTCCCTTCTTCCTTCAAAGCCCTGTAGGGGCGGAATCTCTGTAACCGACAAACTTCCCTTCTTCCTTCAAAGCCCTGTAGGGGCGGAATCTCTGTATCCGACAAACTTCCCTTCTTCCTTCAAAGCCCTGTAGGGGCGGAATCTCTGTATCCGACAAACTTCCCTTCTTCCTTCAAAGCCCTGTAGGGGCGGAATCTTTGTATCCGACAAACTTCCCTTCTTCCTTCAAAGCCCTGTAGGGGCGGAATCTCTGTAACCGACAAACTTCCCTTCTTCCTTCAAAGCCCTGTAGGGGCGGAATCTTGTATCCGACAAACTTCCCTTCTTCCTTCAAAGCCCTGTAGGGGCGGAATCTTGTATCCGACAAACTTCCCTTCCTCCCTCAAAGCCCTCTAGGTGCGGAATCTCTGTTTCCGACAAACTTCCCTTCTCCCTTCAAAGCCCTGTAGGGGCGGAATCTTTGTAACCGACAAACTTCCCTCTCCTTACAACCGCCGTCACCCGACCAAAGGTCGGTGACGGCATAAATGGGAGAAGATGATTTCCTTTCTTACAGAGATTCCGCCCCTACAGGGCTTGTATGACGAAGAACTCAGTTCGTGCTTAAAGCTATGCCTGATCACCCTTAAGACACCCTTGAATTAACAGTATCAGATTGTTTTCTATCAATAGTATATTCAACTTTTGTTCAACGAATCAGGAGTGAGCATAGTTATAGCCTCCGTGAATACCTTTTAAATGAATGAATTATTTTTAATAGGTTTCTGCTGCTGTTTTTAAACGTTTCAATCCGTTTGGATGAAATTAGAGTACCCGGATTTTACGTTTCGTCGTTTTTTCATATTTCTTTCCTGGCATTATGATTTACTTTGCACTCACCTTACTTTCGAACTATTTCGCCGCTTCATTAAAAAATTAAACATTCAGCTCACCATTTATGCAGAAGTTCCTCTGTTTCTCATTGCTATTCCTGACGCTATATTTTAATTCCTCTGCCCAGGTCCCATCTCAAACCATACGCGGGACGGTAGTGGATGAAATTTCTAAAATTCCTATTCCGGGAGCAACGGTCATCATCAGCTCACTCGATCCTGTGCAGGGAGCCGCCACCGACATCAACGGTGAATTTCGCTTTTCGAATATCCCGGTGGGGAATCATACTTTGCGTTTTACCATGATGGGCTACGAAGAAGTCCTTCGTCCGAATATGGTGCTGAACTCCGGGAAAGAATTGATTTTACAGATAAGAATGCGGGAGAAAATTGTAATGACCAAGGAAGTCACCATCACCGCCGAGCTGGAAAAGAATAAACCCCTGAATGAAATGTCATTGGTGAGTGCGCGTACCTTCTCCGTGGAGGAAACACGAAAATTTGCTGCAGCGGTAAATGATCCGGCCCGGATGGCGACATCATTTGCAGGAGTAGTAGGTACCGATGATGGCAATAACAATATTTCTATTCGTGGTAATTCGCCCAATGCATTGCAGTGGAGAATGGAAGGCGTAGAGATTCCCAGTCCGAATCACTTTTCATTTCCCGGCACGGCAGGAGGTGGAATATCGATTCTCAGTGCGCAGGTCTTGAATAATTCCGATTTCCTCACCGGAGCTTTTTCCGCAGAGTATGGGAATGCGCTGGGTGGTGTTTTTGATCTGAAGTTGCAAAGGAAATAATGAGAAAAGAGAATTTACCGTGCAGGCCGGCTTTTTGGGTTTAGATGTCGCTGCGGAAGGACCGTTTAGCAAGAAGTACAACGGTTCTTATCTGATCAACTATCGCTATAGTACGCTGGCGGCTATTGGAAAGATGATCGATTTAGGAGATGCTGCCACGGACTTCCAGGATCTCTCGCTGAATATTTATCTTCCAACAAAGAACGCAGGACAGTTTACCATCTTCGGTTTCGGGGGATTGAGCGGACAGAAGTTTGAGGCAGAAAAGGATTCCGTGAAATGGGAAGAGGAGGGAGAGCGGTATAGTTCCACCTTTAGTTCCAATACCGGTGCAATCGGCGCCACGCACTCGATCAGTATAGGTAAGAAAACTTTTCTCCGTTCTGCATTAGTGGGTTCTGTTTATGATAATAATTATAGAGAAAAGCGATTGAATGATAATTATGTCAATGAAAGTCGCGCACAGGGGCAAACGTTAAATGACAGAGCGATTTAAGTACAACACTCCACCATAAATTCAATGCAAAGCATAGTATACGTGCCGGATTGATTTTTTCACGCATTGGTTTTTCAATTGAACAAAAAGATTATGACTTTGAAAAAGATGCGGTGGTGAAGACTTTGGATGTCAGCGAAAGTACATATACCACGCAGGGCTTTGCCACATGGATGAATCGTATCACGGAAAAATTGAGTCTGCAATTGGGTGTTCATTACCTCGGATTGGCCATCAATGAAACCTATTCCGTGGAGCCCCGTGCCGGAATAAAGTACACGGTAAATGAGAAGCAAAGTTTATCGTTGGGATACGGACTCCATAGCCAGATACAACCCATCGGAGTCTATTTTGCGGAGGTAAGTGATAGTACAGGGAAAGTTTTTACACCCAATAAAAATCTGGAAATGACGAAATCGCATCATGTGGTAGTGGGGTACGACAGGATGTTGAAACCCTGGCTGCATGTAAAGCTGGAAGCTTACTATCAGCAGCTGTTTGATGTGCCTGTTGGAACGGATACCTCGGAGAACTTTAGTATATTGAATCTGCGCGATGGTTACGCCACGGATCCGCTCGTCAACAAAGGCCTGGGACAAAATTACGGACTTGAACTCACCTTCGAGCAATACCTGCACAATGATCTCTACTTCCTGCTCTCCTCTTCGGTGTACAATTCACAATACAAGGCACTCGATGATAAATGGAGAAATACACTCTTCAATTCCAACTATGCCTTCACTTTTACAGCAGGAAAAGAATTCAAGACCGGAGCAAAATTCCGCAATCGGATTATTGGTGCCAATATAAAAGTTGTCTACGCCGGCGGACTCCGCAAAACGCCCATCGACATAGAGAAATCCATCGCAGAAGGAACCACCTATTACTTCGAAGACCGGGCGTTCAGCGAACAATACCCCGCCTACTTCCGAACCGATATCCGCGTCAGCATGAAACGAAATCGTCCCAACGCTACCCATATTTTATCACTCGATATCCAGAATGTCACCAACAACAAAAATATTTTCGGCGACTACTTCAATCCCATTTCCGGAAAAGTAAAAACGTATTACCAGACACCGCTGATCCCTGTATTGGCGTATCGGGTGGAGTTTTGAAACCGAGGCCGGGGGGGGGGGGGAGTTCCTTGTTGTAGTTCTTTGTCACAACCCTGTAGGGGACATCTTGGGTAACGGGTAGAGGCCTCTCTCCCTAAACACCTGCACCCGACCGTAGGTCGGGTGCAGGTGTTATGGTGATGTAAGATGTCTCTCGTGTACCAGTATTTCGCCCTTACAGGGCTTGTGCGAAGAAGGGAAAGTAGCTACCCTGCAGATTCGTTTCTTCTGCGTGAATTATTTGTAATCCAGTCTTTAATTTCTTCGTAACGAATTTCGCCTTTGCTTGCCATAAGAACAAAATTATATTTCTCTTCCTGAGAGGCATCAATGTCTAAATCTCCTTCTAACAATAATAATCGCATCAATACATAAGAAATACGTTTATTGCCATCCATAAAAGGATGATTAATTATCATACTTTCGAATAGTGCAGCAGCTTTATCTATGACTTCCGGATATAGATCCTTTTGGTCATATGTCGCAAAGGGTCTTGCTACGGCCGACTTCAAGGATGTACTATCCCGAATGCCTTTACTTCCGCCAAATCTATCTATAAGAATATTATGAATTCTTTCAACAGTACTGATGTCGATCATTTAGCAAGCTTTTCGAGCAACTCTTTGTCCTCATTCAAAATTTTGCGAAGCGAATTGGATACTTCTAAAAGTTTATTTGGATGCCCCTGAAGATCTTTTAATAATACTAAAATGTCCTGCAAAACGTTCTCCGGAACATTATCAAGCACTTTTTGAATTTCGTTTTTTATTTCCGTTTTTGTCATAACCAAAAATACAAAAGTTTTTTAGACTTTTTAATAAAAATAATCAGGTTAAATCGACATTAAACAGTTGAAAGCAATGGTTATTAATTTACATACAAGCCCTGCCTGGCAGCATCTCATTCCTGTATTGGCGTAACGTGTGGAGATTTGATACAGAGATCTCGCCCTTACAGGGCTGGTACGATGAAGGAATCAGTCGGAGCTTTGATTGTTTTGAGTTCTTTGAGTTACAATCCCTGTTACGGCAGAATGATATTGATGTGTTGGCTTTTCGGGTAGAGTTTTGATTGGTTTTCTTACAAGTAAAGGAGAAGATTTTGGAAACCTAAAAACTAACGGCATACTTTCATAAAGGTAGATGCAAAGAGATTTTATTTTCTCCACATTTTAATATGTTTCTGAGTTAAAACTTGAGCAGAATGATGAATAGCTAGGTACGTCTACTCTCTTCTTGGAGATGATCCAATAAACAATGCTGTAATTTCCGAGAATTATTTCACGAATGGATTTAATTTTTACTTCCGGGACAATTCTTCCTAATTCTGGAAATTCTTCCAGATACTTTATTGCTTCAAAAAAACTTTGAATAGTAGCTTTTGCATATTTTTCTGAATCACGGAAATAAAGTCTCCAATAGCAGAAATGTCGAGGTATGCTTTTTCAGTTACTCTTACTTCAACCATTTTTTTAATTTATTCTCTATTTGCTTTAAAGAATATGTTTTACCTGCTTTTGATTGTTCCATCCCTATTTGGATTTTATCCAATAAAATAATTCGATCAATTACATCTTCGCTTGAAAAACTAGCCGGTAATTCTTGAATGGATTCAATGACTTTTTTCTTAGAGAGCATTTCTTTTGTTATTTAGTCTAAGATATATATATATTTTGAATTGTTTATTTGGGAAATGCTAAACTTCTGATTTTCAATAATACTCTTGGTTAACTGACGAGTTCTACTAGTGCCTTGTTGATATATACCATTACTGAAATTACCAATTAGAATAGATTCGATACTAAATTATATAGAAGCCTTGCCGGGCAGCATCTCATTCCTGTATTGGCGTAAAGTGTGGAGATTTGATTGTCCGATTTCTTCGATGGTAAGCCCCTGTAGTGGCAGCATCTATTCAATTGTTGGCATATCGGTGGGTTCGATGGACGGAGTTCTCTTGCCCAAGCCCCTGTAAGGGCGACATCTTTGTAAGAAAAGGGCCTTCTCCCTAGAACTCCTGCACCTGACCGTACGGTCGGGTGCAGGTGTGGTGGGGGTAAGATGTCTCGTGTACCAGTATGTCGCCCTTACAGGGCTGTCTATTGCAGCTAAATGTTTTTCAAAAATACAAACCTGATTCTGCATCTTCCATCCGGTGTACAGGTGGTTCTGCATTCAAAATTCTCTTCTCTTCTCCTTCCTCTATTCTCATCTTCCTTCTCCTTCTCTCTCCCTTCTCTTCTCTTCTCCCTTCTCCCTTCTCCTTCTCCTTCTCCATTCTCCTTCTCCCTTCTCCTTCTCCTTCTCATTCTAAATTCTGCATTCTGCATTCTGAATTGTCATTCTGAATTCTGAATTCTGAATTCAAAGTTTTAAACCTGCCAACGGCAGGTTTAAAACTACATATGGATTACTTCCCCATACGCATCTGCCGCGGCTTCCATAATTGCTTCCGACATCGTGGGATGTGGATGAATCGACTTCACAATCTCATGCCCTGTCGTTTCCAGATTTCTGGCTACAACCACTTCAGCAATCATCTCCGTCACGTTCATCCCGATAAAATGTGCGCCGAGCCATTCGCCATATTTCGCATCAAAATAACTTTACAAATCCTTCGCTCGCACCGGCGGCTTTCGCTTTTCCACTGGCAGTGAAGGGGAATTTCCCGACTTTGATTTCGTATCCTGCTTCCTTCGCTGCCTTCTCCGTCATTCCCACCGATGCAATTTCAGGGGAACAATACGTGCAACCCGGAATATTTCCATAGTTGATGGGCTCTACATGTAAACCGGCAATTTTTTCCACGCAACAAATTCCTTCTGCGGAAGCCACGTGAGCCAAAGCAGGACCTTTCACAATATCTCCGATAGCATACACACCCGGAATGTTCGTCTGGTAATAATCGTTGACCAGCACTTTCCCTTTATCGGTGATCACTCCCGTTTCTTCGAGTCCGATGTTTTCAATATTGGGGGTAATTCCAACAGCGGATAAAACAATATCACAGGAAATAATTTCTTCTCCCTTCTTCGTCTTCACTTTCACCTGACATCCATCACCCGACGTATCCACACTTTCTACAGAAGATTCCAGCATGATCTCAATACCAGACTTCTTAAACGAACGTCCCAGTTGTTTAGAGATATCTTCGTCTTCAACAGGAACGATATTGGGCATGAATTCGACGATGGTCACCTTGGTGCCAAGACTATTGTAGAAATATGCAAATTCACAACCGATTGCTCCTGATCCGACAATTACCATCGATTTGGGCTGGTCCGGTAATACCATCGCCTCACGGTAACCGATCACTTTTTTTCCGTCTTGCTTCAATCCGGGTAACTCACGGCTGCGGGCCCCCGTTGCTAGGAGGATATGATTCGCTTCGTAGAGCGTCGTCTTCCCGCTTTCATCCGTCACTTCCACCTTTTTTCCGGCTTTTAGTTTACCGTATCCGTTGATGACATCAATTTTATTTTTCTTAAAAAGAAATTGAATACCCTTACTCATTCCATCTGCAACATGACGGCTGCGTTTGATAATGCTGTCGAAGTCTGCCTTATAATCATTCACCGTGATACCATAATCAGCAGCATGTTTGAGGTATTCAAAAACCTGTGCACTCTTCAACAAGGCTTTCGTAGGAATACATCCCCAGTTGAGACAAACTCCACCTAAAGATTCCTTTTCTACAACGGCTGTTTTAAGTCCGAGTTGTGAAGCGCGAATAGCCGCAACGTAACCACCGGGGCCGCTGCCAATAACAATAAGATCGTAGTGCATAATGTGAATTACTTTTTCTGAGTGCGAAGGTAATTCATTTCCCCCGAGTGGATAAAAAGCCTTGATTATCAATAAATCAGCCGACTATTGGAGCAGAATGCGAATCGATTCATTGTTCTTTTTAAGCAAGTACAATCCTGCTGAAAGAGAGGTGAGTTGTATGGTTTTCGATGGATTCTTCACTTGTTTGATCATCTGACCGGAGGAATTAAATACATCAATACTTCCAATTCCAATCCATTGTTCGGGAAGGGTAATCTCTCCACTGGATGGGTTTGGAAAGACTTCAAGTACCGGTGCATTTTTATCCGGTCCCGGAATGCCTGTGGTCATGTTGTTGTTGAGTTTGGCCAGCAACATGTTTTGCGGATGAAGGAAATCAACAGTTACTGTGTCAAAGTCAATTCCGGTTTCTGCATTATGCGAAGCAGAGAAATACCAGTTACCATCATTGAATACTACAGCGTGCATTTCGGTGAAGGTGTTTCCTGTAATATTTTTAGCCCACATCGCAAGACCCGAAATATCGAAAGCGACCAGATCGAGCTGACCTTGAGAAAGTGTGCTGTTATTGACAAGAACGCCATTTCCCCAGTCAATACTGCCTCTCAAATTTCCGGCGAGAAGTATTCTTCCTGCGGGATCATACGCCAGACATTTTCGTGATGCAGGATAAAAATCACCTACAATACCTCCTGTTGAATTCGGAACTTCCTTCGCCCATTGGATGTTTCCGGAACTGTCCACTTTTACCAGGAAGAAATCATAGACCCAATCCGGTCCTTGTAAAAAGAAGTTTCCCCAGGAGAGGGTATCCATTAAATGGCCGGCAACATAGGCATTGCCATCGGTATCGGTCACCACATTGGGATGCTGGAACGTAACGTCATGCGCGAGCTGTACAAAGGTGGCCTGTCCGGCAGGGTTGATTCTTGCAATGAAAATCATATACTGCTCAGGTACATTGATGCTGAATGTCCCGACGCTGAATGTTCCGATACTCGTAGAACCTGTAACGAATATATTGCCGAAAGGATCGAATTTGAAATCACCGATCGTCTTCGCACCGTTGATGATGATTTGTCCGTCATCATTTCCCATACTATCCAGACCGGTGATTTTTCCATCGTTGAAATCATCGGTTGCATAATATACTTTACCGGAGGGTGAAAGAGAGAGTGTGCTGAGATTTAAAGTAGTTAAAATCCCCGGATTCAAATTTCTTTTCCACCTAAAATTGCCTGTTGAATCAAAGCAAATCAGGAACGGATCTACATTTAATGTGCCTCCGGAATTTTGCATGGTATCCTGACCGTCGATGTTTAAGGTCTCCATAAAAGACCCTGCGATGATCAGGTTGTCATCCAGATCAGTCACCAGATCATGAATGGTAACTTTTGATCCTAGCTGAAGGCTACGTAGAGTATTCCCCGATGCATCCACTAAATCAATATACACGACACCAAACGCATCTTGTCCGAAGATCATTATCACAGTGTCAATTCTGGCCACATGGTTCAGGCCATTCGTCGCTGAGCATAAATTGGAACTGACTAATCCGGGATTTAGACTGTAGCGTACCTGATGTGTTTGTACCCATTCAAAAATCTGAGAGTGGGAGGGAAGGGTAAAGAGAAGCAATAAAGGTAGAAAGTATTTCATATTCGTGATGGTTTTTAAAGATATAAAAGTAGAAATTGTTTTTTAGCGTCTTGTCAAAATTAAGTTAAATTTGTACGGACAGTTATCCTATGAAATACAAAATCAAATCGCCTTTACCCCAATCACGTTATATTGTTATTGAAGCTTCTAAACATGTTGAACAAGCCGGTCCTCTGGATTTTCAATTGTCATCATGGCGCCCCGGGCGATACGAGCTGGGGAATTTTGCGAAGAATGTCCGCGGATTAAAAGCGACTTCCGGTAATGGAGCTGAGTTGTCTGTACATAAAATTGCAAAGGATCGCTGGCGCATAGAGGAAGCGCCGGTAGGTGAAGTTATATTGTCCTACGAGTACTATGCAGCACAGCCGGATGCAGGTGCCTGTTGGACAGATGAGCAATTGCTCTATGTGAATCCTGTGCATTGTATGATTTATGATGCCAACAGGTTGGATGAAGAGTGTACCGTGAATTTGATTGTCCCGCTGATTGGCAAATTGCCTGCGCCTTGCCTGAACCTAGTGAAAACGTTCTTCATGCAAAGGATGTACATGAATTGTTGGATAGTCCGTTCTTTGCAGCGAAGGCATTACATCATCGCAGTTATTCTGTGAATGATTATGTTTTTCATATTTGGCTGTACGGTGAAGCACGACCGGACTGGAATAAAATTCTACACGACTTCGAAGCATTTACAAAAGTGCAACTGGAGATGATGCACGCGTTTCCGGTTCCTGAATTTCATTTCCTGGTCCTCTTACTTCCTTTCCCATTTTACCATGGTGTGGAGCATACTGCAAGTACTGTGTTGGCGCTCGGTCCCGGTTATAAATTGATGCAAAAAGAGATGTATACCGACTTGTTAGGAGTCGCTTCTCATGAATTGTTTCATGTCTGGAATGTAAAAACGCTGCGTCCGAAAGATTTTGTAGTGTATGATTATACCAGGGAAAATTACAGCCGTCTCGGATGGGTGTATGAAGGATTTACCACCTACTATGGTGATTTGTTTCTAGCAAGAAGCGGTTACTTTAATACCGATGAATTTTTTAGTGAAATCAATCAGCGGTTACAACGGCATTTTGATAATTATGGTCGTTACAATAGCTCAGTAGCGGAAAGCAGTTTCGATACCTGGCTGGATGGTTATGTTCCGGGAGCGCCGGCAAGAAAGACGTCCATCTATGATGAGGGTTGTCTGATCGCATTGCTTCTCGATTTATATATCCGGCGCAGCAGTGATGGAAAACATGCTCTGGATGATTTATTCAAACAACTCTATCACGATTTTGCGCCCGGTGGAAAAGGGTATAGGGAGTCGGATGTGCTGCGCCTTGCGATATCTTATTCGGATGCCGGTGTGGGAAAGATTTTGATAAATGTATTCATTCCCGATCCGGTTATGAATCCATGCTGCAAGAGCTATTGCCCTATGCCGGTTGCTGGATCAGCACTAAACCTTCACGCTTTTTGCAGGAACAATGGTTTGGCTTCAGGATTATTGTAGAGAATGGAATATCGAAAGTAGCTACTGTGCTGCCCGGTTCTCCTGCTGAAATAGCAGGTTTATCTAAGGACGATGAAATAATTTCCTGCAATGGCTGGAAAGTAGAGGGAAATCTGAGTGAGCTTTGTGGACTATCAGAGGAAAAAGTGTGAGTTGATGATCTTCTCCCAGCGCCGGCAAAAAAATATCCGTCTGGAAAAATCTTCTAAGCGGTGGTTTGATACAGTCGGACTTTCTAAGATTCAGGATGCAGATCATTTCGCCCGCCAGGCCTTTACCGGATGGACAGGAATGGCCTGGTAGAGTGAAATTGAATAAGAGGTAATTCAATTTTAAAGCAGCGCAATAACAGAAATTTCAACATTCACATCTTTTGGCAACCGGGATACTTCTACGGTTTCTCTGGCAGGGAAATCTGCGGTAAAGTAAGTACCGTAAACAGCATTCACTTTGGCGAAATCATTCATGTCACGGAGGAAGATCCCTGTCTTTACAATGTTATCATAATTTGCACCGGCTTCCTTTAAAAATGGCTCCGATATTTTTCATGACCTGATGGGTTTCTTCTTCAATGGAAGTAGATATTATTTCTCCGGTAGGTGGGTGAATCGCGATTTGTCCGGACACAAATAGCATATTGCCAGCTTTTACAGCTTGTGAATAGGGACCGATTGGAGCAGGCGCTTCGGGAGTATTGATTATTGTTTTCATCGTTTTAATTTCTGTTCAAAGTTCTTAAAAGAGTTGAATACTCAAAATTTATTTTTGAAGGAAAGATGAATTGGCGGTCGTGTAGTCATATTTTCCTCTTTCATTTTATCGATATCAATCCTCGTATCACTTCGCTACCAGTGATTCAACAACGATGTTTTTAAAAGCGCTACTTATTCCGGATAAGTTTTGGGTATATTCGGATCAGTGATAAAAATGTAATCACCAAGGTGTTTGTGTTTGTTCCAGTCAATGTCAGGATACGATTCATCAGACCCCGCAGAGATGATAAGTGATTTTATTTTTGCATTGTATTTTTTTCAATTTGCGTGACAATGGCAAATCCTTCATCACTGTGAAATCGTCCGTTTACCTGCAGGACTTTTCTTCCTTTATTTTGTTTCAGGTAGCTCGCAATTGAATAGGCCATAGTGGCGTCCCATAGCGATTGTGCAGGAATCATATTGAAATTTCCCATAGCGGGCATAGGCGGCATTTTAAGGGCCGACGTATCGTTCGCTACAGGTGCATCATGAGACGTCAGCGCCATTAGTTTTTCATAATATTTTCCGGAAGCTGTATCGTAGGGTAAGGGAGCAAAATTCTTTTTTGATTCAGCAGATAATTCCTTTAATGCTGACGGACCTTTTCTCCCTGCCAGATTCGTGTATCGGCTCGGGGCATTGGCACAAATGACATTCAGCTTTTTTTCTTTGGCGAATTCAACCATCGGTTTGTAATCTCTGTAATTCTTCCATACTCTGGCGTCTTTGATAAAATTTTTCTCGCGGATGTTTCCCTGAAGATATTCATCCATTACTATTTGCACATCTCTGTCGAACATCTCCATGGAAATCGCAATGTTATTATTGAATTTCAGGTATAAAGTTTCAAGCATTTTAATTTGCAGATGATGTGCTACCGAGTCGTTATGCTCTTCTCCAAAAAGCAAAACATCGGCAGTAATCATTTCTTCAGCAATGTCGGTGAGACTTACTTCTTTGTTCAACTTTACGGAGTATATTTTATAATTGCTCTCATTTAGTTGTCCAAAAGATGGACTGCTGATCATTAAAAGTGGAAGCATTACGAGAGCCCAAAACGTATTCAGCACAGTTGATTTATTATTTATTGGTGACATACTTTTTTCTTTCATCAGGTTTAGTTTACAATTGTTGCTTTTAGACTCTCCTTATTTCATCAGTTTATTGCAGCCGGGCCATTATTTTAAAGTCGGTACAAGTTAGGTGAAAAACCAATTCGACTTGTTAAAAACGGGAAAGGCTTGCAGATATTTAGAGCTATTCTATGTGCAAAAAAAGATACGCCGCTTCATTTTGAATACGGTATATTCATAAGAAATTGACTTTCTGCTAATAAGTTGTAAATAATTCTCAAGCTAATCAAACAAACCAACGCTTCCGGTGTTTCAAGGAGATGTCATGATCAAATTATGATTGAAATCATCCTGCCGGCTTGTCTTTTGGATAATCCTTTATTCTTTAATTTAGCAACCTTCCGGATCTGAGAAAAAGAAAGTTGATCGGAAAATTAAAATATCAAATAAACTATAAAACTTAAATAATGGCAAATAGTTCTTCTGAAAGCACAGCATCCTACAATGTAAATGCAGAAAGCAAATGTCCTTTCCGGACACGGTGCGCTAAAACAAACCGCCGGCAGTGGTACCAGTAATCGTGACTGGTGGCCAAATCAGTTGAAGGTGAATATTCTTCGTCAGCATTCCTCTCTTTCAAATCCCATAGGAGATAACTTCAATTATGCCAGAAGAGTTCAAGTCGTTGGATCTGGATGCCTTAAAGAAGGATATCGTGAGCCTGATGACGAACTCACAAGATTGGTGGCCTGCAGATTGGGGTCATTACGGACCATTTTTCATTCGTATGGCCTGGCATAGTGCAGGTACTTATCGTATCGCTGACGGTAGAGGTGGCGCTGGCAATGGAACTCAACGTTTTGCACCGCTGAACAGCTGGCCGGATAATGCCAACCTCGATAAAGCCCGTCTACTCCTCTGGCCCATTAAGCAAAAATATGGTAAGAAAATTTCATGGGCGGATTTGATGATCCTTGCCGGGAATTGTGCATTGGAATCCATGGGATTCAAGACCTTTGGTTTTGCCGGTGGTCGTGAAGATGTATGGGAGCCTGAACAGGATATCTATTGGGGTTCTGAAGGCAAATGGCTGGAGGATAAACGCTATTCGGGAAATCGGGAATTAGAAAATCCTCTGGCTGCCGTACAGATGGGATTGATTTACGTGAATCCGGAGGGCCCTAACGGTAATCCTGATCCTCTTGCTGCCGCGCATGATATTCGCGAAACCTTTGGCCGTATGGCGATGAATGATGAAGAAACCGTTGCGCTCATCGCGGGTGGACATACCTTTGGTAAAACTCATGGTGCCGGTGATCCCGGAAAATATGTGGGTCCGGAACCTGCCGCCGCCGGTATTGAAGAACAAAGTATGGGATGGAAAAATTCCATGGGTACCGGTAATGGTGGGAATACTATTACCAGTGGACTCGAAGGAGCGTGGACAACTACACCTACAAAGTGGAGTAATAACTTTTTTTGGAATCTCTTTGGTTACGAGTGGGAATTGACAAAGAGTCCTGCAGGAGCTCAGCAATGGATTCCCAAGCATGGAATGGGTGCAGATTCAGTTCCGGATGCGCATGATGCATCTAAACGCCACGCACCTGTCATGCTCACTACTGACCTTGCGCTGAGAATGGATCCGGCCTATGAGAAAATTTCCAGACGCTTTCATGAGCATCCGGAAGAATTTGCCGACGCCTTTGCACGTGCTTGGTTTAAACTGACTCACCGCGATATGGGACCTCGTGCCCGTTATCTGGGTCCTGAAGTTCCGGCAGAAGAACTGATCTGGCAAGATCCGGTTCCCGCTGTAACACATAAAATTATTGATGAGAATGATATTGTTGCACTTAAAACAAAGCTGATTTCCTCAGGATTAACGATTGCAGAACTGGTTTCAACAGCATGGGCTTCGCTCTACTTTCCGCGGTTCTGATAAACGTGGTGGTGCAAATGGGGCTCGTATTCGTCTGGCTCCGCAAAAGGATTGGAAAGTCAACAATCCTGCTCAACTGTCGAAAGTCCTAAATACAATGGAAGGCATTCAGAAAGAATTTAACGCTGCTAGTAGTGGCGGGAAAATGGTTTCATTGGCTGATTTGATTGTACTCGGTGGATGTGCCGGCATTGAGAAAGCTGCGAAGAACGCAGGTCATGAGGTGAAAGTGCCCTTTGTTGCCGGCCGAACAGATGCTTCACAAGAACAAACGGATGTGGAATCATTTGCAGTGTTGGAACCACTTGCCGATGGGTTCCGCAATTATATTAAAACGAAATACACCGTGAGTGCAGAGGAAATGCTCGTAGATAAAGCACAGTTGCTGACATTAACAGCTCCTGAAATGACCGTGCTCATTGGAGGTATGCGTGTGTTGAATACCAATTTTGATGGCGTGCAACATGGTGTCTTTACAAAGCGTCCTGAGTCACTTACCAACGATTTTTCATCAATCTGCTTGATTTAAGTACGAAATGGGTGGCAACCAATGATGGACAAGATGTGTTTATGGGTAGCGATCGTGTTTCAGGAGAGCCAAGATGGACAGGCACCCGTGTTGATCTGATCTTCGGTTCTAACTCTGAATTGCGTGCTATCGCTGAAGTCTATGGATGTGGAGATGGCCAGGAAAAGTTTGTAAAAGATTTTATCGCAGCATGGACCAAAGTCATGAACGCGGACCGCTTCGATCTGGAAAAATAAAACAGTTGAAATACAGTTGAAATACGGTTGAGATACAGTTGAGATACGGTTGAAATACAGTTGAGATACGGTTGAGATACGGTTGAGATACGGTTGAAATACGGTTGAGATACGGTTGAGATACGGTTGAAATACGGTTGAAATACGGTTGAGATACGGTTGAAATACGGTTGAGATACAGTTGAAATGCAATGTATATCTATTGTATATCTACAGCATATCTATTATATATCTGTTTTATATCAACCGTATTTCAACTGTATCTCAACTGTTTTTTTCGGAGTAACTGCATTTCTAACCGTATTAATTATATTGTTTGGAAAATAGGTGACTCAGTTATTATTTCAAACGCTAACGAGAACTTAAGTTCAACAATCAATACAGTACGGGAATAATGGATCAGTCAGAGGAATTTTATGGAAAAGTGGTTATGTCTTCCATTGACAATAGCAGGAATGGCGTGAATGTGAAAGAAGAGGAAAATAATATTTATCCAATCCTTACTCCCAATAATGTGAAGCTGGTCCATTATCCGGAGTCACAACAATTGGTCATATGGTTACCGGATAGTGGAAGGTTGTATGATACTATTACAATTGAGGATGTGAAGAGTAAAGATATAATCTGGAACAAAAAGGTAGATGATATTCTTAGTGGAAGTATTCAATTAATTATTAATACCTTGTTTTTATCTCCGGGTGATTTTAGGGTTTCGATAGTTAAATCGGATAGCTTAGTATATCGGATTTATTTAAAGAAGTATCCACAAGGCGTTGAGCCGCCGGTCGAAAAACTTCAAGAAATAAGCACGCCTGATGTTGAAAAAGGTCCCATCATTTACAGAGATGGTTTTGGAAACATATTGCCGGATGAAGATTTGATATTAAGAGATAAAGTCATAGAAAAGATGCAAGCGAAATTTAATCGTCAGGTCGAATTTGAGGGAACTGTCAGATCAGGAACCGTGCGGTATATGGAAGGAACCCGCTCGATTAGTTTTTACACTGAGATGGGTGGAGGTAATTGTATATTTTATATCGATATCCCCACGACTGATAAATGGGAGGAACTAACCGGATTCAAGCTTTCTGAGCGGGAAGAGATTGTTAAATTTGTTGCAGAGGAATCTGTAAGGAAACAAACGCGTTCTTCCGGTATATATTATTTAATTGGAGAGCGTGATATTGTGATAATGAATAGCTGAAGTGAATCTGATGGAAATTCTCACCCGAAATAGAAAATCATGAATATATTAAATACAATCAAAATGGTTTTCTCACTGGTTTTTGCCATAGCCGGATCAATGTTTCTTTTCATAGCGTGTAAGGAAGGATTGAAGCCCTATAAATTGCCGAAGTATGGTGTCGAAACGCAGGGTATTGTGATAGAAATGTACAAAAAGGCCTATGCGGGGGAATGAAAAGTCGATGGGGTCAGTGGCTCCTGTAGTTCAGTTTTGGACGGAAAAGGAGAGGCGGTGAAATATTATTCAACCACTTTTACCAACTTTAACGAATATATAATCGGACAACCCATTACACTATGGTATTCGGCCGAGGATCCCCAACTGGCCACTTTAGAAGGAAAGGATAATTTGATACTACCGGTTGTTTTCGGTGCATTCGGAATAGCCATATGCCTTGTTTTTTATCCGATGTTGATCAGAAGTTTGTTTTCGGCCTTTAAAGAATATGCCCAACTAAAAAGAAGTTGACCAACTCAATGCTGCTTCAATTACTTTTCGTCCTGGAAGAATAGAGTAAAAAAATGCAGTCCACCGACCGGTGTGTGATGGACTGCATGAAATAGTTTACCTTAATTTCAATGTGTTTATTTAAGCCTGAGGTTTTCCATCATAACTGATCATCCAGTTGATGCCAAATTTATCGGTGAACATGCCAAAATAGGACCCCCAGAATGTATTATTCATTGGCATGGTAACTTGTCCTCCGGATGAAAGTCCAGCATAGAGTTTATCAGCCTCATCCTTGCTGTTAGCATTTATTGAAATTGAAAAATTATTACCTTGCTTAAATCCTGCAGACCATTCACCCCCGTGTCACTGCCCATCAAACTGGTCTCTTTGCTGATGGGTAAGGAGATGTGCATGATTTTTTCTCCATCTTCTTCACTCATTGCCTGTACTCCTTCCTGAGGCGGCATTTCATTGAATTTTCCCACATAAGGAAATTCTCCGCCGAAAACAGATTTATAGAAAAGGAAGGCCTCAAGACAGTTGCCATTAAAGGTTAAATACGTGTTTACTGTTGCCATTGTTTTGGTTTTTAATTATTTTCAGATATGTTTTTTAGTTCATTTAATGCAAGTGGAAAAACTTTATTCATGAAATCAAAAAAATTATCTACCGTATCAACAATTACGGTTAGCGTTATACCGCTGTCAACTTGAACAAGACGATAAGTTTCCAGGGCATTCGTCCATTTTTCGGTTTCGTTATCAATAGGAAGCTCTTCAAAATTTTTAATGTTACCAATATGCCGGAAGGCTAAATACTCATAAGGATCAATTTTTTCAATAACACTATACATTCCTTGTCCATCAGGAGTAAGGAAATGTATTTTATTTCCTTCTGTGAAATGATCGGTTTTATAATAACTGCCCTGACAAAAGGGAGTTGTCCATATTTTATAGTTCTCCGAATCCCAAAGTGAATGCCACACTTTTTCAGGTGTTGCTTTTATTTGTATAGTGAAGATTAAAGAGGTCATATCATGCTTTGTATTTTGAATGGGCTTAAAGGTTCCTTTTTCTATCTATTAAATTCGTTGATGCAATGGTACTCATTATCCATGAACTATCATACATCTTTTATTGATTTTACAATGAGCAGGCACCCCCCCGGTGATGCAGAGCACTCCCATCAAGAGCAGCATCGCTTTTTGATAGTTTTTCATTGGAGTGGTGGTTACATGCTCATTATTTTCTCTGAATATTTCTTTTGGAAAGAGTGCTTTTATGCAAAATATCCCGACAAAAATGAAAACTGTTCCTAAGCCGGCAAGATAATTTATTCCTCTCATGTTTGGGTATTAAGATATGAATTTATATTCGTGAAATAATATAGTGGTACTTGTGATCAGGATGGACTGTTAGAATCAGTTACCTATTTCGTCATTACCGGAACAATGGTATAGCCATCTTTCTTTAGCAACGATATAATTCCAAAATTGCCACAAAGATGAGCCGCCCCTGCTGCAATAAATACATTTCCCTGCTCAATATAATTCCTGATATTTTTAATCCAGAATAAATTTCGCTTTAGGATTATTGTTGAATCGCCGGGAGCCGTGTAATGGTTCATGTCGTCCACCTTGCAAAAGCAACTTAAGTCTTGTTTTTCAAAGCAGGCATTCATGGTTTCTTCGCTGCGATTAAACGAATGATCTTTTAAGGAATGCAACAGCAGTTTTGCCTGATCCTGTAAGGGCATACCTTTATACATGATGTTAAAAATGTCTTGTCTTGTTTCAAGACCTTTAATTGGTATTTTCTTTACAACGCTTAAGGCATAAAAGGCGTTTTCCATAAGTGGCATTTTACTTTTATAGATTTCTTTATCTTTTTTTCCTTTTTCAATCATGAGCATTATGGCTTGCGGCATCCTGAATTTATACTGTTCAATATCTTTTCCGGTCGCTTTAAAAAATTCATATTTTACATATTGATAGTCCGAATAGCCCAGTAGTTCATCTAACGCCGTATCACTGGTAAAATCAAAACCGGGATGGGTAGAGTGGAGTAATTCTGAAGTGTCCGCCTCTTGAACAATCAATTTGCATCTCATTATAATTCTCATGAGTTCCTTATTGTCTAAAACAGGTTTTGGGCCCAAATGGTGAATTGTGCCAAAAATAAAAGAAGGTGTTTGGGTTTTCTTTGATAAAACCATCCAGCAAAATGTAGGAGTTTTACTTATTTGACCGAAGCAAGAGATGAAGCTTAATAGAAGCAGAGACATCAAGCCAGCGATAATTTTATGAATGTTCCGGTTCATTTTCTGATCCTCGATGGGGGTTAGCGAACAAAGTTAAACTAACCGGAGGAATAACTTTAAGTTGATGCCCGGTATAGCTCATAGCGTGACTATTCCACTCCACTTTGTTCTGAATAATCGTTCATGAGATTGTCACGTTCGCAGTGGGATTTCTTCTAGACTCAATGCACTGTCTCATTGCTTCTCAACCTGATTCTTTGTTTTAAACGAAATATAGGTGAGGAGTGATAGGATGTTCGTGTTGTCGTTTTGTCCGGGCTGGTAAAAAGGAGAGCCCTTCTCTGTTGGAATTTGCAGGGAGGGATAACATCATTAGATGTTCCGGCTTCTTTGTCATTGTTGCTTCATTTTCTTAATCATCTCCACTGCATTCCCGTTCGTTGGGTCTAATTGTAAACTTTTCTCATAATTCTTTATGGCTGATATTTTGTCACCTTTATTCATATAGGCTTCTCCTAAACTATCAAAAGCATTAAATGAATTGGGATTGGCGATACAATTCATTGCAAAAACACCAATAGCTTCATCATTTTTGTTTTGAGATAATAGTTCGTACCCTTTTCTATTTAAGAGGTATTCTAAAACATCTGTGTTTGAAGGTCTTGTTTTATAATATAACTTAGCGTCTTCTAGTCCTTTATTTACTATTATTTCAATAATTTCTTGCGAAAATCTTTGATTGACTTCGTTGTCAGGTTTTGGAATAGTAGGTTTGTAATTCTTCTCAAAGATTATTTTTGCTATTTCAAAGTTAAGTTGGTCTGTACCCCTAAATGTTTTATTCGACATTAAAATCAACGTTGTTTGTTCATCAATGAATCGCATAACGTCCGCGTAAAAAATATTATTTGTGCCATTGTGCCAAACCCGAAAAGTATTTCTATTTGTTCTGGAAACGTCCCAGCCATAAGCATAAATAGCAGTGTTGTTTTCGTTTGCTCTGATTAATGGATGGTACAATTTATATTTTGCTTCTTTCGATAGAATATTTTCAGTCATCAGCGATTTATGCCATTTAAACAAATCTTCTGTAGTTGATAGTATACCACCATTTCCTAATAAATGAAGGTAAGGTGTCTTTCCATTCCACTTTTTTTCCGTTGGCTTTCCCCATATCATATTGTTTTTACCATACCCGACAGCAATTAAGCCGGTATCAAAGTTTGGTCTGCTATAACCCGTTACTTCCATTCCTGATGATTTCCATAGGTTTTCATAGAGGTATTGCTCATACGTTTGTCCTGATACTTTTTCAATGATAAGCGCCAACAAGCTATACCCTATGTTTGAATATGAAAAATCTGAACCAATTTTAAATTGTATAGGTGAAATCATTAGAGAGTCAAGAAAAGCTGTTTCTGTTATTGGGTCGTAGTCATCACCTACATTACTTTGCAAACCGGATTGGTGTCTTAATAGATCGTGAATTGTTATAGTTGATTTATCAACCGGGATATTTTGAAAGTATTTAGTTATGGTGTCAGAAGTGGATAATTTACCTTGCATTTCTAATTTTAGAATAGCTGCCGCTGTAAATTGTTTTGTCACAGAACCGATGTCAAAAATGGTATTAGGCGTATTTTTTTCTTTGAGTTCTAAATTTCTAAATCCATAACCTTTTGAAAGGACTTTGTGTCCTTCAATTTCTATGAGTATAGTTCCTGCAAAACCAAGTTTTTCAAATTCATTTAAGTAGGTTTCAATTCGTTTGGTTATTTCAGAGAATTTTTCTTGTTGTGCAAGCGAAAGTGTATTAATGAACAAAGTCATTATTATTGCAATTACTACTTTTTTCATTTTTTGTCTGTTAATGTTAGTTTTTGCATTGCCGTTTTGCATTACCGCTAACGTCAGTTCTCCGCTTTGCGGGGCAGGTAGTGCAAAAACAAATATAATAATTCTGCTTCATATTATAGCGATCCACTGATCAGAGTTGCATGAATAATATTTTATGTATATAATATCCTCAATAGAGCGGCACAGGTTCAAAACAAATATAAAACACCTCTCAAGGCTCTTTTTTAGCCCCTGGAGCCAAAGATTCCTTATGCCCGGACAAAGTTGTATGGTGGGAAGATGAAACCAAGCGATCCTTTTCTTAACAGCTCGGAGGGCGGGTCATGTACCTTACAGCAGATCGATAGAATAAGGGATCATCCGCCGTACGACGGATCACCGGAATAGCTATAATGAGGCCAAAGTGTTATTGTATAAGCTATATACAATGATCCCTTTCAACAGCCCGATCAGAAAGGTGTTGATCACCGGAAATGATTTTAACTTTTTCTTCTCATCCGGCAATTCCTGATCGGTTAATGTGAAGAGTTTTTTTTTCTGTATAGATTATCTGATTAAATGGAGTGGATAGCTGGATGATTTGTATCGGTTTCGGTGGTAAATCGGTTGCGGATTCGCTGTGGTGAAGTTCCGGTTATATCCATTTCGTTGCTTTATGCGTTCCTGATGATTAGTTTTCTGAATGTTCCGATCTGATCAGAAATTATTTTTTTTGAATTATCAATTTTCTGCTCCCGGTAAATGCTCTTGTTGTGATTGTAACCGTGTACAGACCATCAGCAAGACCGCCAGTGTTTACAATGAGCGCATTGTTCTCAAAAAAAGTGTGACGATATACTTCTTTTCCGGTAATATCTGTAATTTGAATTTCTGATTTTTCAAAACTTCCGTTGAGGTTTATGCTGAATTGATTACTTGCCGGATTCGGAGAGAGAAGAAAAGTTGCAGTATGGCTGTTTTCATGTATTCCGGTAAGTTCGCTGAGTTTAGCAGTCCAAACATCAAAGAAACCGGCGTTGGTCAACGTGGTGGATCCAAAAGGAACGGTAGTGCTTTGGAATATTCCTGTCAGATAAATTTCTCCTGAAATACTGATTGCAAGATGATTTCCCAAATCCTGGGACGTTCCTCCGGTGCTGATTCCCCACTGTGGAGCTCCGTTGTTACTAAACTTTAGAATGAATATGTCGCTGCTCCCTGAGTTGAAAAGTGTGTTGTTGCCAATTGATATCGATGGGCTTTCAAAATAGCCGGCAACATATACGTCTCCATTGGTATTCAATGAAATTCCGTTGCCAACATCAGGAAATGTACCGCCCGTGGTGTTGGCCCATGAAACATTGCCATTGTTGTCATATTTAGCCGTAAATGAATCGTAATATGAAGGGGAATTATTGGTAATCGTAATTGTGTCGAAATCCAGCGTTGCACTTTGGTAATAACCGGTGATATATACATTGCCGTTAACATCTGTTGCAATATCATTTCCTGATTCATTCGCTGTGCCCTGTGGATTTTTAGCCCACTGCACAATTCCATTGATGTCGTATTTAACGATGAACAGATCTGAAAAACTATTGCCGGTTGAGTTTGTAAGTGAAATGGAACCAAAATTTATTGCACTGCTTTTAAAATAACCGGTTACGAAGACGTTGCCGGAGATGTCCGCTTTAATGCTAAGTCCGGTATCCCAATCGCTGCCTCCATGGCTCCTCGCCCAAATAACATTTCCGTTGTTGTCGTATTTTGCTACGTAAAGATCCATTGAACCCGGATTTGTGAAAACCGTTGAACCAAATGCAATGAGAGGTGATGCATATGATCCTGTAATTAAAATATTGCCGTTTCCATCTGTCGCTATCCCGTTGCAAAAGTCGGAGACACTACCTCCCGCTCTTTTTGCCCAGATAATATTCCCGAGTGAATCAAATTTTGCCAGAAAAATATCATGGCTCCCAATTGAATTGTTGGTGATGGATATCGGTCCGAATGTGAGAGAGGATGATTCAAATGATCCGGCAATACAAACATTGTTATTGCTGTCAATCGCAATACCGGTAGCCTGATCACTATTTAACCCTCCGGCACTTTTTGCCCATATCACATTTCCATTGGGGTCATATTTTACAATGAAGAGATCGGAGGTGCTGCTGCCTGCATTCGTGAGTGTAATAGCGTCAAAAGCGATGGTTGTGCTCGCAAAGGAACCGGCTACATATACGTTTCCGCTGTTATCCGTTGCGATTCTGCCTGGATTCTCGTTGAACGAACCCGAACCACCTTTGGCCCAGTTCCAGCCAGGAGTCTGAGCAAAGTTATTTGTGTTAAACAGAACGATCGCTAAGGCGATAAGGTAAATAGTCTCGAAAACGGATTGGGTTTTCTTTCTGCTGATTTGTGGTTTTTCCATTTTGATGAGGGTGATGACTTAATGTCTTCGAAATGACGGATTATATTGATGTAACCCTCCCATTATTCTGACTGAATTCAAATATACAAAATTAAAAAGATATACTGTTGATAGGTTAAATAGACGGTCTCAAACTCAGCCTGTCGTCGCAAATCTGCATCAGAAAATGGCTTCGGGTTTGCACAGCTTGCCCCGATTTTTCATCGGGGTCACAACGCCTTTCTCAAAACCCGTGTTGTGTAGCGTTTTCATTTTAATTAGTCAAATAGGTTGTCAGTCGTACCGCAGCTAATGTTGACCAAATTATCATAAATCCAAATTCTTTAGGTTGGTTGCGGCCGTGTTTAATTGAAGACCATAGGAACAAAATTATTGGAATGAACAAAGCAAAACGTAAAATAGATTGTCCGGGTAGTGTTGAATAATGCTTAGAGTTCCAAGTGTTAAAACTATTCCGGTTGTTGCAATGGTAATGCGTTCAATTATTTTTAGTACTTTTACTGTCATGGAATAGATGATCGAAATGAACGCAAAAGACAATTGCAATAGTAAGCTAACAAGTATAACATTGCTGTCGCCAGTCCAGATAATAAAAACTGAAATAGCCAGTCCGATTGTAATGATTTTTTTGAAAAAGTCCCGCCTTTGTTAGACCGAAAATTGCTCCGATAACAGCGGTAATGGACAGGAGAATGGTTGAAGTCATAGAGTCGTTTTAGATGCTACGTAGCGCTTTTCGGCTTGGCGATATGGCGTTTTTTTATCACTATAGTTTAATAGAATACCTGCTGTTAAACCTTGCATCCCGAAACCGGTCGGGAGTTCATAGCAGCACTTCAGCCACCAAATTGCCAAACCGATGTTAGCGGTTCTGGCTTCTTTGTTTAGTCTGCAGTGGACTGTCATTTTTTATCGTTTCACTATTCTGTACTCGCTTGGCAAATAAAAATACGGACCTTTTTGAATGACGAATTCTGAATTATGCCAGTCTCCAATGAATTCAATTTTTATACTAAACTCTTTTTTCGTGGCTGGTATTAATCCTGCATTGTTGAAGAAATAGTATGTGCCAATGTAATTGTATCTGGGAATCCCTGTGTTGAGTGAATAGCTGGTTGAAAACACGGAGACAACTCCTTTATTGTCTGAAATTTCTTTCACTCCATCACAAATAAAAGGAACTATCACATTTCCAGCGCTGTCAATCACACCCCATTTTTTAGTGTTGATGGTAACGAGGTCCCCTGTAAAGAAAGCCTCCGTGGAATTCTTTTCAATCTTTTTGGAACATTCTAAGTAGTGAATGCTGTCCATTTGATGGTAAGTAATAAATAAACCACCAAAAATGGTTATCAATGTATCGTATTTTAATTTTACACTTTCAAATGTTAGGCTGTTAGATGATTGAATAGTGAAAGTTTTATCCTGGTGTTTTACTTCAGCAATTTCATGGTTTTTTTGTGAACTGCCGTTGCAGATCAACAGAAAAAATGGAACGATAAAAAAATTGTAAGTTCTCATGATAGTGTTTTTGTTTGCCTGAATTACGGTTTTATTTGGAAGACGCTGATGGTACGGATTTTTTGATTGTTTGGATGAAAAACTTGTTGCCTAAATTACGGATTTATTTGAATTACGCAGATTCAACAGATTGTTGGATTCTTTTGATTTAATATCCGTGAAATCCATTAAACCTTTTGTCTGACTCACTGATTTATTTGGATTACGCGGATTCCACGAATTTTTTGATTCTTTCAATTTAATATCCGTGAAATCCTTTAATCCTTTTAATGCGTGATTCAGATCATCTATTTGCTTTATAGAACCAATCTCTTAAAGGTTAAACTTTTACTTCCAAAATTAATAAGCAAACCACTTCTAACTTGTACGCTTTCAAATAATTTAATGCTTGAGCTAAATGGACATCTTCCAATTGAATAATGGCTTTTAATTCTACCAACACTTTTCCTTCTACCACAAAATCTGCCCTGCGGGTGCCTATGGGTTTAGCTAGCTCTTTATAGTAGATTTCCTGCTCAATTTCTCTCGCAAACTCCAATCCGGCTTTAAACATTTCATATGCCAATGCCCTTTGGTAAATCACTTCCTGAAAACCATTTCCCAAAAAAGTGTGAACCTCAAACGAAGCTCCAATAATTTTTTCTGTAATGTCTTTGTATTTTAATTCTGTATTCATACTCGGTGAAATCCTTTAATCCTTTTAATCCGTGATTCAGACAATTTAATCCGTGATACAGACAAATAGATTTGCTATACTATCCAATATTTTTTCCTTCTCGGCATCCAAAGCTCTTATCTGTTATAAGATTTCCTGTGGTTGGCATTCCCACCATCTTCCCAATTACCTCCATTTTTTTTGAAATCCGCTAAACAGCATATTCGCATCCCTCATTCGGAAAGAGTAGGTAAGTGTTTTTAGATAAAGGTAATCGATAAATGTTTTTTAATAAAGAACTCAAATGTTTACCAAAAATATAAAAATTCCGGATATGAAGTTGAATCAGCTATATTTCAACGGATAGTTAATCTGATGGTTGTGTTTTTCCGTGGTACATTCTCCTCATTAATTCTTAGAGTTGATAATTTTCAGCAGGGCTTTTATTGGTTTCAATCAGCCCATTTAATTTGCAGTTTAGGTTCGTTTGATATTTAATGCCCCGGATCTTATTGGCTTTTGAGAAGGAGCAATGCGGCTGTGGTGGGTTCTGCCCGGTTTCCGGATGCACAGCGATAGCTCGTATCGTGGTATACAGGATGCCATGTTTTATGATAATGGTAGTCAAAACAATATTCGCCGCATTCGCATTGCCGTTTCTTTAATCCTGTCAATAATAATTTTGACGAACACTTTCATTTTCTACCGATATTTGAACAATCCTTATCAAAATGTTTACTAACCTAATAAGCCTAATAGACCTTTAAACCTTAAACCATGAAGCAGAATCGCGAAAAGCGATACGCTTCATGGGAGCCCCTTAAACCTTAAACTTCTATGTTACTCCTGCTCGACAATTACGACTCTTTCACCTACAATCTTCTTCAATACCTCGAAGAATTGTTGCAGGAAGAAGTAGCAGTATTCCGTAACGATGAGATTACGGTGGAAGAAGCCGCTGTATACGATGGATTCGTCTTTTCGCCCGGTCCGGGCTTGCCCAATGAAGCCGGTATTTTGATACCGCTGATAGAACGGTATCATTCGTCGAAACCGATGCTGGGCATTTGCCTCGGACATCAGGCCATCACGCTGGCTTTTGGTGGAAAATTGAAACAACTGGATTTCGTGCTGCATGGACTGAGTCGAAAGGTGTATATGAAGGATCCATCCCATGGTATTTTTGAGGGTATCAGTACTCCCTTTGAAGCCGGTCGCTACCATAGCTGGGTGCCGGATCCAACTTCTTTTCCCGAGGTGTTGGAGGTGCTGGCGATGGATGAGGACAATGAAATTATGGTGTTGAAGCATCGGCTTTTCCCGGTCTACGGCATGCAATTTCACCCCGAATCTATTTTGACGCCCTGCGGAAAGCAACTTCTGTCCAATTGGCTTGAATTGACAGAACAAAAGAAAGTATCTTTGCCCTGAAACAAACTGTCTTGTCGCCTCTGTGAAAGCAGGGGAGGAAAGTCCGGGCATTCACCTACGCTAAGCTTCGGCGAACAAGGCTCACCTTCGCTAACTGTGCGCCAAAGCTTACGCAACTTTGGCCAAAAAGCTACGGTGAACGAAGCACCTCTCCAAAAAACTCCCCAAAACCAATTTTTTTTTCCAAAAGGCCCCAAAAAAAAGGGGCTTTACTCTTCAATTGCGGCTTTATGGGCCTCTTTGCAATGAAACAAACTGTCTTGTCGCCTCTGTGAAAGCAGGGGAGGAAAGTCCGGGCATTCACCTACGCTGAAGCTTCGGCGAACAAGGCTCACCTTCGCTAACTGTGTGCGCCAAAGCTTACGCCGTCGCTAAAGCTTTGGCGCACACAGTAAGCGACGGCGTAAGCTACGGTGAACGAAGCACCTTTTCAATTAAATTCTCTAGATCAATTCATTTTTTCATAATAGCCCAAAAGAATAATGGGGGGCTTTACTCTTCAATTGACTTGCTTTAATGGGCAAAAAGCAACTATCTTTGCAATGAAACAAACTGTCTTGTCGCCTCTGTGAAAGCAGGGGAGGAAAGTCCGGGCAGCATAGAGTACCACACTTCCTAACAGGAAGGTCTTGTTTTAGAAATGAAACAGGAACAGAGAGTGCCACAGAAAAATATACCGCTCACCTTCGCTAAAGCTTCGGTGAACAAAGCCCCGACTCAATAAAATAGAGGGCTTTGCCCTCCGAAGCTTTAGCGAAGGAGGGTAAGGGTGAAAACGTGAGGTAAGAGCTCACGGCTTAGTCAGCGATGGCTACGCGGGTAAACCTTGTGGGCTGAAAGGTCAAATAGGTTGGGGAGCAGGGCTGCTCGTCTATCTTCTTCCGCTTGCGGGAGTTGCCCCAATGGGTAGACTGATTCAGGTGGCGCGTGAGCGGCATCGCAGATAAATGACAAGAGTCCACCCTCCGGTGGAATACAGAACCCGGCTTATAGGTTTGTTTCATTTTTTATTGTTTTTATATTCTCCTTATGAGCACCAATAGGTAAGCCGCTACCGTTAAATTTGAAAATGGTCAGTAGATATCTATGAAATTAGTGCAGCAAAAGCACGTTAGCTGTAATGTTGGACGGCCACTCACAAGACCGAAAATTATGACAGAAAAAATAAATTGGAAATACGTTTTAGGGTTTTATGTACTTGCAATAGTTCTTGCTTTTCCATTTAACTCATTCTTGACATCAGACATACACCACAGACTGACAGCAGGAACAATATTCTATAAAAGTGTTTTTCTGCCAGCAGGACTTGTGACGTTAATTATAGGACTTTTAGCCCTTCGGTTTGACAAATCAATAATAAAAGAAATTACTTTTCTCGGACAACATAAGACAAAGAACATTATCATTTCATTAGTTCCATTAGTAGTGTTTACAATTTCTGGACTTCAAAACGACAACAACATAAATCCGAATTTATTTGGCTTTTTAATATCAATAACATTTCTTCTTTACGCATTGACAGAAGAAATATTTTGGAGAGGTTATTTAATAAATGCTTTTAGACCTTTAGGACGGTTTAAAAACTATTTATTACTTGGACTCCTTTGGTGGCTGTGGCATATTCCGTTCAACTTTGACAACGGTTTTATAAGTTTCTTTCTACTAATAGTCGGTGGTTCATTTTTAATTGGAAAGTTTGCCGAGGCCACAAAGTCGTTTTTAACAACAGCAGGAATTCACTCAATAATGAATATTGGCAGCAATACTAACTGGACAAAGACCTTTGTAATTGACTTGACAATTATTTTTCTTGCAATGTTTATTATAGACAAAACTTGGAAAAATGAAACCAATGGGATAGAAAAACTCTACAGCTGAAAGCACATTTCCAATAGGCGGCCTGCCTGTCGGCAAACAGGGTTTTCCGCTTAGGCAGGGCAAGCTGTGCTCCTCACCTACATCCCGATAGCTATTGGGATAGAGGTAGCCGAAAGTTTTGTGCTTCGCATCAACATTAGTGGTAATAAGTCCGCCCATCGCAAATCTGCCATCTGTTATAGCACATTTAAAAAAGACGACTTTGCTTAAAAATTGGAAATAGATTAATGAATTTCAATAAAGATAAATGACGTGGACAGACAAAATTTCGGACTTTAAGACTTATAAAATTCAATCTGCCTCTGAGGAAGGATTGACCAAAGATTTTATAAACTTGTTTGCAGAAATACAGGGCGATGAATTTACGGACAAACCACAACTACTGATTTCCATTAATGCAACAAATGGTAATATTTTCATATCAGCATTCGACAACAAAAGAAATGAAATTTATGATGACAAAGGAGTTTTAGTAGAACTGACAGAGTTTTGGGAAGAAAATCAAAATGCTTATGATTTTGACGAAATTACCATTAATGCTTTAAAGACAGCTTATATTAAAAGTGAACAGACCACATTTAATTTAAAGTATGAGGTGTTTTATCAGACAGAGGACGAAAGTAAAGCGAAGCGACTATCATGTTAAGTAATTCTTCCCCCAAAAACCCTTATTCTGAATTATACTTCTATTTTTGTGGGAATGAATCTGCGGAAAATTTTTATTTCGATCAGTAATAAACACGACTTCTATTACAGGGTGGTGCTGGTGTCGATTTCTATTCTTATTATTACTTCCTTCCTGCCGCAACAGGTTCGTTTTAAATACAATTATAAGACAGGTCAACCCTGGAATTATGAAGATTTAAGAGCCCCCTTTGCATTTCCTGTCTTTAAATCGAATGCGGAGCTGGATGCCGAACGGACAAAGTACAATCAGGATGCGCCCCTTTTCTATAAGATGGATTCTACGGTTCAGTATGCAGTGATGGCCATGTTGAAATCGCAACTGGTGAATTTACCGAAGGAGGAAGTGGATCTGGCAATGAAAGTGGTGGCGTCGGTGTATGATTTTGGTGTTTTTGATGAGAAGAAACATTCACTGCCGGTAGAGGGGCAAACCATTAACCTGGTGCAGGGCGGGGCTTTATCTCAAAGTGACAGATCGATGCACCTGAGTATGGAGCAGGTACAGGATTTCGTCCGGAAGGAGTTGTCGGATAAAGGAAAGGCTGCGAATAAGGATTTATACAATGGCATGCTCGCGGCTATACGTCCTAACCTTGCTTTTGATGGTGAACTGACCTCTGCCTATACCCGCGACTTACTGCGCTCGCTGAGTCCGGTGAGAGGGGAAGTTCAGGAAGGAACGATCATTATCCGGCGTGGACAATTAGTAGGAGAACGGGAATTCTATCAACTCGAATCCCTGCGTAAAGTTTTTCAGGGTGAAGCAACAGTAGAAGCCGCCTTGCCCTGGCTCTATCTGGGTTATCTCTTGCTGGTTTTTACCGCAATTGCAGTGCTGGTTACTTTTCTCTGGATTTTACGAAGAGATATCCTCTTCGACAGCAGGAAAATTACTCTCCTGTTTTGTTGATTATCATAACCTGTATTATTTATTCAGTATTGCTGGCGAGCAACCGGGTCAATATGCTGATGATGCCACTCTGCATCCTGCCCTTGATTACCCGCGCTTTCTTCGATACCCGTACCGCCCTGTTTACACATGTGCTCTCGATGCTGATTTTGGGAACTGTAGCACCCGGTGGATTTAATTTTGTGTATATGCAGGTGATTGCCGGTATGGTGGCCATCTTTAGTATTGTGAACATGAGAAAGCGTTCGCAGCTATTCCTGGCCGTTAGTTTGATTTTTGTGGCGTATATGATTTCATTTGTCGGACTTTCCTTGTTGAATGAAGGTGCCATCACCAAGATTAATCCCATGCAATTTTTATGGCTGGGAATTAACTGTCTGCTGACCTTATTGAGCTATCCACTGATTTTCTTTATCGAAAAATCTTTCCGCGTGACTTCTGATTTTACACTCATGGAGTTAACGGATTTCAATAGTGAACTTTTACGCGATTTGGGATTAAAAGCACCCGGTACCTTCCAGCATTCTCTGCAAGTAGCCAATCTCGCCGAGTCTGCCATTTATAAAATCGGTGGAAATTCCTTGCTTGTGAGAGTTGGAGCCCTCTATCACGATATCGGGAAGATGGACATGCCGATGTATTTTATCGAGAACCAGAGCACACAAATCAATCCGCACGATGAATTATCCTTCGATGAAAGTGCATCGATTATTATCAGCCACGTAATCAAAGGGATTGAAAAGGCAAAAAAGTTTAAATTACCCGATATCGTCATTGACTTTATCCGTACACACCACGGAACCATGATGGTGCAGTATTTCTACAATAACTATATCAAGAGTTTCCCCGATCAGATTCCGAATGAGGATGATTTCCGATATCCCGGTCCACGTCCGTTTTCAAAAGAAACCGCTGTGCTGATGATGGCTGATTCAGTGGAAGCCGCCGCCCGCAGTCTGCCCATCCACGATCAGGATGCTATTGATAACCTGGTGGAAAAAATTATCAGCAAGCAAATTGAATCCGGTCAGTTTGAAAATTGCGATATCACCTACCGCGATATTTCCTCCATTAAGAAGATTTTTAAGAAAATGCTGACCAGTATTTACCATGTGCGGGTAGCTTATCCTTCCTGATGCAGCTTTGTAGAGGCGGTATCTCTGTAAGAAAGAAAATCATCTTCTCCCACCAATACCGGCACCCGACCTAAGGTCGGGTGCCGGCGGTTAAAGGGTGCGTGGAATTTGTCGGTTATCGAGATACCGCCCCTACAGGGCTTTGCACGAAATTGCTGACCATTATTTACAATGTCCGGGTGACTTATCCGGCTTGATTTTGCTGTAAATATTTGCAAAAAATACCCGGTGCCCTTGTCTTCATTTCCTCCTTCAAAGCGCTAGCCCCATTGGTCTTCGAAGCTTACGCCGTCGCTTACTGTGTGCGCCAAAGCTTTAGCGACGGCGTAAGCTTTGGCGCACACAGTTAGCGAAGTAGTCTCTGTGTAGCCCTTGGACATCGAAGCTTTAGCGAAGTTGTCTCCGTGTAAATCTCCGTTTCCCTCCGTGGTGAAAAAGGATTTACATTTTGTCCAGGTCCATCTAAATCAATCAGATTTTCCGGCTTGATTTTTATTTAAGTGCTTGTAAAACAACTTTCTGGCTTAGCTGACAAAAGTCATTTAGAATTATTCTAAATAAGCTTTGAGTTTTGCGACGAGCATACTTTCTTTGCACCACTATTTAGACTAATTCTAAATAGCATCCCCTATGTATCGCCCGTTTATCTTATTTACATGGCTGTTTCTCTTGGTTTCATTATCGGATTCAATTGGCCAGTCTTCAGAAAATCAATGGTTTATTGAAGGAACCCTTTCTATTCAGGACAGAAAACTTCATGGCGCTTCGGTGAGTCTTCAGCATACAAGCATTCGGACAATAACGGATAATAATGGTCGCTTTGAATTGAAGGGCAATGCTTCCGGAAATTTTTTACTGGTCATCCACGGACTTGGCTTTTCCGATTTCGATACCTTGTTGCATCTGGAACCAGGCAAAGCAGAGGTGATCGATTTGAAGTTGGAACCCGGCTATTGTGAGATGCCTCAATTGGAAGTTTTTAGTTCCCGTTACGATGCCATGCGGAATTTACCCGGCGCTGCAAGTCTGGTGACAGCAGAGCAAATTGAAAAAATACAACCACTCAGCAGCAATGAAGTCTTGCGCAAAGTAGGAGGTGTGCATGTAGTGGATGAAGAGGGTCTAGGCTTACGTCCGAACATTGGTTTCCGCGGACTCGATCCCGATCGTAGCCGCTATGTGATGGTGCTGGAAGATGGAGTGCCCGTTTCATTAAGTCCTTACGGTGAGCCGGAGATGTATTATTCTCCTTCTATTGATCGCATGCAGCAGGTAGAGGTGTTGAAAGGAAGTTCGTCAATATTATTTGGTCCGCGCACTATCGCCGGTGTAATTAATTACCGGACTGCTGATCCTCCTGCAGAGCAGAAGGGGGTATTGCAACTTACCGCAGGCGATCAGGGTTATGGCAGTGCGATGCTGGGTTTCGGGACAACGATTGGAAATACCGGTGTGCAGTTGAATTATCTGCGTAAACAAACCGATGATTTTGGAATGCTCCGTTTGAGAATGAACGATGTGGTGACGAAGTTCAGATGGTTCCTCTCTGCAAGATCTGTCGCGGGAATTAAAATCGGTGTGTACGATGAGTTTTCAAATGCGAATTATATCGGAATGACGGAGCCCATGTATCAATCCGGTCAGTATGATGTGGCACGCCTTGCTCCGGATGATCAGTTTCATATTCGTCGCTATTCGCTCTCCGGTACTTATACCTGGAATGTGAACGATCAATTGCGCCTCGAAGGATTGGCCTTTGCCTATTCTACACAGCGGAATTGGGTGCGTCAGGATTTTGCATACAATGCCCTTGATTCTTCCGGAATGCTATTGCCTAAACCATCGGATTATTCAGGGGTGACCTGGGGAGATGAATCGGTGAGTGGGGGAGCAATTTACATGCGCAACAGTACGGGAAACAGATACCGAACTTTTGATGTAGCCGGTGCGGATATGCGTCTCCGTTATACCTTTCAGGCATTATCGATGCGGCATGAGTGGAGTATGGGTATTCGTTTTATGGCGGAAAGAGCACACGAAATACGGGTGAATGGATCTAAACCGGGCGCCCTCTCCGGTGAAATCAGCGATGAAGAATACCGTCCGATTCAAGGCTATAGTGCATTTATTTATGATCAGATTCATTTGGGGGCTAAATGGGAAATCTCTCCGGGCATACGAATAGAGTACATGGATTTTACACGTGAAATCGTCAGAGGAAAGTATAAAGTGAATGGTGTCACTCAAGCCAGAGATACCGTCATCAGTACCCGAAGTCAATTGGCTGAAGTGATCCCCGGTATTGGATTCGTCTATCATCCTGCTAAAAAGGTCAGCTTGTTTGGCGGACTGCATAAAGGATTCGCACCTCCCCGTATCAAAGATGCGATTACAGCCGATGGTGTTGATCAGGAATTGTCGGCGGAGCTGAGCTGGAATTATGAATTGGGTATCAGAGCAGATTTCTTACAATCCTTCCATCTGGAACTCACCGGCTTTTATCTGGATTTCGAAAATCAGGTGATTCCCGTTTCGGAATCATCCGGAGGTACAGGGGCCGGTCTCGTGAATGGCGGGGAAACTAAAAGTACCGGAGTGGAAGTATCTCTTTCTTTTTCTTCAGCGAATATCATCTCTTCCCCCTGGCAGCTGAGTCTCCTCACTACCATGACCTATACTGAAGCCGTCTTTGATGCCGATCGGTTCATCGGATCAACAGAGAATGCAATAAATATAAAAGGAAATGCCTTGCCTTACGCACCCACCATTTCCGGAAATAGTTTGCTCTCGGTTTTATCTCCCATCGGATTGAGATTTAATCTGAATGTACAGTATACCGGTGTGCAGTTTACCGATGTGAAGAATATCGAAAAACCTGCTGCCAATGGTCTCACCGGTGAACTGCCCGCTTTTTATACAGTAGATGCCGGACTAAGTTATGAATGGAAAAAAGCCAACACTCAGGTGTCCTGCTCCGTGAAAAATGTCACCGATGAGCGCTACATCTATACCCGTCGCCCGCAAGGTATCCGCGTCGGTTTAGAGCGAATGTTCTTCGTCAGTGTTAGAAAAAAATTCTGATGCTCTTCAGCAGTCTGAAATTCTAACACTCATTAAATTCTTTTTCTACAACCGATATTGCTTTCATTCTCCTTAGTGCCTTCTTAGTGCTCTTGTGCCTTAGTGGTAAAAGAGACAAATTTTCGGGACTACCAAAAGTCGACCTTTAAAGTTATAGATAGCTTTATTCCTTGTCGAAATGATTCGTTTTTATCATTCGAAAGTTTAAAGTCTTGATTATACTATCGTTAAAATATCCTTAGCTTCGATTTTGATGCAGGAATCTCCTGTGGCGAATACTACCTTTGTCGGAAGTTTATGGCTGATATTATTCGTTTATTGTCGGAGAATGTCGCGAATCAAATCGCGGCGGGTGAGGTGATTCAACGTCCTGCTTCTGCGGTGAAAGAAATGCTGGAAAACGCCATGGATGCCGGAGCTTCCCGCGTACAGTTGATTTTGCTCGATGCAGGAAAAACATTGATTCAGGTGATTGATGATGGATCAGGCATGAGTGAAACAGATGCCCGCTTGTGTTTTGATCGTCACGCCACTTCTAAAATCAGAAAAATTGATGATCTGTTTACCCTGCATACGATGGGTTTCAGAGGTGAAGCGCTGGCGTCGATTGCTTCAGTGGCACAAGTGGAAATGAAACACGTCGTGCTGAATTTGAATTTGGTCAGCGGGTAGTGGTGGAAGGAGGAACATTCATGCTTCAGGAAGCAGCAGTGATGCCGGGTGGCACCTCTATCGCCGTGAAGAATCTCTTTTTCAATGTGCCGGCACGCAGAAATTTTCTGAAATCGAATCCCGTCGAATCCCGTCATATTCAGGAGGAGTTTATCCGTATCGCTCTGGCAAATCCGCATATTTCGTTTAGTATGCACCATAACGAAGCACAGGTCTTCGATTTGCGTACAGGCAATCTGCGTCAGCGGATCTCTGCGATCTTTGGAAATGCGTACAATGAACGTCTGGTGCCGGTAGAAGAAGAAACAACGATCGTGCGCATTGAAGGCTATATCGGAAAGCCGGAGTTCGCGAAGAGGAACAGGGGCGAGCAGTACTTTTATGTGAACAATCGTTTCATTAAAGATAATTACCTGCATCATGCCGTATCTTCCGCTTTTGATTCATTGATTCCCAAAGAAGCTTATCCTTCCTATTGGTTGAAGTTGTCGGTGAACCCTGCCGATATCGACGTGAATATTCATCCCACAAAAACGGAAATTAAATTTCAGCACGATAAAGAAATTTATGCCATCATTAAAGCTGCTGTAAAGAGAGCACTCGGTCGCTTCAGTGTGGCCCCATCTCTCGATTTTGAACAGGAACCGGCCTTCGATCTGCCCCTTTCAAAACTGAGTGAGATGCCTGTGCAGCCGCAAATCCGTATCAACCCGAATTATAATCCCTTCCGTCAGGAACAACGCGAAGAGGAACTTAAAGGGAACGGTTCACAGCCTGCCGGTGGAGATTTCGGTGAAAGGCATTATCAAACTTCCCGATCGGATGTTAGAGCATGGCTGGAAGTCCATAAAGACACTGCCGTACAACAGGTGATAACGCATGCGGATAGCCGAAACCATCCGGTGATAGATCTGCTGAATGTTTTTGAAGAACTCGATGATTTCCGCTTTGTGCTGGTGAGCCCGGGTATTGTGGCCGCCGCTCACGCTCGAGGTCTGGTCTTGTTTGATCTTCCCGCCGCCCGTGAAAGAATATTGTACGAAAAATTCCTCTATGCTTTTTCGAAACATCATCTCCCTTCGCAGCAGCAGTTGTTCCCTCCGCAAATCAACCTGAGCCCGAATGATTTCCTGCTGGTTAGAGAGCTGCAGGAAGATCTGAGAAAAATCGGTTTTGATATTACAGAGTTTGGTCAGCATACTATTGTAGTGCAGGGTGTCCCCGGTGGATTGGATCCCGGCTCTGAACAGGCTACTTTGCAGGCCTTGCTGGAGCAATACAGAATGAATAAAGATAAATTGCAACTGCCTGTGCATGAAAATCTGGCGCGCTCTCTGGCAAGGTCCTTTCTCCTGCGGCAGCAACTGAATTATTCTTCACGTGAACTGCGTCAGGTAGCCATTGATTTGTTGCATTGTGATCAGCCCTTTTATGGCGTGAATGGAAAAGTGATATTGAAGAGTTTAGAAACAGAACAGTTAAATCAGTTTATGCAATCGGCCGGTTAATTTCGCCGTTAAAGTATACCTATGTCCTATCAGCAATTTCGTCCTATGCGTTGGCAGATACTACCCCCGGTAGTAAAAAATCTGTTGATCATTAATGGTATTATGTTTCTCGCAACGGTGGTCCTGGAGAGTAAACTGGGACTGGATTTAACATCCTACCTGGGCTTACATTTCGTGACCAGCCCTCAGTTTGAACCGTATCAGTTTGTGACGCATCTCTTCATGCACGGAAGTATGTTGCATATTTTTTCCAATATGTTTGCGTTGTGGATGTTTGGCAATGTGCTGGAAAATGTTTGGGGAGGGAAGAAGTTTCTGACCTATTACCTCGTCACCGGACTCGGAGCTGCATTTATTCATACTATATTTTCCTGGTATGATATTTCAAAGATGCAGGAGAGCGTTGATCTTTTTCTTGCGCATCCGCAACCGATGGATTTTAAGATGCTGGTGACCAAATACCAAAGCTTTTTGAGAAGTGAAGATATTGCAGCGCTCAATGAATTATTAACGAACTGGATGGCGATGCCGTCTAATCCGGAGATGATCAATACTGCAAGTGCATTTGCGCAGGGTCTCGTGGAAAGAAAGGCGGATATCCCTACCGTTGGAGCTTCAGGTGCTGTTTTCGGAGTTTTATTGGCATTCGGAATGATGTTTCCCAATACTATTATCTATATTTATTTCGCCATTCCAATGAAAGCGAAGTGGTTTGTGATGTTGTACGGGTTGTTTGAATTGTATAGCGGCATTCAGAATAATCCTTCTGATAATGTAGCACATTTCGCTCACCTCGGTGGAATGCTCTTTGGTTATTTGCTTATTCGTGCATGGAAAAAGAATATGTACCGCCCTTATCAGGATGATTATTAAACGATGAGTAAACTACTGGATGATATCAAAATGCAGTTTACAGGTGCAGAAGCCTTGTACCGCTTATTGCTGATTAATTGTGCCGTCTTTTTATTGATTACCATTACAAGATCTGTTTTCTTCCTTGCCGGGGCCGATAATGGAACCGTGGAGTGGGTGGTGATGAAATTGAGTCTGCCGGCTGATTTATCAGCGCTGCTGCGTCAACCCTGGACATTCCTCACCTATATGTTTTTGCATACCGGACTGCTTCATATTTTATTTAATATGCTTATTCTTTTTTGGACCGGTCGCCTCTTTACCGAGTATTTAGGCAATGCAAAACTTTGGGCTACGTATGTGGCAGGAGCATTGGTGGGTGCCCTCGCTTATGTGATTTCATTTAATCTTCTGCCGGCTTTCGATGGAACTGTTTCAAGCAGCTATCTGCTGGGTGCTTCAGCTGGAGTCATCGCTGTGTTGGTAGCAGTGGCGACACTCTTACCGGATTATGTCGTGCACTTACTGATTTTTGGTGCGGTGCGATTGAAGTATGTCGCCATTTTTTCTATCGTACTTTATTTTATTTCTATCCCACTCGGTAATGCGGGCGGACATATCGCGCATTTGGGAGGTGCTTTGTTCGGTTACCTGATGATTGTTCAGTTGCGAAAAGGTCGTGATCTTACGGCATGGTTGACCGGACTCTCCGCTATGAAATTGAGGTCAAAACCGGTGAAAATGACGGTTGTTAAATCCGGTCGCAGCCGGTATAATTCCGATGATCTGCACGAAGGTATCGCCAGTCAGGAACTTGTTGACCGTATTCTGGATAAGATCAATAAGTCCGGATTCGATAGCCTTTCTAAAGAAGAAAAGGAAATATTGTATAAAGCCAGTGGCAAAAAATGATGTATAAAAATCAATTCCTGAATTAGGAAAATGACATCCCAAATTGGGAATTTATTAGTGCTTAAAACGTTTTTCAACCGCCATTTTATAACTTAATTGGTTTATAATCAATTAATTTTACATTTATCTGAATTTTGGCATAAACATGGAATATTATCCAATTGTTATTTTAAAAACCATAAAAAAATGCGTGTAAAAATCTCATTTCTACGTGATCAGATGTCGGCAAATACGATCCCACTGCATCACCAAACATTAATTGCAGAAAGCCTTTACCAGATTATTGATGGATTCGGAGGCGACCGCAATTTGTTCAATTTCTCCAGCCTGAAAGGGACTTCTAAAATTCAGAACGGATTTATGCGTTTTCTGAGTTCTAAAGTTACACTGGTGCTTTCAGCCAGAAGCTCAGAGCAAATGGAGCAATTAGTAGCAAAAGTTTTTGAAATGCCTTACCTGGCAGTAGGCAAAATGAATCTCATGCCACGAAGTCATGAAATCATTCAGGATCCGGAGTTCAACACCAAAATGCGTTACCTCTGCATCAGCCCAATGATCCTGGTAGATCCTCACAAAGATCCTGAAAAGAGTCAGATCACTATCGATCCAACCTCTCAGGAGTTCTCTGACATCCTCTACGAGCAAACCCTCGACAGAATGGAGAAAGCAGGTTACTCTGAAGCAGATCTCAACAATTTCGCTGAATTCGATGCGCAGCCTGACCACGAATACGTGCAGAAGCTCAATGAAACAGGGAAGAAATTCGCCCGCTATTACCGTGCAGCCGATGGCAGTACGATGATGGGATATCTTTTGCCCTTTACCTTGCATGCTCACCCTGATGTACAGAAGTTTATCTGGGAAGCAGGTGTAGGTGCAATGAGTGAGCAGGGATACGGCATGGTAGACCTTGTGAAATTAGGCGTTGCTTAATTAGAATATAAAACTTCACCGCAGTTCGGGTGCAGGAGCGCTGTTCATAGTCCATCGTTTAGATGAACAGTAGTTGATGTGACCTTTCGTTAGCGTTAAAGTTTACTAAATAAAATAGCATTGAGGCTGTTTCCTTCGCGGGAGCAGCCTCTTTGTTTTCAAACTTTCGGGCTAATTTTCCTGTTGGCTAAGGGTAAAATTAAATTTGCTTTCTTATTTTCGCCTCTATGGAGATGTGCTCACTGTTGTAAATGCGCTGATGGATGAAATCGTTTAAATGGGTATTGATAGTTGTTTTTGTGTTTTTTCTGTTGGCAACTACATTGTTGTTGATCCGCGAACCGGTACTTGATTTTATCGTCGGTAAGATTAAAATAAAAGTCAGTGAAAAGTACAATGCGGAGTTGATCATTGCAGAAGCTGATTTTAGTGGCATCCGTGACCTGGTGTTGAAGGATATCAGTTTGGTTCCCGAGAATGGCGATACGCTGATTTCCATAAAACGTCTGCAGGCGAAAATCAGCATTTCGAAATTATTGCGGCTGCGCCCGGGCGTTAGAGAATTGCTCGTGGATACCGGTCGCATTCAGCTGGTACGAAGAACGAATAGCGATAACTTCTCGTTCTTATTAAAAAGAAAAATGTTTCTGCATCTGATACTACCATCTCAAAGTCAACGGCAGGATTCAATGATCGCTTTATGGGGATCCTTGAGAAAGTGAATGAGCTTTTCGATGAACGTATTACCTTCCGGCAATTTCGAATTGTATATAAAAGAGCCGATGTGGAAGAGATGGTGCAGATCCCCGAATTGTATTTTGATGGAAGGGAATTTAAATCGAGTATCATCACTTCTTCCAAAGAGGGGGTGAACCTCTGGCTGGTAAATGGGGTTGCCGATCCCGACAGGAGCAGATACGATTTCTCAGTACGCAAAATGCGCGGTGGTGAATTCGCCTTGCCCTTCTTCGACCTTTTCGATGGATTTAAAATTTGCTTTGATTCAGCCCACGTAGCCTTTTCCACTATGGAGCATAAAGGAAATGTGGAAGTGAAAAGTGATTTCAGTATTCATAATTTATTGGCGAATCACTGGCGCATTGCTCCCGGTGATGTGAGGATTCCATTGATGAAATTGGATGTCCTCGCCTTTGCCGATGAAGATAGTATAGGTTTGAAAAGAGGTACAGTATTTACCCTCAATGAACTTCCTGTAAATATAACAGCCTCGTATAGCCGTCAACCGGAACGGCGCCTCCGTCTCCAAACCGATTTTAATACAGGAAATGCCCAGGATGTATTTAATGCATTGCCGGAGGGCATGTTTTATACTTTTAAAGGGTTCAGAGCAAGCGGAGGTCTCGCCTATAATCTGCATGTAGATCTTCCTGTAGATAGTCCCGATCGCCTTGTTTTCAACTCATCGATGACCGGTGATAAACTGAAGATTGAAAGTTACGGAACTGAAAATTTTTCCAGGATCAGTTCACCGTTTAATTTTTTAGCAATGGATAAAGAACGTCCGGTGAGGAGCTTTGAAGTGGGGCCTGAAAATCCATATTTTACTCCGCTGCCTTTTATTTCGAAATACCTGCAAGATGCAGTGTTGACAGCGGAGGATCCTTCGTTTATGAATCACAATGGATTCGTGGAGGAAGCGTTTAAGGAATCTATCATTACCAATATCAAGGAGAAGCGTTTCGCACGAGGAGGTAGTACGATCAGTATGCAACTCGTGAAGAATGTGTTTTTAAGCAGGAATAAGTCGGTGAGCAGAAAGATTGAGGAAATTATGATCGTCTGGCTCATGGAGTCAAAACGACTTGTTACCAAAGAGAGAATGTTTGAAGTCTACCTGAATGTCATCGAGTGGGGACCAAATGTGTATGGGATCGGTGAGGCTTCGCGTTTTTATTTCAGTAAATCACCTGATGAACTGACTTTATCGGAAAGCATCTTCTTGTCGAGCCTGATTCCGAGTCCGAAGTATTTCCGGTACCGTTTTGATCAAAATGGTAACCTGAAACCTTATATGGAAAATTATTTCAAACTGATAGCAGGGCGCCTCGCTACACGTGAGAAAATACCACAGGTAGAAGCCGATAGTTTGCAACCCTTTATCAAATTGGCCGGACCCGCATTGGAATTCGTGCAACCCGTCGATACCATCCCTGTGGATACGCTGGAACTGATTCCGGTAGTTCCCGCGCCCTAGTCGTTTTCTTATATTGTAATTCCCGTGGAATCTGGAGCGTGTTTTAATCACTCTTATTTCCTTATGACACCATTAATAGATTTCTTCGGAGAATCGAATCTTCATTTAAACGCGGCGTTCGCTGCGATCCCGCTGCGGTCGCTGCGTTTAAATATAAAATTGTTAATCCTGCGACAATTGCTTTTTAAGACATGCTAATGTAGTGCGCCTGACTAGTACCCTTTAGTGCGGTTATCATTAACTTAATCTGCTGAATTCAGATAACTTATATTTTCATCTGTGAATGTAGGTGGAGGTCATGAGTAAATTCTCTTAGATTCTTTCCTGAAAAAATCACTGTTGTTGCATTGGAAATAATCCTACCTTAGTGGAATATTTCACAGGAACCCCATGCAACGAAAAGTTATATTTATTCTATTTCTATCTCTGGTAGTGGCGCTGCATAGTTGTAAGCAGGAGGATCAAAAAGCTGAGCAGGAATGTGCACCTCTCAATCCAAATGGTGATAGTGAACTTTCTCTAATTATGCGCAAAATGGCAACGCTGGCAGAGGAAAATGCCCGCGCTATTCGTGAAGGAAAGGAATTAGCTCCCTATGACGGCAGTTTCGATAAAATGCTGAATGCTGAGCGTAGTATGCATATTGAGGAAGATTTCTTTCAGGGAATGGCGAAGACCTACATCTCTACCATCAACAAATTGTATGAGGCAAAGCCGGAAGATCGATTAGCCTTGCACAATAATCTGATACAAACCTGTCAGTCCTGTCATGGGGAAACATGCAGAGGTCCCTTGAAACGTATTGATAAAATGATTGTGACGCTGTAGTTTTTATCACAATTTTACTTCGCGTTACCTGTCGGAGCTTTCTCTTCATCTCCTTCAAAATCCAGACTAATGGAATTCATGCAAAACCGCTTTCCGGTAGGAGGTGGGCCATCGTCAAAAATATGGCCGAGGTGGGAGTCGCATCTGCCACAAACTACTTCCACACGAATCATCCCATAACTTTTATCTTCATGGTATTTTACACTCGTGGGACGAATGCTCTCGTAAAAACTCGGCCATCCGCAACCGGAAGCAAATTTCGAATCGGATTTGAACAGAGCGTTCCCGCAAGCCGCGCAATAGTAAGTACCCAATCCTTCATAATCCCAATACTTCCCCGTGAACGCACGTTCTGTATTCGCGTGACGGGCGATTTGATATAAATCATCCGGAAGGATTTTTTTCCATTCTTCATCCTTGAGGACGAGTTGAGAAGTGTCTGTTCTTGAATAGTAAGCTTGTTTATCGGACATTGTATGTTTGTTTGTGGAAGTTGATTGTTTAACAGGAAGATGGGGCTGACAAGCGCTTAAACTGGCTGTCAAGTGGATATAAAGGAGGAGATGGAGATATTTTTTCATTTGAGTAGGTATACGGAGAAAGAGTGACCTTGATGAAATATAGTGCTTAAATTTACTTTTTATTGTATTTCAACGATTATTTTGATTAATACACTTGATATTCAAATGTTTATTCGTAAATTTAACAAGTGAGCCTATGGATTTGTTTATCCTTAACACTTAATCCATCTATTCCCAATAAGGCATTTTATGAACCAAAGGATTGAAATAAGACGAATTCATTGCACTGATAAATATTTGTTTATCAATAAGATGTTGATTATATTGTCATTTTTCACAGGGAAGCTGTTAATAAAGCAAAACCATAAGTCGGATTTATAGTCCTGCTGTTGGTAACTTTGAAAGATAGGCGGTGTCTTTTTCCGAATTTTGCACCCCGTATTTGTATTACAATTAGAGAGCACTAAGAAATGGCGAAGAAGCAAGCAACATTGGATCATAATTACACAGAGGATAGTATACAATCTCTTGACTGGAAGGAACATATACGTCTCCGCCCCGGGATGTATATCGGTAAACTGGGTGACGGTTCCGCGAAGGATGATGGTATTTATGTCCTGATGAAGGAAGTCATTGATAATTGTATCGATGAATATGTCATGGGCTATGGGAAAACGATAGAGATTGAAGTGCGGGAAGGTCGTGTCCGTGTACGTGATTATGGTCGCGGTATTCCGTTGGGGAAAGTAGTGGAATGCGTGAGTAAGATCAACACAGGAGGTAAATACGATAGTCAGGCCTTTCAGAAATCCGTTGGATTAAATGGTGTAGGTACAAAGGCCGTGAATGCACTCTCAAGCTTTTTCCGTGTGCAGAGTGTGAGAAATGGAAGAACAACCTGGGCGGAGTTCGAACGGGTGAATTGAAGAAACAGAAGAACGATCAATCCACCGACCTGCAGGATGGTACTGAAGTGACTTTTTATCCCGATGGAGATATTTTCCTCGATCATGATTTTCGGATGGAGTATATCGAAACGATGGTGCGCAATTATTGCTACCTGAATGTCGGTATGAAAATTTTATTGAATGGTCAGGAGTTCAAGAGTGAAAATGGGCTCATGGACCTGCTGAAAGCGAATATCAGCGACGAAGCTTTGTATCCCGTCATTCATATCAAAGGAAAGGATATTGAAGTAGCGTTCACACATACTACCTCCTACGGAGAAGATTATTATAGCTTCGTGAATGGTCAGCACACGACGCAAGGTGGAACCCATCTGGCCGCTTTCAGAGAGGCGATTGTTAAAACAGCTCGTGATTTTTACGGTAAGGATTTTGACCCGAGTGATGTGCGGACCTCTATCACTGCAGCGGTAAGTATCCGCATTCAGGAGCCGGTGTTCGAATCGCAAACGAAAACGAAGCTGGGATCATTGAATACCTTCCCCGGTGGTCCTTCGCTGCGAAACTGGATCAATGAATTTGTAACGCAACAACTGGATAATTTCCTGCACAAGCATCCGGAAACCGCCGAAGCCTGGAAGAAGAAAATCTTACAGAGTGAACGGGAACGTAAAGAGATCGCCGGGATTAAAAACTGGCCAACGAACGCGCTAAGAAAGCCAATCTCCACAATAAAAAACTTCGCGATTGTCGTGTCCATCTCAACGATCTGAAGAATCCGCAGCGTCTCGAAACGACTTTGTTTATTACCGAGGGAGATTCCGCCTCCGGTTCTATCACGATCGCCCGCGATGTGAATACACAAGCAGTGTTTAGTCTGAAAGGAAAACCGCTGAACTGTTTCGGCCTTACGAAGAAGATCGTGTATGAGAACGAAGAATTCAATCTCATGCAGAATGCACTCGACCTCGAAGATACCATCGAAAATCTGCGTTACAATAGAATTGTTGTCGCCACCGATGCCGATGTGGACGGGATGCATATCCGTCTTTTATTGCTGACTTTCTTCCTTCAGTTTTTTCCGGATGTGGTGAAAAATGGTCACGTCTTTATCCTTCAGACGCCTTTGTTCCGGGTGAGAAATAAAAAGGAAACGATTTATTGCTACAGTCAGATGGAGAAACAACTGGCAATGCAGAAGCTGGGAGCGAAGCCGGAAATTACCCGTTTCAAAGGACTCGGTGAAATTTCTCCCGATGAGTTTAAGAATTTTATCGGTCGTAAAATGCGACTCGATCCTGTAATCCTGACCGGCGAGACATCCTTGCATGGCTTGTTAGATTACTATATGGGAAAAAATTCTCCGGAACGTCAGGAGTTTATCATCCGCAATTTGCGCATAGAGGAAGAACTAGAGCCACTACCGGAAGAAAAGGAGATCACGGAATCTGAAACCGTTGAAGCCTGATCGTTTTTATTACTGTAATACCTTAAGAAGAAAATTGAATGACACAAGATAAATTGCAATCCAACGGACACGGTCCCGGTGATCATCACGGTCAGGTAGCTACGATGTATGAAAGCTGGTTCCTGGAGTATGCCTCTTATGTGATACTGGAAAGAGCAGTGCCTTATCTGGACGACGGACTGAAGCCCGTTCAGCGCCGAGTGCTGCACTCCATGTGGGAACTCGAAGACGGCAGATACAATAAAGTGGCAAACGTGATCGGACATACGATGAAATATCATCCCCACGGTGATGTGAGTATCGGTGATGCGCTGGTTCAGATGGGTCAGAAGGACTTACTCATCGATACACAGGGTAACTGGGGTAATATTTACACCGGTGACAGTTCCGCTGCCGCACGTTACATCGAAGCACGGCTAAGTAAATTTGCACTGGAAGTAGTCTTCAATCCGAAGACGAGTATCTGGCAGGCCTCCTATGACGGAAGAAACAAAGAACCGGTAACGCTGCCTGTGAAATTCCCCTTATTGCTGGCACAGGGTGTAGAAGGAATTGCTGTTGGTTTGGCGTGTAAGATTTTGCCGCATAATTTCTGTGAATTGATAGAAGCTTCTATCGATATTATCAGAGGAAAAAAAGTCAGCATCGTTCCTGATTTCATAACGGGTGGGGTAGCCGACTTTTCAAAGTACAATGATGGATTGAGAGGAGGACGTATACGGGTGCGCGCCGTCATTGAAAAGCTGAGTAAGAAAATGCTCGCGATCCGTGAAATTCCTTTCGGAACCACAACATCTTCTCTCATCGATTCTATTCTTACAGCGAATGAAAAGGGTAAGATCAAAGTAAAAAAGGTAGAGGATAATACTGCTGCTAAAGTGGAGATCATCATTCACCTGCATCCGGAATCTTCGGAAGATGTCGATAAAACCATAGAAGCACTTTATGCTTTCACCGATTGCGAAGTCAGTATTTCACCCAATTCCTGCGTGATTGTTGATGGTAGTCCGAAGTTTTTATCGGTGAATGAAATTCTACGATTGTGTGCCTTGAATACACAGGAGCTCTTGCGCCGTGAATTGCAAATCAGACTGGCAGAGCTCGAGGAAGGATGGCATTTCAGCTCGCTGGAAAAAATATTTATCGAGAAGCGAATCTATCGCAACATCGAGGAATGTGAAACCTGGGAAGCTGTCATCGAAACCATTCATAAAGGGTTGAAGCCGTATAAAAAGCGTTTCTTCAGAGAGATTACCGATGAAGATGTCGTGCAATTGACGGAAATAAAAATCAAGCGTATTTCTAAGTTCGATGCCTTTAAAGCAGATGAACATATCCGTGGACTGGAAGAAGAAATTGGTCTGGTAAAAAGTGATCTGGATAATATCAAGACGTATACCGTAAATTATTTTAAGAATCTGCTGAAGAAGTTTGGCAAGGGCAAGGAACGCAGAACGGTCATTTCTGAATTTGAAAATATCATCGCTTCGAAAGTGGTCATCAATAATTCAAAGCTCTACATCAACCGTGCAGAGGGATTTGTGGGCTATGGATTGAAGAAGGATGAATTTATCACCGATTGTTCGGATATAGATGACGTTATAGCGATTACCGGAGATGGAAAGCTGGTAGTGACCCGTATTCAGGAAAAGGGATATGTTGGAAAAGACATCCTTCACGTAGCTATCTTCAGAAAAGACCTGGATGAGCAAACGGTGTACAATATGATTTATCAGGATGGAGCACGTGGTGCAATCATGATGAAGCGATTTACTATAGGCGGAGTAACGCGTGATAAAGTGTATGACCTCACCAAAGGTGCAGCAGGTAGTAAGGTGCTGTATCTTTCTGTAAGTACTCCTGCAGATGGACCTACCGTTATCATTAAACTGCGACCGAAACCCAAACTGCGGAATCTGGAATCCGTGGTGCATTTCGGCAGCCAACTGATAAAAGCCAGAGGTGTGCAGGGGAATGTAATCACTAAATTTCCGATTTTAAAGGTGATCGCAGCTACTGCAGAGGAAGAAACGAAACTTCGTAAAAAACAACCCGAATTGTTCCAGCCGGCGTCGAAAGATGATAAGTCGCAATTGAAAATGGATATCTGAAACCAGTAACCTTAACTTGAAAGACCGGTAGTATTCGGTCTTTTTTTTTGTTCTTAAACTCTTAAAAATCTATTAATCATGCATAGTTATATACATACTTCACTCGCCTTCCTCCGTGAATTTGACGGGTCAATGCCCTTGCATCATTTTCTCCGTAATCAGTTCAGGAAAGATAAGAAGTATGGCTCCCGTGACCGGCGTTGGATAAAGGAGATTTGTTATGCCTGGTTCCGGACAGCATCTCTATTGAAAAGTCTTCCCGATGAAAAAAGAATTTATTGGGCCTTTTACCTGATCAATGAACAGCGGTTGCCTATCGTGGAACTTATCCTTCAATCGGGTGGTGAAGAGTTTGCCGGCAAGAATCCGGAAGAAGCAACGAATGAGAAGTTAAATCAACTCCGGTCAGTGTATCCTGAATGTAGCAATGAACTTATTTTTCCCTTTGGGAATTTAGCAAGTTCAATGCTCGATAGGAAAACCTTTTCTGTAGCCATGTTGCAACAACCAAAAGTATGGATTCGCGTGAAGAGTACTGCATTTCAAAAGACCGAATCAGCGCTGAACAAAGCAGGGATTCCTTTCGAACGTCATAAGGACATGGAAAATGCATGGAGTATTGATCCTGCTTCAAAACTCGAAGAGACGGGTATTTTCGAGAAGGGGATGGCTGAAATACAAGACTTGTCCTCTCAGAAAACCGCAACGATGATGGATGCAAAAGCAGGGGAACGTTGGTTAGATGCCTGTGCGGCTTCAGGAGGGAAGAGTCTGCTCCTGCTGGACAAAGTTCCCGGAGTCATACTAACGGTCAGCGATAACCGAAAAGCTATCCTCGAGAACCTGAAAGAACGTTTCAGAAGAAATGGATGGAGAAACTATACCATGAAGTTGTTGGATTTAACTTCATCAGAGCCAAACGATTTTTATAACCAAAAATTTGACGGAATCATTGCGGATGTTCCCTGCAGCGGATCCGGAACATGGCCACGTAGTCCTGAGCAAATGAATTTCTTCACTGAAGAAAAACTCAACCACTATATTTCATTGCAGGACTCCATTTCAGCCCGACTTGCAGGCATGCTGAAACCCGGAGGAAAAATTGATATACATCACCTGTTCTGTTTTTAAAGCTGAAAACGAAGACCGGGTGGATGCACTGATTAAAGATCATGGTCTAGTATTAAGCAGTATGCAACTCTTCCAGGGAGCTACAGAAGGTGCGGATACACTTTTTTGTGCGCGACTTTTAAAAATGTAAAATTATTGCTAAGTGAAAAGTATTTTATTTATCATAATTCAAATTCACGTTTTATTCGGGGACATTTGCCAATCCTTGTTTATTGTGAGGTTCAAAAGTTGTTATTATGTTTATTGTAAACTGTAAATTCAGGAAATTCATTTCTTCGCAGTAACAGTATAGCCGCCTGACTTCTGTATAAAAAGCATTGATTTTGCAATGAATAGAAAAACAGCCTTATACTGAAAATTCATGGGTGACTTAGAGCGTCCCGGGTGTGTTTAGTCATAGCTTTATACATGTCCTGGAATCTTTGTCGTACAAGCTTAGTAGTAGTGGTTTAGCTGTCAGAACTCAGTATTTATTTCTGCATATATAATCTCACTCGGTTCCAGCCGAACTAAAGTACAGCACTCAGCAAACACATCTTTCTGCAACAGCCCTGTAGGGGCGGTATCTCTGTAACTGACAATGTCCTCCTCTCCATATAACCGCCGGCACCCGACCTTAGGTCGGGTGCCGGCATTGGTGGGAGAAGAGGATTTCCTTTCTTACAGAGATACCGCCCCTACAGGGCTGTTGTGGAAGAAAGGTCTATCTCGGGTCTGACGATCTAACGTTGTCATGAAGTACACAGGAAACATACTCTTAAGTCATTGGCATGTGAATACAGTTCACATTTCTCAGAGGAAGTTGGTATAACAAATCAAGTATCATCATATTGTTGCTTGAATTTTGTGGCATTTATTATATAATGTACCAGGACGAAGTCTTAAGAGAAAGAAATCAAGCATGAGCCCGGAGAGACTCATAGAAATCATTCTAAATATCCATTAAATCAGCCTTCTTACGCCTAACCATGAACTGATAACCCGTATTCTGCTACTATCTGACGAAAAACGAAAAGTCAAAGAACTCTTTGGAATTTAATTTAAGGTGTCCCGAGGAGGAATTCAGGAAATTCATTTCTTCACAATAACAGTATAGCCGGTAAAAAACAGGGGTCATCCGATGAAAAATGACCCCTGTTTTTTTATGTGTTTTCTACTTTTACCTCAATACAATCGATGACACTCCGGAAAAATTACCGTCCACATATAATTCAACAGTATAAGTGCCGGCGGTAAATATCCGGTCCTGCTCTTCAAATTCCATGCAGAAATTATCTTTTTCGTTTTTATAGTCAATGGCTTTAGAAACCGTGTAGAGCATCTCTTCAGACGTACTCGCATTCTTAAAACTACTGCTGCCCTCTGAACGGTTGCCTAAAACTTTTCCACCCGGTTCAATGATTCGTAAATAAATAGTTTTTTGACCTGCCTTGGCGATTTTATTTTCCAGCAATGTAAAACACGTTTCAATTTTGTTGGCACGTTTTGCCATCGCGGTAGAAGTGTATTTATCGTTGTTACGCTTTTTAAAAGCGAGCACTTTTAAATATTCTGATCGTAAAACAGAGGCGGTGTTGACCGTACTCTCTAAATTTTTTGATAAGGAATCAACAGTACTTGTCAATTCATTCTTCTCGCGTTTTAAATTTTCATTTTCTACCAGCAAAGTATCGATTCTTTCCAGGTATTCATCACGTAACTTTTTTAACTCCGCCAATTCAGCTTGTAACTGTTTATTGAGTTTAGTGGAATTAGATTCTTTGCGCATTAATGCCTGAATTTTGGCTTTCTGCTCATCCACTTTTCCATTGGCTTCTAAAAGAAGACTGTCAAGGCGACTATTAACCCCTTTGAATTGATTTAATTCTGTATACGTATCGTTCAGCTCCTTTTCAATATCAAGGTTAGCTGTGATGAGATTTTCTTTCTCTACACGATGATCATCCTGCAAGGATGTCTTGCTCATGAAGAGCCATCCGTTTAATCCCAAAGAAGCGATAAGTAGTGCAATAAGCACTTTGTTTGTATTATTGCCGCCCGGCTTAGTATTGTCCATTTTTTGTTTAATTTGTTACTGCTAAGCTATGGAGGATTTAGTCGAAGTGGGGCAATTGTTTTCGTTTTTTGTGAACAGGTAAAGTATTTGAATTTTTATAAGGGGAGTCTGGCTAAGGGTGTGGTAGCCATGGAACAGAAATCTTTCGCAAGATATTTATGATAGGCGAATGCTGAAATCATGCCTGCATTGTCTGTACAGAATTCAAAATCAGGTATGTAGGTTTTCCAGTTTTCTTCCAATCCTGTTTCAGTAAGAGTTTTTCTGAGGTGACTGTTGGCGGATACTCCACCTGCAAGAGCGATAATGCTGATACCGGTTTCTTTCGCTGCTAACCGGACTTTATTGATGAGAATTCTAACGATGGTTTCCTGAACACTTGCGCAAACATCAGCTGTTTTATCTCCCGGGAAATTCGGATCGAGAAGTCTTTCTTTCTTTAAAAAGTAGAGAACAGCAGTTTTTAATCCGCTAAAACTGAAGTCGAGGCCGGGTGCATGAGGGTGCGGGAATTTATAAGCAAATGGGTTTCCGTCTGCAGCTAGCTTATCAATAAAGGGTCCACCGGGGTAAGGTAATCCAAGCATTTTAGCAACTTTATCGAAAGCTTCACCTGCTGCATCATCCTGTGTTTGGCCGATGAGCTCCATCTTGAGGAAGTCCCTTACGAGAACAATTTGTGTATGACCTCCGGATACCGTCAAACATAAAAATGGGAAATCGGGAATCTCCCCTTCCTGATGCTCCCTGAAAGTAAAATTGGCTATGACGTGCGCTTGCATATGATTGACTTCAATCAGCGGGATATTCAAGGAGAGCGCCATCCCTTTGGCGAAAGATGTTCCTACCAGTAAGGATCCAATAAGTCCGGGACCTCGGGTAAATGCGATGGCATCCAGTTGGTCTACGGTTATTCCGGCATCCTTTAATGCTACATCAATAACAGGTACAATATGCAGCTGATGTGCCCGGGAAGCCAATTCCGGAACTACTCCTCCGTAACGGGCATGAATTTCTTGTCCGGCGGTAATATTAGAGAGGATTCTGCCGTTCCTGCTTACAGACGCTGAAGTTTCATCGCACGAGGATTCAATCCCAAGAATATAAACCGCTTTGATGTTCATAATACGTTCACAAAAGTATGCTAACCTTAGCAATTAGAACTTAGTTTCGCCCTGTTATTGCCGGTAACTGCATTAAAAAACATTAATTATCCGCCGACTTAGAAACATATCGATTTTTTTGCTGGTATTTGTATTGCTGGTGCTCTTAACCTTCAGATTGATTGTTAAAGTACCTGTAGTGCAAACCTGGCTGGTTCAACGTGCCACATCGTATCTGTCCGGTGAGTTGGAGACGAAAGTTAGTATTGATGCAGTAGATATAAAGTTATTTAGAAGCGTTGTTCTAAAAGGAGTGTATGTAGAGGATCTGCAGCAGGATACTTTGTTGTATTTACCCGATTTGCAGGTTTCCATCAGCAGATTTAGCTATAAGAAACAACGAATTACCATTGCAGCTGTTACACTGGAAAATGCCAGAATCGGAATAAAGCGTTATAAAGATCCCCGGGACTATAACCTTGATTTTATTCTGGATTATTTTTCCGGTGCTGAAAAGGACACTACCAGCAAACAACCCTGGGACATCAAAGTGGAGAAAATAACATTGAAGAATTGTTTCCTGACGTATAAAGATTATAAGTTCGCTGATGTAAATGAAGGTATCGACTGGGATGATTTGGCATTTCAACACCTCGACGTTCAATTGGAAGATCTGGAACCAAGGGGCGATACCTTGCAATTTCTTTTGAAGCATATCGCTTTTACCGAGAAGAGTGGCTTTGTGTTGAAACATCTTTCATCTAAAACATTGATGAAGCCTGAAAGTATGGATTTTGAAGCCCTGCAAATACAAACAGCAGGTAGCGACATTCACTCCAATATTCGTTTTGATTTTAACTCAATGGATGACTTTCAGGAGTTCATAACCAATGTGAAATGGAATGCGAAATTTGACAAGAGTATCGTTGATTTTTATGACCTTTCTTATTTTGCCTCCGAGTTAAAAAATGTAAATAAGACGCTCGAACTTAAAGGTGACGTAGCAGGGACAGTGGATAGATTTAAAGGAAAAAATCTTGAGGTGCGTTATAGCAAGTCGACGTATTTCAAAGGAAATGTAAATATGACAGGGTTGCCTGATTTTTTTGAAACATATATTGAAATGAATGCGGAAGAAATCGCTTTCAATAGTCAGGATATAGAAACCATCCCATCTTTTCCTTTTGATAGTATGAAAACAATTTCATTGCCGGAGCAGATCAAATCATTAGGGGACGTGAAATTTAAAGGACATTTCAATGGGTTTTATAATGATTTTGTAGCGTATGGCAATGTGAGCACCGCGCTGGGCTATCTCAGCTCTGACCTGAGCTTGAAAATTGGTAATGTAGACAAGCAAACCAGCTACAAAGGAAGTGTCAGGCTCTTTGATTTCGACATCGGCAAGTTCTGGAATGTGGAGGATGTATTGGGTAAGATCAGTATGAAATCTGCTGTGGAAGGCAAAGGTTTTTTGTTAAAGAATATCGATGCGAAGCTGGAAGGCGAAATTTCAGCTTTGTACTTTAATGGATACGATTATAACAACATCAGTATGAACGGGCGCTTTGCTCAGAAGCTATTTACAGGGGAAGTTGTGGTGCTGGATAAACATCTGGATATGGATTTTCAGGGTGAAATTGACTTAACCGGTAATTTGCCCGTATTTAATTTTAATTCATCCTTGCGTAAAGTGGATCTGGCGAGTCTGAATTTTCTGAAAAGAGAGAACAATCCCACTTTCGCAGCCGAAGTCAGCATCAGTCTTACCGGAAATACATTAGATAATGCGGAAGGCTCTGTGTTGTTTGAAGAAGTGAGTTACAAAGAAGGTGATAAGCTCGTAACAGCCGATAGTATTTTTATAGAAACGATGCTGGGTGAAAGAAGAGATTTTAAGCTGACATCCGATTTCATTGACTTACGTATTGCAGGTGATTATAATTTTCAGCCTTGAACAAAACCTTACAACATTTCATCTCCCTTTACATTCCTGCTTTGACAACCTTAAATAACAAACGACCTGAATCACAGGAATTTAATTTTAAAGGACAAATCAAGAAGTCGAGTGAGATCATGAGTATTTTTTATCCGGAAATTGTTATTGCGGATAGTAGTTCCTTTGAAGGTAAAGTAAGTACAGATAATAATGAACTTTCTATTCTTGTAAATTCTAAAAAATTATTAATAGGGGAAGTAGCATTTGATGATATTTATATTGATAGTCACAGTGACGCTATGAGTTTTTTCTTCAGAACTAATTTTAGTCGCATATCCGTTAGTGATAGTGTGGCATTAAATCAAGTATCATTAAATGGCTTTACCAATAAGGATACTGCCAGTTTTTTAATTGGGTTCTCCGGTGAAGATTCCCTGCTCTCACATGCCTCTTTTTATCTGAATGCTGGTTTTCTAACTACCGGTTATACCACGATTAAAATTGTTCCGGAATATTTATTACTTGCAGGAAAGACATGGTCAATCGATAGTGAGAATTATATTCTTGCAGATAGTACCGGATTGTTATTGAGCAAAGTTAATTTCAGAAATGAAGTACAGGAGTTGTCGATGAATGGCATCATTGGGAGAGATTCTACAGCCAAACTCGCAGTGTTATTTAAAGATTTTCAAGCGGATCAGGTCAATGATTTTTTAAGTATTTATAATGTAAAGGTCGGTGGAATTGTAAATGGAACTGCGTTGATTTCAGGTGTTACGGGAAGGCCTGCATTTAATTCAGATCTGAATGTGCAAAATTTAAGTTGGTTTAATGATACCCTTGGCGATACAGAAATTCATACCAAATGGGATAGTCAATTGAATAGGGTGGATGTGACGGCTATCGCGACGCGAGGTGGAGAGAAAAATATTCAAGTGGAAGGATTTTATCAGATTACCAAGGAAGATGATATTCTGGATTTTACGGCTAAACTTCAGAAAACCTATATACAATCGTTTGGCCATTATTTGAAAGGCCTGGTCTCTAATCTTTCCGGTATAGCAAGCGGTGATTTATATTTGAAAGGTACTGCTAAGAAACCGGTGCTTACAGGAAAAGTACATCTCCAGAAAGTAGGATTTTTGATAGATTATCTGAATACGAGCTATACGTTCTCAACCGAGGTCGATATTAAAGAAGACCGTTTTGTATTCAGAGACTTATTGTTGAATGATGTAAATGGTAATCAATCTATCGTGAATGGATATATCAGACATGAGCATTTGGATATTTTTATTTTGATGTTGGTATCAAAGTAAGTAAGATGCAAGTACTCAATACAGGTCCTGCAAATAATGATATGTACTATGGAGTGGCCTATGCCAGTGGAGTGGTGAATATTGAAGGCTACCTCGACTATCTCAAGATGAATATCGGTCTGAAAACGGAGAAGAATACTAAATTTAGTATTCCACTTAGTAATCCGGAGGAAGTCAGACAAAGTGGGTTTATTACTTTTATAAATAAAGAAAAAAATATCGAGACAGAAGTAACAGGTCCGGATTTTTCAGGCATTTCACTGACTATGGATTTTGATGTAACTCCGGATGCAGATATTTATTTGGTGTTTGATTCCAAAATAGGTGATATCATTGAAGGGCGAGGTGCCGGAACGATCAGTATGACTTTAAGTCCGACGCAGTCTCTACGCATGTTTGGCGATTTTACTATTGAAGAAGGGAAGTATTTATTTACCATGCAAAACATTATCAATAAACCGTTTTATATTGAGAAAGGCAGTCAGATTCGCTGGTTAGGCGATCCCTATAATGCTACCGTTGATATCACTGCGCTATATCGGTTAAGAGCAGGTTTGTATGATTTATTTCAGGACAGCAGTTTTCGAAAACTTGTTCCCGTAGATTTGAAATTGCACCTCACTGACCGATTGTTTAATCCCAATATTAGCTTTGAAATTAACGTGTTAAATGTTGATCCGAGTATCGACAATCAGGTAAAGCGATTGATAAATACGGAAGAGGAAAAATACCGGCAGGCGGTGGCACTGTTAGTAATGCGAAGATTTACTTCTCCTAGTGAAATTGCGAACAGATCCAGCGTAAGTTCTGGTAGCGTGGTAGGGGCGAATGCGTATGAGATGTTAAGTAATCAGTTGAGCAATTGGGTGTCGCAGGTGAACAGCCAGGTGAATGTTGGAGTGAATTACCGTCCGGCAGATGCATTGACAAGCGAAGAACTGGAAGTGGCTTTATCAACGACTTTATTTAATGACCGGGTGACCTTGGATGGTAATGTAGGAGTAGCCAACTCGACGACCTCTAACCCGAATAATCAGAACACATCAAATCTTGTGGGAGATTTCTCTGTAGAAGTGAAAGCGAATAAAGATGGACGTATCCGATTAAAGGCGTATAACAGATCAAATAATAACTCTCTTATCAATAATGTTAACTCTCCGTATACACAAGGTGTTGGTATTTTTTACAGGGAAGAGTTCAACACCTTTGATGAACTTCAAACAAAGATTCGGGATATGTTCAGAAGAAAGTCGAAGAAGAAGTTTAATCCGGATGTTTGAGAAAGGCTAGGTGTTGTAAATTGTTATCGCCTACTTTGTCTTATCGAAAACTTTTAATTTACGATGGATGTTACTTACGAAAACCTGAAAACTGGAAAACCGGAGTTTCTTAGTAGCGTGGGGGAGACTCGAACTCCCGACCTCAGCATTATGAGTGCTGCGCTCTAACCTGCTGAGCTACCACGCCATAAAGCAAAATCCCGCGATGGGAAATGCAAAAGGGAGCGCAAAGGTATTAAAAAATGTTTTTGGAAGATGTTTTATTAATTTATTATTTAATTAATTGATAAACAATTACTTAAGTCTGTATAATTTTTTTTGCTAATTCCATCTGTAAACCTTTACTTTGGTATTATGATTTGAAAGATGTTTGTTTATTTACCTAGGTAACCGAATAGTTTGCCAATAAATATTTTTCAATTCCAAAAATATATCGTAAATTACGCAGTGCCGGAGAAATTCCGGTTTGAATTATACAAGAGCATATGAAGAACAATTACCCAAAAAAACTCGTTAGGTTATTCGCAATAATCATATTTTCATTGCTTCAGGAAAGCACAATGGCGCAGTTGAATTATAGTTTTCAGTCGGCCGCGGAAACCTATCAACCTTTGATTGGCGGTACTACACTCATTACCGCTACTGATTCACTGAATAATACCACTTCATTAAACAGTTATGTGAGTACGCTGCCCATTGGTGTCATTCCATTTGTCTTTTATTATAACGGTTCAGGGTATACGAATTGCACTGTAAACTCTAATGGATATTTAACTTTTGGCACATCTGCTCCTACCAATGTGAATCCAATTTCTTCTGCCGCAAATTATGCCGGTGCATTGGCAGCATTTGGCCGGGATTTAATCGGTAACTATCGTATATCAAATTCCGGTGATCCTGATACCATTGCCAGCATTCGTTATGGTACAACCGGTGTTAGTCCGAATCGAAAGTTTGTGGTGGAATACAATAATTTTCGCCCAACATCTACCGTAGGGCAGGGAACAGGCCCTAACTTCAGTTTCCAGATTCGTTTAACAGAAGGAACAAATAATATTGAATACATCTACGGTAATTTTGTGGGTTCTCCATGGCCGAGTGGCGGAGCGCAGGTGGGTTTAAGGAGTCAAAACAACACTGTTTTTTTTAACAGAGCAGTAGCCAGCGGACAGCCATGGGTGAATTCAACGCAGGGGCCAATAAATAATTCATTTTGTTTATATACTGCGGCTACACTACCTGTAAGTGGAACCGTATACAGATTCCTGGCTCCGTGTCCCACACCAACCAGTCTTTCACTGGTGGATGCATTGCCCACTTCTGTAAAGTTGCGCTGGAATTCAGCAACAGGTCCCGGAGGATATCCCGGTTCCTCGTATACCGTGCAGTGGGGTCCGGCCGGCTTTGCTTTAGGTACAAGTACTACTGTAGTGACTACGGATACATTTTTACTTTTAACCGGATTAACAACCGGTGCAAATTATGACTATTATGTGCAGCGTAATTGCACATCTACCGGTAATGGACTAAGTACCTACGCCGGACCAAAAAACTTTACTACAGGTGGTCCTACCGAAGATTGCGATAATGCAGTACTGGTGCCAGTGGCTGCTAATCTTTCAGCCTGCTTGCCTACTTTAGTGACAAGCGGTGTTTCTCAAAATGGTCCGAACTCACTATGTTCTGATGCATTGGGAGGTAATCTTCCAAATGATGACAGATGGTATAAGTTCGTTGCTCCGGGAAATGGTAAAAGAATAGTGATCACAACCACCGCGGGCACAAATGGTGATTGGGTAATGGAAGTATGGAACTCCTGTCCAGGTACCGGTGGCTTTGCCTTCAAATGCACAGATGATATCACCGGAGGTATGCCGGCCGATACAATTTGTCAGGATGAATATACTCCCGGTCAAACCTATTACGTGCGATTATGGACATATAGTCAAACAGCGACAGGAAATATGACATTTTGTGTCTATGAAGATGCACCCTGTCCGATAGCACCTTCATATGATATCTGTGATACACCTGCTGTTTTCCCGATTAGTGGGGTATTAAGCTGCCCCGGAAATGAATTGATTTTCTCCACGCTATTCGCAACACCCTCCGGTGTCGGTGGCAGTAATGGCGCACAACCAACTTGCGACGGAAGTCCGGCTTTGAATGATATTTTCCTGAAATTTAATTCAGGCGCTACAGGTACTTTTACACTTACCTTTAATGCCATCACAGCAACTGACCTTCGGGCTCAATTGTTATTCTCCTGTTCTGAATTTGAAATTCAATGTTTTAACCCGGCAAGTGGAACCCATACCATCACCGGATTAAACCCATCTGCTCCGTATATTTTAAGAGTATGGTCAGCGAATGGGCAGGGGGGGACATTCAGTGTCTGCGCGCAGGATGCCTGCGATGATGCTACCGCCCTACTTTCCGGATCTTCAACAATATGTTCAACCGGTGTCGCACAGCTAAGGGTGGATTTAACTGGTCTTCCCCCATGGAATGTAACTTATACAAACGGCGTTTCTAATTTTAACTTTAGTACTTCCACTACACCTCATTTTATTAATGTTTCACCAACTATTACTACATTCTATAATCTCGTTTCCGTTTCCAGTCCTTTGTGTAATGGGACGGTAGATGGAGTAGGTAGCGTGAATGTGGTGCCTCCCCCAACTGTAACGCTGGCGCCGTTTACTTCCAGTGTCTGCTCGAATCAGATTATTACCTTAACCGGGGATCTCCGGTCGGTGGAGCGTATTCAGGAACCGGAGTAAGCGGCAATCAATTTAACGGTGCTACGGCGGGCGTTGGTACGCATACCATTACCTATACATACGGTATCGGCAGCGGATGTTCGAGAAGCGCCTCGCGGCCTATAACGGTTATTCCCGGTCCTACGATTACTTCATTTTCTCCGTCGGTCGCACCTGTTGGATCAACAGTGACCATTACCGGCAGTGGTTTATTGAATGTGACCACCGTTCGATTTAATCTGACAAATGCTGTATCATTTACTATAGTCAATGCGACCACTATAACCGCTATAGTTCCCGTTGGAGCGACAACAGGATTCATAACTTTGATCAACTCAAATACCTGCAGCGTACAAAGTACAACCACTTTTGGTGTAGGAAACCCTCCTGGCGCAGTGCTGAATATAAAGGCATATGTAGAAGGCTACTATATAGGTGGTGGTTTAATGAATGCTGTTGTTAATCCGGGAGTCTTACCGACGAAAGCAGACACATTTCACCTGGAATTACGAAACCCGATTTCTCCGTATGGTCTGGTAGCTACCAGAACGGAGTTAGCGAATACCAACGGAACATTTTCTGTTTCCTTCACCGGTTCATTCGTAGGTAATTCATACTATCTGGTTTTAAAAGGAAGAAATATCATTGAAACGTGGAGTAAAAATCCGGTTTTATTGCAATCCGGAAGTAATACTTTTGATTTTTCAGTTCCGGGTGCCGCTATGTTAAGACCAAATCTAAATGGTTCAGGACCAAGCAATAATACAACACCTTCTCAAAGTGCTCCCTTAGATAAACCGGAACACCCTGAATAGGAAAAAAGGGTGATTTACCTATCAGTTTAGGTGAATCACCCATATTTTTTTGATATTTTACCTTGATTTATTTTGAGAATTGACTTAGATTCTTATCTTTGTTTTTGTGACGTTTTATATGGTCACTACACAATTAGACAAAACACACCCAAAATGAATAGAAAAATTTACTCAGCAATTAATTGGATTACGCTGACTGTACTGATGGTATCATTATCATCAACAGCGGTTAATTCACAGGTAAGTGCCTACAATTTCCAGCAGTCTACCGGCTCTTATTCGGAAATTACCGGAGGTACCGTCGTCGCAACTGCAACAGGAACAACTGGCGCAGCATCATTAGATGATGTAATTTATGATTTACCTGCAGGAACAATTCCGTTTAGTTTCAGCTTTAACAGTGTTGCCTATACGGGATGTAAGATCAGCACGAATGGTTTTATTACCTTTCGTACGACCGCTCCTTCTGCAAACGGTTCAACAACCGGCTATACACCACTTTCGGCGACAACAGCTTATAGCGGAGCCGCATCACCGTTAGGAAGAAATCTCAACGCCTATTTTTTTGCAGGTTCTCCTGCAACAACCGGGGAAATCAGATATCAAACATTGGGCTCAACACCTAATCGTACTTTTGTGATTCAGTGGAAAAATTTTAAAACTTTTAATACCAGTGGTGCTACTTTTGGTCCGGTATTGAATTTCCAGGTACGATTATCAGAGTCAAGTAATGCAGTTGAATTTAAATACAATTGCAGCGGATCCTTTGCCAGCAGCCCTTCACAGGTTGGATTACGAGGTCCCAGCAATGCTTTCCCGTCAAATATCAATAACAGAAGTGTTGTCAATGGTGTAAATACCTGGATCAGCTCAGCCGCCGGTACTTCTAATGCCTCTACCTGTGAATTAATCACTTCTACATTACCTCCGTCAGGGTTAAGTTATCAATTTGCTCCATCTGCATGTCCAGCTCCGCAAAATGTTGCGGCCACCAATGCTACGCAGAACTCCGCTCAGTTGACCTGGACAAGTTCCGGTGGCGGAGGTACTTTTACAGTGGAGTATGGCTTGTCCGGTTTTTCTCTTGGTTCCGGTACTGTATTGTCAAATGTTAGTTCAGGTGTAACTGTAACCGGACTAGTGCCTACAACCAATTATCAGTTTTATGTTAAGCAGGTATGTGGTGCTAATGGTAATAGCTCTAATGTAGGTCCGGTAAATTTTGCAACCGGAGGACCCGGAGAAGATTGCGCCACAGCGACGCTTATAAGCGTGGCGAATAATCTGGGTGCTTGTAATTTTACTACTGTGAATAGTGGTGTATCTCCCAACGGTCCCAATGCAGTATGTTCAGATTTTAATGGAAATGGTGCCAATGATGATAAATGGCTAAAATTCGTCGCTCCTTCGGGAGGTAACAAGCTCATTATTACAACCACTGCAGGTACTGTGAATGACTGGGTAATGGAAGTATGGAATGGTTGTCCGGGTAGTGGAAACATGATGAAGTGTTCCGATGATGTGAATGGTGGAATGCCGGAAATTACATTGTGTCAGAATGAATACACTGCAGGTCAAACATATTATGTGCGCATTTGGACTTACAGTACAACTGCAGTAGGCTCTGCTAATCTTTGTGTTTACAAAGCAACGGCCTGTCCTTTACCTCCGGTAAATGATGAATGTATTTCTGCAGTCAGGTTGACTGTAAATCCTCCCCTTGCTTGTCCCTCTTCCGCTACTACGCAAAGCACTTCTTTCGCCACACCCAATACAGATGGAGCTACGTGTGATGGAGGAACAAAAAGAGATGTTTGGTTTGTATTCAATACCGGAAATTTTGGTGATATCAGAATGACGATTTCTCCGGGAACTGCTACAACACTTAAAGCACAGTTATTATTTGAATGTGTGGGTTTTGAAATTGGATGTTATTCTCCGGCAAATGGTACCTATACTTTTACCGGCTTAAATCCACAGGCAGATTACATCATCCGTGTATGGTCAGATACTTTAACGGCAGGAACATTTAGTATTTGTCTTGCAGATATTTGTTCAAGTCCTACAGCGGCTTTTGGTGCCAATCAATCAGTTTGTACCGGGCAAACGGCGGGTTTACCTGTTAACTTTACCGGTGTTCCTCCATTTAATTTTACCTATCAGAATAATACTACAGGACAGAATTTTCCGGTTACTACTTCATCGAATCCTTATTTCATTCAACTGAACCCTGCTACTACGACTTCTTATACGTTGATTAGTATGTCAGATGCGGCCTGTAATGGAACAGCGAGTGGTGTAGCTACCGTTACCGTTGTGGCACCTCAAACCGTTTCACAATCTCCTTTTACACCTGTTTGTTCAAATAGTGCACTGGTGAATTTATCCGGAGGATCTCCTGCAGGTGGTGTATATAGTGGTACGGGTGTATCTGCAGGCAAGTTCAATCCAGCTGTAGGGACCCAAACGATCACCTATACCGTAACTTTCGCTCCCGGATGTACCGGTTCCGCAAATCAGGTTTTTACAGTTAACCCTCAACCAAATGTTACGCTGAATACTTTGGGATCAGCTTGTTTAACTGCTACTCCATTTACATTAACCGGAGGAACGCCAGGCGGGGCATTTATTCCGGTTCAGGAGTGAGTAATAATATTTTTAATCCCGCTACAGCAGGATTGGGAACCAAGGTTATTACATATACTTATACAACAGCTGCCGGTTGTTCCAATTCCGACACAGCTTTAATCACAGTAATTACCTGCTCCAATTGTAGCAATCCTCCAATCGCCAACGCAGGTCCTGATCGTGCTTCATGTAATGGAAATGGCGTTAACCTTGGAGGTTCAATATCGGGCGGAGCCAATTCTGCACAGTGGTCAGGTGGAGCAGGTTCATTCGCTCCCAATACTACTACCTTAACAGCTTCCTATACCCCAACCGCTGGTGAAATATCCGCCGGTCAACCTATCCTTCTATTCTTAACAACCAATGACCCGGATGGGGCAGGACCATGTATCGCAGATCGTGATACCATGATCGTTACTTTCCAGAATCCTTTGATTCAGCAAACCATGACTGGAGTTACAGGTGTTTGCCGCCCGGTAAATGGTGTAACCTATTCTGTCCCTTCACAAGCAGGTGTAAATTATTCCTGGACAGTACCCACTAACGTTGTTATTGCAAGTGGTCAGGGTACCAATGCAATTTCGGCGAATTGGCCCTCATCAGGTCAGGCAGGAGATGTTTGTGTGACCATTTCTAATGGTTGTGGTACCCAGCAAATTTGTAAAAACGTTAAATTACGTTCTGCCATAGCTGCAGCTCCGAATTCTATAAAAGGTTTTAATGCCGCTTGCAGAAACGAAGTGCTGACTTATTCTTGTACAAAAGTTGGTTCCGCTGACTGGTATATCTGGACTCCGCCGGTTGGAGCAACTATAAATGGCTCTGCTTCTAATTTCATAACACCTGATACGTTTGTGGTAGTGACTTTCGGGGCAGCTTATACAGGAGATACATTACGTGTGAGAGTCGAAATTGCGCAGGTCAAAGCACTGCGCAAACGAAATACCGCATTAGCAGAAAGACTACTGTTCCCGGTACTGCCGGCGCAATAACAGGTGAAGCTAACGGATTGTGTGGAAAGGATTTTGAATATTCTATCAAACCTACCTTTGGAGCAACAAGCTATCGCTGGAGAACAAATGTTGCAGGTGCTTTAATTAATGGGCTTCCTTCCCCGATAATAACAACAGATACTTTTGTGGTTATTACCTGGCCTTCCTCTTTTGGAGCAACTGGAACATTATATGTTGCAGCAAGAAACGCTTGCGGACAAGGAACTGAAAGATCAAAAACCGTTAAAGGAAAAACTGCAATACCCGGAACTATAACCGGCCCATTATCAGTATGTACCAATGCGACTGCAACGTATTCTATCAGTTCGTTGGCAGGTGCAACAAATTACAAATGGGTAGTTCCTTCGGCGATTACGATTCAATCAGGTCAGGGTACAACAACTATTAATGTTAAATTTAACACTTCAACAACGGCTAAAGATATAAAGGTAAGGGGTGAAAATGCTTGTGGAAATTCTTCCTATAAAAAGGTCACTGTTCAGCCTGTTGTTTGTCCACGATTGGGTGAAGAAACCATCAGCAATATTTTTGGGGTGGATGCTTATCCTAATCCGGCAACAGATAACCTGAATATTACATTTGAATCATCAACGTATGAAAATTATACCATAAGTTTATTGGACATGACCGGGCGTATGGTTAGGACGGATAGATTCGCTGCTGCTGAAGGACTGAATAATCTGATCTGGAATATGAGTGAATATCATTCCGGAGTTTATTTGCTGGTCGTTCAGGGCAATGAAGGAAGGAGTACTTTAAGAGTAGTGGTAGAGTAATATCATTTCTTAATTATAACTAAAAGAGGCTGTCATGATTTCATGACAGCCTCTTTTAGTTATTCATCTCGTTTCGAGTAATTATACCTTCAGAGAAATCTCCTTGAAGTTTGCAGTTGCTTTGAATTTAATGACACCCAAATGCGAGTAGCGTTTAGTGATGCGGTGCGTCTTTCCATCTACTTCAAATTCATTGATGTTTTCAGGAACCCCATGTAAAATAATTTTATAGTGCGCATAGCTTGGTTCAAAATTTCCACTTACTGTTTGGAATATTTTGAAGACACCTCTTTTTAAGGTCACTACGAATTTTTTAATATTGAATTGTCCGTTGCGATATCCGTAATAATCTCCAGCATCCTCGTAGATATGACTCGTCTGAACAGTTTTAGTAAAGTAGATATGGAGCGTTAATTCGGTAATTGGAATTTCTCCTACATATTGCATCTTCGGATAATTAGGAATAACGGAACCTTCCTTGACAAAGAGTGGCATGGTATCCACAGGTGCATCTACTTCAATCTCCTTGCCGCCCGTTTCCAGTTCATCATCCCAGAAATTATACCAGCGTCCTTTTGGAAGGTAAAGCAATCGGGTATCTGCTCCGGGAGATGTACAGGACATACCAGAATTTTATCTCCAAACATATACTGGTCAGTTCTACAGTGACTCTGTATCGGTTTGATCATGCATGATGAGCGGGCGTACCATAGGAATTCCATAGGTGGAGTGCTGCCAGAAAGTAGTGTAGATATAGGGCAGCAACTGGTAACGCAGCAGAATATATTTCTTAGCTATAAATTCAAATTTACTGCCATATGACCAGGGCTCCTGCGGTTCAGCACCGGGATCGTTACCGGCAGAATGCGTTCTGATGAATGGATGAAAGGTCGCCATCTGCACCCATCGTACGTATAATTCACCATCAGGATTTCCAATGAATCCGCCTACATCTGATCCTGCAAAAGATATCCCCGACATGCATAATCGCTGAATCTGCATATTGGCAATCCAGAGATGCTCCCAGGTTGCTATATTATCGCCTGTCCATACAGAACTGAAGCGCTGTGCACCGGAATAACAGGAACGGGTGATGACAAAAGGCCGGTTGGGGTAAAGGAATTTCCGGATACCATCATATGTCGCTCTGGCCATCTGCATGCCGTAAATATTATGTGCCTTACGATGACTGCAAGGATCACCATCAAAATTATGTCGTACGTCTTCCGGGAAGGTGCCGATCTCGAACACAGCAGGTTCATTCATGTCATTCCAAACTCCCCGAACACCCATTCGAATCATTTCTTCGAATAAGCCACTCCACCATCTTCGTACTTCCGGATTGGTATAATCAGGAAAATTACAGGCACCCGGCCAAACATCGCCTTCCATGAATTCTCCATCGGCTCGCTTGCAGAAATATCCGTTCTTTAGTCCTTCCTGGTACACCCAGTATTCCGGATCTATTTTAATTCCCGGATCAATAATGACGATAGTTTTAAATCCTTTCTCTGCCAAATCACCCATTAACTTGGCCGGTTTTGGAAATCCTTCCTTGCTCCAGGTGAAGCAGCGGAATCCTTCCATATAGTCGATGTCTAGGTAGATAGCATCACAGGGAATTCCCCTGTCACGAAACTCTTGCGCAATTTCACGTACCTGCTTTTCCGGGTAGTAACTCCATTTGCATTGATGATAGCCCAAAGCCCACATGGGTGGCATCTCCGGAGTACCCGTAAGGCCGGCATATTGTTCTACAACATTCATCAATTCCGGTCCATAAATGAAATAGTAATTCATTTCCCCGCCACGGGCCCAGAAACTGCAGACATCAAATTGTTCTTTTCCAAAATCGAAAATGCTCCTGAAAGTATTGTCAAAGAAAATTCCATAGCCGATGTCGTGATGAAGTCCCAGATAAAAAGGAATGTTTTTATAAATGGGATCCTGATCTTTTTTAAAACCATACGTATCGGCACCATAGTTCTCAATCCGCTTTCCACGCAGATTTAACTCCATAGGTTTGTCGCCCATACCGAAAAACACCTCGCCGTCTTGTATTTTCTTGGAGCAGTAGTTGATTTTGCCGCCCTTCTTGATATAGTGCTGCCAGTGAAAACCAAGCTCGTCTTCACTAATCACATTGTACTTCCTGTCGAGTATAGTAACTTTTAAAGATTTTTTATAAATCTGAACCACCAAATGGTCTGTCATAAGATCGAATTTATGGCGATCCTTATACACGGAAAGGTTAGCGTTTTGTATGGTTAAATTCTCGACAAGGGCATAAGAGAAATCCCGTTGGAATCTACCGTCCGGGGCATATCGAAACCTTACAATTTTATCCGAAAAGACTTTTACTTCAAGTACAGTATCTGTGGCATAGAAATAAAAAGTTTGACCCTCTTGTACATATTTCGTAATATCAGCAGGGAAATACTTGATAGAGTACTTGTCTTTTTTAATTTCCATAATCCATTTTGTTTAAAGACAAAATTGCGTTTCAGTTTGAAGTGATTGGCTAAAAACGAATGTTCTTATTCACGCTGCACTGTTAATAGCCGGCAATTTTATACGTCTAAAACAAAATTTTGTTCAATTCATTAGTGAAGTATCATTAATCTGATGCTTTCTGAAAAGGTAGCATTCGTTATTCTGATCAGAAAGAGGCCTTCAGCGTAGTCGGAAATATTGATCATCACTTGGTTTTGACCTGACGGAATGCTGCTTTCTTCCATCAACCGACCGTCTAAGGCAAAGAGTTGAATAAGAGACTTGGATTCTGCAGGACTTCTGAATGAAAGAGTTATAGTCTCCGTTGCCGGATTTGGAAACAGGCTGATTTTATTTTTTTCAAAAGAGGATTCCGTTAAATCTGTACAGCTTGTAAGAATGATATTGCCTGTAGCACTTGCGGAGCAGCCATTCGGGGCTTCATAGTAGTAATCGTAAAGATATTGTCCTGTATTGCTTCCAAATGGATCGAAGTTACCATTATAGATTCCGGTTCCGTAATAAACTCCTCCGTTGGGAAGCGCCCCGTTTAGAGTGTAGGGGAGCTGATGGGTACAAATGATGAGATTGTTGGCAGAAACGACAGGGACGGGAAGGAGATTTAAATTTGCATCATTACTGGTGATGCAACCACTCATTTGACATCGAAATACGTTGTTCTGCATAGATGAGGAAGTTTGACTGAGATGAAGTGTCGGGCTGTTTACTCCTGAATAGGGTGGGAGCGGAGGGACGGGTGCCCAACCTGTGCCGGTATTCATTTCCCAATGGTAATAGAGAAAACTTCCGCTGCCTAATGCTGTGAAAGAAATGCTGTCCCCTTCACAAATAGTACTGCTTACCGGCTGGGTGATTATAGTTGGTGAAGGGGATAATATCAACTCTCCATTGTTAGAGGAACTGGATCCGGGCGAACAAAGACCCGAAATATTGCACCGGTACAAATAATTATTATAAGATGCAGGTATATTCAAGAGTTGAAGTTCGTCTGCATTTGCTCCACTATAATTTGGTCCGTTAATTACCGGGGTAAATCCGCTGCCGTTATCTTCTTCCCATTGGTAGCTTATTCCTGCACCCGCAACAAATACATTGAATTGTGCATTCCCTCCATCACAAAAAGGTTCCTGTGTAAGTATACTTGCCGTTACCGGCTCCCCATTTACAACTAATGCCACACTGTCGGTGAACAAACAAGTTCCAATCCTACATCGGTAAATGAATCCATCCATATTCGCTGCGGTGAAATTCACGATAAGGCTGGAGGTATTCACGCCGGTGTACTGACTACCGTTACTAATCGTACTGAATACCCCAAACCCAGTATTTACTTGCCATTGATAGCTTAATCCGGATCCGGCTGCTGTGAGCGCGAATGATGCGGCTTGCCCGCTGCAAACAGTAGTTGAAACGGGTTGGCCTGTAACCGTCGCCGTAATGGCATTTATTGTTAAAGTTCCAAAATTGGATAAGGTGATACCGCAACTGTTACTTACTTGGCATCTATACCGGTATCCGCTCATCAACGGAATTGGACTGGTGATGAGGAGCATTGCATTGTTTACATCCTGATACGTTGCATCATTATTTAAATTGGTGTAAAAACCTGCTCCACTCTGATCCACCTGCCATTGGTAACTCAGTGAATCACCCTCAGCTCCTATATAAAATCCTGTACTCTGGCCTTGACATGCATTTTGATTTGCCGGCTGGAGGGTAATGTTTGCCCGCTGAAGAATGGTAAAGTAATTGGTGCAGGCAGCAGCAAGTAAATAAGGAGAAGAACTTACAATTCTTACCTTGTATTCTGTTCCTGTTGGCAGACTATCAGGAAGAAGTCCGTTTAGTGTGACTGACGAAGCAATACTCGTTAAGGAATCGAGAATAACAGGATTTAGAAAACGTCCAAAGCGATCCGATAACTGCAGGTAGTATTTGTTGCCCGCATTTAAAGCTACTGTACTCAAGGCTGTAACAGCTATTATTGATCCGGTACAAACGCTGGATGAAGGTGCATTTGTAATCGTGATTTCCGGCTCTATCGTTCTTTTCCATGCTGAAAATTCCTGACTACCTGCGTAGAGGACATTACCATCTGCAAAAAGATTTTCTATCTGGCCCATATATTCCGGAAATCCATCATTCCAGGGATGAAATGTTTTACCGAGATTATCACTGAAATAAACACCATTGTATCCGGCAGACCAAATAAAATCATTCGCATAAATAAAATCAATGACAGAAGCATTCTGATAAATATTTCGCCATAAACTATCTTCAGTTGTTCTTCTGTAAATGCCCAGGGTGCTGTTGGCAACGAGTGTATTTCCTATGCTGAGAATTGATGATATTAACCCATTACTTTGTAATCCCTGACTGAAATTTGTCCAGGGTGCTCCCGGATAATCCATTTTGTAAATGCTGCTGTTTACTCCTGCATAAGCACTTTCTCCCATCACTCCCACAGAGTAGACCGTACCATTCACCGGAATTCCTGAACTGTAAATATTCCAGCTTTGTCCTAAGTCATCACTGTAAACCACATTATTTCCGGATGGTGCAATGATAGAAGTGCCATATTTTGCAATGTCATTGTTGGGTATTGGCGCAACTAAAGGACTGGTCCATGTTTGTCCGTCATCGGTAGAAGTGTACATCGTATAACTGGACGGTATGATAATCGTATTGTTGATTTTAATACCATTCCTGTATAATCCTTGTTGATTGACAATGCTGGTATTCGTCCATGTTGCTCCACCGTTTTGCGTTCTTTTTAAGCCGGAGTAGAAACCCGATCCGGCAAGAACCAGATTGTTGTCAGCCCATCCTATGGTAGTTCTCGCTCTGGTGATGTTTCCATTTCTGGGTAGCCAGTTTCCTCCGGCAATGGGACAACTGAAAATTCCCTCTGCAGACGCCGCGAAAAGCGATGTGCCATCTTGTGTGAGCATCCATGGAAGACTATAGCCATAGTATCCGCTTCCGAAGACATTCCAGTTGCTTTGACCCAGCGTTGAAGAGTAGATGCCATTGTTGTATAAGCCGGCATACACGGTACTACCTACAATTTCCCAGCTATAACAAAAAATAGGATTCCCTAATGCAGGTATAACTATGGGAGTCCACATTTGTCCGCCATCAGTGGTAGAGTAACTGCCGTTAGATGTTCCGCAATATGCAGTGTCGCCTTTTGCTACCAGCGAATTAATGTTGGCGCTGAATGGAATATTATTACTGGCCGCATTAAAAGTTGCACCTCCGTCTATAGACTTGTATACACCCGCCGATGTGGAAGCCCATAAGGTATTTCCACTGCTGAACAAATGATTCAAAGAAATTGAACGCTTAATGACTAGCCTGTGTAAGTCCAGCTTTGGCCATTATTCCCCGTTTTATACAATTCAACAGTTCCGGTTCCAAAATAAACTGCTGCATAAAGTTCACCCTGATGCACCGCCAATTCATAAACATTTGTGAAATCCGGCAAAGTGTTGTCGGCCGCTATCCAGGTTAAACCCTGATTATTGCTGCTATAAACTCCCGTATCACAGGCAACGAAGATTAAATTTCCTAATGCTTCGATATCCCTCGCATAAGGTTTGGGTAAGCCGGAAGAAACATCGGTCCAGCTATTCCCGGCATCAGTAGTTTTCCAAACACCAGTTCCGGTACTTCCATTGATATTGGAGGAGACGTAGATGGCCCCCTGGTGGTGAATAATTGTTTGCGGGCTGTTATAACCATAAGGTCCATTTAAAGGTGTCCATGGTCCGGCTGCTGCAGCTATAAAGGCTTGAAGAATAAAGGTGAGTGTAATTAGGATGGAACGGTGATTGATCTTCATGATGTAGTTGATGAGTTCGCATTTCAGTCAAAAGTCTTGCCGTAACAGGCTGAATAACTGAATTGTTAATGAAATGGTGGTTTAAACAGGAGATCAAAAATAAGAAGATAACAGTGAAATCCGGCATTTTTGCCCGTATACATTTGCTATTTTTGCACAATGTCCATAACAGCTTCGTCAACACATAGAACCGGACTCAGCACCGATTTACTGCTCAAAGCCTATCGATTAATGTGCACTGCCAAAGAGATGACAGTGCTTTATGAAGAGAAAGTTCAAATTACCGCCAAATACGTTCATGCCACTTCTCGAGGGCATGAAGCGATTCAACTGGCTGTCGGTTTGCAATTGAAAGCACAGGATTATCTCAGTGCTTATTATCGCGATGATAGTATTTTATTAGGAATTGGATTGCGTCCTTATGAGTTGATGTTACAACTGATGGCGAAGCGCGATGATCCTTTTTCTGGCGGTAGAACGTATTATTGCCATCCTAGTCTTAAGAGAGAAGGCATGCCTAAAATCCCGCACCAGAGTTCCGCAACGGGGATGCAAGCTATTCCAACTACCGGTGTGGCCATGGGCGTTCAATACATGTCAAAGATGGGCTTGCTCCCGGAAGGTGAGGAATTGCCAATAGTCATTTGTTCTCTGGGAGATGCCTCTGTTACGGAAGGTGAAGTAGCAGAAGCTTTTCAGATGGCAGCATTAAAACAGTTTCCGATTATCTATGTTGTGCAGGACAATGAATGGGACATATCTGCCACCGCAGCGGAAACCAGAGCCATGAATGCCTTTGAATATGCAAAGGGCTTTAAAGGTTTGGAAGCCGTGAGTATCGATGGTACAGATTTTTTTACCTGTTATGATACCATGAACAGGATTATGTCATCTGTCAGAAAGAATCCGCGTCCATGGCTGGTACATGCTACCGTTCCCTTGTTGAATCATCATACTTCCGGAGTTCGCAAGGAGTGGTATCGACATGATTTGGAGCAGGCGGCCTTGCGTGATCCTTTGCCTCGCTTTCGGGCTGAATTGCTGGAATCAGGTATTTCGGAAAATGAACTTTTAGAAATGGAAGCACTTGCTTATACGACAGTAAGAGCTGATTTTGAGGAAGCGTTTAAGGCAGAAGATCCTCGTCCGGAAGACCTCTTACGCACGATTTTGCTCCTACACCTGTACTATCAGAAGCAGGAGAGAGAAGTCCGGCAGGAGGAGAAGTAAAGGTGATGGTAGACTGTGCACTATTCGCTATTCAGGAGTTAATGGAGAAGCATAAGGAGTGTTTATTGTATGGGCAGGATGTAGGGGGAAGATTAGGAGGTGTTTTTAGAGAGGCGGCTACACTGGCGCAAAAATTTGGAGATGAGAGGGTATTTAACACACCGATTCAGGAAGCTTTCATTGTGGGCAGTACAGTGGGAATGAGCGCGACAGGTTGTAAGCCGATTGTCGAAGTGCAGTTTGCGGATTATATCTGGCCGGGCTTAAATCAATTGTTCACGGAAGTAAGTCGTTCCTGTTATCTTACCAATGGGAAATGGCCGGTGAGCTGTATCATTCGTGTTCCGATTGGTGCCTATGGCAGCGGTGGCCCCTATCATTCCACCAGTATTGAAAGTGTATTGACGAATATCAGAGGAATTAAAATTTGCTATCCTTCTACAGGAGCAGATTTGAAAGGATTGATGAAAGCAGCTTATTATGATCCTAATCCTGTGGTCATGCTGGAACATAAAGGCTTGTATTGGTCGAAGATAAAAGGCACAGAGGACGCCAAAACGGTTGAACCTGCTGAAGATTATATATTACCATTGGGAAAGGCGCGTATAGTGGTGGAGGCAGCAACATCTGCAACTTCGGATACGCTTACCGTTATAACCTACGGTATGGGGGTATACTGGTCAGGAAATGCAGCAAAAAATTATCCCGGACAAATTGAAATCATTGATCTTCGCACATTGGTCCCGCTCGATACCGAAACTGTTTTTACCTCCGTGCGGAAGCATAGTAAATGCCTTGTCGTAACAGAAGAGCCGGTGCATAATTCTTTTGCGCAATCCTTAGCCGGTCGTATTCAGCAGGAATGTTTTACTTCGCTTGATGCTCCTGTACGGGTCATAGGTGCGGAGAATATGCCTGCGATACCATTGAATAGTACTTTAGAAGCCACTATGTTGCCTAACGCTGAAAAAGTAGGTCGGGCGATGGAAGCTCTTTTGAAATTCTAACTTGTAAATAAATCCTGTATGTTCCGTTTAAAGCTTCCGACTGATCCGCGTTGGGTAAATATCGTGGAAAAAAATATTGAAGAAATATTGACCGACCATGCCTATTGTGAGCAAAAGGCGGCATCGAATGCCATCACTATCGTTGTAAAAAATCCTGAAAAGAGTGATTTGGTAAAGGCGGTGTTGGAAGTGGCACAGGAAGAGCTGCAGCATTTTCAAATGGTGCATGATAAGTTGCTGGAACGGGGGTTTGTATTAGGACGTGAAAGAAAGGATGAATATGTAAATTTATTGTATGACTTCATGCGAAAGGGCGGATCTTCTGCGCAGCAACTGTTAGATAGATTATTATTTGCTGCCATGATAGAAGCGCGCAGCTGTGAACGATTTAAAGTACTTTCAGAAAACATCAAGGACGATGATCTTCGTGTTTTTTACCATGAACTAATGGTAAGTGAAGCGAATCATTATACGTTGTTTTTAAATTTTGCCAGGAAATACGGGGAAGGAGAGAGGATGTGGAAAAGCGCTGGCAGGAATGGCTCGATTATGAGGGAGAAATTATTCAGGGTTTCGGGAAGAAGGAAACCATTCACGGTTGATCAGTGTTGAACCGTCGTAGGGATGTCTAGTTTTTCAAATTCAGAATTCTTGCTTAAAAACTCAGGAACAATTTCTTTCATCTTTCGCACGATCGCCTCGTTGTTCTGCTCGTGGAAAAGAGCAATCAATTGGGCGATTTCTTCTTTTACACTTGTATAATCATACTCCTTCACCTTGGCAATCATTATTTTTTTATGATGGGTGGGTATGGTGTTTTCTTCATTCGCCAGCAATTCTTCGTAGAGTTTTTCTCCCGGACGAATACCGGTATAATTGATCTGAATATCTTTTCCGAGTTCAAGTCCGCTTAATTGTATCATCTTCTTCGCCAGGTCGTCTATGCGTACCGGCTGGCCCATATCGAAAATAAATATCTCCCCGCCATTACCCAGCGTTCCCGCTTCCAAAACCAGTTGACAGGCTTCACTGATCGTCATGAAGTACCTGGTGATATCAGGATGTGTTACAGTTAAAGGTTGTCCGGCATCAATTTGCTTCTTAAATCTCGGTATGACGCTTCCGTTAGAGCCTAGGACGTTGCCGAAGCGCGTGGTAATGAATCTTGTTTTTCCCAGTTGATTCATGGCCTGCGTATAGATTTCTGCAATACGTTTAGTGGCACCCATTATATTGGTAGGATTCACCGCTTTATCGGTACTGATCATGACAAATTTCTTTGCATCGTATTCAATAGCCAGATCAGCAACGGTCTTGGTTCCTAAAACATTATTCAGGATAGATTCACTGGGGTTCAATTCCATGACCGGCACATGCTTATACGCTGCAGCGTGAAAAATAATTTCCGGACGAAAGGTGCGGAAGACATTGCGCATACGTTCTGCATTTCGAATGTCGCCGATCACCATTTCTACCCGTTGCATTTTTGTTTCCGGGTGATCTTTTAGCTCTAGTTCTAATTCGTAAAGCGGAGATTCTGCAATGTCAAGGATAACAAGCAACTTCGGATGGAAGGGTAAAATCTGGCGGACAATTTCACTGCCAATAGAACCCGCTGCACCGGTCACCAGAATGACTTTTCCGGTGAGTTCTTCTTTTATTTTTTCGAGATGTAATTGAATCGGATCGCGTCCGAGTAAATCTTCAATATTCACCTTGCGGATTTGTTTAAAGCTCAAAGATCCATTGATCCAGGAGCGAACAGGGGGCACATTCAATACCCGGATATTGTGCTTTAGAGAGGATTCCACAATGTACTGCTTCCGCTCAGGACTGATATTCTGTATGGCAATAATCAGATTTTTGATATTCCCCTTCACTAATAGATGCTCCAGATTATCGGAATGGTGAATCGTAATTCCTTCCAGTTTTTTGCCTGCCTTTTTACATTGTCATCAATAAATCCCACAACCTTGTAGTTGGTTCCGCATCTCTGTCTAAGGTTCTTTTGTGATAAGTCCGGCTTCACCTGCACCATAAATTAAAATTCGGTTTTCCGCTGCTGGGATTTTTCAATTCCATATAAACGACCTTCACCAAAAGGCGACCGGTAATCATAAGAAAAACGGTAAGGAGAAATTCAATGATGATGATAGAAAAAGGAACGAGATAAGCTTCATTATATTGATAACTGATAAGATTGTTGAAGGCCATAACTACTGACCCTCCGGCAAGCGTTAGCAGAATTCTGAGGGAATCCCGGTGCCTGTATATCGGATTATACCTTTATAGGTTTTAATGATCAGAAAAGAAAAAATCGAACTGCGAGGACGAACGGAATGACCGTAGGAAATGTATTACTTTCTGAAACCGGTATACGGAAATTGAAACGTAATTGGTAAGCTACCAGCAATGCGAATATGCAAATCAGCATATCAGCAATGAGTACAAGAATACTGGGTGTATTTTTATCAAATACTCCTTTCATGGAGTTTAGCTTTTTTGAATCCGTTGCAAATTTATGCAATTATTTGCTCTTGAGTATTTTGAGATAGCATTGCAATAAGACTTTTCAAAAAAATGTCTATTTTTGGTCTCTATTTAAATAAATATGCCAATTTCATTAGTGACCGGTGGAGCCGGTTTTATTGGTGCACATGTAACCAATGAATTGATAAACAGAGGGCATCAGGTCATTGTGTTGGATGACCTGAGTGGAGGCTTTCAGGAAAATGTGAACCCGAAAGCCACTTTTGTGCAAGGATCTGTGATGGACCATGCCCTGTTAGAGCAATTGTTTGACAAGCATAAATTTGAATACGTTTATCATCTCGCCGCCTATGCTGCAGAAGGACTCAGCCATTTTATCAAGCGATTCAATTACAATAATAATCTCATTGGAAGTATTAACCTGATAAACGAATCTGTGAAGCATAAGGTGAAATGTTTTGTCTTTACTTCCTCCATTGCTGTTTATGGGAAAGGACAATTGCCCATGCGGGAAGAAATGTTGCCGGAGCCTGAAGATCCTTATGGAATTTCTAAACTGGCAGTAGAGATGGATCTGAAATGCACGCATGAAATGTTCGGCTTGAATTATATCATTTTCCGTCCGCATAATGTATACGGAGAGTATCAAAATCTCGGCGATAAATATAGAAATGTAGTCGGTATTTTTATGAATCAACTGATGCAGGATATGCCCCTCACTATTTTTGGTGATGGTAGTCAGACAAGGGCATTTAGTTATATCGGCGATGTAGCCCCTTATATCGCGGAAAGCGTAAATATTCCTGCAGCCTACAATCAGGTTTTTAACATTGGAGCGGACCAGGATTTTCAGTCAATGACCTCGCGGGTACAGTCTGTGAAGTGTTAGGTGTTAAAGGGCAAATTCGCCATGTAGAGGCAAGAAATGAAGTATTACATGCTTACGCGGATCATACTAAAGTGCAACGTATATTTGATATCAACACACATTATACCTTAAAGGAAGGACTGCAAAAGATGGCGGATTGGGCCAAAACTTCCGGTATACGAAGAAGTACGAAATTTAGTGGTATTGAAATAACAGAGAAACTTCCGCCGGTTTGGCTGGAAGATTAACAGATCATACCCGAAAATTAATCGTGAAGCAAGTATTGATCATTACCGCGCATCGAAAAGACCGTGCGCCCAATCAGCGGTTCAGGTTTGAACAGTATATTGATTTTTTGGAGCAGAATGGATTTCATTGTCATTTTTCGCATTTGATTTCAGAAGAAGATGATAAGGTGCTGTATAGACCCGGTCATTATTTTTTAAAGGCAACGATTGCATTAAAGGCGGCAATGAAACGTGTCAGGGATGTTATTTCAAGAAATAAATTCGATTTGATTTTTATTTGCAGAGAGGGTTTCCTTACCGGAACAACCATCTTTGAAGAGATGTTGCATAAATCTCATGCGCCTATTATTTATGACTTTGATGATGCCATCTGGCATTTTGATGTTTCCGATGCCAATAAAAAATTTGGATGGATGAAAAATCCCGGTAAAACTGCAAAGCTGATTAGTATGGCCGACCTTGTTTTCGCCGGGAATGAATATCTCGCGGATTATGCCAGGCACCACAATGACCATGTCGTCATTATCCCCACCACCATTGATACAGACGAGTATTTGCCGGTTCCTTTCAGAGATAAGTTCCCCATATGTATCGGATGGAGTGGGTCTATAACCACCATTCGTCATTTTGAGATGGCAGTGCCGGTGCTGAAAGCCATCAAGGCTAAATATGGCGATCGGGTAACCTTTAAAGTGATTGGTGATGGTAATTACCAAATGAAAGAACTTGGGATTGTTGGGATTCCCTGGAAGAAGGATACAGAACTGCAGGAGCTTTCCGAAATTGATATTGGTATAATGCCCTTGCCTGACGACGAATGGGCTAAAGGAAAATGCGGACTCAAAGGTTTGCAGTACATGGCGTTGAGTATTGCAACAGTGATGTCGCCGGTTGGAGTGAATACAGAGATTATCCGCGACGAAGAAAATGGAATGCTTGCTGCGACAACAAGTGAATGGATAGAAAAACTTAGTGCGTTGATTGATAATCCTTCCCTTCGCCGGTTATGTGCAGAAAATGGTCGAAAAACTGTCGAAAAGGAGTACTCGGTTAAAGCTTTACAGCCTGCTTACCTAAAATATTTTCGTGATCTGACTGAGCAAAAAAAGCATTAAATTTGCCTACTTAAATTATTGTAATGATGACTTCACAAACCGCTGAGTTAAGGCTGACTGCTTTAACAGATATACATCAAGGACTTGGTGCTAAAATGGTGCCTTTTGCCGGATATCTGATGCCAGTTCAGTACGAAGGTATTACTGTTGAACACGATACCGTACGTAACAAAGTTGGCGTTTTTGATGTGTCACACACAGGTGAATTCATCTTAAAGGACCGGGAGCCCTCGATCTGATTCAAGAGTGACGAGTAATGATGCTTCAAAATTGACTCGGAAAGGCGCAATACAGCTGCCTTCCTAATAAAAAAGGTGGTATCGTAGATGATTTAATCGTTTATTATCTCGAGGATGGTCATTGGATGTTGGTGGTAAATGCTTCCAATATCGACAAAGATTGGGAATGGATTCAAAATTTCAATACAGCTAAAGTGGAGATGCATAACATCTCAGAGAAAACTTCCTTATTGGCTGTGCAGGGTCCCTTAGCCATGGATACCATTAAAAAACTGACTTCGGTTGATTTATCGTCAATTCCATATTACTCTTTTGCCAAAGGTGAATTAGCCGGTTGTAAAAATGTTCTGATTTCAAATACAGGATATACCGGTGCCGGTGGCTTCGAACTATATTTCGAGAATCAATACGCAGAAACGATTTGGAACGCCCTCATGGAAGCAGGTAAGGAGTTTGGGATGAAGCCCTGTGGATTGGGTGCCCGTGATACCTTGCGACTTGAAATGGGTTTTTGCCTATGGAAATGATATTGATGATAACACCTCTCCATTAGAAGCCGGTCTGGGCTGGATAACAAAGTTCACAAAGGAATTTACCAATAGTGTTGCTTTGAAAGCACAGAAAGAAGCAGGAGTGCAGCGTAAGCTCGTCGGTTTCGAAATGAAAGAGAAAGGAATTCCCCGTCATGGATATGAGATCATGAATGCGAGTGGTGATGTTGTAGGTGTGGTGACATCCGGTACACAGTCGCCCTCCCTGCAGAAAGCTATCGGTATGGGATATGTGCATATCGATCATTCTGCTGAAAATTCAGAAGTATTTATTAAAATCAGAGATAAAGCTATTAAAGCAAGTGTTGTTAAAACCCCTTTTTTGAAAAAGTAAACTAAGAAATATTGAGTTCCACGGTAAATAATTCTAACCGAACAGTAGAAGTCTGCTTCTCTCCGGCATTGATCCAATTGCATGATGTCACCTCTTCAATCGTTGTAGTGATTGATGTGCTGCGGGCTACATCATCGATGTGCGTTGCTTTTGCAAATGGGGTGAGAAGTGTGGTTCCCGTGGCAACAGTGGAAGAAAGTGAGGCATATCGGGCAAAAGGTTTTCTCGTTGGGGCAGAACGGAACGGTGAAATGATAGATGGTTTTGATCTCGGAAATTCGCCATTTAGCTATATGGATCCACGAGTAAAGGACAAGGATATCGCCCTCTCTACAACCAATGGTACACAGGCAATTGCTGCTGCGAAGGATGCCTATATGCTGGTGGCAGGTTCTTTTCTGAATCTGGATATTCTCTGCGAATGGCTGTTGACACAAGATAAAAATGTGCTGCTTTTATGCTCGGGCTGGAAGAACTCATTTAATTTGGAAGATACGCTATTTGCCGGCGCCGTGGCGGAGAAGTTGTTGCCGCATTTTGAATTGAACAGAATGAGGGATGCTGTGCTGGCTTCCGTTCATCTCTACGGATTAGCAAAAAATGATTTGAATACTTTTCTCGAACAAAGTTCCCACAGGAAACGGCTCGAGAAACTACATATTAGTAAAGATATCGAGTATTGCCTTACATTGAATCAGGCTCCGGTCATTCCGGTGCTTGTTGATGGTGTATTGGTGAAGCTTACCGCTTGATTTTCATATCAGCGAAAACGTTATTTTAATTGAAACGATGATGAATAAAAAACAATTGGGCATTCTTATGTCGTTGATCTTCGCACCGGGTGCGGTGATCACCCTCCTGGCCTGGGGCTTCTGGGGCCATCAACAAATTAACAAAGCAGCCGTATTTACCCTGCCTCCGGAGATGTTCGGATTTTATAAGGAACATATCGGCTTTGTTACTGAACATGCAGTCGATCCCGATAAACGGCGCTATGCTGATCCGGAAGAAGCACCCCGGCATTTCATCGACCTCGATCGCTACGGTGACCATCCATTCGATAGTCTTCCTGTTAGATGGGACGAGGCAGTGATGAAGTATGGTGAGGATTCACTCAAGGCACATGGTATCGTTCCATGGCATGTGATGGTGATGTTGGGCCGACTCACCCGTGCATTCAAGGATCACGACCGGGAACGTATACTCCGCTATTCGGCAGATATCGGTCACTATATCGGCGATGCACATGTGCCCTTGCACTGTACACGGAATTATAACGGACAGCTAACCGGTCAACATGGAATTCATGGTTTCTGGGAATCACGGTTACCGGAGCTATTCGGCGATAAATATGATCGGATTACAGGTCGCGCCGTTTATCTGGAGCGTCCCTCAGCCGTCATCTGGCAGGTCTTGAAAGAAAGTTATGCCGCTCATGATTCTGTTTTGCAAATTGAAAAAGATCTCAGTCAGCATTTTCCATCCGATAAGCGCTATAGCTATGAAGAAAGGGGAAGCCAATTGGTGAAAGTGTATTCAAAATCCTATAGTGAAGCCTACCACAAAGCCTTGAATGGTATGGTCGAGCGACGATTCCATGCCGCTGTACATGTGGTGGGATGTTTCTGGTATACCGCCTGGGTGAATGCAGGAATGCCGGAGATGGATTATAAGGGAGATTTTATTTTAAGCAAGGAGGCCATTGCGGAAATGGATAGTCTGAACCGTATCGTTGGTGGTGCGAATGCAGATGCACATGATCATAAAGATTGACTGGAACAACTACTATAAAACACCACTCCAGTGTGCATTAGACTTCCATCCGGTAAGATCAGGTTCTGATCGGAATAGCCCCGAATACAGCTGCTCCTGAGCCACTCATCGACGCATAGGCAGCACCTTGTTCGTACATCCTCTTCTTGATTTCTCCAATCACAGGATATCGTTGGATAACCGTTGCTTCAAAATCATTGATCAGTTGGTCCTTCCATTGCTCCGGAGGGAGGCTGATGATTTGACGAATTGAAGTTTCCGGGACTTTCGGACTTATCCGGCTGTATGCATCTGCTGTTCCAACAGCAACAGGTGGCATAACGATCAGCATATGCCAATGCTGCAGATTGATTTTGATAGGTTCAAGTATTTCGCCTCTGCCACTCACGAATTTCGGGGTAGATTCAATAAAGAAAGGACAATCGCTCCCCAATTCCGCAGCCATTTTATCCAGTTCTTTCATAGAGATCCCAAGTTTGCATACCTCATTGATCAGCTTTAAAGCATACGCGCCGTTGGAGGAACCTCCTCCTAAGCCCGCACCCATGGGTAATATTTTGTGCAGATGGAAGTTCAGTCCCGGTAAGCGATGTTCTTTTGCCAGTAAATTAAAGGCCCTGATTATTAAGTTGTTCGCCTGATCTCCCGGGATGGGTAGTCCGGTGGAATTAAATGTAATGTTTTGGTGGTCAGTGATTACAACCTCCAGAGCATCCGTCCAGGGTACCGGAAAGAACACGGATTCAATCGAATGATAGTCATCTTTTCGTTTCTCAATGATATTCAGACCTAAATTGACCTTAACGGGAGGGAATACAAGCATACAGCAGATTAGTTTTCATTAAAATAATTTTACGAATCTAAGTTTTTTTATTTTCGGGTATCTTTGACCCCAATCCTGAAAACATGAGCGTAACATTATTGGATTTTGAAAAGCCCCTGGAAGAACTCCATGATCAGTTGGAGAAGGCCAGGCAGATTGCTGAAAAGGGAAAAGTAAATGTAGATGATGTTATAAAGGATTTAGAGAGCAAGATTGAGCGGACCCGGAAGGATTTATACTCAAATCTGAGTCCATGGCAACGCGTGCAACTCTCCCGCCATCCTGACCGGCCTTATACCATGGATTATATTCAAGCCATTACCGGAGGCGATTTTGTGGAGTTGTTCGGCGATCGCCAGGTAAAAGACGATAAAGCAATGATCGGTGGATTTGGAAGTGTGCAGGGCAAATCGGTGATGTTCGTGGGACAGCAAAAGGGAAATAACACCAAGATGCGTCAGTACAGGAATTTTGGTATGCCGAATCCTGAAGGATACAGAAAAGCATTGCGTTTATTTAAACTAGCCGAGAAATTCAATAAACCTATTGTGACCTTGATTGATACTCGGGGCTTATCCCGGATTAGAAGCGGAGGAAAGAGGTCAGGGAGAAGCGATTGCGAGAAACCTGTATGAAATGTCTATCCTCAAGGTGCCTGTCATTTGCATTATCATAGGAGAAGGCGCATCGGGCGGAGCATTAGGTATAGGCATTGGTGACAAAGTTTTCATGCTTGAAAATACATGGTATTCGGTTATCTCACCTGAATCCTGTTCAAGTATCTTATGGAGAAACTGGGACAATAAGGAAAAGGCCGCTGAAGCTTTAAAACTGACGGCCATCGATATGAAAAAACTTCATCTTATTGATGGAATCATTCCGGAACCGGTGGGTGGTGCTCACTCTAACCCGAATGAAATGTTCGCAATCGTAAAGGGAGAGATTTTAAAGCACCTGACGATCTTATCTGAAATGAGTCCTGAAGAACGGATAAAAAACGTCTCGATAAATTCACCTCGATGGGCGTTTATAATGAATAAATCCCTTACCGGATAATCATGCAAAAGCCGGTGATTTATTGCCGGCTTTTCTGTCTGATAACTAATCTGCCTGAAACAGCGGGCAATAAGATGGCTGTTAATAAAAGAAAAAATAGTATCGTTTCTATTGAGCTAAATTTGAAAAATGAGTACTGAAAAATCCACGCGGAGAAAAGTAAATCCGCTTTCATTTGTGAATCCTGAATCAATGCCGGGAAAACTGCCGCCTCAGGCCACTGATCTCGAGGAAGCAGTATTAGGGGCATTGATGCTGGATAAAAATGCCGTGGCGGAGGTAATCGATATTCTGAAACCGGAAGCTTTTTATAAAGAATCCAATAATAGAATTTTTGCAGCCATTCAACAACTTTTTCATTCCACTCAGCCGGTGGATATACTAACGGTGACGCAGCAACTAAGAAAGAGCGGTGACCTTGAAATTGCAGGTGGAGCCTATTACATTACTCAGCTTACCAACAGAGTAGCCTCTGCCGCCAATGTGGAGTTTCATGCCCGTATCGTGCTTCAGAAATTTATTCAACGCGAATTGATTCGCATTTCCAGTGAGACGATTCGTGATGCTTTTGAAGATACCACCGACGTGTTAGATTTACTCGATAAAGCAGAGAAGAATTTATTTGGTATCGCCGAGAGTAATATCCGAAGGAAATATGAATCCATGTCCGGCCTGGTGACAAAGGCCTTGAAGGAAGTGGAAACCGCCGCGAAACAGGATAGTGGTGTAACGGGTGTTCCCAGTGGATTTACAGAATTGGATAGGGTAACAGCAGGCTGGCAGAAAAGTGATCTGATTATTATCGCAGCACGTCCGGGTATGGGTAAAACAGCTTTCGTACTGAGTCTCGCGAGGAATGCCGCCGTCCGTTTTCAAAAACCTGTCGCGTTTTTTAGTCTGGAAATGTCATCCATTCAATTGGTAAATCGTTTGGTGGCCAGCGAAACGGAAATTGATACAGAAAAACTGAAAAAGGGAACATTAGCAGCGCATGAATGGCAGCAACTGAATTTGAAAGTAGCTCCATTGACTACAGCACCGATTTATATTGATGATACACCGGCATTGAGCGTCTTTGAATTGAGAGCGAAATGTCGTCGTCTGGCCTCGGAAAAGAAAATTGAAATGATTATCATTGACTACCTGCAGTTGATGGTAGGAGGGCAGGATAATAAGAATGGAAATCGTGAGCAGGAAATAAGTCATATCTCACGATCATTAAAAGGTATTGCAAAGGAGCTCAATATTCCGATTATAGCACTTTCACAGTTAAGCCGTAATGTGGAAAAGAGCCAAACCAAGAAACCACAGTTGAGTGATCTCCGTGAATCTGGAGCGATAGAGCAGGATGCAGATATGGTTATGTTTATTTATCGCCCTGAATATTACGGCCTTACTGAAACTGAAGACAATATGCCGGCCAATAATTTAGCCGAAATAATTATCGCTAAAAACAGAAATGGCGCCCTTAAATCAGTGAATTTGAAATTCATCGGACATCTTACCAAGTTCACCGACTATGAAACATACGATTTCATGGATGAAAGCAATTCCGGACAAGGCCCATCTCCCGTTTTTCCAAATCCCGGTATTGATTCCAGTCGTATCACCCGAACTTCCAGAATGAACGATGAGGAAGATGCTCCGTATTAATGGACGATTCCGACAAATCAGTGAGTTTGAAATCCCATTTTTTCAGGTGAAAAGGTGCTTTCCTTTTGAATACGTGTTGATAAATGTTGAAAATTTCAGGATACATTAGCAACATTTTAAGGCTGAATTCGTTTTACTATTATTGCACCGGAATGATTAGAAAAATATTTCTCAGTTTCTTACTTACCTGTTCATTGATGAGCTCATCTATGGCGGCTTATATTTTGGTGCCGATGGATGACAGTCAGAAGAATCATTTGAAGGCCTATGGAGTTGCTTATTGGATTCTCACCAATAATCTCGAAGTGGAATGGCTCCTCAATTACAGAGGCGGAAGTTTTCTGTTTAAACACTTACCCGCACTGGAAAAAGAATGTACAATTCGTGGAGTTAGTTACTCGGTAATTGCCGATGGACAAGCGGTAAACATTTTAGAAGAAATTTCCCGTCCCGAAGTCAATATGGATGTGGTGAAGTTGGAAAAGGCTCCAAAGATGGCCGTTTATTCTCCAAAAGATAAATTACCCTGGGACGATGCAGTAACCTTGGTGTTAACGTATGCTGAAATTCCGTACGAGATTATTTATGATGAAGAAGTAATCACCGGCAAACTTCCACTCTATGACTGGCTGCATTTGCACCATGAGGATTTTACCGGACAGTATGGTAAGTTTTATGCGATGTACCATACAGCAGCCTGGTATCAGGAGCAAGTAAGAACCGATGAAACCATGGCCAGAAAACTGGGTTTTGAAAAAGTTTCCCAGATGAAAGGTGCAGTAGCCCGGCGGATTAAAGAATTTACAGCTGGTGGAGGATTTATGTTTTCGATGTGTTCGGGAACGGACAGTTATGATATCTCTTTAGCTGTAGAGGGAATAGATATTTGTGAAAAATGTATGACGGTGATGGTACCACTTCAAATTACAATTCGAAACTGGATTTTCCAAAACCGTTGCCTTCAGGATTTCAAATTAAGTGTAAAACCCGATGGAATACGAATTTTCAGATATTGATATGACGACCCAACGAAAAATTCCGAAAAATGAAGATGTGTTCGTTCTCTTCGAATTTTCCGCCAAATGGGACCCTGTTCCCTCCATGCTTTGCCAGAATCATACGCAGGTAGTAAAGGGATTCATGGGCCAAACCACTTCATTCAAGAAGGATCTGATCAAGCCGGAAGTGTTGGTGATGGGAGAGAATAAGGCGGCCAATGAAGCACGTTACATTCATGGGGAGACGGGAAAAGGCACCTGGACTTTTTACGGTGGTCATGACCCGGAAGATTATCAACATATGGTAGGTGATCCTCCTACAGACTTGAATCTGCATCCCAATTCGCCGGGATATCGTTTAATATTGAATAATGTACTGTTTCCTGCGGCGAAAAGAAGAAGCAGAAAACGTAAGAAATTTCTTTGATTCAACGGGTTTAAATGATGAAAATACTATCTTTATTCTTCAAAATATAATTATAATGCTGGAATTATTATTCTTTCTCGTATTTCTCGTGGGCTTGCTGATGAAGATGCTGCATCTTCCCTGGCATACTATTGTAATGGCTATCGGTCTGTCAGCAATGATGATTTTTTATGTGATGAAGTTAATTAATGGTAAACCCGGTAGAATTCGCAACGCGGGTTGGTTAGGACTCGCTACAGTAAGCTGGTTGATTTTTTTCCTTTCAGAAGTGAAGTTCATGGGTGGTACGCTTATCCTGATGGGACTTGCGCTCTTCGTTTCCATTCTATCCTTGCTGATGACATTACGCGAACCGGGAGCTCTTTCTCCGGGCAGAATTTTCGTATTACTTGCCGCACTCTTCTTGTCCGCCTCCACTTCATGGATGGAATTGCATACCCGCTATTATGTTTTTAATATTCATTTTAGTCCTTCGGTATGGTCTGATTACCTGACGTTGGATAAATACAGCTGGTTTTTATACAAAGACAAGAAATACGACGAAGCCCTTGTGATCAATGGCAAGGCCTGGGACGCTGCTAAAGCGGTCGGAGCAATCGAGTACATCCCTACTGTAGAAGAGCATCAGGAAGCAATTAAGAAGCGAACGTGGGGAAGTTATGAATTGGAACCATAATTTCATTCCGGAAGAGAAATACGGTTCATTTAATTTTTTTAATTCAATATCTAAAGAAACTAAAACCTGATTTCAATTTTCAAATTTTCTCAGATGGACATCTGTCCCATCAAATTCTGCATACATAAAGTGATTGATCCACTCACCAAGGTTGATATATCGACTATTGTCATTGAGTTTAATATCAAGAGGTAAATGCCGGTGACCAAAGATGAAATAATCAAAATGCTCTTTTTTCAAAACTTCTTTAGAGTAGATGATGAGCCATTCTTTGTCTTCTCCTAAAAAAATATCATCTTCCGTCCCGGTGGCGATTCTGCTCTTTTGCGAAAAATAACGCATCAGACTAATCCCCGCATTGGGATGAAGTCGAGCAAAGAGCCATTGCGAAACCCGATTCGCAAATACTTTTTTAATGAACTTATATCCATGATCTCCCGGACCAAGTCCATCGCCATGACCGAGATAAAATTTTTTCAGGTTGTACTCTTTTTGAATAGGTGCCCTGTGCAGATGTAATCCAATTTCTTTTGGCAGATAATCAAAAGCCCACATATCATGGTTGCCGGTGAAGTAATGCATCTCAATTCCACTGTCAGCTAATTCAGCCAGTTTCCCCAGTAATCGCACATAACCTTTCGGTACGGCATGCTTATATTCAAACCAATAATCGAAAACATCTCCCATCAGATAGAGGATGGCTGCATCTGCTTTGATTTGCTCCAGCCATCGTACGATTTTCTTTTCACGTTCCAGACTGCGTTGTTGGTCCGGCACGCCAAGATGAAAGTCGCTGATGAAGTAAATTTTTTTGCCTTGCGGAAGTTGCATGAAGGAGTGTTGAAGGATGTGCAAAGATAAATATTCCGTTATCGCAGCAACTGATTTCTAATATTCAAAGGATTGAGTCGTGCGATATTGAATACAAATCGTATTTGCTCTTTGTATTTTATTTTATTCGCATCCTGGTATTTTTTAATTTCTTCAGAGAGGAGCAAGGGGAAATACACATCGATCACATTTTTGGCCAGACTAAAGCAAATGCCGGCGTTGTAACTGAAGGAAGCATTGAGGTCATACACCTTTTTCAAATCTGATTTCAGATTCTCTGTGGTTCCAATATCCGCATAAAACCGGATAGGAAGTGGCATAGGCAATTCTGCTTGCAGATTGACGGCGAAGATCCAGCTTCTATACGCTCCGAATGGAGTATATACTTTAAAGGCACCCTGCCGCAGCGCCATTTGCTGGAAAAGAAAACCTTCTGTTTCTGTTCTGCCAAAATACCATTCGTCGTAAGCATAATCATTAGAACCGCGTACTCCATTTCTATCACTCAGGAAAAAACCATTTGCACCATTCACTTTATCATCAAAAGTATATCCTCCGAACACACGAATATCCGCACCTCTTCCTAACACTTTATAGCTGATCCGATAATTCAGTTCCATTTCCGCCTTAAAAACATTTTTATTTGCCTCCGTTTGTAAAGAGAAATTCCAGGGATCAACAGCGCGTCGGTCTTTGTATGAATAATTCAGGTGGTAGAAGTCAGAATAGAGCGTTGACTTTTTAGCAAAGACAGGACTCGCTTCTAAATTGTACTTTACATTCTCTTCCCAAAGATGCACGGCTTCTGCTTTTATCGCCTGCTGAATAGACGAACGTGGATGTGGTTTTCGGAATTGAAAAGTTAGTGAGGGCGAAAAACGTTGATACGCGAATAGATCCGTCACCAGATTTCCTGAAGCTGCTCTGTAGGTATCTTCTAAATAAGAGAATTTACGGTAGTTGCTGCTCAGGCGTATTTCATGAAATGGAGAACGCTCCGGATAGAGACTGTATTTGACATTTCCTGTTCCGTTAATGGTTTTATCACCAAATCCGTATAATGGAGCCAGATAATATTCGAAGTTTCTGAAGGGTATAACTGAATTATAAATTGCAGTTCCGAGCAGTAATTCATTGTAATTATTCCATCCGGCAATGGGTGTTATGAAAAGTGATGAGCGATCTGTACGATGTACTTTTGGGAGAAGATGAAAAGCCGGAAGGATCCGCTTACGATAACTATTGTTTTTATGATTCACATCCAGACTTGCACCTGACGCATCAATTTTAAGTTGATCACACTCGTTGCATGGAATGAAAAGCTCTTTGTTGAGTGCTGATGGTTCATGCCACGTTTCCGTTATCAGTTTATCATTTTTAAAAGTAGAGAGAGAGAAGGGAGCGGGTAAGCCGGATTTGTCCGTCACGCTAATCTTGAATCCCTCCTTGCTTTTTTCATGTTTGATCAATTTGAAATCCTGTTGTTTAGTGGTAAAAAGGATTTCGTTAAAAAACCAATCGAGATTTTTCCCACTGACACTCGTAAAAACACTTTTGATATCTTCCGGCTGAGGGTGTTTGAATTTCCATTGCTCATAATAGGTTTGCATACAACGGTCGAATAAACTATCGCCAAGGTATTTGCTGAGATAGTGAAATGCTACAGCGGTTTTTTTGTAAACAATAGTCGCGTAATTCAAGTCCGTGTAAACAGTTGCCGGTCGGGATATGGGTTGATCTGTATGACTGCTGGAAGAAAGAAGGTACTCGAAAAAGGAAAACTGATTGTAATTTAGTTTGTCCAGTCCCGTGAGTTGTCCAAGAAAGGTAAGGCTGCTTAATTCATTGACATTGCCGAACAGATCATGCGGATATTTTTCCATGATGGACCGGCTTTCATAGTACGAGTTGATGCCTTCATCCATCCAGGGATAAACACGTTCATTGGATCCTAAAATTCCATAAAACCAATTATGTCCTACCTCATGAATAATCACTGTTTCCAAAATCTCCTTTACTCCCGATTTACCGACAATCGTAATATTGGGGTATTCCATTCCTGCCCCGGCTGCAATAGTGCCGTCTACAACCGTACATTGATTGTAGGGATAATCGCCCAACCATTTCGAATAAGTGTAAATCGCGAAATTGATATAGTCTGTCGCTTTGGTCCAGATCTCCGGTTCGGAATTGGTATATAAAGCCCATGTATTGACAGTCCGGTCACTATTAGGTAGTTTTACTTCACTCTTCTGCACATGAAATCGCTTATCGGCAAACCAGGCAAAATCATGAACATTTTTTTGTTTGAATTGTAGGGTTTTAAATTCAGGATCAGAGGGAGGAAATCTTTTATCTGTTGATGAAACAACCTGCTCCTTTGATTTATTGTTCATCCATTCAATTTCGGAAGGCGTTTGTAAATCGCCCGTGGCTCCTACAACATAATTTTTCGGCAAGGTAATGTTCACCTCAAAACTTCCATACTCTGAATAAAATTCTCCGAGCGTAAGGTAGGGCATCGCATGCCATCCCTGATTATCATATACCGCCGGCTTGGGATACCATTGTGTAATGGCATAGGCTTGTCCAAGATGACCCAATCTTGATATCGAAGCAGACGGAAGTTTTACATAGAAGGGCGTTCGGATAATAACTTTGTTCCCGGGAGCAAGGGTTTCTTGAGTTGCAAGAGACAAATATCTTCATGCACCTGATCCGCTTTCCAACTTATCATTTCATTATCGGCAGTGAATTGCAACGAATCGATATACCCTCTTTCCTTTTCATCCGCAAAGTAAAGTGAAGCATCTCCACTTTCTAAAAGTTGTTTGCACAATGCCGAATTTCTATTCTTATAGGCGTTGGGCCAAAGATGAAAAAACAGTTCGTAAAGGGTATCGGAGGAACGGTTGATGTATTCGATTTCAATGTCGGCATGGAGACTTTGTTTCTTATCATTGAGTCGAACATTGATTTTATAGTTTACCTCCTGTTGAAAATAGGAGGGAGATGGGTCGCCGGAAGCTGTCAGACAGAATAAGAATAAACAAGGCAGGATCCACAATTTCATATGGTCAAATGTAGTAAAGAATCGAATGAGAGTATAACCGGTGAGATTCAACGAGGGAAGAATCAATATCACTGGCAGTAATCACTTTATGGGAACAATTGAAATGCGAGCTTCAATTGCTTTGCGGAGAAGATATTAAATCGTACAGTTCGCGCGGTAACCCAATCAGATACTGACTACTTTATCGCCCACGTTTTTTTTTACCATATTCACAAATTCATCAAAAAGATAGGCTGAATCATGTGGACCAGGGGCAGCCTCCGGATGATACTGTACAGAGTATTTACGATTTCCGGCATCGCTGACGGATCTCCGGGACCGTTAGACAGCATATATCCATCCGGCTGCCATTGCTGCATCTCACTAAAGCTGGCATTGTACGGGAAGATGCGAACCTGACAGCCTCTGTCAGCCAGACAACGTGCAATATTAAACTTGAAACCTCCATCCAGCAACGCTACTTTTAGTTCTCCTGATGCATTAAAATCCCAGGCTTTATCAGAAGAAACAGCAGAAGACAATTCCAGACCCTCCATAGAAGGAACTTTAGCAAGTTCTTTCTTCAGAAATTCGATGTCCTGATTGTCGGTGCTGATGATGGCATTCATGGCACCTTTACTGCGAATGTGGCGAACGATGGCTCGCGTATCAACATCAGTAATGGTGACGAGTTTGTTTTCTTTTAAAAAGTCCTGTATCGGCATATCACTCTCTTTTCGGGAAGCGATTGGACTTAGATTTCTGCAAATCATTCCGGAAATGCGGATTTTTGCGGATTCTGATTCTTCTAATCGAATCCCGTAATTACCAATATGAACACTCGCCATCACCATCAACTGCCCGGTGTAGGAGGGGTCGGTAAAAATCTCCTGATACCCTGTCATCCCGGTATTAAAGCAAAGCTCTCCTGTAGCCATCCCCGAATAACCGGCAGATTTTCCATGGAAAACAGTTCCATCTTCAAGTAAGAGTAGGGCAGGGGCTTTAGTAGTATATTTCATATGGGGAGAAGAGGATGAATTCTAAAAGGCAAATTTAAGGAAAAAACCAGTTGGGCGAGAATTAATAAAGCAGTTGAAATACAGAGTGTTGATTTGCTAAACTGAACATCATCTATTCAATTTTCGGCAAAAAAGTTGATATTTTTTAAAGATGATTCTTAGGAGAAAGTGGAAGAGGTAGATGGAATGATGGTAGCGGTTTCTTTACTTTCTTCCAAAATCCGCGGGGATCTCACCCCAAACTTCCGTTTCCCATTTTAGTATCGGATTATGGTAGGAGTTGTTTAAAAGCCATTGCTCGGCCCGTTGGATGAGATCAAATAGTTTGACGTTGCGACGATTCTGTTCTAGTTTAGTTCCACATTTTTTCTTCTTTATCCAGCCTATGGCGATTTTAGAATCAGAGTAAATAATTTTAGTGGGTAATTGTTGTTGTTTTAAATACGCCAGTGCATGTACGATGGCTAAAAATTCGCCAACATTGTTCGTACCATGATCCAGCGGACCCATATGAAAGATCTCCTCTTTGGATTGAAAATCTACCCCACGGTATTCCATCAAACCGGGATTTCCACTACAGGCAGCATCTACACAAACTGCATCGGGTCGCGGTTGACCAACGCCGGCTTTTCGCGTTGAGACACTCGCAGCACCCGGCTCTTTATCCTTTTTGTAAATATGTTTGGAAGGATGATCTGCATATGCAGTTTCAGCTTCTTTCTTCGACAGGTAGGATTTATATTTTGCGTTGGGATATCCTTCAATGTTTCGACGACATTCATCCCAGGTGGTGTAAACTCCGGGCCTTCTTCCCTCCCAAACAACATAGAATTTTGATTTCCCTGCCATGGGATAAAAATAGGTGAAAGAAAGTCGCGGGTGATCCGGCGGAACGATTTTTATTTTCGGAAACGAATTCTTGCAACCATAAAAAATAGTTGAATGGGCGTAGTGAATAGCCTAATTACGTTTAGTAAAAAATAAGAGGTATAAATTAGATTTTAACTGTCGTTTCTTGAGTGATGCTTCGAATGCCTTATTCAAAAAAGAAGGTAAAATACAGGCTTGTGTCAGATTGATTTTATCGGGATCATTCAGTTGAAGTAACATTTCATCGTACTTCTCCTGACCATGATGTTTAATAACAATTTCCTTTTTATCACTGCGGAGTAAATAATGCAACATACCCAATGGATCTGCTTCCGGATGAAACTGCATGCCCATCATTTCAGGAGTAAAACGAATGCCCATCACCGCTCTTTCATAGGGAACATGTGGTCTTTCTTTTTCGATTGCCAATACCTGGGCTCCAAATTTTTCCATGGCTTTCATGTCCGGTTGAACCACTTGCCAGTCGCGGCTATCGACAGCATAAAAGGGATCCGGTAACTCATTGAAACAGGTTTCGTGTAGACCTGAATCCATCTTATGCATCGGGAAAATACCAAAGGCTGTGGAATGCCGCTTGGTGATATCAGCAAGTTCCAGATGGCGACACATCAACTGAAAAGAGTGACAGATAAAAAAACAAATTTTGGGGAGCCATCACCTCTTTTGTTGTGCGTAAGAGGGCATCTATTAGTCCGAAGTATTCTTTCTCCCAATGTGCACCGGGCTCTTCTAAGGACTTCCCGGACCTCCGCTGCTGATATAAATATCAAAAGAGGTATCCGGAATTTCTTCTTTAAATCGTACATCAAAACGTTCCCAATGGATAGTGTATGGAGCAGGGTAGTGATGGCGGTTCAGGATAGACTGAATCCCTCTCATCCCTTCATTGGGCTCGTTGTTATACAGGTCAAGTATGGCTACTCGTATCGTATGGTTTTCCATGCACTTCAGAAGAGGGTTATAGAATTCCATTTGTACGTTTATAAGCCAAAGTTGGTTTCACTCACCATATAATCGACAACATCTTTCAGATCACCTGTTTTCTCATAGATGGCTAATTGTCTGTCAGCACCTGTTCCCTGTTCGAGCATTTTTTCGATATAGCGCAATTCATGTCTGCTACCTAAATCATCTACCACATCATCAACAAAGTCTAGTAACTCGTAAATGAGATCCTTGGTGGGCAATTCCGCTTCTTTTCCAAAATCGATCAGCTTTCCATGAATACCATATCGTGCCGCCCTCCATTTGTTTTCGTTGATGAGCGCTCTTCCATAATTTCTAAAGCTGAGATTGAGTTGCATCAATTTATAAATTTTCGCTACTACAGCCTGCATCAATGCTGCCAATGCAATCGTTTCATCAATACGCATAGGTACATCGCAAATTCTGAATTCAATGGTTTCGAAGAAGGGGTGCAGACGTAAATCCCACCAGATCTTTTTCCCGTTATCAATGCAATTTGTTTTGATGAGCAGATTGACATAGCTATCATACTCGGCGACACTCGAGAAATAATCAGGAATGCCGGTGCGGGGAAATTTATCGAAGACTTTAGTACGATATGCCTTGAAGCCGGTATTTCTTCCCAGCCAGAAAGGAGAATTGGCGGATAATGCAAAAATATGCGGCAGGAAATAACGCGCCTGATTCATCAGTTGAATCCCTATTTCACGACTGGGAATACCCACATGTACATGCAGTCCGAAAATCAGATTGCCTCTGGCGGTATCCTGAAGTTGATCCACAATCTCATGGTAGCGCGGATGGTCAGTAATCAACTGATCCTGCCAGCGACTGAATGGATGTGTACCACCGGCCGCAAAGAGTAATCCCTGCTTCGCTGCAATCTCTCCGATCATCCTTCGCAGATATGTTACTTCTGTCCTCGCCTGATCGACATCTTTACAGATATTGGTACCAACTTCTACCACACTTTGATGCATCTCCGCCTTCACTTGCTCTTTGAGTGTGGTTTTACCACCTTCAATGATCTGGTGCATATGGCTGCGTAACTCGCGTGTCTGAGGATCTATGATTTGGAATTCTTCTTCTATACCTAAAGTGAACATGGTCATAATGAAATACTGGATGGGTTGTAGAAATTAAACCGTTGTTATTTTGGTTTTAACTTCAAGGTTTTATTATGATGTTTTATAAATAGAAAAGGGTGCAGTTTTTTTCTACACCCTTCTCCTTCGAATTATGCGTTTTGTATTTCCTTCGTATGGCCAAATTTCGGAACAGGATTTCCTGTGGCCATTCCCAAAGTAGCATTTTTCATATATGTACCCCAGGTCAGATTATCAGCATTTTCACGATGTGCCTTTGCACGACGAATGCACATGTTCGCTGCGGATTCAATTACCCAGTCAAAATTTTCTTGTCCTACGCTGTTGATATCAGCATCAGGAGCAGGGTTGCAGAAATCAATCGCATAAGGAATGCCATCTCTCACAGCGAATTCAACGGTGTTGAAATCATATCCCAATGCTTCATTGAGGCGATAGGTATAATCCGTGAGGGTGTCCAATAATTTTTTATCGGCATTGAACTTATTGTGGACATAACGGAGATGATGCGGATTGCGTGGCTCATACTCCATGATCCGGATATCTTTTTGTCCGATGCTGTAAATTCTGTAGTAGGAATCAAATTTAATTTCTTCCTGCAATAACATCACCAACTGTCCGGTGGTTTGATGTGACTGGAAAAAACCCATCCTGTGTATCTAACTGAAATACATTTTTCCAGCCACCGCCGGAATGAGGCTTCATATAAACAGGTAAGCCGGTGTATTCAAACATCCCCTGCCAGTCGAGTGGCATGGCTAGATTTCTGAAAGAAGCTTCACTGGTATCAGTGGGCCATTGGTTAGAGGGCAATAAACAAGTTTTAGGTACGGAATTCCAAGGCGGGTTGCCAGACAATTGTTAAAAAACTTCTCATCCGCGCTCCACCAAAAAGGGTTGTTCAGCACCGCCGTACCATTCAATGCGGCATTCTTTAAATAAGCTCTGAAAAAAGGGACATCTTGTGAAATGCGATCCAGGATCACATGGTAATCAACCGTTTCCCCTTGTATGCACTTGTCGATTTTCACCAGTTCGGCTACGATTCCGGGTTCGTTTTTTGAATTAATTCTTTCAATAAGGGCATCGGGAAAGCTACGTTCCATGCCATGCATGATTCCTATACGTTTCATATGATAAATAATTTGAGATTTTTCCGCTTCGAAGGTACTAAATACAGGCAAATTGTAAAAGATACTACGCTGATGAATTTCAATTCAGGAGGTGATTTTCGTAAGGTAGTTGACTTATGAAATATACCTTGAAACACCTGCTACCGGACGATTCTAGATGACGATTTAAACCGCGTAAAGAATGATGGACCAGCTATTTCAGAAATCCATTCTCCCGAAATAGGTGGGCAACATATCCCTCCATGCGGGCCAGTCATGGGGCATTCCCGGGCGGATATCTAACCAATAGGGGATTCCTTTTCTCGACATGATTTCCGCCAGACGTTTATTCTGGGGGAGACAAAAATCATGTTCTCCAACACCCAGCACAATGCCCATCTTCCACAGGTTTTCATCCTGTAATCCTCCTAAAAAATCTACCGGATTATTGTAATAAACATTTTCATCATAATAACCATCCATATGATTGGTGATATCAAAAGCGCCACCCATGCTAAACACATTGGCCACTCTGTCCGGATGTCTGAAAGCGAAATTGATCGCCTGATACCCTCCGAAACTACAGCCGGCCACCGTCACTTTATGCTGCCCGCTTTCGTTACAGGCTCTTCCCACCACCTCATCCAAAATAAACTGATCATACACGGTATGGCGACGTATCCGCTCCCCCGGATGAATCACCTCCTCGTAAAAGGAATGTTCATCGACACTGTCAGGACAGTAAATCTTTACCAGTCCGTTATCAACAAACCATTGAACACTGTCAATAAGTTTAAAGTCTTTATTCTGGTGGTAAGTTCCCATCGAGGTAGGGAAGATAATTACCGGCTTTCCCCCGGTACCAAAAATCAACATCTCGGTTTCATGTCCAAGGGTAGGGGAAAACCATTTTACGTGTTCTTCTTTCATCAGGTTTTTAATTGAAGGTCAAAGTTAAAAAATGTTGGGAATTTATTTAATTGCATGAAGTTTAAATTAAATTCATAGTGGTAATTCTACTTTGAAGTTGTAATGCTGTTCAACTGCAAATTTTAATATAATTATGTGGAGGATTTGTAAAATTGTCCCCAAAGCCAGATTTATTTTAATTACTAGTAAAATTTACTATATATTTGGATGTAAGTAGGAAAGAGTTGGAGGGATTTTAGTTCAAAAGTGTTTGTTTTAATAGTGTAATAATTGTGCAAATGGTTTTTTTTATCAATGTTTTATTAAAACGAGCTGTGCTCTTTGTACTCCTGTTCTTCTCTACTTTATTAATAGCTCAGCCCGGATATTTAATCAGTGCCGGCGGAATGGCGAATGATGAAGCATATGATATTGTAACCACCTCAAGCGGTGAAGTATTTACTTGTGGGTATTTTAATAATACCGCCACTTTTGGAACTATTTCCAAAACAAGTACAGGGTCTGCTGATTTGTTCATTGCCCATCAGGATGCAGCGGGATTTTATGACTGGGTGTTCACCGCAGGCGGACCTTTTTTTGACAGGGCTTATTCGATAAGTCTGGATCAAACCGGGAACGCTTATGTTACAGGAGTATTTAGCGGGACTGCTGTATTTGGAAACCAAAGTTTAATAACTGCAGATACCACGCAAGATGTTTTTGTATTAAAGCTGGATCCATTGGGAAATCTGTTATGGGTACAGCAGTTTGGAGGCCCGGGCAATGATCTGGCCTTTACTTTGGATACCGATAATTTTGGTAATGTGATTGTGGGCGGTCAGTTTAGGGGGACTTCGTCCTTCGGCGCAATGAGTTACACGAGTGTGAGTAATTCCCTCACCGGAGAGCAGGGGTATGATCTCTTCCTGGTACGACTGAATTCAACAGGGAACGTTATTTGGTCAAAGCATGGTTTTTCAGGTTATGATGACCGGGTGACCAGTGTGAGTTTTGGGCAAAATTCAGAAGTGTTCGTGGGTGGTCAGTTTTCAGATACGTTGACCTTAGATGCGGTACACTCCTTTGCTGGCTTTAACTTTTCCTTCCTGGCAAAATTCAGTTCTTCAGGAAGTGAAATGTGGTTCAAACCCATGATTGCTCTGCAGGTTACTCAAAGAGATATTGATTTCCGGAATGGAATAGTGCTGGTTTCCGGTGAATATCAAGGTCAGCTTTATTATAATGGTGCAACGTTGAGTGGAATGACTTCTAACTATCCCAATAAATGTTTTCTTCTTTTACTGGATAATTTTGGCAGCCCATTAACTACCAGAGATATAGGGTCAGATAATTTCATGAGTTTGCAGGGTGCCCAATTCACTCCGTCAGGAAAAATATGGGCCTGTGGTAACTTTAGAAAAGTGTTGAGTGAATTCTCAGTGTTGACCGGAAATGGTGTCTTTAATACTGCCGGCTTTCGTGATGTATATTATGCAGGATTCAACAATCAACTGGTCCTCGAGGAGTATAAACATCTCGGTGGACCGGGAGACGATGTCGTCAGCAATCTCGCCATAACCAACACCGGGGCACCTGTTTTATGCGGAAGCTATAGCAGTAATTTTAATATTCCTGCCGATGGAACTTTTTTATTGAACCCAACGAATCATGATTCATCATTTGCAGGGCCTTCACAACCTTCCTTGTATTGTAATGATGGAAATTACAGGAATTATATTTCTGTATACGCCAATGGATTTCGTGAAGTATTTGTTTGTCGTCCGTTCCTGACTTCAAGGAGCACCTATGATTATTTCGACCGGTCGGGTAGTATTCCCTGTCAGCGTGATTCATTGCAACCGGAGTTTGATTTGACCTCAGATACCTTGGTGGATTGTGGAACAGCAAAAATTTACTGGAAGTTATATACAGGTCAGGATGGAGTGATCGGTCCTGCGTATAACTATTTGTGGTCTGACAATAGTACAAATGATACATTGGCCGTTACAACCACCGGATGGTATTGGTGTCAATTGACCACTGCAGATGGTTGGAGATCTTACAGAGATTCAGTGTATGTGGAAATTATACCTTTTCCGCCTGTACCTACTGCAGCTTGTATAAATGCGCAGATATTTGCTGCAATACCTGTGGTGTATTGTGATGAAAAGGTATTGTATCTCGCGAATACCCAAGCCTTCATTTATTGCAATAATAATCCTCCCGGTTATACGGTAACATGGCAAACACCTTTCGGTAACTTCACCAACGATACGATACAACTTGGTGTTGCCGGTGTATATACTTGTGTGATTGCTGCACCCGGTGGATTGTGTCCCAAACAAACCTGTTTTGAAGTGATTATTTACGATACTGCCAGCACGACCTGCATTCCTCAGAATTATTATCCGATGCTAGTTTTTGAAGACCCTGCAATAGAAGCGATCGACACAGTCAGATTTTGTCCTGATGAATATTTTGTAATGAGATTGGTAGATTCTGTTTCCTGGATGAATGGATTGCCGCAACCGATGCTTCCTGCTTTTGTAAGCTGGTCTATGAACGGACCGGTTGTGTTTTCTGATAGTGGGGCGGTCTATACATTTATGATACATCGGAATTTTTTCAAAGGCACAGGAACGGGAAATGCTTCCGTTACCGCAGATATTATTAATCCGATAGGAGGCGCTAATTTATTTTCTATCACACGTGACTTTTATGTAATACTGGATCTTCCACCGCCTCCTGATGCATCGATTTCCGGACCGACAAGTATTTGCCCCGGAGATACCATTACATTGATCGTACAGCCTTCGCGTCCGTATACTTTTAATAATGCAGGAGTAGTTCAAAGCAATGCAAATGCAGATACTATTCGAGTGAATATGCCGGGAACATATATCGCGGAATATATTAGGACAGATAGTGTCACCGGCTGTAGTAAGGAGTATACAGCAATTTTGTTTTACCACTTACAGCGGTTCCCGAAATAACTGCATTTCCGGCTTCCGGGTTAATTTGCCCGGGTGATTCTGTTCTTCTGGTGGCTGATTCCGGATTTTCCTATATTTGGTTTGGACCTTCCGGAACTCCTCTTTCTACCAATGATTCTCTTTGGACTTCAACACCGGGTTTATATTATTATACCTTTGAAAATACGGAGGGATGTCTTTTGTCTTCTGCTCCTTTTGAAGTTTTTGGTTATTCAACACCTTTATAACTGCAAGCCCTGCACCTGTCCTGTGTAAAGATGATTCAGTACAGCTGGAAATATTTACCAATGCCGGATCATTGATTTCATGGGCGCCTCCGTTGAATGGAAGCTCTTTGTTACAAACAGTGACTCAACCGGGCACCTATATGTGTCAGGTTGTTTCCTGTGGTATTACAACGTCCTTGTCTATAAATGTCATTCAGGCACCCGATAATTATGAAATACAAATTCAGGGTAATGATACGATTTGTCCCGGTGATGTTGTACTGTTAGTGGGTCCTCAGGGAATGAATGCGTATTCATGGATGCCCGGAGGACAAACTACTGCTCAGCTTCCGGTGAACTCAGCCGGAATTTTCATATTAAATATGCTGGATTCATACGGGTGTCCCTCTGTAGATTCAATTCGTATTGATACCTTGACCCGACCTCCCGGGCCTATTACAATCGATGACACTGTTTGCAGTGGAGATGTTGCTGTTTTGTCGGCGAATGCTCCCACAGCGGTGTACTGGTTCCAGCAGGCTACATCGTCGGTTCCTCTTGATAGTGGCTTGATGTTTACTACTGGAATAATATTAAATAATCAAGTCTTTTATGCTGCCACATTTGATGGTAGTTGTTACAGTCCTTTCACACCTGCGAATGTTCTGGTAGATCCGGTTTCATTGTTGCCGTTGATAACAGGTGATACTGTACTGTGTAATGGAGATGTGCTGGTATTATCTACTTCATTGATCAATGGTGCATCGTATCAATGGACCTTGCCGGGATCAACTGCTAATACTTTACAAATAACTGTACCGGATTGTGATAGTGCTGATGCCGGAGTGTATGCAGTACAACTTTCTAATTTTCGATGTACTGGTCCTGTGGCGATGGTGAATGTGACTATTCTGAACAACCCTGTCTTTCATGTGAATGCCAGCAATAGCTATGTTTGTCAGGGTGATTCCATAATTTTAGTAGTGGATTCACAGGCCATATCTCCCAATTGGGTCAATGGATTTTCCTTTGATTCTGTTTTGTATGTTACGAGTCCCGGCTATTATTTTTATTCTGCTCTTGATACAAATGGTTGCCTTGGTTATAGTGATACATTACAAACGTCCACAGCTCCTTTAACGTTGATGCCCCAGGTGAATGTTGTACAACCTGATTGCTGGTATGATACCGTGATTGCGAATTTATCTTACGTGAATCCGGACTACACCTATACATGGAATCTTGGTCCTGCTATTTCCATACAGGATACTTTGCTTAATTATTCCTTGAGTAATGATTTCTATACCGGTCAAATCGAACTGATAGTTACCGATTCTTTTGGTTGCAGTGCCAGTTATTTTTTTAATATTAATCCCGAACAAAAGCCCTTGAGTCAAATAGTGGGGAATGCAAATATATGCGAAGGTGATTCTTCTTTCTCTACGTAGATCCAAATCAATTTTCGACTATGTATTGGATTTTACCTTCCGGACAACAAATCATAGCAGATAGTTTACTTTTTCCCGGAGTAGCTGCTGTTGACACAGGCCTGTATTATAGTGTAGGAACTACTGCTGAAGGTTGTGTCGACACCCTTAAAAGGGAGATGGTGATTTATCTGTATCCGGAAGCTTCAGCCGGAGCAGATAAAATAGCGTGTATAGGAGAAGAAGTGAGCTTTTCGATTGATGTGCCGGGTACATCGTTTTATCAATGGAGCAATGGTACTTTTGGTCCGACAGTTTATTTGAATGAATCGGATACCGTTTCTGTTACCGTTACCTATGGTCCCGGTTGTAAATTCAGAGATACTGTAAGTGTTCGTTTTATTGATTGCAGTTATTCAATACCGAATGTTTTTTCACCGAATGGCGATGGGGTCAATGATGATTTCTATATTAATTATCCTTCAGCACGTTTTGGGGTATTGAATATTTACAACCGCTGGGGAGAATTGATTCGCCTGATAACCGGTCAGGAGCCAAAGTGGAATGGAAAAAATCAGGAGGAAGTTCCGGTTCCTGAAGGCACTTATTTTTTTGTTGCAGGTTACAAAGATTATTTGGATAAACCTGTGGAGATGAAAGGGAATATTACATTGATACGTTAATTTTCGTAAACATAAGTACTTTGAACGATGTTAATTTCGCTGTTTAATGAATACTTTTCGTAAAAGTTTTCGACTGCATGTACTTTGTAATTCAATAATGTAAACACCCGGACTGAGAAATTGTGTGTTGATTTCTCCGGTCCAGGATTCCTGCTCAATTAATTTACCTTCCAGTGAAAATATACGGACATTGTCGATTACCTCTCCTGTGGTT
>JADKIC010000016.1 GCA_016721435.1 Bacteroidota bacterium
ATGTCGCAATACGATTACCGTTTCTATCGTCGGACATGTCTCCAATGCTTCATCAACAATTTCTTTCAATCCAATCGATTTCGATCCTCTGAATGCACCATCTGCAGTAATCACCATTTTACATCCCGAATCATTGATGCGATCGGATAAGGATTGTGCGGAGAATCCCGCAAACACCACTGAATGTACAGCACCTATTCTCGCGCAAGCCAACATAGCTATCGCCGCCTCAGGTACCATCGGCATATAAATACAAACACGATCACCTTTTTAATTCCGGCTGACAAAAGCATATTGGCTGTTTTGCAAACTTCTGCATGCAACTGCCGATACGTCAAATGACGATTATGTTTTCAGGATTGTTGGGCTCCATTGAATGGCAATCTGATCTCCTTTTTGATTCGAGATGGCGGTCGAGGCAATTCACCGTGATATATTCAATTGGGCGCCCTTGAACTTCTCACGTCAAAGTATCAAAGTTCCACTCAGCACTTGATCCCAGGGCTTCATCCATTGAAATTCTTCTGCAATTTCTGCCTAGAATTTTCAGGATCTCGTATGCTTCTTTCATAGGCATCTTTGTATTCTTCAACGGTTCGGATGTGTGATTTCATAGGCTGATTCTGTTGTTTCAAAATTACACTTCTTGCCGGATATTTTCATCGCCGGAACCATTCTTTTGTGGTTGTAAGATTATTCAGAAAATGTTCTTTTTTAGCAGTATCGCTATAACTTTCCAGGGTGACGTGTGATTCGTTGGATGATCCTCTTTCTCTGTTTCTCGCTCTGCTCTGCGCGGCTGGATGCAGGCAATGAGTTGATTTTAAGAATAAGGCACCTGAACGAAGCCACTGTAAAGAGTGTTCAACATCATCTCAAACGGCTGAAGGGCGTGGAATTTTGGGGGTATCATGTCGAATCTTCCTGTTTGCTGATCACCTTTGATGCGAAAGAAATACAGGAAAAGGAAGTTATTTTTAATGTTGCCGCCCTCCTGGATCAAACGACAAGTGTATTACCCTTGAAGGGCTATAAGATATATGATATACTGGATGGAAAATATATAGCGCAGGAAGAGGAGGATTGATCCGCTTGGAGGTATAATTCAATACTGACCTCTTAGCTTCAGACGGAAAAGAATGTCATTCAAAGCGCAAGCTCTCTGTGAAGCCCTTGGACATCGAAGCTTTAGCGAAGTTGTCTCCGTGTCACCTCTGTTTCCTCCGTGCCTGCCGACCGAAGCTTTAGCGTAGGTGGGGTTTAAAACCGTAAACATTATGACGCTGTCAATCTAAATCCATTGGTTATTTGATTTATGCTAAGGCGTGCTCAAAGCAACAGGCAGAATTTTTCCCGTTAAAAAACCGATGTCCGTTTAACAAGAACCAACTTACAAAATCAGCCATTTCATGCGCTTTTAACGGAGCTTCATATCCCGGGAATGCGGCGTTTAACATCTCTGTTTGAACCGCCTAATGCAAGACAGTTTACTTTTATGGAAGCAGGTGCTAATTCTAAGGCCAGGCATTCCGTTAATACGGATAAAGCCCCCTTGCTGCTGGAATAAGCACTCAGCCCTGCAAATTTCACGCTTCCCTGTACACCTCCTACAGAGCTGATATGAAGGATATGCGCTCCCTTAGCCGCAGTTAAAAGTGGCAACAATACTTGCGTCAGCCGGAAGGGCGCAAAGACATTGACCCGATAGCTTTGTTCCAATTCTTCCTTGCTGATTTCTCCGAAAGCCCTGTTCACCAGGAAGCCGGCATTGTGGATGATTCCATTCAAACTTTTTATGCCGGATGAATGAAGAAAATCAGCAATCACCATCGGATCTTCCTGTTCGAGATCGAAAGTTTTCATGATGATTTTTCCTCCCGATTGCTGCACCAGCTGCTGCAATTTATCTGTCGAACGAGCCAAAGCGATGACGGTAGTGAAAGGTTCCTGTGCTAATTTTAAAGCCGTTTCATATCCAATGCCCGATGAAGCTCCGGTAATCAGATATGTTTTTTGGTTGTCCATTCTTTGTAAATTCTTAGCTACAAAGGAAAAAAAATGATTGGATGTTGTACCTTTGATTTTGAAAGAATATGAAAAAAAGTATCATCTGCATCTGTATCCTGTTCATGGCCATTCAATTGTCGGCTCAGGATAGCGGTCCCGTTGTTGCGCCCCAGCCTGAAAAGCCCCGTACTCCCCTTCGCGACCGTCTGTTTTTTGGAGGAAATATCGGATTGAATTTCGGCACCTTAACGTATATAGCTGTTTCTCCGATTATCGGTTACCGATTAACAGATAAACTGGGGACCGGATTAGGCCCGACGTATACCTATTTCAAAGATCACCGTGATAGAAATTACAAATACGAAACGCATACCTATGGCGGACGTACTTTTTTACAATATCAAATCCTCGAAAGTGTGTTGCTGTATTCTGAATATGAAATGGTCAATATAGAAGTTCCCGATTTGCTCTTTACCAAACTGGTTCGTAAAAATGTCAGCAGTCTTTTTTTGGGTGGTGGATATACCCAACAATTCGGACGAAGTTCTGCTTTAACCCTGATGGTATTGTTTAATGTAATTGAAAGCGATTATCAGATTTACGAGAATCCGATAATTCGTACCGGGATTAACGTAGGATTTTAGCAGCGTTTTAAAAAGACATTAAGGCATTTCTTTCAATTCAATTTTTCCCATATGCCGTAGAATCCAGTTTCGTTTTTTAATGATGTAACGCGTCGGTTTGCTGGCCGACCAGCGAATAGGATTGGGAAGAATGGCTGCGATCGTTGCGGATTCGCTCTTGGTGAGTTTAGCTGCGGGTTTGTCGAAGTAATAGTGTGCCGCTGCTTCCGCTCCATACACTCCCGGACCCATTTCAATCACGTTCAAGTACATTTCCATGATGCGTTCCTTGCTCCATAAAATTTCGATGAGAAATGTAAAATACACTTCCAGCCCCTTACGCAACCAGCTTCTTCCGGGCCAGAGAAAAACATTTTTCGCCGTCTGCTGACTTATCGTAGAAGCCCCTTTCACTTTCTTCCCTTATGTTTTTCATTGTACTTTACCGCTTTCTCAATAGCATCAAGGTCGAATCCAAAATGCTCCTCAAATTTCTGATCTTCGGCAGTGACTACAGCTAAAGGCAGGTTTGGCGATATTTCTTCCAAAGATTTCCAGTCTTTATCAATTTTACCATCTTCCATCTCAAAATAGCGAATGATCATAAGAGGTGTTGCCGGTACGGGTATAAATCTGAAAAGCAAGGTACTCAGAATGCTGATAATAAGAAATCCCAGAACGATCCGGGCAAGTAATCGAAATACCTTTTTAAATCATTAAACAAAATTACATAAAAGGTGAATACCGGGTTTTCCTGCTGTTCAGTGATGCAGACTAAACACGGAAAAGAAGTGTTCTTGGCACAGTTTGTAAAAGAGTAAAGAATATCTTAATAGATCTCACTTTTAATCTCTGAGGTTTAAATTCCTCGCTCGTCTTGAGGGATTTGTTTTTTAGTGTTGAGGTTGCGCGCGTGAGATACCCCGTTGCTTACAGTGTGAAGGTTCATTATCGAAATTGTTTTTAAACGATGAGCTCGTTTTAAAATTTTCCCCTAAAACAATCCCGTAGGGATGCCATTATTATAGGAACGTGAAATAAATCAAAACCAAGCCCTGTAAGGGCGACATAGGTGAGTGATAATCCAAGTAGAATAAAATAGGTGTAGGAATGAACAGAGATTAGTTCTTAATGATTTTCAAACGAGCATTTGTTTGCATATCTGATTTTAAAAAATAAATTCCGTTGGCTAAAAGACTTATATCAATACGATTATTATTACCCGTTAGCTGGCCCTTAAATACGATTCTTCCCGAACAGTCGGAGATGCTGAAGTAATTGTTCAGGAAATTTTCCGGTGCTGAAATAAACAATTCACCTGAAGTAGGAATTGGGAAAGCCTCAATAGCGTAGAATGTCGTTTCGTGGATAGCGCTTGTGCTGTTTTCATACTTAATGATGCTCCCTGATTCTCCCGCGGCATAGCCATTGCCCGGATCAGATAGATGAATGCTGTTCAGATGAATCGTAACCGGTACATTTTGTGCGGTCCAATTGGTTCCGGCATTGGTGGTCATAAGTACTTTTCCATTTTCACCGCAGATCCATCCTGTGTTCGGTGACACAAAGGAAACCGATCGGAGTGGAGTGCTGAAAGGAAGATTTTGTGCGTTCCAGGAAGCTCCTCCATCCGTTGTGTGATAACACCCTCCCGTAACATAGGAGCCAACCGCCCAACCAATAGAATCTGAAACAAATTCTACATCACTGAAATGAAAAACAACACCGGTACTTAATAGTTGCCAGTTTAAACCGCCATCAATGGTTTTAAATATTCTTCCGTTATCACCGGCGGCATAACCGATAAGGGGAGATGTAAAATGAATGTTTCGAAGATAATCAAAGCCCGAAAATTGTTGTGACCAATTCAATCCTCCGTCGGTGGAATGATAAATATAGCAAGAACCTTGCGTGGCATCATTTCCAATGGCCCATCCAAGTGTATCATTAATAAAATGAATAGAGTAAATCTGGAACAGACTTGTGGTCATGGTATCCCATTTGTTGCCGCCGTCAATTGTTTTTAAAATAATTCCTCCGGGCAGGATGCCACCTCCCGCCCATCCAAGATTAGACGAACGAAAGTAAACGGTGAGCAAATAGTCGGGAGATGCAAATTGTTGATTCCAGTTCACACCATTTTTAGTCGCGATGATTTTTCCTCCATTTGCAAAAGCAGTGCTGACAGCATAAGCGGTATCCGGCGACGGTGTACAGATGGATGTGATTCCATCAGAAATTCCGGAAGACATGTTGGACCATTGCGCTGCTACCTCTGCAGATGGTATTCCAAAACAACATAGGCTGATAATTATAATTTTTTGTAGTGAATTCATTTAACAAAATTATTCAATTTGTTAAGCCTGTTTTCAAAGTATGATAAATGTTATGTTTTAGAGTGATAATTTCGTGTTTTGTTCAAACAAATGTTTGCCTTGTTTTAATACTTTTAATAAAAGAGGCAACACTTAACCAGGTCCCCTGCATACTAAAAAATTGATTCGTTTTTTGATATTAATTATATTAGCCCCATGATGAATACCAAATTACGCGAATACGAGAACTTTCATATCGTGCTATGGCTGATCAAGGATACCTGTTGGGTGCTGGATTTGAAAATTCCCGGTTTAATCATGATCCTACCCACCCTTGCTGTGGCCATCTATCTCACCTGGAAACACCGGGCCGTAAAGTCCGAACTTTTTCACAACATAGCAGTGGTCAGCTGGCTTTGCGCCAATTCCATCTGGATGATCGGAGAATTTTTCTTTGATGATACCTTGCGTCCGATAGCCATCGTGTTTTCATCAATTGTCATCATTCTCTTGAGCTACTATATATTTATTCGTCCGAAGGAAAAGAGGGTGGGGGCGGTGTAACACATTGCTTCTAGCTACTCGCTTCTGGCTGCTTGCTTAGGATTGAAAGATGAAGCTCACCATCGCAAACGGAAGTCTCCAAATGAGAACTGGAGTTTCGTGACTGAGGGTTTAGGACTACCTGCAAAGACTGCGACTGTTTTAAACTTTTAAAGTGAGTGGACTTTTCGATTTCATAGCTGCTGTCTTAAAATAGTGTTGATTTCATCGGCTTTGTTTAAGGTCATAAAGTGACCACCATCCTTGATTGTCGTGTTGCATTTTACATATTTCAATGGTAAAATTCTGTCCGTTGTTCCGTGAATATGAAAGAGGTTGTTGGTTTCTTTTTGATTTCCCCATTTTACTACCTTTTCAATAGCCCATTTCAAAAAAACCGGATTGGTATCCATAAGAATTTGCTTTAAAAGTTGCTTTTCAAAATGGGAAATCGCCCCGAATAGCCAATTTGTAATAAAGTTTGAGCTTTAAGCAATACCGGCGGAAGAAGTTTGTGTAGCGCCAGTTCACCGGCCAAACGATAGTAAAAGGGAATTTCTTTTTTAGTCTTTACAGAAGCGATTAAAACTACTTTTTCAGTTTCAATTTGTTTTGCAATTTCAATAGCTATTAGTCCACCGAATGAAAGTCCGATTAAAGTCGGTTTTATAGTTGTAATTTGGTCAAGTAGTCGTGTTGCATAGTGCTCAATAGTTTCATTGTCTTGCGGAACAATCCATTTTATGTAAGTTGTTGAAAAGCCGGAAAAGTCAAGTCGTTGAAAGACTCTTTCATCAGCCCCCAGTCCGCTAAATATGTAAAGAGTTTTTGTCATTTCGCTTCATTATCTCTTTAGATTGACTTATTAGAAGCCAACGTTTAATTCATCGAATCACTCGATTCAGGCCTTTGCTCTAATGAGTTTAAAATATTTTTTAAAGATATTAAACTTTTTTTCCTCACAAGAATTGATTCCACTATTGGTAAGTGTTCTTCCTTAAATTATTCTATGATTGCTTTAGTAATGGTTGTCTTTGTCCATATACTTATTGAAATAGCAAGACCCATTATAGTTGGCCAAACTATAAAAAAAGTTACAGGGTCGCCAAATAGATCAATATTAAATATTTTATATCCTTTCAAAAATAGTGTCAAAAAGGGAATAGAGAGGGCAAAAAATCCTGTTATTAATAATCCTAGTAGTATATTATCAATTCGGATAAAAATACTGTTTATAAGTAATGTCAAAAGTCCGGAAATTAAACAAACAACATGAATAGAATAAGTTCCCAAAAAACTCTGACCAAGTAAAAGTCCAAATGAAACAGATGAAAAAAACAGAATTATTGTCAACAAAATACTAAGTACAAAAGCCTGGGACTTTCTTTTGGTAATTACCTTGTCTAAGTTGGTTAATGGTATAGCTATTGAATAAAAGAGAGGCACAGCTAGGGTATAAAACATTTCTGATTTGGAAATAATAGGTGGAAGTAAGGCTGCTACGAAACAAGCCACAGTTGTTTGAATTACTCTTTTAAAATTAATTGAAATTTTCATAGTGTAACCAAATTATAGCTGTAATTCCACTCAAAGTAACCTGATCGCTATGAGTAGCAAAAGCCCTCAGCCCCCAGCCGATATGCTCAGCCGCAGCCGGAAGCCCGCAGCCGTTAGCTGGTAGCCGGTAGCCCAAAGTCATGAAGTGTATCGCTTTTCGCGATTCTACTTCATGGCATTAGATCTCCAATACTGTTATCATACTTCTCCTTAAAAGTATGTACACTTCCATATTCTTCTTCATCAATGACAATGGCATTTCCACCTACTTCGCCCAGATTGGTGAAATCGATATCAGAAGCAGCGACCAGCTCAACAAAGGCATCGAGTTTTTCGGGACTTACGCTAACAACAATTCTTCCCTGCGCTTCTCCGAAAAGATAAGCGTCCTTGCGAAACTCTTCGTCGGTGTCAATGCGGAATCCGAGTCCGCGAGGCATTCCTGATTCCAGCAGACAAATAAATAATCCTCCATCCGAAATATCATGGGCACTTTCAATGAGATTGTTTTTGATGAGGGTTTTCACGAGATCCTGTACTAAAAATTCTTCTTCGAGGTTGAAGTAGGGAGCCGGACTATTTTTTATCTTACAATAGGAATATAAATATTCTGAAGAGGCAATATCATCCTGTGAAGCTCCCAGCAGGAAGAGTACATCGCCTTCGTTTTTAAAATCCAACGTCATCTGATGATTCTTCTGCGGCAATATGCCCACCATTCCTATCGTAGGTGTGGGAAATACCGGAACTTCTCCCTGCTCATTTTTCGATTGATTGTAAAAACTGACATTTCCTCCTGTCACCGGTGTTTCAAAGCGGGTACATGCGGACGACATCCCTTTGATGGCCTGCACAAATTGCCAGTACACTTCCGGATTATAAGGGTTCCCGAAGTTTAAACAATTGGTAACTGCAGACGGTTCACCTCCGGAACAAACAATATTTCGTGCCGCTTCCGCAACAGCGATGGCACAACCTGTCTCAGGATCACTATGTACATAACGGGAATTGCAGTCGACGACGAGCGCCAATGCTTTTTTAGTCCCGCGCACATCTACAATGGCTGCATCGCTGGGTTTGTTGGTGCTCATATTGATGGTACCTACCATCGAATCATACTGTGTATATATCCAGCGTTTCGAAGCAATGTTCGGATGTCTGACCAGATGGTTCATAACGGGACGCATATCCGAAGGTACAGGAACTTTGTTGATGTCGAATGCCTTGTTTTGGGCGATGTAGGCCGGCTCTTTGAATTCCCGCTTGTAAATAGGAGCTCCACCACCCAGAACGAGCGAATCTGCCGGGACATCAGCCAGCTGTTCTCCATGCATAAAGAAATGCAACCGCTCTCCTTCAATGACCTCGCCGATTTGTGTGCAGTTCAAATCCCATTTCTCAAAAATTTTCTCCACTTCGTCTTCACGTCCCTTATGTACAACCACCAGCATTCTTTCCTGCGACTCACTGAGTAAAATTTCCCAGCCTTTCATGTTGGGCTGTCGGGTAGGCACCTTGTCCAGCCAAACATTCATACCATGCTTTCCTTTCGCCGACATTTCACTCGTAGAACAAATAATTCCGGCAGCACCCATATCCTGCATGCCCACAACAGCACCGGTCTTGATGATTTCAAGAGTGGCTTCCAGTAATAATTTCTCCATAAACGGATCTCCTACTTGTACAGAAGGTAAATCCTCATGGGAATCAGCATGCAAATCGCCCGATGCAAAGGTGGCACCATGGATACCGTCCTTGCCGGTAGAGGATCCGACAATATAAACAGGATTGCCCACACCTTGTGAAATGGCAGAGACCGTTTCACCCGCCTTTACAATGCCTACCGACATGGCATTGACCAAAATATTCACGTTGAAGGATTCATCAAAGAAAACTTCTCCCCCAACAGTAGGCACACCAAAAGCATTTCCATAATCACCAATGCCCTTCACCACACCACGCATCAGCCATTGCGTTTTTGCAAGTTCAGGATTTCCAAAGCGCAAGGAATTCAACTGAGCGATCGGTCGTGCACCCATCGTAAAAATATCACGGTTGATACCACCCCACACCCGTTGCTCCCTGATAAGGTTCGATGGCGGAGGGATGATTATGCGATTCAATTTTAAAGGCACAGGCCAAACCATCACCTATCGATACCAGACCCGCATTTTCTTCTCCGGCTTCAGCCAGCAAATGCGGACCTTTCTTCTGGTAACGTTTTTAACCAGGTGATGGAGTTTTTTATACGAACAATGCTCCGACCACATCACGGAATAAATACTCAATTCAGTAAAATTGGGAACCCGGCCTAGAAATTCTTTGATCTTTTCAAATTCTTCGGGTAACAAACCCAGTTTTTTAGCAGTTTCAACGGTGGTTAGTTCTTCTGTAGCGAAAGACATTGTCTATGTGTTTTTGTATGTTATAGTGTTGATGTTGGAGGAGGGAGCATCAGCAAGGTGAATTTCTATCCTCTGCAAAAATAGTTCTTCTTCTTCTATGCCCGTAATATTTTATATTTGAGGCGATGCTTGAAGTCTTCCTCACATTCGGCTACATATTTTTAGCTATTTACTTGATTGGCAAATGGAAAATTTTCATGCTGCCGGAAGTTTCCGCAAAGGTGTTCCAGCTCATGTTTATAATTAAAGTGATTGCCGCTTTTGCCTTGTATATTATTTATACTCAGTTTTATACGGACCGGGCATATGCCGACATATTTCGCTATTATGACGATTCTGCTGTCATTTATGATACATTTCTCAACAGGCCCTATGATTTTTTCCGGATGCTGACCGGAATTGATGGTGATGCCGCCGATTTACAGATCTATTACGATACCATGCGAAACTGGTACAATACCGACCTTGTTTTTAATGATAGCCGGACCATGATTCGCCTGAATGCTTTTTTGCGTCTGTTCTCCATGGGTACCTATTTCCCTCATGCCATTGTGATGTGTTTTTTGGCGACAATAGGTCTGACAGGAATTTTCAGAGTAATGAACGACACGATAAAAGGCAGGGCATTTTTATTGATAGTGATTGTCTTTTTATTGCCATCTATGATGTTATGGACTTCAGGTATGATCAAGGAAGCATTTCTGGTTTTTGCTTTGGGAACATTGTTGTATCAGATTTCCCGGCTTATTTCCGATAAAAGTTCTTCGCTACGCAGATGGGTGAGTATAGTGTTGTCTATCCTTATTCTGATCACAGTAAAAGCTTATGTTTTTTTTCTGATTATTCCGCTTCTACTCAGTTGGATAATTTCAAAATACAAACCCCTTCCTCCGGTGTTGATCAGTCTGGCTATCTATTTGATTTATTTTACGATACTTTCTATTGCTGCTCCCTTTATCACAGGGAAATCAATCCCTGTTCTGATATCACAAAAGCAGGCAGAATTTTATTTTGTTGCTGAAACAGAACAAGCGATGTGTGTGGTGGAAGTAAATAGAATTCAACCGGAATGGTGGAGCTTGATTTCAGAAGCTCCGGGTGCTTTCGGCAGAACATTATTATTACCCATGCCTCAACACGCACATAATTTCCTGATGTGGTTTTCAGTGGCAGAGAATATTTTCATTTTGTTGTTGATGGTGTTCATGCTATTAAATATGAAGGGGTGTTCATGAAGAATATGTCAACATTTGTTATTTCATCATTCCTGTTCGGCGTTTCGATTTTTATGCTCTCCGGCCTGGTCACACCTATTATTGGGGCGTTGGTTAGATATAAAGTGCCAGGACTTCCGTTTATAATTTTTCCGTTTACAATTTTATCGTATAAAAAGTGGATGAGTGGTTCTTTTCTGGGATGGTTTAATGGGAAGATACAGTAAAGATTATGATAGTTTTTCTACATATTCTTGTGCTGAGCATTCTATTTTACAGAACTTCATTTCTGAAAATTAAGGGTGTACCCGGTTGGTATTTGCCAGGCATACTTTTCTTAAAAGTAGCAGGAGGGTTTTTTATTGCAAATTATTATTTGAGCACCTATCAGGGTGGAGATATGCAGGGATATATGTCCGACACCGCTGCATTTTATAATTTATTTCGTGAAAATCCGGTCCTGTTTTTTAAAATGATGCTGGGAATGGAGAATGAATCCACACAACTGTTTATTAATAATCTGACCATTTGGCCCGATAACGGTTATGGCTTTCTCTTTAATGACGCCAGAACGGTTGTTAGATTTCATGCCTTGCTGAGTATATTTTCCGGCACCAATGAATGGGTACACCTGATCTGGTCAAATGTTTTATCTATCATGGGAATGGGTGCGCTGTTGCAATTTATTTTCTCCTCTCGTGGAAATGAACCGGAAATACCGCGCACTGCCTTCCTTGTTTTTTTTCTTCCTAATGTTTTTATCTGGAGTTCGGCGATTTTGAAAGAACCTTTGTTATTGTTTGCGATGGGAATGACGTTGCGCTATTTTCAATTATGGAACTATAAGCGTAAACCGGTTTATCTGATAAGTCTGCTTTTTTTTACCGGATGTTTTGTATTGATCAAATCTTTCTGGTTACTCGTGTTCCTGCCGGGATTTTTAATCTGGATGTTGAAACGTGATATGAAAAAGCCTTTCTGACGATTTCAATGTCTTATTTTGTTACGCTTGTATTGGTACTCGTAGGAGGCACTTTTTTTTCATGGTTAGATGTCCCGGCATTGCTGTTTGGTCAGCAGTTAAATATGTGGAGGTTTGCGGTGTTTATGCATGCCGGTAGTCTGGTGCATCCCGTTTCTTTTGCACCTACTATCACGAGTTTTTTACTGCATATTCCCGATGCTTTTTCATTTGCATTGTTTCAACCCTGGCCCTGGCAGTTGGCAAAGTGGTACCATTTCCCTTTGTTTCTGGAGAACATTATCTTCCCACTGTTATTTTTTCTCGCCCTATATTTCGCATGGAGGAAGAGGGAGATGCCTTCCGCAGAAGTAGTTCTTGTAATTGCCGGAATAATAATTTTGGTGGTCTGCGGCCCACCACACCGGTTATCGGTAGTCTGATCCGTTTCAGAATGCCCGGTTTACTGCTCCTGATCCTTGCATTTTATTCCTGGCACTACTTCTCTTCTAAAAGTAATATTTCGAAAAAAGAGGGAAATTGAGTTTTTCTGTTTCCTTTGCATAAAATACGAAGAGACTATGAATCTTTTTCGAAAGAAAAGTATAGCGGATATCCTTAAACAAGTGGAGTTGGACAATTCCGGAAATCAGGGTTTGCTCCGAAAACACCTTGGTGTGCGGGACCTGACTGCTCTCGGGATTGCGGCCATCATCGGTGCGGGTATCTTTAGCACTATAGGTAGTGCAAGTGCAGATGGTGGTCCGGGTGTGGTGTTTTTATTCCTCTTTACTGCGATCGCCTGTGGTTTCGCTGCTTTTTGTTACGCGGAGTTCGCCAGCCTTGTTCCGGTTAGCGGGTCTGCGTACACCTATTCGTACGTTGCCTTCGGTGAACTTTTCGCCTGGATAATTGGTTGGGCATTGATCATGGAATATGCTATCGGAAATATCGTGGTGGCCATCTCCTGGTCGGGCTATTTCTCTACCTTGCTGGCGCATATAAAATTGCCCGCTCTTGGATTTCCGGAGGGGATCATCCTTCCGGCATGGTCGGGTATCGATTATTTTTCTGCAAAGCGTGCCTTTTTAGCTGCGCAAATTTCCGGTGCAGATCCGGCGGTGGTGCTTTCAGAAGGATATAGAGCATGGATAACGGCACCGGCTATAGGCAGTATGAGAGTTATTCTCGACATCCCTGCACTGGTGATCAATATAATAATTACCTGGCTGGTGTATCGTGGTATGAAGGAGTCGAGGAATGCCAGCAATGCGATGGTGGCGGTGAAGCTGATAGTAGTGGTGATGGTGATCCTTGTGGGTGTGTTTTATGTAGAAGCAGAAAATTGGTCGCCCTTTCTTCCCGAGGGATGGGCAGGAGTATTGGCCGGTGTATCCGGAGTGTTTTTCGCCTATATCGGCTTCGATGCTATTTCCACCACCGCTGAAGAATGTCATAATCCGCAACGTGATCTTCCAAAGGGAATGTTTTATGCGATTATCATCTGTACAGTTTTGTATATTATGATTTCATTGGTGCTGACCGGTATGGTAAATTACAAGGAGTTGCGGGTAGATGATCCGTTGGCATTTGTTTTCGGTCGCCGAGGACTCCAGTGGATGAGTGGTGTGATTGCTGTGAGTGCAGTGTTCGCTATGGCAAGTGTGATGCTGGTCTTTCAGTTAGGTCAACCACGAATCTGGATGAGCATGAGCCGCGATGGTTTGTTGCCGAAGAAGTTTTCTACGATTCACCCTCGCTTTGGTACTCCCTCTTTCGCAACCATCGTTACCGGACTGCTCGTCGGAATTCCAATATTTTTTATTGATATGGCAACGGTAGTGGATCTTTGTTCGATTGGAACCTTGTTCGCTTTTATGCTGGTATGTGGCGGAGTGCTCATGCTGCATAAACATCAGGATTTGCCGAGGAAGTTTCGTGTGCCTTATTTCAGCGGACAGTATATTCTGCCGGTAATTTATCTCACGGTGATGGTGTGGTTAGGATTTTTCAGCAGACATGGATACATGAGCATGTGAATCCGATAACCAATTTAGAATCTGTTCCGAATTTTATCTTCTTCCTCATCTTTGCTATACTTTCTTTTTTCAGTTATACCCGAAAACTATCGCTCATCCCTGTAGCCGGCATCCTTACCTGCCTCTATCTGATGGCTCAAATACATGTGCAGCAATGGATCGGATTTTCAATATGGCTGGTCATAGGTTTAGTGCTCTATTTCAGTTTCGGCTATCGTCATAGTAAGCTGAGTAAGACGATCAAGCCGGAAAGGATATTCTGAATCGGTGTATTTTGTACCTTATTTTTACTTCTTATACCCTGATGGATGTGCAACGAATTTTCGTTTTATAAATTTACGATATTTGCAAAGCTACACTTCATCTTAATCAACTTTATACTTTAGAATTCATTACTATGATAACTCTGATAACCGGCGCTACTTCAGGATTTGGTCGTGCCATAGCTTTGAAATTTGCCGAGCATGGCAGTGATCTGATTATTACCGGCCGTCGCAAAGGAAAGCTGGAAGAGCTCGAGCATATTATTAAGGATACGTATGATGTAAAAGTGTTTTCGCTCTGTTTCGATGTCCGGAGTCATGAGGCAGTGAAAGAGGAGCTGGAATCGGTACCGCATTTCTGGAAGGAGATTGATGTGCTCGTAAATAATGCAGGACTCGCATCCGGAATGTCGGCTATTCATGAGGGTGAGATAGCCGATTGGGAAGTGATGATTGACACCAATGTAAAAGGATTGCTGTATGTGAGCAGAACCGTGCTTCCCTGGATGGTGGCGCGTCAGAAAGGGCATGTGATTAATATCGGTAGTACAGCAGGAAAAGATGCCTATCCGAATGGGAATGTGTATTGCGGGACGAAGTTCGCTGTGGATGCCATTACAAAATCCATGCGCATTGATCTGCTACCGCATAAAATTAAAGTCACTGCTGTGAATCCGGGTGCTGCCGAAACGGAATTTTCACTCGTACGCTTTAAAGGAGATTCCGCGAAAGCAAAGTCAGTGTATCAGGGTTTTGATCCTTTGCAAGCGGAAGATATTGCGGAGATCGTATGGTTCGCCGCCAGCCGTCCGCCGCATGTGGTGCTGAATGATATTGTTGTTACTCCATTGGCGCAGGCCAGCTCCGTATTTATTCATCGATCATGAAAAAAAACAGTTTAGTACTCCTTGTTTCTTTATTTGCAGCTACTCTTCTTTCCTGCAGAACCGAGTATGCAGCAGATACTGTTTACTATAATGCAAAGGTATATACCGTAGACAGCGCCTTTGCTATTGCAGAAGCGTTCGCCGTAAAGGATGGAAAAATTCTTGCAGTCGGGTCCGCTGTTGATCTGCGTAAGATAAAAGCAGCAGCAGAGGTTGACCTGGGAGGAAAATCAGTCTATCCCGGTTTTTACGATGCGCATTGTCATTTTATGGTTATGGTGTAGATCTTAAAAAGATTTGGTTGATAGGCACGGATTCATATGAAGCCATCCTTGATACGCTGGTCCTGAAGAAGGATATAAAATTTATGGGATGGATTTTCGGCAGAGGATGGGATCAGAATGACTGGGAGGTAAAAGAGTTTCCGGATAATACAAAACTGGATTCCTTATTTCCGGATGTTCCGGTGTTTCTCATGCGTATAGATGGGCATGCTGCATTGGTGAATTCAAAGGCCCTGGCAATATGTGGGGTGACCGAAGATACAAAGGTAGAGGCGGAGAATTAATAAAGAAGAACGGGAAGCTCACCGGTTTACTCATTGATAACGCTGTTGATTTAGTAAAACTAAAAATTCCTGAGCCCGGTAGAGAAGCGTTAATCGAAGCCTTGTTGTCGGCTCAGAAGAATTGTTTCGAAGTAGGTTTAACTTCAGTGGTGGATGCCGGATTGGATGTCTCAACGATTCAGCTAATCGATAGCTTGCAAAAAGCCGGTGTCATTCAGATGCGGATGAATGCAATGGTGAGTTATAGTCCCGACAATGTAGCGTATTACCGGAGTAACGGGAGATATAAGTCGGATCGTTTACAGGTCTGTTCATTTAAGTTGTATGCCGATGGTGCATTGGGCTCCAGAGGCGCTTGTCTCCTGCATCCCTATATGGATATGCCCGGACATCATGGATTCCTGCTGAGTAGCGTTGATTCATTGAAACAAGCCGCACGTGTAGCCGCTGATTTAGGCTTTCAGTTGAACACCCATTGCATTGGTGATTCAGCCAATCGGTTGTTGTTGAAAATATATAGTGATGTGCTAAAGGGAAAAAATGATTTTCGCTGGCGCATCGAGCATGCACAGGTGATGCATCCTTCCGACTTTCATCTCTTCCATGATTATTCCATCATTCCTTCTGTACAGCCCACCCATGCTACCTCTGATATGTACTGGGCAGGAACCAGAGTGGGGCCGGAGAGACTAAAATCTTCATATGCCTATAAGGAGTTGCTGAATCAAAGAGGATTGATCGCAGCCGGTTCCGATTTTCCGGTGGAGAGCATCAATCCGCTCTTTGGATTTTATGCGGCCGTAGCGCGAAAGGATCAGCAGTCTTATCCAGAAAACGGTTTTAATGCTGATCAAGCCATTTCCCGCATGGAAGCCCTTCGTGCCATGACAATCTGGGCAGCCTATGCTTCCTTTGAAGAGGAGGAGAGGGGAAGTCTGGAACCGGGGAAATGGGCTGATTTTGTAGTGCTGGAGAAAGACCTGATGACCGCTCCTGAAAACGAGTTGTTCAAAATAAAAGTGCTGAATACTTAGTGGTGGTGTAAAGGTTTTGATTTTTTCTTCTTTATAAATCAGCTGAACAAATAGCTAGTTCGATAAATTAAACCTTAATTGTCAATTATAAATAATCTTAGTTTTGAATTAAAGAATTTTCTGATAATTAAATCTTCTGTTTAAACGCTGCGAACGCAGCGAACCCGCCGCGAACGCTGCGTTTAAGTTTAGAATCTTTATTGCTCCGGAGAGAAATAAATTCACTCTAATTTCCTTTATACCTGCTCTTATTGCGGTTAACATAGAAAATCATTAACTTAACCGACTGAATGCTGTTAACTGATAATTTCACCCATGAATGCAAGTACAATCATTGATACAAACGGAAATAATACTTTACGTCAGGATCAGGATCTAGTACTGGTTTTATTCCATCTCCTCCCAAACCATCCTCCATGTGCCTGGCATGACGGAGTTCATTTTATCTGATCATGAATTGGGATTAATGCCCAATGATGGAATAGCCAAAATCATCCATCCAAATTTACCACATCCTGAAACCGCAACAGGAATACCCCGATGTGAAATCTACTGGCTCGTAGATGATATTAATGCTGCATGTGCGCTCGCTCTCACCGCCAAAGCAAAATTAGTAAGTCCCGCTGCCCTCCGCGACTGGGGCCATCGTGTTGTCTATTTTTCAGATCCGGATGGACATGTGATTGCGTTTGCAGAGGTAGTAAAGCAATAAATAAGTTTAGATGTTTTAAGTACATAAGCTTTGAAGGAGATGGGTAGAAAGGTTTGAATTTACTCGTATAAACTTCTCTTTTGTAAATATTTGTGGAACTCCAATTTTATGATAGGACAACGTACATTGGTCTAAAAAAGAATTCCAAATCCGCTTGTTATAAGAATCCCGTTTTTCTCGATTTTCTTTTTACCGGTACTACTTAATCCATTTATGGAATAATTGCTGCCTAAATCATATGAATATATTTCCGGGGTAACATAGATTATTCCAATGGAGAATTCATATCCCCATTTCTTTTATCAGTTTGATAAGTGCGGAGTCGCAAAGTGATTCTTTATAGAATTTGGCTTTATATATGTTGAAACCGTATTTTCAAAGTAGTCTGTGTTTGGAAAATTTGTTCGAGAAGAAAATGTAATGGAATAGGCTCTGACTATTTGTCTTTGAAAATCCAGATTCAAAAAGAATTTCTTATTAGCATCTTTTTTATTTAGTAAACATCGTGATCTCAAACCAATTCCCAATGCTTTATAATTTAGACTTGATAAACGATCACCATTACGAACATCACTATTAAATTCAACTTTGGTTAGTTCTGTATGGATAATAGGGGCCAAGTTCAATTCTATCATAATTTTCCAAAAGTTACAATAGTTTATTGAAAATAAGTAATATATTAATCTTCCATTTGCATTATTGACCGGAAATTGTATTTGATCATTGAAGGTATAATACCGGAAATTGAAATATCATTATTTAATGTATTTTGCCCACTGCATTTAATATTCAAAGCAAATAATAAGATGAAGAAGGTTTTTCGTAACACTTTTAATTGTTTTGTTAAAATAATTACATTAGGAGTCTCGTGTATAAAGAACCTTGAAATTAATCATATGTGCTATTCTTGGAAAAATTTCATTCCACACTCTTCATCTCCTCAATCTTCTCCAACAGTAAACTGGATTGTTTATAATCCACATTGGCTTTTTTAGCGAGGTCAATGGTATGTTTACAGGCGGTCATAGCCGGTTCTTTTTTTCCGAGCTTGAAATAGATGCCTGAAAGCGTATGGTTGTTACGGATATTATCTTGAAGGGAAACTGCTTTTACTGCCCAGGTTTCTGCTTTCGCTAATAATTCTTTATCCGTTATTCGTTCATAAAAATTATACGCGACTTCATTTAACCGTCGGTAATCGTCCATGCAGTATTTTTCAATAAAGGGCACAGCTTCGAGCTGATAGTTTTTCCAATCGGATCTCATTTTATGTCGGTTCAACGAGGCATAAGCAATAATTTTTTCTGATAAATCTAGTTCCGATTTGCGGAGTTTCTCTACCATAGTGTTGTAGCCGGAAGTATCTAATTTCTGAACACGATTCATTAAAGCAGAATTGTAAAGTGAGATGATTTTATTATCAATACTGTCAGCAGTGTAAATTTTAGCGTACTCTTCCCGTAAATACATGACTTTTTGAAAAGAGGTCATTTCCACTTCTTTGAAGAGATCGTACATGATTCTCCAGTTCTCATGTTTCAGCATCTCTTTATCACTCAACCCGCTGAGATAAGCGTTTATCGTTACCTGATTATCCAATCCTGCTTTTTCGAGCATTTTCATATAGGTCGTGATCTCTTCAATATTGGCTTTTTTGTCGAAGTACTTTCTTTCAAACGTGCGGAGTTGTTTGGTGGTGTCCTGCGCGTCTTTTCCTAACTGAAGAAACTCAGCTGTGTTTTTCTTCCCCGCCGAGCGATGCATCATCACTGTATTGTTATAGTCGAAGAAAACATGCGTGCGATAGTTTTTAATTTTAATTTTTTTATTGAATTCCCTTCCTTCTTTTTCCATATCCATTTTAATGCAGATATAGTTTTTGTTAAAGTACGCCGCCACCTCCTTATCTTTATAAACGCTGTCTACCATGAATTCACAAAAGTGACACCAGGAGGCAAAGGCATGAAGGAAGATGGGTTTCTTCTCAGCTTTCGCCTGTTGAATCGCCTGATCAAATGTGATTGCGCGGAAATTGATCCCTTCCTTTTCCTGTGCAATAGCCGAACCTGCTAAATAGAGGGTGAATAAGTAATAGATAGGTCTTTTTCATGGAATATATAGCAGCACTAAATTACAACTTTTATTTATGGTTAACGAGAGAATAGAATACTAAGCACTAATGTACATGACTTGGCAGGAGGCAGTAAGGCAATTTCCAATCTGATTTTTTTCGTTCTTCTAACAAGAGGAAATTTCCGTCACAGTCGGTCAACCTTCCCTGAGCATCTCTTTTCATAACTTTCATTTTTCCTTCATGGATGGCAGCTATTGTTTTCTGTTGCAGATCGGAAAACGCCTCATCTTTGTTTTCTCTAGCAATACGCAGACCTTCTTCATTGTTATAAAGATCCATCTCTACCGCTGTTTCATCTTGAAGAAATCCATCTTCTGTTTTCCCTCTTCTAAAGGCTTTGTAATTTCCTTTTTCATGCGCCTTGCCAAGTTTACGTGATGCTTTTTTCTCCGATGGTAGTCCCCAGACAAGCCATCCAGAAAGCATGACGGAAGGCATCTAATTTTCCTCCATGATGAAAGGTGTCGAGTTCCTGTTTGCGATAAAGGATGGCCGTTTCATTTCTCACATAAGCGGTAATACGATGTGCTCTTCCTGCTTTAAACAGATGAGTCAGCGTCCAGCATTTTCAGGTCCGCTTAACCGGAAGAAAGCAGAAATCCTCGATTGATTGTAAGCCGGAAACGTTAACAAGAGAAACAATAACGTGATTGTTTTTGTCATTTACTCATGTGAAACATCATCGCCTTCGCAAAAGCAAAACTGAAAAATTGCAGTTGCTCTTGTTTGTTATCCGTCTCACCCGCCAGACTCACGCGAAAGCGATCCCATAACGACTCCGGTGCATCCAGCGAAGGGATACAATAATATTCAGGAGCGCCGCGCAATTTGGTATATACCATAATGATGGCACAAGGTTGCTGTTCTGATGGTCGATAAAGTCCTTTGAAAGAGGCTTTGCGTTCTCCATACTCGTAATCTTTGAGATCTTTCACCTTATAACCTCCCTTTAATTCAACTTTCATTTGCATCAGCATTTTATAACCGACAGACCCCATTACATATTCGTCTTCGGTTGTCGCTGCTATTTTCTGATCTTGTCCGAAAGAATATTCGACGCTGAATAGCATCAATATACATAATAGCTGATGAAATATGTTTTTCATTATGTTGTTGTTTTTACAAAGTTAATAAACCCGGCGTCCTTCCCAAAAGGGAAGTAGCATCTTTTTCAGATTATTTTAGCATATCTTGGAAATAATAATTATATTTCGGGGAAATATATGTTAGGATGGCACTAAAGACAGTCGAATTAGCCCGCTTGGGAAGTATTGTTGTAGAGAAAAAGTATGGGATGACTTATGCAGAATTCTGCGAAAAACACCTTTACCCGCTCTACCCGGTAGTCATTGGAGATGCCACAAAAAACTGGTCCGCCAGAGATAAATTCACTCCTGAATTTTTTAAGAAAAACTTTGGTGATCGTGAGGTTACTGTCAGAGGTCAATTATTTAAACTGGGGGATTTTATTGATTTGATGATGACTTCTACGGAGGACATCCTGCCCTTATCCCTGTAAATTGCAAACTGCTTCTGAGTATCCGGAACTGTTGCCCGATGTTACACCCCGATACGAGTTTGCGTTACCAGATCGTACCACTTCCTTTTTACTGCCTAAGGGTTTTCTGGGTGCTGCTGATACATTGGAGATCTTCTTAGGAAGTCCCGGCGGCCAATTTCCTTATATGCATTATGATTACATGGGCCTTCATGCTTATATCAATCAACTTTATGGAATGAAGGAATTTACAGTTATTCCTCCGGATCAAACACCTTTTATGTATCCTGATCCTGAGAATCCATGGAAATCGCTTGTTAATAGTTATCAGCACCCTGACCTTGAAAATTTTCCTCTGTTTGCAGAGCTACACCGATTTCTTTCGTGGTCGGACCCGGCGAAACAATGTTCATTCCGAACGGTTGGTGGCATTCTGCGCGTTCACTTACACCTACCATTTCTGTTGCACTCGATGTGCTGAATTCCTCCAATTGGAGTCGATTTATAAATGAGGTGGATATAATGATGAGCAGGAAAAAGCCCTTGAAAGCAAAAGTTGCAGTTGCTTATCTGAAAGTAGCAGGTGTGATTTTGTCAATTGCTGAAAAATTAGAGATGATTATTTAAATATTTGGAGTGAATAAAATGATTTTTATTCTTCTGTAAAATGAAAATGCCGTCAATTGTGCCCTGTAAAAATGGCGTGCAACATTATGAAGAGGGCGATTTCACTTTCCCCCACGGCTTTATCTGCCAGGTAATGGATCCGGTGCAAATATGATGTTGATGGGTATCAAATACCTGAACAGCATAGGTTTTTACAATGGAATCTTCAGTGACCAATGCTGCTTTAATGGCAGCTAATTCCGATTGATCAATACCAAATTCAGCATTTACTTTCATCTTGCCCTGATACAGGTATTCCATCTGTATGGATTTCAGAATTAGCCGGTATTGTTCGGTGGAAGGGCGCGTGCCAGACTCAGTCCGCTGATGTATTCGCAAAGTGTTGCTAATGCACAAGCATGAATTCCATTAATATGATTTTTGTTTTTGCGAATGAATGGAATGGAGATAAGCAAAGCGTCGCCCTTTACCTGCTCCACCTTTAATCGATGCGGCTGATTAAAAGGAATCGTTCTCCATAGTACGATGTTAAATAACCATTTGTAAAACCCCGACGTTTTCGCCTTTTCCAGTAAGCTGTTTAAATTCATCGGTGTTTTATATTATTTATTCAAACCCCTGCTTTTACGTCATAACAAATGGAAATGTTCCACTTTTATATTTTCCGGGTAAAAAATCAGGTATACTTGAAGAGTGAGACATTTATTGTTTTTTAATAGTCGTTCTTCCTGTGTTAGTCAATTCTTTGCTGTCATCATCAATGTAAAATTGAAGTTTCGTTCATTTATTGTTTGCTTGAACAGGTGCGACATGTCGTTGCATTAAATGGAACATCGCTTCTTCTAATTCTGCTTCCAGGCGTTGAATGATGTTTTCACATGGGATGATGTCGTGAATCAATTCTACGCTCTGTCCTGCTGCCCAAAGGTTGTCATAATTTCCGGGCTTAACCGCTTTTTCAAATTTGCCCATGCCCTTGTATTGCACCAGCATCTTGAAGTATTTTTTTGTTGTTGGATTATTGCTCATCCACCGTTCAAACCAGTTTTGCTTCGGACCAATTTTTTTTGCATATGGTGTGCTGATTACGGCGCAGGGTGTTCCGGAAATTCGCTCCGTCATCATTATATCATTCATACCTGAATCAACAATCGCATTTTTATACGCTTCACTGACCGAGGCTTCATTGGAGGCAATAAATCTTGTCCCTATGCTCGCGCCCGAAGCTCCTAAGGCTAACACGGAGAGAATTCCTGCTCCTGTGGCAATACCTCCCGCCGCAACGACCGGAATATGCGGATAATTTTCACGGAGAAAAGGTAGCAGCACCGACTGTGGATAAGGTCCGGCATGCCCGCCCGCTCCCTGACTCACCGCAATAAATCCATCACAATGCAACGAAGCACATTTTTCGGCATGTTCCGCGTTGGTGACATCGCAAAACACTTTTCCTCCATATTCATGTGCTCTTTGAATGACCTCTTTTGGATTTCCCAGACTGGTAATGTAGAAGGGTACCTTTTCCTTCACACATAGTTCCAGGTGATCTTTGTACAACGGATTTGTTTGCTGAACAATAAGGTTCACACCATAATTTCCCGGACAATTATTTTCAACCTTAAATCGGTTTAAATTCTTCAACAATGCACTCAGTTCATTCTCTTTTCTATAGTTGAGTGTGGGGAAGGTGCCCATTATTCCACATTGCATCGCGCTCTTCATCATGGCCTCGTTCGAAACCAGGAACATAGGCGCCATGATGACCGGAATGCGCAAGTGAAACATGTCGGTAAATGCAGTATTAAATGACATAATTTATAATTATTTCTACGCTGTTTCGCTATTTCAAGAACCAGATGTATATTTGACCTAAAGCTAAAACATTTCGGATTATGTCAGTGACTCGTCTCTTCGATTTATTAAACCGCTATCGTGAATTATATCCTGATAAAAAGGATGCACTCGCTGCTAAGGTGAACGGCCAATGGCTGCCGGTCTCCGCTGCTGAGTTGCTGCTTCAAACGGAGTTGGTGAGCTATGGTTTCCTGGAGATGGGCTTGCAAAAGGGAGATAAAGTGGCTACCCTGAGTAATAACCGACCTGAATGGAATTTCATTGATTTGGGTCGCATGATGGCCGGTGGTATTCACGTACCGGTTTATCCAACGGTTTCCACAGATGATTTGCGGTTTATCCTCAACGATGCAGAAGTAAAATATGTCTTTGTGTCGAGTGCAGAACTTTGGGAAAAGATAGCACCGGTAGTTCAGTCGATGCCTGGAATTAAGGCGATGTATTGTTTCGACACCATTCCCGGAAAACCGCATTGGACAGAAGTTGTTGCATTGGGTAAAGCCCATCCTGCTCCTGAAAAAGTCAAGAGTATTTGCGATACCATTGGCGCCAATGACCTCGCCACTTTATTATATACAAGTGGAACCACCGGCTTTCCGAAAGGAGTCATGTTGTCGCATGATAACATTATCAGTCAGTTGCTGGCTGCACAAACGTTGGCCCCCGTTGACAGCAATAGCAGGGCACTGAGTTTTCTCCCCCTGAATCACGTGTACGAAAGAGTATTGAGCTATCTCTACATGTATCTGGGTGTCGGAATTTATTATGCAGAGAGTATTGAAAGGTAGCCGATAATCTCAAAGAGGTACAGCCGGAAATATTTGGATGCGTTCCTCGACTTTTTGAGAAAGTATATGACCGGATCATTGCGAAAGGTGCTGATCTTACCGGTATAAAGAAGAGGTTATTTTTCTGGGCGGTAGATCTGGGATTAAAGTATGAAATCAATTCCGCTAATGGTGCTTATGAATGGCAGTTGAAGATTGCACGAAAGCTGATTTTCAGTAAATGGCAGGAAGCATTGGGAGGGAAAGTCAAGGCCGCCATTTCCGGTGGAGCAGCCCTTCAGCCCCGGCTTGCGCGAATTTTTTGGGCAGCAGATATTCCTATTTGGAGGGATATGGTCTAACGAAACCAGTCCGGTCATCGCTGTTAAATACACTAAAGCCGGGAGGATTGAAATTTGGAACGGTAGGAAAGGCGATAGAAAAGGTAACGGTGCGCATTGCCGAAGATGGAGAAATTCTTTGCAAAGGTCCGAACGTGATGTTGGGTTATTACAAGCGTCCCGACCTCACCGCGGAGATGATCGACGAAGAGGGATGGCTGCATACAGGTGATATCGGCGAGATGGTAGATGGAGTCTATCTCAAAATTACCGACCGTAAAAAGAGATTTTCAAAACTTCAGGTGGAAAATACATCGTTCCTCAGATCATAGAAAACAAATTAAAAGAGTCCCGTTTCATTGAACAGGTGATGGTGATTGGCGAGCATCAGCGGTTCGCTGCGGCGTTGATCGTTCCGGGTTTCGCTTTTGTGAAAGAATGGTGCGAAAGGAAACAAATACCAATACCGGCTACCAACGAGGAACTCATAAAAATTGAACGTGTCAAAAACAGAATCATGAAGGAAGTGAATGCGGTGAACCTGGACAGGTTCCTATGAAACCATTAAAAAGATAGAACTCCTACCCCGTGAATGGAGCATTGATAGAGGAGAGATGACGCCGAAGCTCAGCCTGAAGCGAAAAGTGATCCTGGCAGCGAATAAAGCATTGGTAGATAAAATATACGCCGATTGAATTCAGAATTCAGAATTCAGAATTCAGAATTGGGGTTTGGAATTAAGAATTGAGCAGTTGGGTGTGGAGAATTGAACTGGAGTTTTAATGTTCCGCCTCTGACAATGAATTCAAATAGTTTCTAAAAACAAGCACAGACGTTCCTAATATAGTATTGTTGGTGACAAGTAAATGCTTTAGTCAATTCTATTCAATAAACACTCACTTTAGTACATATGTCAATTCACTAAATTCCACATGCGAAATCCATCGTCCAAAAATGCACCTTACATTCAGAGTTAATAATTGACAATTCTTAATTCTTAATTCTGCATTCTGAATTCTGAATTCTGAACCTGCAGGCAGGTTCAGAATTAAATATTCCCTTGCCCAAGCAGTACCACCGGATTCTCCAACAATGCCTTAAAAGTGTTCAGAAATTTCGACCCTACCACTCCGTCCACTGCGCGGTGATCACAGCTCAATGTTACCTTCATCACATTGCCCGGTTGAATAGTTCCGTTTTTCACTACCGGAATTTGCTTAATCGCTCCTACTGCTAAAATACAGGCATCCGGTGGATTAATAATCGCTGTAAATTCTTCGATATTAAACATGCCGAGATTAGAAATGGTAAACGTATTTCCTTCCCAATCTTGCGGTTGTAATTTTTTCTCTTTCGCTTTTTTTGCATACTCCTTTACTTCAACAGCAATTTGACTCAAGGTCTTGCTGTCGGCGAAACGAACTACAGGAACCAGCAATCCTTCCTCTACCGCCACCGCGATACCGATATTGATATGATGATTATACCGGATACGATCTCCTAACCACGAGGCGTTTACGGCAGGATGCTGACGCAGTGCGGATGCCGCTGCTTTCACAACGAAATCATTGAATGAAATCTTGACCTGTGTCACCTGATTCACGCTCTCACGGGCCCGAACCACTTCGTCCATGTCGATATCCATGGTGAGGTAAAAATGAGGCGCGGTAAATTTACTTTCACTCAGGCGACGTGCAATGGTTTTACGCATTTGAGAAACCGTCACCTCTTCAAAACTCTCTTTAGTGACCGCATTGGCAGCTAACGGCGACGAGGATACGAAGGTGCCGGGCTTAAACCAGTCGATATCACGTTTCACTATTCTTCCATGTTCGCCCGAACCCTTCAGCATGCCAAGATCAATACCTTTTTCATTCGCCAACCGTTTCGCCAGCGGAGAAACTTTCAAACGTTGATCACCATTCATGGTGCTCATCATCTCCTTCACTTTTGGTGCAGCGATGGATGGAGCAGGAGTGGTAACAGGAGCTGAAGAGGCAACAGCCCCGGCCGAGGCAACAACAGCAGGTTCAGCGGTTTCAACAGGTGCTTTCTTCGCTTCCGGTGCAGCCGCAGATTTTGCAGTAGCAGTAGCGGCTTCTTCCTTTGCAAGTAATTCTTTGTAATCCTCACCTGCTTTTCCTAAAATAGCTAAGATACTGTCTACCGGTGCAGCTTTCCCTTCTTCAATACCAATATAGAGTAAAGTGCCGGCCTGATACGATTCAAATTCCATCGTGGCTTTGTCGGTCTCAATTTCAGCAACCAGGTCGCCGTTTTTTATAGTGTCTCCAACTTTCTTATGCCATTTCACTACTACGCCTTCCGTCATGGTATCTGACATCTTGGGCATCCTGACTATCTCTGCCATATTCTTTTTTATGTAGTTCTTTTTTTAATGAGGTAACAAGAGGAGATGAATATATATGGTATTCTCTACATATATTCAATATATCCGACTAACGCCCTTGTTAAAATAATTTTAATTCCGTTAATCTGTAATATAAGGATAATCTCCCTGGGTATAAACATCTTTAAACAACTCACTCACATCCGGATAAGGAGACTCCTCTGCAAACCGGACACTGTCTTCCACCACTTCGTTGATACGCTCATTGATCTTTTCAATTTCCTCCTCTGTCGACATTTTATTTCGCAATCAAAATCTGCTTTACAATTTCTACCGGATCCTGCGCTTTGTAACTTTCCACTTCTTCCTTGGTTCGGTATTTTGCCGGGTCGCTCATGGAATGTCCGCGGAAGCGATACGTTTTAATTTCTAAATAAATGGGTCCCTTGGTGCGGGCATGGTTCGCCGCCATCTCCATCGCCTCGTGAACGGCTTCTACACTCATCCCATCTACCGAATAGCTGGGCATATCGTACGCTAAACCAATTTTATGTAAATCGTGAACATTAGAAGTACGTTCAACAGAAGTTCCCATGGCATATGCATTGTTCTCAACAATGAATATGACAGGCAATTCCCATAGCATCGCCATGTTGAAAGCTTCATGTAATGCACCCTGACGAACCGCGCCATCTCCGAAATAGCAGACACATAGATTACCGGTCTTGTTGTATTTTTCGGCAAAGGCAATGCCCGCACCCAGTGGAATCTGTGCACCCACAATGCCGTGACCGCCAAAGAAGCGTTTCTCTTTAGAGAACATATGCATCGAACCACCCTTGCCTTTAGAGCAGCCTGTGATTTTTCCGAATAGTTCCGCCATCACTTCCCGGGCACTGATCCCTTTTCCCAATGCATGTGCGTGATCACGGTAAGCAGTAATCATCGCGTCTTCCGGTTTCACACTCATGGCTCCTGCCACAACGGCTTCCTGGCCGATGTATAAATGGCAAAAACCTTTAATCTTTTGCATGCCGTACAATTGACCGGCCCGCTCTTCAAACCGCCGCATCAATTGCATGTCCTCATACCACTTCAGGTATTGTTCAGCGCTGTATTTAGGTTTAGTCTTTTTTGTCTTGGTGGCTGTTTCCATATGGGCAAAAATAAGGAAAGAGGGTGTATAAATTGAGAAGAGTGCTTATGGAAAAGTAAATAAATTCTCTGCTGAGAAAAAATCATAAAGTATTGATAAAGTAATAGTTAATAAAATATCTTAAAATCTATCCGTGCCAAATCTACTTAATCTGCGTCATCAGTGTTCCTAATAAAATTGATCTTATGTCGGAACACAGATGACGCAGATAAATCGGATGTACACGGATTTTTTATTTGAGGACATCTCCGCTGAACAAAAACGGCAGCAGCTGAGCCACACAATCGGAAACAATATATGTGCCTTTACCACCTTCCATGATCAGCCGGATTTTATGTGCATAACGCAATTCATATTCGGCCATTACCTGCCGGCAATCTCCACAAGGGCTAATTGGAACGACAGGAAGCTTTTTTCCTTCGGGATAGGCAGTAATGGCGATGGCGATGATTTTAATTCCGGGATGTTGTGCTCCTGCTGCAAACAAAGCCACACGCTCAGCGCAGAGTCCGGAGGGGTAGGCAGCATTTTCCTGATTACTCCCCCGCACAATAACACCATTCTCCAGCATTACCGCAGCACCCACATGAAATCGGGAATAAGGTGCATAGGCATCATCGGCCGCCTTCTTCGCTTCATCCACCAGCAAACGATCTTGTGCTGTTAACTCTTCAAATGATTCGTATTTTTCAAAATGACTGTCGAGGGTAAGTTTTTGCATAAAGGAGTATTGGTCTTTCAAAGGTAGATAAAATTTCAATCCTGACAACCACAAGCAATCACATTCACACTCCAATTAAATCCGCGTAAATCCGAATAATCCGTCAAATCAGTGTTCAAATGATCATCATGTTAAAATAAAATTGCGATATTCGAATCATCAATGATATTCGAAAACTTCACTGAAAGCGACCTTCAGCATCTGAAACCACTCGAGCCCGAAGGTTGGGGTGACCTGATGCCGAGGTTCCGTTTACTGCTCGACAATACTGGTTGTTTTCCATTTAAACTCATTGTAAACAAGACCATCGCTGCTGTGGGAGCAACTATTCTGTTCCCGGAATCTGCCTGGCTGGCCTGCATCATAACACATCCTGATTACCAACGGCAAGGGATAGGAGAAAAGATGACGCGGTATTTAATTGATTCCGTCGACATGACGCTGCGACCCACGATCAACCTCATCGCCACACCCATGGGCTATCCCTTGTATAAAAAAATTGGTTTTATAACGGATAGCATATACGATCATTTTGATGCAGTACCTGTTTATCGTCCGGAGTTGTCAGATCATCCGGTTCGCAACTATGAACCGAAAGATATAGAGGAGATTTTGCGACTGGATAAAGCCTTGTCCGGTGAGGACAGAAGCACCATGTTGTTAAACTATATGACAGAGGCTTCCGTTTTTTATGAGGGAGATGTGCTGACAGGTTACTATTTGCCATCACTGGGAGAAGGATTAATCTTCGCCCTGAATGCTAAAGCAGGAACAGCACTCATGAATCTTCGTACATCCACTAAAAAAAATGCTGTTATACCTCAAAGTAATAAAGAGGCCTTAAAAATTATGGAAGCCTCCGGACTCCAGCCCTTTCGCATTTCAACCCGCATGTACATCGGAAAAAAAATTGATTGGGATCCGACAGCCATGTACAACAGGATAGGAGGGCAGTTGGGATGAGTTATTTGAAATATTCTTATTAGTCAATAGAAAATTTAATCATACCAATCACTTTTATTAATTTTGACTTCCCCTAATCTTATTCTACATATAACCCATTCTCTTACTTCACATCCTTTACTCAACTCCAATTCGAATCAGGTAATTCTACTCAAACTTCATAATAATGCAAACAGTATTTGAACCGCAACTTCTACCTTTTCCGGTAATGGAAACCCCTCGACTGATTTTAAGGAGAATGAATGCTAAAGATGTGGAGGAAGTATTTTTTCTTCGTGCTGATCCGGAAGTCAATAAGTTTTCATTACGACCTCTTGCCACTAATATCAGGCAGGCAGAAGAATTTATACAAATCGTTGAAAATTTACTTACCGGAAATGAAGGAATCACCTGGGTGATGGCATTGAAGGACGCTCCGGAAAAGATGATCGGGAATCTGGGCATCTGGAGATTTATAAAAGAACATTATCGCGGTGAATTGGGTTATGTTTACATCCGAAGTTTCAGGGAAAAGGATATGCAGGAAGCTTTCAACGAAGTCATTAAATACGGATTTGAAACATTAGGACTGCATTCATTAGAAGCGAATGTAGACCCGTCAAACCACCCATCCATCAAATTACTGGAGCGCAATAATTTTATTCGTGAAGCCTATTTCCGTGAAAATTATTTTGCCAATGGCACCTTTCACGATACAGCGGTGTATTCGCGATTAGCAAATAAGTTGAGAAGCGACAAGGTGTTTTAGCTAGCCCTGTAGGGGCGACATCTTTGTAAAGAAACGTATGGACACTTCATCGAAAATTGTCCTGCGACCAAAGGTCTGGAGCAACCTTTGCTGTGATAGACAGTCCTCTCTTTTACAAAGCTGTCGCCCCTACAGGGCTGGTGTTCGAGGAATGTGAGAGTCTATAGCTATAAGGTATACCTTAAACTTCAATTAAAATATTCTTTCATCCTCTCGAAAAAACTCTTATCTCCTTTTCCCGGCTTTGGTTTGAAGTTTTCTGATTCACGAAGTTTTTCCATCGTTTTCTTTTCTTCCGTGCTGAGTTGTTGGGGTGTCCAAACATTGATGTTGACGAGTAAATCACCTCTTGTATAGGAATTCAGTGCAGGAACACCCTTGCCTTTCAGACGAAGGACTTTTCCACCTTGAGTGCCCGGTTCGATTTTGATTTTTGCTTTTCCTTCCAGCGTTGGTACTTCTATAGCAACACCCAAAGCAGCATCAGCAAAACTGATGTATAAATCATAGATCAGATGGTCGCCGTCTCTTTGCAATTGAGGATGTGGTATCTCTTCCACCACAATCAGCAAGTCTCCGGGAATACCTCCTCGCTCTGCAGCATTTCCTTTGCCACTCACGGTGAGTTGCATGCCTTCCGCTACTCCGGGTGGAATGTTGATGCTGATAATTTCTTCCCCTTGTTGCAAGCCGGAACCGGTACATGCCTTGCATTTATTGGTGATCGTTTGGCCTTCTCCGTTACAGGTTGGACAAGTAGTGATCGTTTGCATTTGTCCAAGGAAGCTATTCGTCACACGACGGATTTGACCGCTCCCTTTACACATATTGCAGGTAGAAAAAGCACCTGTTCCGGCCTGAGCTCCTGAACCACCACACGTCTGGCAGCTGATTTGTTTGTTGACCTTTATTTTTTTCTCAGCCCCTTTAGCAATTTCTTCAAGAGTGAGCTTAACTTTTATGCGAAGATTCGTTCCTCTGTTGACTGTTCTTCTACCACCACGACCTCCTCCTCCGCCGCCGCCAAAGAAACTTTCAAATGGATTTCCTCCTCCAAAAATATCACCGAACTGGCTGAAAATATCCTCCATGTTCATGCTCTGTCCGCCACCAAATCCAGCAGCACCGCCAACGCCATTGTGGCCAAACTGATCGTACCTGCTTTTCTTTTCAGGGTTGCTCAGGACCTCATAGGCCTCTGCAGCTTCTTTGAATTTATCTTCGGCAGCTTTATCACCCGGATTTTTATCGGGGTGAAATTTCAGCGCCATTTGTCGGTAGGCTTTTTTTATCTCTGCTTCTGATGCGCCTTTCGCAACTCCTAGTACTTCGTAGTAATCTCTTTTTGACATGTATGATTCCCTTAACTGCCTACAACAACTTTTGCATAGCGTATAACTTTTTCGTTGAGCCAGTATCCTTTTTCTACTTCATCAACAATTTTCCCTTTCATGGCAGCATCTTCAACCGGTATTTTTGTGATGGCTTCATGCAATTCAACATCAAATTCATGACCAATGGAGTCCATGGGCTTCAGGCCTTTTTGTTCAAGGGTATTCAGCAGTTTTTGATGAATTAAAACAATGCCTTCACGGGTGGAGGGGTCCGCATTTTCTCCCATCGCCTTTAGCGCTCTTTCAAAATCATCCAGCGTTGGTAACAGGGTAGAAATGATATCCGTCCCGGCCGACTTAATAAGTTCAGCCCTTTCTTTAATGCTTCTTCGTTTGTAGTTCTCAAACTCAGCGTATAAGCGAAGATGATTGTCTTTTAGTTCACTGATTTCTTTTTCCAGTTTACCGATCGGGTCCTCTTCCAATGGCTTTTGTTCGGAGGCCTCTGCTTCGGAAGATCGTTGGATTTCTTCTGCAATTGGGTTATCCTGAAATTCACTCTGCTTATCTGATTCCTGGCTCATCACTTTTCTGTTGCTAAATGGGTTTCTTAGTTTCATGTATTTTTTTGCCCGACACAAAAATACTGCCATTGGGCAATAGTAGACAAATTGGCAGAAGAAATCATCATAAAACAAAAAAGCCTCCCATAGGAAGCTCTTTTGTCTTAGTTGGATGGAAGGGAGTTTAGTCCCGTTAAAATTATTTAGTATCGTTGGCCTTGTCTGAACCGGTGCCACTTCCACCTTTAGCCAGATAAGATTCAAGTGTAGATTCCAGGTTCGCACCTCTTAAACCACGTGCTACAATAACGCCGTTTCCGTCAATCAGGTAATTGGCAGGGATGGAATTTACGCCATAAGTCGCTGCCGGCTTCGACTGCCATCCGCCCAGATCACTCACATGGTAGGGCCATTCGAGTTTATCCTTTGCAATGGCTTTGATCCATGCTTCTTTGTTTTGGTCCAGACTCACGCTATAGATGGTGAAGCCTTTTCCGCTTTTAAATTTCTGATCCTTGAATTTTTGATAGGCCGCCACTACATGGGGATTTTCCATTCGGCAGGGTCCGCACCAACTGGCCCAAAAGTCGAGCAATACCATTTTACCTTTTAAAGAGCTGAGGGCGATTGATTTACCTTCAGGACTCGTATAGGCCAAATCAATAGCCTTATTGCCAATTGCAGTCCCCGTATTGTTTTGAGGACTTTTTGTAAAAGAAGTTAACGAGACAGCTGCGAGAGCTAAGAAGCCACTGAACCCCAGCAGAATAGCGATTTTTTTCATATGATTTTAAGATGTTTTTCTTTTAAGACGCGAGACACAGGCAAAAATAGTACCAATTCCGATTCGATGTATAGTTTATTTCTTAAGATTCCCTTTCTGTTGAGCTTTCGGCTACCGGCTACCGGCTACCGGCTTTTTGCTGATGGAATTTCAAACCTTTAACTTTAATCTTCAATCTTTCAACTTAATTATTGAAACTTGAAACTTGAAACTTGAAACCTTAAACCATGAAGCAGAATCGCGAAAAGCGATACGCTTCATGGGAGCCCTTTAAACTCTTTTTATCTGAGCACCTAAGGCGTTCAAACGTTCGTCAATTCTTTCATAGCCGCGATCAATTTGTTCGATATTATGGATCACGCTTTTGCCTTTTGCACTCATTGCGGCGATCAGGAGGGCCACTCCGGCACGAATATCTGGTGAGGTCATTTGAATGCCTTTTAGCGGGTGTTTACGGGCAAGACCGATAACGGTTGCACGATGAGGATCACAGAGGATGATCTGTGCGCCCATATCAATAAGTTTATCTACAAAGAACAACCTGCTTTCAAACATTTTCTGGTGGACAAGAATAGTACCTTTAGCCTGAGTAGCAGTAACGAGGATCACACTCAGTAAGTCCGGTGTGAATCCGGGCCATATCTGATCGGCAATGGTCAATATGGATCCGTCAATAAAGGTGTCGATCTCATACATCTCCTGAGCCGGAATGAAGATATCGTCCCCTCTGAATTCCATCTTTATTCCCAACCGTTGAAAAGTAGAAGGGATAATGCCGAGATGTTGTAAGCCCACATTTTTAATGGTCAGTTCACTCTGCGTCATGGCAGCCAGACCGATAAAAGAACCGACTTCAATCATATCCGGCAGGATACGGTGCTTCGTTCCTTTTAATGATTTCACCCCTTCAATCACCAGCAAATTGGAGCCGATACCTGTGATTTTAGCTCCCATTTGATTCAGCATTTTGCAGAGCTGTTGCAAATACGGTTCGCATGCGGCATTGTAAATCGTGGTGGTACCATCAGCCATCACCGCTGCCATCACAATGTTCGCTGTTCCCGTTACAGAAGCTTCATCGAGAAGCATATATGTCCCTTTCAGGTGCTGCGCATCGACACGGTAAAAATTATCATTGCTGTCGAAATCAAATTTTGCACCCAGATTTTGAAATCCGATGAAATGGGTGTCTAACCGTCTGCGACCGATTTTATCACCACCCGGCTTTGGAATCGCGGCTTTCCCATAGCGCGCGAGCAAGGGACCAATAATCATGATAGACCCTCTTAAAGCAGCTCCCAATTTGGCAAATTCTTTTGTCTCGAGATAACTGAGATCAATGTTTTTAGCCGTAAAGGAGAACGTATTGGGCTTTAAGCGTTCTGTATGTACGCCCATTTTTCCGAGCAATTCAATCAGTTTGATCACATCCCTGATTTCAGGAACATTGTCAATGATGCACTCTTCTTCGGTCAGCAGCACTGCACAAAGGATTTGCAAGGCTTCATTCTTGGCTCCCTGCGGTTCAATAGTACCATTCAGTTTGCAGCCACCGGTGATTTCAAAACTTCCACCTGTCATATTCGAAGTTTCGGCGGGTTTATTTGCCACGGCTGTATCCATTGGTCGGGGTACGTTGTTTTCTGAGATTTTTATTTCGTTGATTTCTTCTGTCGGCTTCTTTCAGATCGATGAATTTGTTCGTGAGTTTCATATCATCACGAATCTCTAATACTCCTCCTGAAAATTCCTTCAATTGTTCTCTGATGACATCATCATCTACCGAGTCGCGGTTCCAGGTGAGGTAACTCATCTTCATAAAATTGGCAATGGCTTCCACCACCTGCTGACGCTCCGGAGTATCTTCCATCTTTAACGCTTCCTTGATCATGAGCTCGATCGTACTGCCATAATGTCTCAGTTTGATGTTTTTCTGAGGGTAGGGCATGGGAGAAGGCTTCACATGCGTGAGGTCTTTGTCGGGCATCGGAAATGGGGAGTCACAATCCAGTTTGAAGTCGGAGATGATATAGAGATGATCCCAAAGTTTATGTTTATAATCGACAAATTCGCGTAACTGCGGATTGAGAATGGCCATAGCATTTACGATGGTCTTTGCGGCTTTGGTGCGCTCGTCACGGTCTTCAAGTTGAACGGTGAATTCTACCATTTCCTGTATGGAGCGCCCATATTCTGAAATGATCAGCGATTTTCTGGAGGTGTTGTATTGCATGTATTTATAGGAAAGTACTGTATTATTTACTGCCAAAGTTAAGGATTATTGGATTATCATTTTAGTGAAATTTTTATTCGAATCTAATTTTAATTCCGATACAATATTTTGCTCGCTGTTCCGGCTGCTCGCTGCTGGCTCCTAGCTTTGATGATGTTAATGCCAAAAGTTTTATTTAACAACGGTCTATATTCTCAGCTTTCAACATTGACGCTAAGAAAAATCAGCAAGTAGCCAGCAGCAAGTAGCTAGAAGCCAGCCTCGGATTACTCTACCACCTTAAGCTTCGCAAATTTCAGGAGCAGTTGCTTTTGCCCTTGACCATCAAACAAGATCGTAGCTTTATGGTCGGGTGATCGTCCTTCTATGCTGATGACTTGCCCGCGCCCGAAACGCTGATGCTCGACAAATACGCCTGTCGTAATTTTTGACGGATCATCCGCAATAAAATCACTGACCGGAGGAGCCGGTTGTGCCACATTGATTTTTTGAATCCTTGTGGTACCGGGCTGCTGTTGGTCACAGGTGAGGGGTTTAACGGTACTCTTTGCAGCACTTGATCCGGATTTCGGTGAATTTCCGCGGTAAGGTTTCGCATTTCGCTGAAAACTGCGATTTCCTCCGCCTCCCTCCGCCTCCATAGTTACCCCATCCTCCCCGCTCATCTTCCTGATCAAATAAGGCCTCACCGCGTTGTACCGGCATTTCTATGCATTCACTATCGACTTCTTCTAAAAACCGGCTGGGTTCACACATGATGAGGTTACCCCAACGGTAACGGGTAGCCGCCATTGATAATGTCAGCTTTATCTCTGCTCTGGTGATGGCTACATAAACAATTTTCGTTCTTCTTCGAGATCCGTACGTGAATTGACACTGAGTTGAGAGGGAAATAAATTTTCTTCCAGACCCACTATGTACACATTTTTAAACTCCAGACCTTTCGAACTATGTATGGTCATGAGCGACACTTTATCGTCATCACCGTCTTTGTCATTGTCGGCATCCGTTAAGAGGGCGATATCCTGAAGGTAAAGGTCTAGAGTACGCAAGGCATTAACATCCTGTTCTGCAGAGGGCGACTCCAGTGGAATTTTACCATGTTCACTGAATTCCTTGATACCGTTCAGTAATTCCTGCACGTTTTCATAATGACTGACACCTTCCGGCGTCCTGTCGTTGTAGAGTTCGGTGAGCAGTCCGGAGGCAGAGGCGATATGACTCGCCAGCTCATAGGCACTGTGGTTAGGTAACATCACCTGCCAGCTTCTGACCATCACGGCAAACTCAGCTACCTTATCACGGATACCGCCGTTGATCCCGGCTTTGAATTCATGAATATTTTCGAGCACATTCCACACCGAAACATTTTCCTGAGCAGCATGCACTACGATTCTGTCGATGGTTGTTTTGCCTATTCCTCGCGCCGGGTAGTTGATGATGCGTTTCATCGCTTCTTCGTCGAGGGGATTGATCGCCATCCGAAAATACGCCAGCAAATCTTTGATTTCTTTTCTATTGTAGAAGGATACTCCTCCAAATACTCTGTAAGGAATATTTCTTCGTCGCAAAGCTTCCTCCATCGAACGGCTCTGTGCGTTGGTGCGATATAAAATAGCGAAATCTTTATGGCGGTAATGTTTGTTCATCTTCTCTTCAAAGATGCTCAAGGCTACCTGATTTCCCTCTTCATTATCACTGAGTGCTTTCAGGAGTTTTATTTTTTCGCCGTGGTGATTGTCGGTCCAGACTTCTTTTTTAAGTTGATTCTTGTTGAAGGTGATCACAGAATTGGCCGCCTGAACTATGGTCTTGGTGCTGCGGTAATTCTGCTCCAGCTTGTAGGTTTTTATCTCGGGAAAATCACGTTCAAAGTTGAGAATGTTTTGAATGTTGGCACCACGAAATGCATAAATGCTTTGCGCATCATCTCCTACCACACAAATATTCTGGTGCATGGCAGATAGTTTTTTTACGATGATGTATTGTGCGAAGTTCGTATCCTGAAACTCATCCACCATCACGTACTTGAACTTCGTCTGGTATTTATACAACACTTCGGGATGTTCCTGAAATAGTTTCCAGGTATTGTACAGGATATCATCAAAATCCATGGCGCCGGCTTTAAAGCAGCGTTTGCTGTACAGTTCAAAGAGCAATCCCATCTTTGGTTTTCCACTCGATTGATCATCTCCGGTAAGTTCACTGTTTTGCTGGTATTCCTGCCAGTTGAACAGGTTGTTTTTTGCAGAAGAAATCCTGTTCAGTACCGCGGAAGGCTTGTAGGTTTTATCGTCGAGATTTTGCTCTTTCAAAATATCCCTGATCAGACTTTTGCTATCGTCAGAATCATAAATGGTAAAGTTGGAAGGGTAATTGATTTTATCGGCTTCACTGCGTAATATCCTCGCGAAAACAGAGTGAAAAGTGCCCATCCATAAGTTCCGGGCTTCATTGCCTACCACTTTGGAAATCCGCTCTTTCATTTCACGCGCGGCCTTGTTGGTAAAAGTCAGTGCCAATATGTTGAAGGGGTCGTTGCCTTTTTCGATAAGATAGGCAATGCGGAAAGTGAGGACCCTCGTTTTTCCTGAACCGGCACCTGCAATGATCATCACGGGTCCATCTGTTTGTATCACCGCTTCACGCTGTACTTCGTTGAGTTGGTCGAGGTAATTATTCATACAACAAAAATAGTGTAATTACACGGGCAAATCTTCCCTCGTCCCTGAATAGTTGACAACTGTCAGAAGCTCATGAGATTCAAAATATTGTGCCTGTTTATTCTTAACAACAGCCTTCTGACTACTACTCCGTCAGATCCGGTGTTTTGAAAGCTAAGTTGAAACGGACCGGCGATTCAAGTCGATCATCTTGATAACTATCATTTTAAATTTTTTTAAAGTACTTCAGTTTTTTTATCTACCTTTAGAGTATCAAACGCGTTGATCCAATGAAACATCTCTTAATGCTTGCTCTGGTTTTATTCTTAAAACCGGGATCTCTCTTTGCCCAATGTCCTCCCGGATTCAGTGAGGTCGTTGTCACCATCCAGCCGGACCAGTTTCCCGGGGAAACCAGCTGGAGCCTGAAGGATTTGTCAGGGAATATCCTTGCCGCTGGTGGATATATCGGGGATACTTTATGTGTTCCACAGGGGATTTGTCTGATTTTTGAAATACGTGATTCTTATGGAGATGGTATCTGCTGTTCATTGGGAAATGGCTTTTACGCGGTGGCAGTAAATGGCGTTATTCAAGCCGCAGGCGGTCAGTTTACGTATAACGAGTACAGTTATATTAATTGTCCTCCGGGGACACATTGCGGCAGTGCCTTCACGGTGTATGAAGATACACTCTACACGGCTTATGGTGCAAGTACTGGCATAGTTTTACACCGGATACCACCGGAACCTATAATATTTCAACTTGCTTTCCTTCCAATAGTTGTGATACCCGCTTGTGGATCTATGATCATTGCGCCGGACTCATCTGGAACAACGACATGGCCGGCACCCTCTTTTACAACGACAGCACTTGCGGCATTCAGGCCTTTATTCCTGCCGGATTACAAAGCGGACAAACGTACTATGTCAGAGTTGGTGGTGATACTTCTTGCGCCTCCGATAGTATAACATGGCAGATTACTTATGCCGGACCTATTGTAGGATGTATGGATCCTGCTGCTTGTAATTTTAATCCGATGGCTACCATTAGTAATGGTGGTTGCATTTATCCCGGTGATCCGAACTGTAATTCTGGTCCTGATTTGATCGTAGATGGCAATGCCTTGGTATCCTCGCTTAGTATGGGTGTAGTAAACGGTAATGATGTTTGTTTAATTGGAGAAGGTTGTTTGTCCGGATATGGTGCGCGGAACGTGATTAATTTCACGACGCGAATTGCCAATATCGGTGATGCAGATTACTATATTGGTTCACCTACAACAGGCAATACACAGTTTGTTTTTGATCAATGTCATGGGCACTGGCATTATGCCGGATATGCGATGTACAATATTTATGATTCGCTAGGTGTGCCTTTACAAGCCGGATTTAAGAACGGATTTTGTGTGATGGATCTTCAGTGTTTTGGCGGGACAGCAAAATATGGATGTGGCGATATGGGTATCTCCGCCGGTTGTGCAGATATTTACGGCGCCGGACTGGCTTGTCAATGGCTCGATATTACTTCGGTTCCTGCCGGACGTTATACGCTGGTGGTTCGGGTGAATTGGGATGAAGATCCCGATGTGCTTGGGCGCCAGGAGCAACGATTTGATAATAACGTAGCCGCTGTTTGTATCAATATCACCCGTGATACAGCGAATATACCTTCGTTCACTGTCCTCCCCAATTGTCAGCCGATTGTTGATTGCGCCGGTGATACTTTCGGACTGGCATTAAACGATTGCATGGGAAATTGTAATGGAAGCAGAGTGAGCGGAGATTTGAACATTGATAGTTTAAGAGATGATATTGATGTGGACCAATATCTCGTAGATATCACTGCGCTTAATGCTGTCATGCCTTGCAATGATGTGAATGGAGATAATGCACTCACGGTTACAGATGCTGCTCTTGTGAGCGGATGTATTCGTGAAACAAATGGATCGCACGTTCACCAGGGGGCCACACAAAATACACATCGGCACTGTGAGTTTCCTTTTAATATTGTCAACACCAACGATACGGTGCATTTAGGAATCGGAATGGTCAATCAAACGTTGAACTATATTGATTTAAATATGCTCAATCCTGATTGTCGTTTACTGGCACTCGATTTTACGATGAGTGGAGTAGTGATTGATTCTGTAGTTTCTCTGGTTGGCGGATTTGATCCGTTGATAGAATGGAATACCGGTACCGGACGCATTGCTTTGCTGGACACTGCTGAAGTTTCATTGAATAAACAACTTACAGCCATGCCCTTTGTCAGAGTGTATTTCAGTACATTGACAAGTACAACCGTTTGCGTGGCTTCCATCAACGCGGCCGTGAATGCCGATTACGAAGAAACCCTGAAAAGCATTTTCAACGGCTGTGTTACAGTGACCGGTATCAATATTCTCTATCAAAGCGGACTGGTTAAGATTGTTCCCAATCCTTCCGAAGGTGTCTTTGCGATTTCTACCGATGTACTCAATGGCGAAAGCGCAAACATCAGCATCCTGGATGCCATGGGCAGAGTGATCTATTCTTCCAAAGAGGTACTCTCCGCGGGCAAAGGAATTTCAGTTGATCTCAGCAAGCATCCAAAAGGCGTCTATCTGGTGCGTGTTCTAACCGGACAACTTGAAGTAACCGAACGACTGGTGAAATTGTAATATCTTCCTAAAGGTGATCTTCGTTTAAACGCAGCGTGCGCAACGTCCCGAAGTCTCGGGCAAGCGGCGTTCGCGGCGAATTATCATAACAAATCATAATAATCTTAATAAATCTGCGGCCCAACAGAATTTTATTGAGCGCTATGTTTTTTACAAATTTTTTCCATAATTTTATTGTGATGAAAAAATTCCTATGCGCTTTATTGTTGATGACTGCGGTTGTTGGGGGTGGGAAGACATTCGCTCAATTTAATAACAACCATTGGGTGTTTGGTGATAGTACATATATAGACTGGAGCAATCCATTATCACCAGTTGTTGGTAGTGCAGCTTTTAATTATAGAAATGGAAGTGCATCAATTGGAGATAGTACTGGAGTTTTACTATACGCAGGTTTATTTAATAATTGGGCTCCAACAGATTGTTATATATGGAATAAATACCATCAAAGAATAGGAGATGTGACAAAAATTTACGGCGGCTTATGGTACCATTCAAGTATGTTTATTCCACATCCCGGAAATGATTCTATAATTATTTTGTTTACTATTGGAGTAACTTCTGCAGAACGCAATGGTTTTTATTCAAACATCATTAACTATAAAGCGAATAATGGTTCGGGGGTTGTATTACAAAAAAATTTCCAATGGAATAACTTTCCTGCTTTTGATGGATTGATGGGAATAAGGCATGGTAATGGTAGAGACTGGTGGGTAATCTCTCAACGTTGGTATTCAAATTCAGCAAATACTAATGCATTCTATTTATTCAAGGTTAGCCCTCAAGGGATTTCCAACCCAGTTATACAATATGCAGGGTCATTTCGGAAATCAGGGGGAGGACATTTAATTTTCAATAGTTTAGGAACACAATTTGTCCAAGTGTCCTGGAAGGGGATGATCGAACTTTATAATTTCGATCGTTGTACAGGAACAATAACATCGACAATTCCGATTGAGCAGGAACCGGTTGCTGCCCCCTATCCACATTATTATGGTAGTTGTGCTTATTCACCTGATAATTCAAAGTTGTATGTCTTGGAGGGTATGCAAAATAATAATACAGCTTACCTCTGGCAATTTGACTTAAATGCAAGTAATATTGCCGCCAGTAAACTGGCTATTGATTCTTTTCCAGATCCTTTAGAAGGTGTATTTCAATTGAAATTGGCTCCGGATAATAAAATATATCTTGCAGCTTTTGATCGCAATTTTGGGTGGCCATATCCTGATACAAGTATAGCTTATACCACCATAAACAATAACTTAAGTGTAATCAATTATCCGGATTCCTTAGGCGCAGCCTGTGACTTCCAACCCTTCAGTTTTAATTTAGGTACAGGGCGATCCTACTTTGGTCTCCCCAACAACCCCGATTACGAACTCGGGGCATGGGTAGGCTCGCCGTGTGATACACTGAGTGTGGGGTTACCGCAGCCGGCTGCAACCGCTACGCCGTTCTTTCAGGCGTGGTATGATAGTGAGTGGAATATGATTCATGTCAATGCCTCTAAACTCAAAGGAAGAGCAGGGAGTTTGCGGTTGTTTGATATGGAAGGGAGGTTGGTGTATGAGAAAAAAATTGAGGTGATTGCTGGAGGGTATGTGACGGGAGAGATACCGATGAATGATGTGGCGAATGGGGTTTATCTGGTCAATCTTATTACTGATTCGGAAAGTGTTTCGTCAAATACTATCAAATTGTAAGTGCATGGAGATTGACGTCTTCCAAGGAATTTTCCTTTTTAACCACTAAGGCACTAAGGACACGAAGGGGCACGGAGGATTTTTTATTAAAAATTAATTCCTATATTCTTTCAAAACATTCATCAACTCATCAATTCAACAACTCATCAATTCTATTTTGGTGCGAGATAATTTTTTTGCCTCCCACGCTGGTTGATGTCAAAGAGCAGAGTTCCCATCATTGCTGTTAGACCATCGGAACGTTGATACCATGCCAGACGCAGACCGATGCCTTTTGTGAAGTAGTTGCGTGGTTTTTTTTGCAGGGGCAGGAAGTAAAATTCCAGTCCTGCTTTGATGGCATTGAATGCGGAAAGATCATAGTCGGAAGTGTAGAATTCAGCGTTGGGAAGATGTGCTGATTTGGTGTTGAAATAATGCGATGCACTTTGTGTGTAGAGACGGAGAAAAGGTCCGGCGTAGAAACGGTTGGTGAACTTATAGCTGAGTTCTTCTTCAAAAGAGAGGGCCTGGATGCCAAAATTATCGGAATAAAATCCGAACTCACTGCGCAGAATACTTTTCTTGCCTGCAAACCAGGTGTTGTGAATGCTTGTGCCGTATTTCCACCGTTCCTTCGGTAGTTTTTCTACCCGAAGGTCGCCGTCGTTGAAGTACACCCGATGAAAGGGCGTGCTGAGTAATCCCCGCTGATAACTGACCATGGGAAGAACACGCATCTGCATCTTTCTGTTGATGATGAAGGAATAGGCCGCCTGAAAATTGTAAGATTGTCGCTTGTTTTCGGTGGACCATTCTTTGTAGCGCAACCCGGCAGGATAAACTAATCGTACCGCTCTGTAATAATCCGGATTCAATCGTCCCCAGCGAAGATCATCAAAGGAAGCGTCGACATTTATTCGTAATTGCCTGCCGCTGCTGTCTTGCTTCGTCGCATAGCTGAACTGAATGGGGACAGCCAGATAATCCGATTCAACGGAAATGCCGGAACCTATTGACATCATCTGCTCATTCTCCCCTTTTCGTATAAGGGTCCCGTTAGCATGTCCTCTTCTGTCAATTCTGGATGCAGACGAAAGCACATAGTCAATATTATCAGTGGAGGCAGAAGTAATGACGTCGATACCGGCCTTCCAGTTTAGTGAAAGCTTTTCGCCGATCGCATGTGTCAGTTGAAAAGTAGTCGCCTGCACATTAAGTTTCTCGGTGCCTGAACCACCCGTAACTGCGCTATGCGTTCCATCCTGGAAGTAGGAGGAGAAGAGCGCTTTGATTTCGGTGGGGTCGATAGGTTTGGAGCGAAAGATCGAATCACGCTGTTGCGCATTACCTGCGAAGGAAAGCGTAATGAATCCGGCGATGATGATTTTTTTCTTCATGCTCAGTTGCAACCACAGCCGCCGCTTGTTTTTTCTCCACCCGGGAAGGTGGCGCCTTCGCGGATGCTTTCGAAATAATCTTCAAAGGCCCTGATGGGTTTTCCGTTGATCTCCATGGCCCGATCGTTCAGGTAAGCACGCTGATAGGGCTTCACCGCCTGACATCCTTGCGCGAGTAGTAATACCCCTAGCCCAAGGAGGAACAGGTGAAATTTACGAGGGAAGATTGGAGTAAACCTCTTTGTTTTCATGGGCGATGACACAATAAGTTCCGGGTAATTGCTGTATAAAATGTTTTCCTGCTTCAAGACCCATCACGTAAACCGCAGTGGCCAATGCGTCGCTGAGTTCTGCCGATGGACTGAATACACTCACACTTCGTATACCCTTAAGCGGTAGCCCGGTTTTAGGATGCAGGGTATGACTGTACTTCTCTCCCTTGTGCATAAAGAATTGTTCATAGTCGCCGGAGGTCGCAACCGAGAACGTGGGCATATTGACTTTCATCAATAAGGATTCTTTCCCGGGATCAGCAATTCCGGTTTGCCAGTTACTTCCATCTGCACGCGTGCCCATCACCGAGAGGTCTCCGCTGGCGTTGACAACACCTCCCGTGAGTTGCATCGCCTTCCATTTTTCCCGTACTCGATCAGCAGCATAACCTTTTCCAATGGCTGCAAAGCTGATTTTCATATTTCTTTTCTCCAGACAAATGCGGTTGTTGCCAAGTAGCAGAATATGTTGGAAACCTGTTCTGGATAGCGTCGCTTTTAATTCTTCTTCCTTTGGGAAAATCCCTTCACCTCCCTGAAAGCGATACAACTTTTTCAATGGACCGATAGTGATATCGAAAGCGCCCTGTGAGATTTCCGAGAGTTTTTTGCAACGTTCCAGAAGACTATAGACTTCCGCGTTGATGGTGTAAATTTTATGGGCTTCCATGGCGTTGATGCGCGATGTTTCGGAATCGGAACTGAATTCGGTCAATAGCTTTTCTATTCGCAAGACTTCTTCTTTACCTGCGTTAAAAAAAATATCCGCCTCCCGTTCATCAGCAGCGATGACAATAAACTCAAAGGCACTGCCCATTAATTTGCAATGATGCCGGAATTCTTTCATGGTTGGTGAAGCGCTGATTTAATTTCCGAAAGTAATTCTATAGTCCCCTGACGATGATATTCAATGACCCTGAAATCATCTCCCTGAAGTAAAACAATTTTCGGGAAAACCCCTTCCCGATTATAGCGTTCTGCTAATGTGGTGTTTCGCGATTCCTCTTCTGCAGCGAGCGAACGGTGCTGAGGGAAGTCGGCGATGAGGAGTGGGGTGTTTTGGGAGGTGAATGCGAGAAATGCAGAGTCCTGTAAGACGTTTTTTTCAAGATACATGCAGTTGACACACCAATCCGAGCCGGTAAAAATGATAAGTTTCGGAATACTATCTTGTTGTGCGCTAACTAATGTTGTGTTTGCTAGTAGTAGTAATAAATAATAAAAGATATATCTTATGTTTCTCATCGAGTTGTTATAGTTGGTATTCTTAATGAAACTACACTTTTAAATATCTTGAAATTTGATAGTTATAAAGATTTATTTTCGGCTAGAATTCCTACTTAAACGCAGCGGACGCAACGTCGCGAATTCTCGCGATCGCAACGGGCGCAATGGATGAATGGGAAATTTTAAGACTATTTAGTCTCCTCTCTTCACATCGCTTCCTCCTCCCAGTCTCGTCAGATTCAAATCGTCGAAGACGAGTTGAGTAATGACGAGACGATCCCCAGCGAACGTAGAGAGCGATCCACTACTTCAATCGTTCACGAATATCGAGACGGTGTTTACGGGCAGTATCCGTGGCGATATCATAGCCGGCATCCATATGTCGGATAACACCCATCGCGGGATCATTGTGTAAGACTCTTTTCAGGCGTCGTGCTGCATCTTCCGTTCCATCAGCAACGATGACCATTCCCGAATGAATGGAATAGCCCATGCCTACACCTCCGCCGTGATGCAGACTCACCCAGGAAGCTCCGCCGGCAGTATTGATCAAGGCGTTCAGAATTGGCCAATCCGCAACTGCATCCGATCCGTCCAGCATCGCTTCTGTCTCACGGTTAGGGCTAGCCACCGATCCGGTATCCAGATGATCCCTGCCGATAACAATCGGCGCTTTCACTTTTCCGGTGCGTACCAGTTCATTGAAGAGTTGTCCGGCCTTCTCACGATCACCTTGTCCGATCCAGCAGATGCGGGCAGGTAATCCCTGGAAGGCGATGCGCTCCTGTGCCATTTTTATCCAGCGATGCAATCCGGTATCCTCCGGAAATAGTTTTAGGATAGCCTCATCCGTTACCCTGATATCTTCCGGATCGCCGCTCAATGCCGCCCAGCGGAAAGGTCCTTTTCCCTCACAAAACAGCGGACGAATATACGCCGGAACAAATCCCGGAAAATCGAAAGCGTTTTTTACTCCTCGCTCCAGGGCACGTCCGCGCAGGTTGTTGCCATAGTCGAAGGTGATGGCGCCTTTCTTTTGCAGTTCCAGCATCAGCAACACATGCTCGGCCATCGAATCATAGGCCATTTCAATATAGCGATCGGGGTTTTTCTCCCGCAGCACATTGCCTTCTTCAACGGAAAGACCTTCGGGCAAATAGCCAACGAGCGGGTCGTGTGCGGATGTTTGGTCGGTGAGCACATCGGGAATAATATTCCGCTCGATCAACCGTTGCAAAAGTTTTATCGCCGTACAAATCACGCCAATAGATTTATTCTCGCCCTTAGCTTTAAACTCCAGCGCAAGGTCAATGGCTTTATCAATGTCTTTTTCAATGAAGTCGAGGTAGCGCGTCTCTACCCGTTTCTGCGCCCGCCATTCTTCCACCTCTGCAGCCAGACAAACGCCATCTGCCATGGTAATCGCGAGTGGTTGTGCTCCACCCATTCCGCCTAAGCCAGCCGTCACACAAAGTCGTCCCTTCAATGACCCGCCAAAATGTTTATCCGCAACCGCATTGAACGTTTCGTAGGTGCCTTGAACAATACCCTGTGAGCCGATATAAATCCATGATCCTGCAGTCATCTGACCGTACATCATCAATCCCTTTTTCTCGAGTTCATCAAACACTTCCCAGGTTGCCCATTTCGGTACCAGCTGTGAGTTGCTGATGATCACTCTCGGCGCATCTTTATGGGTGGGAAGGATGGCGACGGGTTTCCCGCTTTGAACGAGCAGGGTTTCGTCATCGTTCAGGTCCTTCAGTGCTTTTACAATCAGGTGAAAGGCTTCTACATTTCTTGCTGCTTTTCCCCGACCACCATAAACGATCAGGTCTTCGGGACGCTCTGCCACATCGGGATCCAGATTGTTGTGCAACATACGTAAAGCGGCCTCCTGCACCCATCCTTTGCATGAGAGTGTAGTACCTGTAGGGGTTTTCGTTTTCGAAAGATCAAGTTTCTGTGCTGTATCTTGCATTTCCGTTTGTGAGTTATCCTGCAAATTTAATGGAAAGAAAGTGATTTTGCTACCTTTTCACCTTTGCTTCTGGCTGCTTGCTGCTGGCTGCTTGCTGCTTTACCGTTGATGTATTGAGTTAATTCGTATAATTTTTAAGACTCCATAGGAAGCCGATTTGTTATTCGTATTGTTAACGCAATGATGTAGACTGTAGTATATATAATCGTCCTGAACTAAAAGTTTTAAACGAAAAAATGAGCTAGCAGCCAGTAGCCAGCAGCAAGCAGCCAAAAATGAAGGAACTCAAAATTTGATGTAATACAAAGTTTTAAAATTAGAACAATTATTTTACTTTTTTTACGATCAGGTTTTACTTTATACGGACAATGGCGGCATCCGCTTTGGCAGCAATAGCCGCGTTTTAAAATGATATTTTTCTGTAAAACAATATACCCTTCCGGTGTCAGGTAATAATCTTCTTTGTCGAATTTATCGGTGAATGCCATTTTGCTGAATCAAACCTATTGATAATTATTGCAGGAAACTGTTGAAATCTTGTGGATGATTAACAACGATGAGTTGAAATCCTGTAACCGGATTCTATTAGTTTTGTAGGCATAACATTATGTCTTATGAAAAAGTTTAGCCGTTTATTAATATTAAGCATCTCTTTGGTGGGAATGTTGTTGCAATCCGGTTGCTATGGATCCTTCAAGCTGATAGGAAAAGTGTACGAGTGGAACGGTTCCATAGAGGATAAGTTCGTGCGCTCTATTGTGTTTTGGGCACTTTGTATCATTCCCGTGTATGCGATAGCAGGTTTCGTGGATGCCGTGATTTTGAATGTCATTGAATTTTGGTCGGGCTCCAATCCGGTTTCTATGAAGGAGGGGGAATACGAGCAGCAAGTGGTGCAGTATCGGGGCAAGACCTATCGGATGGAAGCTACCATGAATAATTTTACCGTGACAGAAGTGAGTGGCAGGAAAGCGAAGAAGCCGGTGGAACTTGTTTTTAAACCTTCTGATTTATCCTGGAACCTGGTGCAGGATCAGCAGCTGGTGGCCATCTCCCGCCTCGAATGTACCTCTGAGGGGAAAGTAGGATTGCGTGTCTTTTCTCCAACCGGAAAATCTACCCTCTTGCCTTATACAGAGCAAACCGAATGGGTCGCGTTTACCGGTCATTTCAATGGCGAATCAGCCCGCATCGCTCAGCTTAGGTAGATCCTTCTTCTGATGCATTCCCTTTCTGTATGGCCTTCCGTCATTCCCATTGACGAAGTGCATCTCGAAACAAGGAGGGGGATCAGAAGAATATCCGTCTTGCGGTTGGATACAATTCATCCGCTGACGGGAGGTAATAAATGGTTTAAATTGAAAGAGAACCTGGAGCATTTTTACTCCGGGAAGTATAGCGCAATCCTAAGTTTTGGCGGCGCTTTCTCCAATCATATTGCCGCATTAGCCGATGCAGGTCATCAGTTGGGCATTCCGGTCATTGGCATTATTCGAGGGGAAGAAAGCGCTGCTCAGAATCCTACGCTGAGCAGGGCACGTGCCGCCGGGATGCAATTGGTCTTCGTATCGAGAGAGTCGTATAGGCGTTACCGTTATCCGGCTGAATGGAGTGCCTTGTACGAAGAATTCGGAGATGTGCTCATCGTTCCGGAAGGAGGTTCCAATGCAGCCGGTGTGGAAGGCTGTAAATCCATCGCCGGATGTATTCCGGAACATTTTACCGATATCGCCCTCGCTGTGGGTACCGGTGCTACACTTACCGGACTCGCGCTGGGCTTGAAGGGGAGAAGCAAAGTGATAGGGTTAAAGGTGCTGGAGGCTAAACAGGAGCATTTTATTTTTAGTTATCCCGGAATCTCAGAACTGCCTGACGGCTCCCTTTATCTGGAAAACCGCTTTACGATGGGGGGATATGCGGTCGTCCATCCTGATATAGAACAATTTGTAAATCAGTGGAATAGTAGTCATGCGATACCCATAGAGCCGATCTATACCGGAAGATTATTTTATGGAATTAAAGCCCTGTTTGAGGAGAGTTTTTTTTCAGAGAAGAGTGAAGTGCTCGTGATTCATACCGGCGGCAGACAATATTTAGATCATTAACAGCGCTTTGTTAATAGTGGAAGTGGGGATGTAGATAATCGGGTAGAAGTGTCCTTACTTTTGCAGAGTGAGAAAACCTATGCTGACCAGAATTCTGATTTTATGTCTGATCGGGACCATGTCCCTGAATGCGCAACCCAATGTGCGTCGTGATTCCGGAAGAATAACACCGGAGATGTATATTGATATGTTTAAGGAGGCGGCCATCACGGATATGAAGAAGACGGGCGTTCCGGCAAGCATTACGCTGGCGCAGGGAATGTATGAATCCGATTATGGAAATAGTCCGCTGGCGACCAATGCCAACAATCATTTCGGAATAAAATGCCATAAAGAGTGGGAGGGACCAACCTATCATAAAGACGATGATGCGCCCAACGAGTGTTTCCGGAAATATGAATCTGTTTTACATTCCTACGATGACCATTCTGACTTTTTACGTAGCCGCGACCGTTATAGCGCTTTGTTCACGCTGGAGATTACCGATTATAAAGGTTGGTCCCATGGATTGAAGAAAGCGGGTTATGCTACCAATCCCGGCTATGCTTCAAAGCTGATCGGGTTAATCGAGAAATATCGGTTGCACGAGTACGATGTTCAGGGATCTTCAATTCCGGTTGCTGATGCGGGCGTCAATCATCCGGTAAAATCGGTGGAGGTTAAATCTTCATCATCTGAAACCAAAGCAGCCGACGAAAATAAGACCGAAACTGCTTCAGCAGAAAATACAGTGAATGGCATTCCCGTTGTATATGCCCGCAAAGGCGATACCTGGACGAAGCTCGCCCGTGAAAACAATATTGAGCTTTGGCAGGTGCTGGAGTTCAACGATGCAGCAAAGAATGACATCCTCAGAGAAAATGAAATGGTTTTTATAAAAGCGAAGAAAAATAAAGCCGAACAGCTTACTCATATTTGTGTAGAAGGCGATACCATGAGAGGCATTGCACAGCAATATGGAGTTAAACTTTCAAAGCTGTACCGGATGAATGAGATGAACTTTGGTGACCAACCGGAGCCCGGAACAAAAGTGTATCTTAAGAGAGCGATGCTTTTTGGAGTGGTGCTGTAGACTATGTTCTTCGCATTGCTTTCCCAGCAATTTCAACTACAACACCAATATATTTTATAAGAAATCTTTATAGTCCTTCCTTTAATTTGGGTAATCCTATAACGTTAGTTAGTGTTTTTATAAAATACTGATATACAGAATTATATAAATTATTTATCCACATCAAATTATTTCTCTTGCTTTGCATCACTATTCTTTTTAATATTGAAACGATCCTTGTCAAACAGGGATTAACCCTGTGGAAGCAGCCTCTTACCAAGTATCGAAACAAACTGATCCCGGTAAGTATATTTTAGCCTATAACTTATTGAGAGTAACTCCCATTGAAGAAGAATATATTCTTTAGCCTGATGGTATTGTTGTTGCTGAACCTGAATTTTTCTTCAGCGGCTACCTACTATACACGTGTCACCGGTAACTGGAACGCGCTCACCACCTGGTCAACGGTAGGATGTGGCGGTGCTATGGCTGCAACTTTTCCGGCAGCAGGAGATAATATCATCGTTTGTGTCGGAACTACGGTCACTGTGAATATTAATACAACGATCGCGAATGTGACCATCAACAGTGGCGGCACATTGCAGAACGGTGGCGGATCAACAACAAACAGATCATTAACGGTGACAGGAACATTGAATGTGGCCAATGGAGGTACTTTAATTCAGAACAGTACTGTCGTTGCTTCAAGCTCATTGTTTGCCGGTACGGAGATTTTTGGTATAAGCAGTACCGTTACCATCAGTAACTGGTCATCTATTGCAGTTCCGCTGATCAATGGTGTCGGTACAAATTTTGGTCACCTGAATCTGAACTGGAATCCCGGAGTAAACTGGTGGAATAATCAGGGACTGGGTACCACCAGAACCATTAATGGCTACCTGACAGTGGGAACGAATTGCCAGACCTTTCTCGATAGCTCTTCGTCAAACATCAGTATCACCATTGGAAGCAATTTAACGGTTAATGGAAAATTGCAGGTGAAAAAATCTATGCCCGGTACTGCAACACTCTTAGTGAATGGAAATGGAAGTATCGGTGCAGCAGGAATTTTCACAGGTGTTTTTAACGGTACCGGTCATTTTACTTTTTCAATTACTAATCTGACAACCAACGCCGGTGGTACCTTTAACGGAATTCTGGATGGAATAGGGAATGCGACTATTACGATCAACGGTGTTTTTATTTCAGCAGGAGATTTTTATGGGATCAATGCTCCGCTATTGTTGAATAACGGTGTGCCTGCAATTACCATGAATTCTCTTTCCTACACGCGCGGAACTTTTATGGCCAGTTATGCGCATAACGTAAATGGAACCGCTGTGGTCAATATCCTTGGTAATGCGACTGTGGCTTTTACAGTTGCTACAGATAATATTAAATTGCTCGGACTCTCAAACATCAACGGGAATAACGTGACCACAAAATTGAATTTTACCGTGGGCGGGAACCTGAGTATTTCCGGTTTATCTACTTGTGTTTTCAATACTTCAGAAGCTTTCGGTGCAGAGACCATCTCTGTTGGTGGTACTTTTACTGTGACAGATGCAAAAGCAATGTTTAACGGTGGTTTAAATGAAAGCAGTGGTCATAAAGTCACTGCAACGATGGGTGGATTTACGATCAGCGGTGGTACGGTTTGGTTTAGTGAAAACTCTTCAGATTCCACGAATATTACTGTAAACGGGAACCTATTATTGTCCGGGGGAACTTTCATTCTGAAATCAGCAGGAGGTTATGCCAACTTAATCATTAACGGAAGCTTCACCCAAAATTTTGTTGGTAGTTTGTACTATATGCATGGTCCCGATCAACTGGGTGCAGCAACACTCTCAAATAGTTTTGTAGATATGCATGTAAATGGAAGCTTCACGCAAACCGGTGGGGTTTTGCATTTTGATATAGCGGACTCTCCTGCTGAACAACGAATTTTTGTAAATGGTCCTGCTTATACCATTTCAAATTCTGCAGCTATGTATCGTGCCGGAAGTGGTACAAGTACTTCTTTTGCAAAAATAATCTTTGAGTATCCGGGCACAATAACTTATTTCAGAAATCTCGCACACAATATTCAACAGTGCAAACAAACGATTAAAACCGGATGTACAGTGAATGTGACTTCCGGTCCTTTCCAGATGAGTTCGCATAATACCGCCATACAGGATATGTTGAAGATTGAGGCCGGGGGTATTTTATCCATCGGTACACATCAACTGACATCAGATACTTTATTTACCTATTCCGGTTTAACAGTTGCAGATAATGCAAGGTTCAGGCTGGCACGAACAACAGGTTTCTATGATGGAACGTCCAATGCGGCTATCAGCAATGCAGGAAACATGAATTTTTTTCTCGGAGCAAATAGTATCGTTGAGTACAATACAGCTACCTACGCGAGAGTAACGGGTATCAATGTGGGCATAGCTACCTTGCCGCAGCATAAATACGGGATTCTTGAAATCAATCATGTAGGACCCGCAGGAACCTGGGTAGCACCCACCTATCTACCTACATTTACAACGGCGGTGTATATACGCACCCGCCTGATTATGACTGCCGGTGAATGTAATCTTTCCGATGCATCAGGGAACCCGGTTAACGGTGGTCGCTATGTGCATATTGAAAACCCTTCACCTACGGCTATGCAGCGTACCGGAGGTTTCATTCGCAGTGAAGCATTAGATCATTCCGCCCGAATTGTTTGGACTATCAATGCAACTACCGGAACCTACTTACTGCCCTGGGGCTATTCCTCCACGCAGTACATTCCCCTGACTTATCAAATGACCGGAGGAACGGCCGGAATAGTTTCTTTCTCTACCTATCGTACACCTGCAAATAATCTACCATGGCCCCCGGGCGTTACTAACCTTACCAGTCATATTGGTCTGACTCCGGATAATCGGACGGCTACCGTAGATCGTTTCTGGCGCATGGCAAATACCGGCTCCAATCCGGTGGTGAACCTGACGTTTAATTATATTTCCACAGAGTTGCCCGGGATTCCCTACAATTCTGCAGGATTGATTAGAGCGCATGCCTACAATACACCTACCAATACCTGGATGGCCGCCTTACCGGGACAAACTGCTGTTGCTTATCAGGTTTCTGTTCCCGCTGCAGGTGGTCAACCCCATTGGGCGCTCGCCAGTTTGAATGCAGCGCTCCCTGTAGATTGGTTATTCTTTGACGGTAAGAAATTAGGGGGTGTTGTCCAACTCGACTGGGCAACAGCCGAAGAAAAGGATAACAGCCATTTTATAGTGGAGCGTACACGTGATTTTATCGAGGTGCAACAATTGGGAATTGTAACCGGTATAGGCACCTCCTCCGCTACTTCTTCCTATGATTATATTGATGAAAATCCATTTGCCGGTGAAAATTATTACCGGCTCAGGCAGGTAGATATAAATGGGGTGGAAGAACTAACAGGTTGGATAGCCGTTAATTTTAATAATAAGCTGAAGAATGTGGTAAGTCTATGGCCAAATCCGGTGGAAGATCAGGTCTATTTCACCGGATTAGAAGAGGATATGCAGTGGGTGATTTATGACTTTACAGGTAAGCAGATATGGCAGGGTATACTTTCCGTTGATGGACCATCACTGTCTATGGAAAATTTATCTCTTGGAATTTATACCCTCGTGTTGACAGATCATCAGAATAAGCAACAATCTCTGCGCTTTGTAAAAGCGAGATAACTCCAGCATTCAATTTACATCGAACAATTCACTCCTTTAATGGGCTAACGGTCTCTTTTTAACCATGCCGCCCTTCGTATCCTTAATGCTGTTCATGATCACAAAAGCATTGGGATCAATGATGGTGATTTCTGCATTCAGTTTACTGATTTCAAGACGAGTGATGACTGTATAAATGATATCCATGTCTTCCCGGTGCCCATGACTTCCAAAACCACGTTTCCCTTTGTAGATCGTGACCCCCTTCCCATCTTTTCTATAATCATTTTGCGGATTTCCTCACTATGGGGACTTATTATGGTCAATCCGGTATATTCTTCAATTCCTTCAATAATAAAATCCACGCTCTTGGAAGCCGATAAATAAGTGATCATGGAATACATCGCGGTCTCTATAGATAGGAGATATGCAGCAACAGAGAAGATGACAATGTTCAATAGCGTGATGATATCACCGACTGTAGTGCCTAATTTTTTACTGAGATATAAAGCTAGGACTTCTGTACCATCGATAACAGCACCTCCTCTAACGGAGAGGCCTATCCCCGCACCAAGAAAAAAAGCCGCCGAACACAGCGACCAGAATTTTCTCATTAGTAATGTCGGGAAAACTCACTGTTGCCATGACTAGCGAAAGACATGCAATTGCACCTGCTGTTTTAAATGCAAACTGGGTTCCGATTACTTTATAACCTAAAACGATAAAGGGCAGATTGATGACAACGATGGTTATGGCCAGATTCCATTTGCTGATCCCGGTGATCAACAGCGCGATTCCGGTAGCACCTCCATCAATGAAATGATTAGGCAACAGAAAACTCTTTAGCGCAAATGCTGCAGAAAAAATGCCCGCAAGAATTAAAAGTATATCCTTGATCCATGTGGTCGAGAGAACTTTTAAAACACGGATTTTTTTGGCAACCTGATAAGAGCTGATTTCGCCATTATCCGGTGAGCCGCTGCTCTTTTTTATATGCTGAGTAATAAACCTTGTCAGGAATTGATTCATCGCATGGTTTTGTTGCAATATAGCATTAGTTGTTGAACTTTAGGGGTGTCCTCTTCTGATTTGGGATGCTCCTTAGTTTATTACAAAAATAAATTAAATGGTAGTTGACTATTTATTACAAAATACATAGATATTAACACTTCATCCGTTCAGAGGAAGTTCCGCATTATGAAGAATTGTTCTCTTAAAAAAGGAAAAATCACTTGTTAAATTATCGTATCAGACTAAATGTACCCGCATATTCATAGTATTTGCCTTTGATACTCGTGATTTTGATGAGATAGGTATATAGTCCTTCCGGTGCTAAGCTGCCGTCACGATTTTCTCCATCCCAGGGACGGAAGAATGAATCCGTTGAATAAATTAATTGTCCCCAGCGATTGAATACAAGCATGTCGTATGAACTTACATTCATAACCGGTGTTCCGTCAAAGAAAACATCATTCTTTCCGTCGTTGTTTGGAGTAAAGGCATTCGGAACGAAGAAAGGAACTACTTCCAGATTGGTTTCATATTCGTCCAGACAATTGACACCGTTAAAGGCAATGAGTTTTATTTTCAAAGTACCTACCTGATCAAAAGTATGGTTTGGATTTTCTTCTTCGGAAGATTGTCCGTCGCCAAAACTCCATTTGTATCTGACAGAATTCACAGATTTATTACTGAACGATACTTCAGAATTAAACACACTTACAATTCTTGCCGATTGACTGAATTCAGCTTCAGGAAATGGAGGAACAGTCACTTCAACCTGCTTTGAGTCATTGTCAATACAACCGAATGGGCTGGTTACTTTCAAAGTAGTATTGTATTCTCCAACAGTGGCATATACATGCGATGGCGATCTTTCTGTGGATGTTCCTCCATCGCCGAATGTCCAGGCATACAGGGAGGTGGGTTCACAAACAGAAGTATTGTTAAACTTAACTCTTATTTCTTCGCAGGTTATATTTTGCAAGGGTTCATATTCCGCCTGAGGTTGTGGATGCTCATTTAATGTGACACCTAAACTCTTTGTACAACCATTGGAAGTAGTCACCGTCACGGTATAAATACCTCCATCCGACACAATGATAAATGGATCAATACCTCCATTCGACCATAAATACTGCCCTTGTCCGGCGATGGTTTCTATTCGTGTATTTTCTCCTGAGCAGATGTCCAGATCGCCACTGAGTGCTACCAGCGGCAAAGGATGAACACTCAAATCAATAATTGTTGATCCGGTACAACCATATTGATCGGTTACTGTTACAGCGTAATTTCCCGATGTGTTTACAGTTTGAACAGCAGTGGTACCACCGTTTGACCATTGATATTGAACATATCCGCCTCCTGCATTCAGCACCGCTGTTTGATCCTCACAAATAGATGTGGGTCCGGTGATGACCGGTGTGGGATGTTGATGAACAGAAACAGATGCGCTGGTTGAATTGATACAACCATTGTTATCGGTCACTGTAACGGTAATGTTTCCGGTGGCAGAGAGCGTAATAGAGGTGCCGGTACTTCCATCTGACCATAAATAAGAAGCAAAATTGCCCGGCTGCAAGGTAGCGGTCTCTCCATCGCAGATGTCAGTATTGGCAGCAAGCAGGGGAGAAGGCAGAGGGTTTTCAGTTACAATTTGTGATGCAGTGTTTGTGCAGCCATTGATGTCCGTAACGGTTAAAGTATATGTTCCTCCGGCACTGATGGTGTTTTGCGGACCTGCACTACCGTTAGACCATTGATAATTGCTGAAGCTGCCACTTGCAATTAATGTTACATTATTGCCCGTACAGAAAGCTGTTAGTCCTGTAATCGCTGCAACCGGTAATGGATTTACAGTTAAATTCTGTGATGATGTTCCGGTACAGCCATTGGCATCGGTCACTGTTACCGTATAAAGTCCGGAAAGGGTGGGTTGAATTTGAGCAGATATAGCACCATTCGACCAGGTGTAAGACACTGCACCGGCAAAGGTAGCATCCAACAATCCACTCACACCCTGACAAACTGTAAAGTTTCCTGAAATAACAGGTGCCGGATTATTGTTTACGGTTACTTGTTGAGAGATGGAAGCAGCACACCCGTTATTATCGGTGACTGTCAGCGTATAAATACCGTTTGTTGTCGGTTGAATAGAGGACGCACTTGAACCGTTCGACCATAAATAATTCAGTCCTGCAGGTCCGGCCTGAAGATTAGCCGCTGCACCCTGGCAAATAGCAGTTACTCCGGTAATCTGAGGCACAGGTAATACCCATTGATTAATCGTGAAATTGCTGGTTCCTGAACATCCATTGGCAGCGGTCACCGTTACTGTATAATTTCCGCCTGCAGTCACATTGAGTTGCTGTGCATTGCCACCGGTTGACCATTGATAATTGCTATAGCCACTACCCGCATCGATTGTAGCATTATTACCGGTACAAAATCCGGAAGGTCCTGTAATCGTTGCCGCAGTGAACGGTAGGGAAGTGAAATTAACATTCGTAGTCCCGGTACATCCGTTGAGGTCGGTAACAGTAACGGTGTAGGTACCGGAGGTCGAAACAGTGATGCTTGAAGTAGCACCACCCGATGACCAATTATAGGAGGCATAGCCGTTCCCTGCGTTTAAAGTGGAAGAAGTTCCCACGCAGGCACTCAGGTTTCCGGTAATGGACGGAGTGGGATTATTATTTACGCTTACGTTTTGTGAAACACTTCCGGTACATCCATTCGCGTCCGTTACAGTTACTGTAAACATCCCTGCAGTTGCAGGCTGAATAGAATTTGAGGTAGACCCATTCGACCAGAGATAATTTAAGCCGGCCGGAGTTGCGGTGAGATTAGCATTCGCACCCTGACATATCGCTGTTATTCCACCGATGGATGGAACAGGAAGATTAAATACGGTAATCAGTTGACTGCTGTTTCCCGGTACATCCGTTTGCATCGGTTACCGTTACTGTATAGGTGCCGGCATTTGATACAGTGGCACTACTTGCAGAGGAGCCCGTCGACCATAGATAGGAAGAGTAAGCGGCACCTGTAGAGATGACTGAATTAGCACCCTGGCAGAAATCAAAATCACCACTAATGGTGGGAGTTGGATTTGGCGTTACAGCCAAATTAAAGGAGTTCGTAGCTGTGCAGCCGTTAGCATCCGTTACAATGACGGAGTAGGCACCCGCAGTTCCGGTTGAAATAGTAGCCGAAGTTTGACCTCCGGACCAGGCATATTGAGAGAATGGATTATTAGTAGAAAGGGTAGTAGTTGCATTTTGACAGATCGATGCCACACCGGTAATGCTAACGGTAGGATTTGCATTGACAGCAATTGTGACAGAGCTGGTTGAAGGGCAAAATCCTGCTGCAGTGGGAGTCGCAGTATAATTGCCCGCGGTACTCACAACAATGCTTTGAGTAGTAGCTCCTGTTGACCATAATACATCCACCGAAGAAGCCGTGAGTGTCACATTACTACCCTGACAGAACGTTGTGGGTCCGGAAGGGGAAATGCTGAGTGTAAGACCGGATAAATGATTTACGGTAATGGTATCCGTGATATCAGAACAGTTGCCTCCGAAGGAAACGGTACAATGGAAAGTACCCGGATTGTAAACGGTAATGCTTTGCGTAGTAGCACCCGTGGACCATAAATAACTGAAGCCGGTGGTGGCAGTAAGCACCACACTGTCGCCGGGACAAAAATCAGTAGGTCCGCTGGCGGATAAAATGGCAGCCGGATTTGTAAACTGGACATAAATCAATGCAGAGAACGCAAAGCAAAGGGGAGGATTGGCAATGGAAGTATAGTATACACCCGGTTGTGATACCCAAATGGAAGTGGTCGTGTCGCCCGTGGACCATAAGGGTGGACGGCAGGAATATACCCCGAGTTGTATGGAGTCGCCCGGGCAAATATAGAGCGTGTCAGCTATCTGAGTATATTGACCCCCTGTAGTCAGCACGGGAATTTCACCCACAGACTGAAAGGAGTTCCCCTCCAGAAATACACCCGAGTCAAAGGAACCGTCGCAAAAATCTTCAATCGCTAATTTGATATGATACGTTTCACATGGACATACTTGAGTAGCGGCTGTCAACACAGTAGTCATCCCGTCATATTGAACAGTATTGCCACCGGTATTGTCTGTAAAATATCCACAATTGGTGCAAGGTCCGTTTGGAGATGTTCCACCGGCAGCCCATCCGTTATTTACATTGTTAATCGTTATCGGAGTATTAGTACCAGGAATAAGCGCAATATTTTTTTTACCTGTAATTCCGGGACCATTAATAAAAAATCCAAAAACATCATTACAGGTAGTTCCAACGTAATCATGATATTCTTCAGATGCCCACACATATCGGAATCTAACAGAGTCCGTCGCTACAGTAAAATCAAATTGAAGTATAGCTGCATCCTGCGGATTGGATCCACCCGGATTAAGTGCGTTGAGATCTATATCTGAACCTGCACCTGTAGCAGAACCGGATCCTGTTGCATTATTGGGTCCGATAGCGTTACTAACAGCACCGGAAGTGAGAAGTATACCATTGCTGATACCGACATTGCAAGCGCCAACGCAATTAAAACTACCACGTGCTGTTGCACCACCCGTATAGGTAATGTTTGATGCAGAGACACCTGGTCCAAGTAGTATATTGGTCACCAGTTGAACAGGAGTAGGCGTAGAATTTACTGTTAACTGAGCTTTCACCGGAAAATATGCAAAGAGCATGGTGACGAAGATTAGGGTACGAAATAGTAGATTTTGCCTCATTCCTAAGAGATTAATTATCAAATATAAGTATAAACAGACATAAAAAAACGACCACCGATACCTTATTTTATCATTAGACGTTTTTCGGTGATAAATGGTTGCTAATGATGGGTAAAAATGAAAAGGACGATTGCCCAATTTTAGTTGTAAAATTTCTTCAAAACCTCGTTTACCTAAAGCAAGGAAAATTCACTTTAAATCGTCAATAAATTGCAGATAATCAATATTGTACATCGAATTCAGGACGGATAAATTGCAGAAATTTCCGGACAACATTGTTCAAAGGAATTTTCAAATAAAAAAAAGCCGATACTTATGGTACCGGCTTTTAAGCTATGGTTTATGAAACTAAGCAGCTTCTACAAGAATAACCACTTTATTATCAAGCATTTCAACTACCCCGCCTTTCACTTCAAAGCTTTCTTCACCTGTGGCAGTTTTTATTTTGACCGTACCATTGATCAATGTTGAGATGATGGCGGCGTGATTTTCCAGCATCTGAAAGCGACCTTGCGCCCCCGGTACCAAAATAGAGCTGACTTCACCTTCAAATACTTTCTTTTCCGGAGTGATAATTTCTAGATGCATATTAAATGTATTAAAGAATAATTATTTTGATTCAGCCAACAGTTTCTTTCCTTTTTCAATAGCATCTTCAATATTTCCTACCAGGTTAAATGCACCTTCAGGGTATTGGTCCACTTCACCATTGAGGATCATTTTAAATCCTTTGATGGTTTCTTCAATCGGAACAAGTACACCTTTTAAACCGGTGAATTGCTCTGCTACGTGGAAAGGCTGAGAGAGGAAACGCTGCACACGACGTGCACGGTGAACGACCAGTTTATCTTCATCACTCAACTCGTCCATACCAAGGATGGCAATGATATCCTGAAGTTCTTTATAACGCTGGAGAATTTCTTTCACAGCCTGCGCAGTGTTGTAATGATCTTCACCTACAACAGCAGGAGATAAAATCCTTGATGTAGAATCCAGCGGATCCACGGCCGGATAAATACCCAGTTCTGCAATTTTACGACTCAATACCGTTGTAGCATCAAGGTGACTGAAAGTGGTGGCAGGGGCTGGATCTGTCAAGTCATCAGCAGGTACATATACCGCTTGAACGGAAGTGATGGATCCACGTTTTGTAGAGGTAATACGCTCTTGCATCAATCCCATCTCAGTAGCCAGAGTAGGCTGGTAACCCACCGCAGAAGGCATACGTCCTAAAAGAGCGGATACTTCCGATCCCGCTTGTGTAAATCGGAAGATATTGTCAATAAAGAATAGGATGTCGCGACCGCCTGATTTCTCATCCCCATCGCGGAAATATTCAGCAACAGTAAGACCCGAAAGTGCTACCCGTGCACGGGCACCCGGAGGCTCATTCATTTGTCCGAAAACGAGTGTGGCCTGACTCTGTGCAAGATCTTTCATGTTCACCTTACTCAAATCCCAGTCACCATTTTCCATACTGTGTTTAAACTCCTCACCGTATTTGATAACGCCTGATTCGATCATCTCACGCAAGAGGTCATTTCCCTCACGAGTACGCTCACCCACACCGGCAAATACCGAGAGACCTGCATATCCTTTTGCAATATTGTTGATCAACTCCATGATCAATACTGTCTTACCTACACCGGCACCACCAAACAGACCGATCTTACCTCCCTTGGAATAAGGCTCCAGCAAATCGATTACCTTAATTCCGGTAAAAAGTACTTCCGCCTCAGTCGAAAGATCTTCGAAACGAGGCGCATCACGGTGAATGGGTAATCCTTTTGAATTATCCACCATGCCGATACCGTCAATGGCTTCACCTACAACATTGAATAGACGACCTTTAATTGCCTCACCTGTAGGCATCTTAATAGGAGCACCGGAGGCGATAACCTCCATTCCGCGAACAAGTCCGTCGGTGGAGTCCATCGCGATCGCACGTACTGTATCTTCACCAACGTGCTGTTGACATTCTAAAATAATTTTCTGACCGTTGGGACGATTAATCTCAAGCGCTTCCAGGATATTCGGTAATTCTGTACCTTCACCTTCGAAGCTTACGTCGATTACCGGACCAATTACCTGAACAATTTTACCTTTATTCATGCGTGGGGAATTTGATTTTGAGGGTGCAAAAATAGACAAAAAATCTGATCGCTATGAAGTATATTCTATTTTTGCTCCTATGAAAGTTTATCAACATATTGGCAAAACTTGTTGATACCGATCCCTGTTCATACCTCCATGCAGATTTACCGACATATAGACGAATTCATTAAGCCTCAGTATCCTATAGTAACAGTAGGCACCTTTGACGGACTGCATATTGGCCATAAAATGTTGCTGGAAAGGCTGGCAGCATTGGCAGTGGAGAAGAAAGGGGAGGTCGTCCTGTTGACTTTCCATCCGCATCCCCGAAAGGTGCTTTTTCAGGATGCACATGGTCTGGAAATGCTGAATTCTTTAGAAGAAAAGATGATATTGATGGAGCGATATGGCGTGGATCATCTTGTTATCCAGCCATTTACTACTGATTTTTCCAAGATGAAGTACGATGAATTTGTGCATAATATTCTTGTTGATAAACTCGGTGTCAAAACTTTGGTGATTGGTTATGACCATCAATTCGGGCATCAGCGCAAAGGCAGCATGAAAGCATTGGAAAAGATGGCGCCGGCTTTAGGTTTTAAATTGGAAGAAATCCCGGAGCAGGATATCGATGCCATTGCAGTCAGCTCTACTCGCATCCGGAAAGCTTTAAAAAATGGTGAGGTAGGGGGGGCAGCCCAGTTGCTGGGCTATCATTATTGTATCTCCGGCAGAGTGGTAGAGGGAAAACAGATAGGTCGAACGCTGGGTTTCCCAACAGCCAATATTCAATGTGATGATCCGGATAAACTCATCCCCGCAAATGGCATTTATGCTGTTAAAGTAGAGGTGGAGCAGCGGCTTTATACAGGTGCATTAAGCATAGGCAATCGTCCAACTTTTGATAACGGAGCACGAACCATTGAAGTACATATTCTGGGATTTGATGATGATATTTATGGAAAAAAAATTCGTATTTATTTTCATCATTATCTGAGACCGGAATTGAAATTTAATTCAGCGGAAGATTTGGTGACTCAGATGCATAAAGATGTAGAACAATGTCAGGTGCTATTGAGCAAAGGATTTTAATGTAAAGTTATTTACATCGCAGTATTAAATAATAATTGAATCGGAGCGTTATTGCTTTACAAGTGCTCATTACCTTCGCCATCAGATGAACAAATATATCTTGCTCTTTTTATTTTTTATCGCGCCAAATTTTGTTGCAGATAGTTACGGACAGGAAGTCCTGGACTCTGCATCCCTTTCTCTACAACGGTCGTTTCGAAATTTGGGAGATGCTTTACTACAACCCGACTCGGTATTTAAAATGGACCTCAGTCGACAAAAACGGAAAGTGGTGCCGGAAGAAATACGCAAGTTACGCAATTTGCAAGTGCTAAAATTATCCAGAAATAACCTAAGGGAAATCCCGGAATGGATCGGTGAACTGAAAAACTTGCAGGTGCTCGATTTGGGGTATAACAAACTCAAAGCCCTTCCTCCCGGTATTGGTAACTGCAAACAACTGGTGTTTCTTGGTCTGAACCGAAATCTTATCGAAACACTTCCGAAAGAAATTGGTCAACTGGAACTTTTGGAAGTGTTAGAGATGTGGGACAATGAAGTGCAGTATTTACCGGAGGAAATTAAAATGCTGCATAATTTAAAAGTGTTTGAGTTACGAGGTATTCTTTTTTCCCAACAGGAACAGGATCAGATCCGGCAACTTTTACCCGATACCGACGTGTTGTTTTCGCCGAGTTGTAATTGTAAATAAACCTACCCGGCGTAGGGGAATATTTTATTCTAATACACCTTAGCACGGTATCCTCAGAAAAGAAAAAGCTGCGCACCAAATGATATAGATTTGGACCTATCTTTGGCCGGAAGAAAAAAGTTGAAAGAAGAAAAAATTTTATCCCCGGGTCGGCTAGCCTGGCTACGACTGAAAAAGAATCGTAGTGCTATGTTTGGTTTTTATACTATTCTTATTGCTGTGTTTTTGGCGCTCTTTTGCTTTTTTCTGGTGCCGGATGCAAGTCCGGACAGTAATAGAATGAGTCTTCCGGTAAGCCTGCAACGACCGGTCACACGAATCACTTTTTAAAGATTCCTAACCAACGTGAAAAAGAAAATAGTTTGTTTCATTCCTTGTTTTTTGGATCAAGCGATGCCTTTACATACATCCCTTTGCACAGTTGGAAGGTGGAGAAGGAAAAATTGACCATTGTTGAATACAGCGGTGATCCTGCATTACCCGGAGATACGAGTGAAGTGAAACTTACAGCGCTTTTTCAGGATGTCCATTCTAAAGAAATGGTGAAATCTGACATCGAGAAAAAAGTGAGTGAAGAGTTTATCATTCATAAAACATATCTTTTAGGTACGGATCGTTTTGGTCGTGATTTATTCAGTCGCTTAATTGTTGCAACACGTGTTTCATTGTCGGTCGGATTAATTGCTGTTGTAATTTCACTCCTGATTGGCGTAACACTCGGAGCTTTGGCGGGATATTTCCGTGGTTGGGTCGATAAATTAATACTATGGTTTATTAATGTCATTTGGTCTATTCCTACCTTACTGTTGGTAGTAGCGATTACCATGGCATTGGGAAAGGATTTATTCAGGTCTTTATAGCTGTCGGCCTTACCATGTGGGTGGAGGTGGCCCGTCTCGTTCGCGGACAATTTTTTTCATTGAGGGAACAGCAATATGTAGAAGCCGGTAAGGCATTGGGCTACCGGGATGGAAGAATCATATTGCGACATATACTCCCCAATATCATAGGACCTGTTATTGTGATTGCCGCTTCTAATTTCGCATCTGCAATATTGTTAGAAGCCGGTCTGAGTTTTTTAGGGATGGGAGCACAACCTCCTACGCCCAGTTGGGGCATGATGATCAAGGAGAATTATTCATACATTGTAGTAGATGCAGCCTGGCTCGCCATTTTTCCGGGACTTGCAATTGCCTTGATGGTTTTATCATTTACTCTTCTCGGCAACGGTTTACGCGACGCATTCGATACCCGAACAGGGTAGGAGGGGTTAATGTTTAAGGTTCAAGGTTTAAGGTTCAAGGTTTACCATGAAGCGTATCGCTTTTCGCGATTCTGCTTCATGGTTCAAAGTTGAGACGATCCTCCAAGCGAAGCGTTCCTCCCCTCCTCCAAGTCTCGTCATTACTCAGTTCGTCGTAGACGAACTGAATCTGACGAGACGTTCCTCCCCTCCTCCAAGCGAAGCGTTCCTCCCCTCCTCCAAGTCTCGTCATTACTCAGTTCGTCGTAGACGAACTGAATCTGACGAGACGTTCCTCCCCTCCTCCAAGCGAATTGTTCCCTCTCCCGTTCTCGTCATTATTCAAATCGTCAGCGGCGATGTAAAATAAAAAAGCCACTCCTTGCGGAATGGCTTTTTGTACTGACTATTTTAAAGAATTAAGACAGGTGCTTATTTACAAGCTTAGTCATTTCAAACATTGAAACCTGGCTTTTTCCGCCGAATACCGCTTTCAATTTATCGTCAGCGTTGATCATACGACGGTTTTTCTTGTCCTGAAGGCTGTTCTTTTTAATGTAACCCCAGATTTTTTTAACTACTTCTGTGCGAGGTACAGCACCATTACCAATTACAGCAGCAAGAGCTGAACTTGGTGTCATCGCCTTCATGAAGGCAGCATTTGGTGTACGTTTAACTTTCGCTTTCGCAGCTTTTTTAGGAGCAGCAGCTTTCTTAGGAGCAGCTTTTTTAGGAGCAGCGGCTTTCTTAGGAGCAGCTTTTTTCGCAGCTTTCTTAGGAGCAGCTTTTTTAGGAGCAGCTTTCTTAGTTGCTTTTTTAGGAGCAGCTTTCTTAGTTGCTTTTTTTGGTGCGGCCTTTTTGGCGGCCTTCTTAGCAGGTTTTGCTTTTTTAGTTGCCATTGTTTTTATTGTTAATGATGTTGAGTGGTGCTAATTTATCTCAGCAATCGTTTACAGAGGGGGCTCCCTCTGTAATTTTATTAACAGGGTAGACGGTTGATATTGTTAATTACAGAGGGGCTCAGAGGGAGAAAAAGCACTTGTTTTTTGATTTTTTTCAGAGGTAAAAAATAGAATTCTCAGAGGAGAAACTAATTATTTTTATGATGAGAGAGTAAGAGCAACCACGCCTCACTCACGTTGCCTTTTTCCAGGTGATGCGCAGCCAGGTGTACTGCTATTGTTAAATTCTCTGCATCGTCACTCAATGTATCGAGGAGTTTTTTGACATCTTCGCGCTTGGCGAACGCTATTATTTCATCGTTTAGCGGGAGGTTTTCTACATTTCCAAGTAGGCCAAGATCATTTCCGGTGAGTATTTTACTGAAGCGGATAGGTTCAGGAATTCTGTCAACTCCTATTCCAAGACTCGTTAAAGGCTTTGGAACCTCGAATAATCCTTTGGAGGCTCTGGAGTACCAATCACCGCCAAGTCGTGCCACCTGGTCCATTTTAAAATGATTGATCTGACCTTTATCATTCAATACTTCCTCATTAATATGCATCATGACAATTTCGCAGATGACAAGATTGCCCGCACCACCGCGCACTCCGGTTTGGATGATTTGTTTTACCTTACATTCAAGCTGAGCCGGGGATTCTCTCACTCTTGGAGGTTTTACAAGAATTGATTCCTGCATGGTGAAGCCGGCTTTGGTAAATTCATTTATATTTTTTCGTATTCGGTACTGGCCAGCGACATTGCTGTACCATGGCATAGCTGACGATGTTGACCACGACTTCATCCACCTGCCTTACATTTTCTAGCGTATGTTTAGTAGTGCCGTCTCTTCCCCTTAAAGCCGGACTAAAAATTAACAGCGGCGGGTTAGATCCGAAAGAATTGAAAAAACTAAAGGGGCTGAGGTTAATCGCACCGGTTCGGTCCATGCTGCTCACAAAAGCAATAGGCCGCGGCGCAATTGCACCCAACATATACGCATGCAGTTCCTGTGGCTTTATTTCTTTCGGATTTATGCTTTTGAAGTTCATATTTTGTTAATTAATTGATTTCAGGCTGCTAAATTCAGAAACTATCCTGTACCCGAGCTACCAAATTGCCAAAAGATTGCTATTTTTGCCGACCTCTTCCCCGAAATAGTACTTCGGTAGTGGAGTAAGTTCTTTGAAAACAGAATTACTTTGCGCATGTGGCGTAATTGGTAGCCGCGCCAGACTTAGGATCTGGTGCTGAAAGGCGTGGGGGTTCGAGTCCCTCCATGCGCACAAAGTAAGCAATGGAGCCAAGCCCGGAAGACGCCTTAGGCGTTCTTCCGCGGCCTCCAGGCGCACAACGTAAAGATGCCCGGAAGACGCCTTAGGCGTTCTTCCGCGGCCTCCAGGCGCACAACGTAAAGATGCCCGGAAGACGCCTTAGGCGTTCTTCTGCGGCCTCCAGACGCACAACGTAAAGATGCCCGGAAGACGCCTTAGGCGTTCTTCTGTGGCCTCCAGGCGCACAACGTAAAGATGCCCGAAAGACGCCTTAGGCGTTCTTCTGTGGCCTCCAGGCGCACAACGTAAAGATGCCCGAAAGACGCCGTAGGCCGTTCTTCCGTGGCCTCCAGGTGCACAAACTAAGGGAACCCGGAAGACGCAATAGGCGAGCTTGTGCGGCTTCCATGCAGCGGAAAGTAAGCAGACCCGGAACGCATACCGGTGTTCTTCCGTGACCTTCAAACGCACAAAATAAGCATAGGAATCAAGCCCGGAACTCGCCCTAATCAACCTTAGGGGCCTCCAGGCCCCACAAAGTATGCAGACCAGGAAAGGCTCCCTATGGGAACTTTCGTGGCCTCTAAGCCACGCAAAGTACGCAGACCGGAACTCTCGCTAACTGAGCTCCAGTGTTTCCAATCCCACAAAGTAAGTAACCTTGGTATTCAATCTGATCGTTCTTTGGTAACAACCGAAGAACCATCTCCCCAATTTGTTGTTGAAACATTACGCCATTATCCTACGAATTATTGAAATTACCTTTAATAAAGTATACTTATCCTCATGGATAGCTGATAAAAATTTAAAATGTTTTCAATCGTTACCCGTTTTTATCTATCTATCACCGTAAATTCCATTTATATCATATGAATATCGTTCAAGAGAATATTGATACCCTGAATGCGGTATTAAAAGTGCAGTTGAAACCTGAGGATTACAGACCACAGGTGGATGAGGCTATCAAAAAGTACAAGAAGAAGGCTTCCATGCCGGGTTTTAGACCGGGGCATGTTCCGGAGAATCTTATCCGTAAAATGTACGGAAAATCAGTGCTGGCAGATGAATTGAATAAAATTGTCGCCGATTCAGTCGATAAGTTTATCGTGGAAAATAACCTGCAGGTGCTGGGTAATCCTCTTCCAAAGGCAGAGAACGACATCGACATTAACTGGGATCAGCCCACGGATTTTGAATTTAGTTTTGATATGGCTTTGGCTCCTGAAGTGCATCTTACACTTCCTCCGGCACATTCCTTCCTTACTTACGATATTCAGGTAGATGAAAAAACCATCGATGAGGAGATTGATAAACTGGCCAGGAGATATGGTAACTATACCAGTCCTGAAGTTACAGATATTGACAGCTCAGTGTACGGAACTTTTCGTGAGGTGGATGCAAATGGCGAGTTGGTTGAAAATGGTCACAGCAATCAAGCTTTTATGATGATTACCAAAGTGGCCGATGAAGCTACACGGAATAAATTCGTGGGTGTGAAGAACGGTGATGCCATTATTTTTAATCCGGTTACTGCCATCCGCGTAGAAGAAGAGGTGAAGTACCTGCTGGGAATTAAAGAAGGAAATATTCAGGATTATAGTAAAGACTACTCTTTTACCATTGAACGCATCAATAGAGTGGAAAAGGCGGAGTTCAATCAGGCGTTTTTTGATCAGGTATATGGGGAGAATGTGGTGTCTGATCTGGCAGGTTTCCGCGAAAAAGTGCGCTCTGAAATTGCGCAAGGCTATGGGTATGAGGCTGACAACGCTTTGCGTCACGAAATGGAAGATGTGCTGCTGAAGGAATCAAATCTGAATTTACCGGATGAGTTTTTAAAGCGATGGCTCAAACATAGCAACGAGAAAATTACGGATGAGCAATTGGCAAAGGAGTATCACCAGTATGCCCGTGACCTGAAGTGGAAGCTGATCGAGAATAAAATTTATGGAGATCAGAATATGCAACTGACCAAGGAGGAAATAGAAAGCTATGCCCGTAATATGATTATTGATCAGTACTTGCGGTATGGTCAGGCGCATATGTTGGATGAAGAGAAGCTTAAAGAATTGACCGAACGTTATTTAAAAAATCAGGAGTCGGTGCAAAGAGTGGTGGAAAGTCTGAGTGGAAGAAAAGTGTTCGAGTACCTGAACCAAATTGTATCTAAGGACGTAAAAAATGTAAGCCATGATGAATTCGTTGAAATCATGAGCCGTCATCATCATCACCATTAATTAAATCCAAAAAAATATGGACTTCCGTAACGAATTTACACAGTATGCCGTGAAACACCGCGGTATGAGTAGTCTGGGTGTAGATAGTTATATCAGCTCGGTTCATGCCGACTATATTTCTCCCACCATTATTGAGGAGCGTCAGTTGAATGTTGCTCAAATGGACGTATTCTCCCGTCTGATGATGGACCGTATCATCTTCCTTGGTGTTCCGATCAATGATTATGTAGCGAATATTATTCAGGCCCAGTTGCTCTTCCTTGAATCTTCCGATGCAAAACGTGATATCACTATTTATATTAATAGTCCGGGTGGATCTGTTTATGCAGGACTCGGTATTTACGATACCATGCAATGGATTAACCTGATGTTTCCATGGTGTGTACCGGTATCGCTGCCTCTATGGCTGCAGTATTGTTATGCGCCGGAAATAAAGGAAAGCGCAGTGCACTGAAGCATAGCCGCGTGATGATTCACCAACCGATGGGCGGAGCAGAAGGTCAGGCCTCGGATATTGAAATCACCGCCCGCGAAATCCAGAAACTGAAGAAGGAATTGTATGAAATCATCTCCCAACATAGTGGCAAGGATTATGAGCAGGTTTGGAAAGATTCAGACCGTGATTACTGGATGACAGCTCAGGAAGCCAAAGATTATGGTATGATCGACGAAGTCCTGTTGAAAGTAAAAGGCGGTACAAAATAATTAATTGAATATTAATTCTAAACCGGTCTGCTTCAACGGCGGGCCGGTTTTATACTTATATTTATCATCGTGAAGCAGAAGCAAGATATTGTATGTTCTTTTTGTGGTCGTGACAAGAGTCAGGCAAATGTGTTGATTGCAGGTATCAATGGTCATATTTGTGATCAATGCGTTGCACAGGCACAAACCATTATTCATGATGAACAGGATCAGAAGCTGAAGACGACGATTGGAACTCCATTAACGCTTCCAAAACCTGCCGAGATTAAAAAGTTTTTAGATGATTATATCATCGGTCAGGAGCATGCGAAAAAAGTACTTTCTGTTGCCGTTTATAATCACTACAAACGTCTTATACATAAGAGTAAAATCGGGAAAGATGATGTTGAATTGGAGAAATCCAATATTGTGATGGTAGGGAGACCGGTACCGGAAAAACATTGCTCGCCCGTACGATTGCCAAATTGCTGAAAGTGCCTTTTTGTATTGCAGATGCAACCGTTCTCACCGAGGCCGGGTATGTAGGGGAAGATGTGGAACATGTGCTGGCCCGCCTGCTGCAGAACGCCGACTATGATGTAGCCGCAGCCGAACGAGGTATTGTTTTTATAGATGAAATTGATAAGATTGCCAGAAAAGGGGATAATCCTTCTATTACAAGAGATGTTTCCGGGGAAGGTGTACAGCAGGGATTGTTGAAGATGCTGGAGAGTTCGGTGGTGAATGTGCCGCCCCAGGGTGGAAGGAAGCATCCGGAACAAAAGTTGATTCCGTTGAATACTCAAAATATCCTCTTTATATGCGGTGGTGCCTTTGATGGTATCGACAAAATAATCACCCGTCGATTACAAACGAATGCCATCGGCTATGCTCAAAATCAGAGCAGGATGTAGATCATGACAATGTGGTGCAATATGTGAGTCCGGTAGATTTAAAATCATTTGGATTAATTCCTGAGTTGATTGGCCGTTTGCCTGTCATCACGCATCTCTCTCCTCTGGATAAAACAGCTTTGCGCCGAATTCTTTCCGAGCCGAAGAATTCGTTGATCCGCCAGTATCAGAAGTTATTCGATATGGAAAATATCAAACTTAGTTTTTCAGATGAAGTGTTCGATTTTATTGTTGAAAAAGCGATTGAATTTAAGTTGGGGGCGCGTGGTTTACGCAGTATTTGTGAAGCGATTATGCTGGATGCGATGTTTGAAATTCCGAGTGGTAAATCACCAAAGGAGTTTACGATCACGCTCGATTACGCCATTGATAAGCTGAATAAATCCAATATTAAGCAGCTGAAAGTAGCCTGATTTCAGAAGTCCGATAAATTGATCGGGTTTCAGCGCATCTCCTATAAAAACAAAACTCCTATTTACCCCCGGCTCGCTGATAGACAGAGAAGGAATAGTCACTAGGCATTTTTATCATCTGCTTTGTGTTTTTCGAGATGAATCAGTTTCCATGCACTCATGCTGAATTCAGGGAAGAACGTATCCGCCTCCATAACCACATCTACACGGGTAAGGTATAATTTATCAGCTACCTGAATCGCCTGACGGTAAATGTCAGCCCCGCCTATCACAAATACCTCGTCTTCCTTACTGCAACTTTTGATGGCATCAAAAAGGTCTTCATTGATTTCACAGCCCGGTGCCTCATAGTTTTCTTGCCGCGTCACAACAATATTCCGACGAAGCGGAAGTGCTTTACCGATAGATTCACGGTGTTTCTTCCCATGATGACGGTATGTCCGGTGGTCACTTTCTTAAAAAATTTCAGATCCGCAGGTAAATGCCAGAGTAGACGGTTATCCTTTCCTATACCGGATTTTTTATCCAGAGCTGCAATGAGTGACAGGATCATTTCTATGAGATGAAGTAAATTGGTTTTCGGTATGAAAATATGGATTTTATCGTTCATCGGGATAAATCGTGGGCTAAACCTGCTTTTTCCTCTTACTTGATTAAACTTTTATACAATCAGTCGATCTACGCGTTAAGGTTACATTATTTTTTTGTAAAATCGTATCCCAAAACTATTCAGCCATGCGAATTACAATTATTGGATTTCTAATCCTTTCAATCCTGACTTCCTGCGAAAAGGAGGCCGGAGAAGGTGGTAATTCTGTCATTAAAGGGACAATTTTGGAAAGAAGATATACAGTTTTTCCGAGTATTTACACGGATAAGGCTGCATTGGATCTGGATGTGTACATCATTTACGGGGATGATGGAAATGCTATCGATGATAGAACCCGTACCAGTTTTGACGGTAGTTATAAATTTGAATTCCTGAAAAAAGGCAAGTATAAAATCTTCGTCTATACGGAAGATACCGCGTTAAGTAATTTTGGAAATGATAAAGCCCTGATTCTTGAAACGGAAATCACCAAAAATAATTCAGAGGTGAATCTTCCCACGCTGACCAGAATCAACCTGTAGCAACAATGGATTTAAATAATTTGCTAGCAGGATTCCCTTCTATCACTCTAAAGGAGATGGATGAAGTTTCTCTTACAAATAGAATTGATACCAAGTATGTTTTTCATATTTCACTATTAAGTGATCTCCTGAATTCACTCTTGCCGTTCTATAGGATTCTTGAAATCGATCAGATTCGGGTGCATCCCTATGAAACGCTTTATTTTGACGATCAGGAGTTGAGTTTATATCTCAATCATCACAATCAGCGGGGCAGCAGGTATAAATTAAGACTACGCAGGTATGGTAGCTCTTCGGTCTCTTATATGGAGATGAAGAGAAAAACGAATACCGGTCGGACGATTAAAGCCCGGATGAAAACTGCTGATTTTGATCCGGCATTGCACCCTGAGCAGGAAAGTTTTTTCAGAGAGCAGACTGCATTGTCTAACGGGAAATGGGACTTTACGACCCGAATTAAATTTAATCGAATTACCTTGGTGAGCCTGGATCCTCCGGAAAGAATGACCTTAGATCTTCAATTACATTTTGGGGATAGTACCAGGTCGAAAGAGTTTCCCAACCTGGTGGTGGCTGAAGTGAAGCAAGGAAGTAAATCTCCCTCCGCCTTCATTAAAGAAATGAAAAACCGGCATATTCATCCTTTTTCTTTATCTAAATATTGCCTTGGACTTTCGTTATTGCGGCCGGAAATAAAACAGAATCTTTTCAAAAAACAACAACTTATCATTCAACAATTACAAGACAGAGCTTAATATGGAATTAGATTTATTTGACAAACTGGGAGATAAATTCTTCATGCGATTTCTCATTGATCTGGTCGCGGTCAGTATTATCGTTTTCAGTATTTACCTCCCTAATTATAAAAAAAGAGACCACTTGTTCACTTTTTTTATGTTTAATGTGGTGATCTATATTATTACTTATTTATTGAGTAAGGTGGAGATGTCGTTTGGTGCTGCTTTTGGATTGTTTGCCGTTTTTTCATTACTGAGATATAGAACAGAAAATATTTCAGAGAAGGACATGACTTATCTTCTTTTGTTTATAGCGATGGGTTTGATTAATTCTACAGTGAAGGGAACCTACTTTGAATCGGTGATATTAAACGGTATTCTCATGCTAGCCGCCTGGATTTTAGATTGGTGTCTTGGTAAAAAATGAAAAAACGCAAACCATTTTATACGAGAAAATTGAGAATGTTAGAGATGATAAAGCACAGGTGTTGATGGATGATTTAAAGCTCCGGACCGGATTGAATATTCATAAAGTGGCTGTAGTCTATATTGACTTCGTAAAAGACAGTGCTGAGCTTAAGATTTATTATTACTGATCGATGTCAATAAGGAAAATACTTCTTTTATTTTTACTACTTGGTCCTGCCAGCGTTAATGCTCAGGTGACCCGGGAAAATCAGGTATGGACATCCGTTCAATTGCAGAAGAAATTGTTTTCAAAAACAAAAGCGGAACTTACCTTTGAATCGCGGTACAATACCGCTCCACTGATGATTGTCCGTTATTTTCCGAATCTCGCGATACAGCGGAAGTGGGGGAGATCATTTTACCTCCGTAGTGCATTACCGTTATATCACCAGCAATAAAGGTCTCGGCGTCAGAGAGTCCTCTCATCGGCTCATGCTGGATGCTATTACCGGTGGGTCAGTAAAGAAAACAGCTATTGCCTTTCGTCTGCGCGCCGGACGTGAAGATGAACCGGGTGTAAACGAAGGTATTTTCTCCCTTTCAGAATTCGTTTTTCGACAGAAACTGAGTGTGAAACACAAGTTTTTTAAACAGGAATTTTCGCTCGCCATTGAGCAGTTTGAAACCATTCGCGGTAATGCTATTGAGTATGATCAACGCCGGTATATACTCGGAGCTGAAATTAAAATCAGCAAACAGCATTTTTTGGATTTCTTTGTGATGTATCAGGATCTGATTGACGTGCGACGTGTCAATTTTGGGGTTGGATATGTTTATGAGTTTAAAGATTGATGAAATTCCTGTCTTGTTTAAAGGGTACTCTAACCGAGATCAGCATGTTTAAGTGCATAAAAAAACCGCAGGATTGCTCTTGCGGTTTTTAAGTATTGGATTTTCTTTGTTAAGATTAATGTCTGATCACCAGTTTCTTTGAAGCTTCTCCACAACGCACATAATAGATGCCCACCGGCCATGTCGTAGTAGCAATGGAATAGAAAGAAGAATAGGCAATTCTTTCTACCGGTTGTCCTATCGCATTATAAATTTCAAGATCGCGTTGCTGGTCATCGAACATTTGTATCTGCACTAAATCAGCAGCAGGGTTGGGATAAACCGACAACTGAACGGGCAAAGAGATATCCTCGTTCAAACCAACGGAGTTATTATTGGCAGAGAACGTAGGACCTTGAATCACAAAGTTGCCTGTACCATTGGGTACGCGTGCTAAACCCTGATCGGCGATTTGTAATCCCCAACCCAGTGAATCAACCACATTATTCGCGACATCCAGCAGCATCAGTATTTCACCGGCAGCGGATAATTTAAAGTTCATATGATAGGGACCCTGGCTGCTATCTTCATCTGCCCATACTATTAAATAATCATTGGGCTGAATGATTGTTCCTGCAGGGAATGTCCACTTGTCGAGATTTACGGGATTGTCCGTTAACGTATATCCGCTGATATCTACTGCTACAGCAGATTTATTGTAGAGTTCCACCCAGTCGTCATACTCACCGAAATTATCCGCTGCAGTCGTCACATTAGAAGCCATGACCTCATTGATGACGATTGAAGTATCACCGGACGCATTCGGAGCAATGGTATAAATAAACACATTGTGTTCGGCACCGGCTGGCATATAACTAACACTTTTCGACGTATTCGCTGCAGCCGCCTGCACATAATAGCGCACCCAGGTACCGGCTGCAAATCCCGGAATTGTTCCTCCGAAAATTCCATCAGCAGCTAAGCTATCGTCATGTAATCCATCGTCAAACATTTGAGTTTTTGAAAACCTTCCCACGATATTATTGGAATAGTAAAGTTGAACATTATCAATTCCATTCACCGAACTGATAGTTGACCTGACATTTACAGTTTGGTTTTCAGCCGGCTGCTGATACTGAACTCCGTTTACCGCATAAGGCGCATCAGCTATAACAGGAGCGATTTGCTGCATTTCAGCATTAGCATTTAAATAGTTTTTACGGTTGGTGACAAAATTTCTTAAGACCTGCAGTTCGCTATTAAATTGTGCATAAGAATATAATTTCTTCGGATCATTCAGAACGATAGTATCTACCTGAGCTTTAAAAAAGTTAAATGTGGAATTGGTCAAAGCGGTATCAAACTCCTCTGCTAAAATGGTTCGCATATGGGCAAGATATCGCTGTCGCAGCGTAGGAACATTTAACAATCTGTTCAAGAGAGGATAGTTGGCATTTGTAGAATGATAAAAGGCATCCCACGAGGTGGCGGGTACAGTCTCCAGCGAACTATTTCCATCGTATTCATGAGGAACCATCAAGCCGGTCTCTGCTTCATAGTGTAAATAATAATCCATCTTACCTTTGTATACATAGCTGTCATCGTCCGTCCACGCAATTTCAGTAGCAAGAAACCATAACGTTCTGTCCAGATCCATGTAATTGGCGAGTGTATCTTCCAACCCTGTGAGTGAAGTGTTTTCGAGTTTATCTGTGAGACGTACCAGATAGTCCCATGGGTTTAAAATGGTGGACTCTTTCAACGTATAATGTACTTTATAATCAGAAGTGTCATTGGTCAAATAGTTCAAAGCAGCAGTCCCATCTCCCCAGCCACCGCCAATACCTCCCGATGATCCCGGTGGCTTGTCTGCTCTCCACCAGATTCCATCATTACTCAAATACCATTCTTCAAGAAAATCCTTATTCATTTGCTGAATATTCGGATAGAGGCCCCAGTTGGCACCATTCAGATAGAGTTTAATGTAGTTGGATTTGGCAGTAGGAATATGCCGCTTGATTAAAGAAGTATAAAAAACCTCCCGCATCATGGAAGGGTCCTGAGCGGCATTGTTAAATTTGAAGGTACTGTAACCATCATAATCCTGCCCTGACTTCCAGAAATCCAATTCTACCTTGAATGATTTTTTTTGAGAAGATCCTGTCTGAAATGAAGTTTGTCCGCGGAAGCGAACACCCACACTATCGTAAGTATTGCCATCAATGTTTAATGTTGCCGGAATATAGGTCCGTGATGCATAGTTGTTCAATAGCAAGGTCCAGAAGTTCGTGGTTGGGAAAGTCAGATCCACTCTTCTCACCAGATTTTGATCGTAGAATCCGGTGTTGGGCTGACTGCCGATCATGAGCATTTTACCGTCTGGAGTGATGTGCATTTCGTCAGGTAAGGACTGACCAAATGAGAAAAGTGAACTAAAAACGAGTGCTATCATACCGACAGCGTGCTGTAATTTTAAGAACATGAGGGTTTTTATTTTAGGTTTGGGTAGTGTGATAGATGGTTACTAAGATAGAAAGTTTAACGTTAATTTAAAATAAAGTAAACATTGGAAAAAGAGTTGGTGATGACGCGTAATATATTGCCAATCAATTTTTTTAAAATTAAATAGGAATACCGCTATTCCTATGGAGTGAAGAGCGGGTTATGGCGTTAGATGAAAAAGGGTCAGATCAGATAGCGACAGGGGCTTTTATAGCCGGCATCGGATGATAATTTTCAATCGCAAAGTCTTCGAATTTGAAAGAAAAAATATCTTTTACTTCCGGATTCATTTTTAAAGTGGGGAGCGATACGGGCGTTCTGCTAAGTTGTAATTCCACCTGCTCCATATGATTGCTGTAAATATGTACATCGCCAAAGGTGTGGATAAAGTCTCCGGCTTCTAATCCGCATACCTGCGCTACCATATGTGTCAATAAAGCATAGGAGGCAATGTTGAAAGGGACACCTAAGAATAAATCCGCACTCCGCTGATAGAGTTGACAACTGAGTTTCCTGTTGGCCACATAGAATTGGAACATAATATGGCAGGGTGGGAGGGCCATATTAGGGATTTCTGCCACGTTCCAGGCACTGACCAGCAAGCGACTTGAGTCCGGATTTTTTTTAATTTGATCTATTAACTGCGTAATCTGATCGATATTTTTTCCGTCAGGTGTGGGCCATGATCGCCATTGTTTTCCATAAACGGGTCCGAGGTTGCCCTGTTCGTCCGCCCATTCATCCCAGATGCTCACCCCATTTTCGCGCAAATAACGAATATTGGTTTCTCCTTTGAGGAACCAGAGTAATTCATGAATGATTGATTTTGTATGTAATTTATTCGTTGTAAGCAATGGAAAACCCTCTTGTAAATTGCAGCGCAACTGGTACCCGAAAACACTGATCGTTCCTGTACCGGTTCGGTCTTCCTTCTTCACACCATTTGCCAGTACATGCTTTAAGAGATCGTGATATTGCTTCATGCTTTTTATTGTCTGGAACAAAGTTACAATTACTGGAATTTTATTACGAATGAATTTGCCGTGTATTTTTCAGAATTTATAAGCAGTTTGAATGCTTTGGTTTGTTTTTTGTTAACTTGCAGCGTAGTTTCGACCAAAAAATTCAATGAAAAGATATCTTCTTCCGGTTCTCGCGGCATTCCTTTTTTTTAGCTCCTGTTCTGATGACGATACAGCGAACCCTACCGGAGATGATAGAACTAAATTTCTCGGCAACTGGTATTGCAAGGAAACCATCGGCAGCAATTCAACCACTTTCCTGATCAACATCACATCGTATGGGGAAAGTGATAGTATCCGTATCTCCAATTTTTCAAATTATGGCAATACTGCAGTTGCTTTAGGATTGGTGAGTGGAAGTTCCTTAGTGATCCCCAATCAGCAGATCAGTATCACCAATATTCCTGTTCAGGGCAGCGGGACTTTCGTTTATCAGGGAGGCAATGAGAAAATAAATCTGATCTATACCACCGATGGACAAAGCGCAACGGGAGTCTGTACCCGATAAAAATGTAGTCTGAATAGAAATAAGGGATAGCCGTTTATTAACGGAAATGTATTATATCTTACTCTGTCACCTGTTCCGGATTTAAAACCGTCATCTTCACGGAATCCACACTATGTTTGAAGCGTTTGAGAATGATAAATTCATAGCCACCAAAGGAGCGCTTTTCATTCACTGCGGGAATTCTACCATAAATATAATTCAACAAACCTGAAACGGTATCGTAATTGGGACTTTCTGGTAGAGCAATGGGCAATAAATCATTCGCATCACTGATAGAGGACATCGCATTAACCACGAACTCGGTCTCACTTTTCTTCTCTACAGGTGGCTTTTCATCATCATATTCATCCTGAATTTCTCCTACGAGTTCCTCAATAATATCTTCCATCGTCACAATGCCTGCCGTGCCACCAAATTCATTGGTCACTATGGCCATTTGAATATGCTGGGTCTGGAATTCACGCAAGAGATCATTGATTCGTTTATTCAAGGGAATAAAATAGGCAGGACGTATGAGATCATTCACACCTCTGAAATTCTTTTCGTGTAAAGCTTTTATTAAATCCTTGGTATAAATCACACCGATCACATTGTCGAGAGAATCCTGAAAAACCGGCATACGGGAATAGCCTTCTTCAATTACTTTTTGAATGACTTCTTCCTTCGTCGATTCGACATCTATTGCAGAAATTTTTGTTCGAGGAATTAAAATCTGACGTACGACTCTGTCATCAAATTCAAAAACATTTTGAATCAGGTCATGTTCAGAGGTTTTGATCGCTCCACCTTCTTCAGATTCGGTCAATAACATCCTGATTTCTTCTTCGCTGTGAATTTCCGCATGATCTTTACCGTGTAAGCCAAACATGCGTAAAACAGTTTTCGAAAGTCCGTTTAATACCCAGATAAAAGGAGAAAATAAAAGATAAAAACCTCTTAACGGCAAGGAAACATACATCGTATAAGTCAAAGGATTTCTGATGGCCGCAGTTTTTGGAACCTGTTCGCCCAATACAATATGCAAAACGGTAATTAATCCAAATGCGATAACAATCGACAGTTGATGTAAACTTTCTTCCGTGATCGCCATACTGAAATAGTCGGTAAAGCTGCGGACAATTTTTGCAACCACCGGCTCTCCGATCCACCCCAGAGCCAGACTCGCCAAAGTAATACCAAGCTGACAAGCGCTCAGGTATTTATCCATATTGTCGAGGATATGCTGAGCCGTTTTTGCTACAGTATTTCCCTGATTCGCTTTCAGATCAATTTGGGATTGACGCACCTTTACAATGGCAAATTCAGCTGCGACAAAAAATCCGTTTAAAAATACAAGTAAAGCAGTGAGTAATATATCAGCAATCATCAGATGGATAATGGGTCCGGTGCAAAGATACATTTCTGTAGCATGATGCCCTTCGAAAACTTATAAAATAGTTAGAAAACAAGGTGTTAGCGTAATTTTTCGTTGTTTTTATGCCTGTTTTTGTCGCGGTTGGTCTTCTTTTCCAGGTTCTTTTCCAAGGCGGATTCTAAGTCGACACCAGTTTGATTCGCGAGACAAATCAGTATAAAAAGAATATCCGCCATTTCATCACCGGGGTCCGTATTTTCTTCTCCCTCTTTAAAAGATTGCTCCCCGTACTTGCGCGCAATGATCCGGGCCAGTTCGCCGACTTCCTCCGTAAGCAAAACCATATTTGTCATTTCATTAAAATAGCGAACACCATGTGTTTTTATCCAGGTATCTACTGTTGTTTGTGCTGAAGAAATTGTCATAGATTATTATATATTACTATTTCGGATTTTAAAGTAACTACGTTTTGTATTGCTTTATTTTGGTTTAGAGACTTTGCTACTTGCTACTTGCTGCTGGCTACTGGCTGATTGTTTTTACCTCTATAGTTTTCGGTTTGTTGTTTTTGTCCTTGGGTTCGGGTATTTTGTTATTCTTATTAATTTTAGCTTGTATCACCAAGTATTAGGCTGCAAATCAAGCTTTACAAGAGAAAATCAATTTTTAGCAAGTGGCCAGAAGCAAGAAGCAAGCAGCCAGAACTTATAGTGTACAGAAAGATTTTACTCCCGATTTTTTGAATCGATGAGTATTGTTACCGGTCCATCATTAATAAGTTCTACTTTCATATCTGCGCCAAATTCTCCTGTTGTGATTTTCTTTCCTAATTCTTTTTCGAGAGAAGCAATGAATTTTTCATAGAGGGGAATCGCTTGTTCCGGTCGGGCGGCGTTAATATAGGAGGGACGGTTTCCTTTTTTTGTGGAGGCGTGTAAGGTAAATTGACTGATCAGTAAGATATCACCATCACATTCCTGAATGGATTTGTTCATGGTCCCGTTTTCGTCGGCGAAGATGCGCAGTTTTACAATCTTAGGACATAGCCATTCAATGTCTTCTTCGTTATCATTCAATTCAATTCCAAGCAGGATGAGCATACCCGCTCCGCAAATTCTTTTTTCAACAGCATTTATAACTACTGAAGAATGAGTTGTTCGTTGAATGACTACACGCATGGGTGCGAAAATAATGGTTAGTTCTTAATCCGCGGGGATCGCTCGCTGGGGGGATCGCTCGCTTTGCTCGCTGGGGGGATCGTCTCGTCATTACTCATCTCATCTGCGATGAGCTGAATCTGACGAGACTGGGAGGAGCGCTCGTTCGGCTCGCTGGGGGGAAACGCTTCGCTTTGGGGGAGCGAGTGGGACTAAAAAACCTTTTCTTTAACCTTTGAACATTTACATTGAACATTGAACTTTAAACTTTATTTTCTCACCGATAAATATCTTCATTCCGAAGAATACTAATGTAATTATAATACCGTTGCGCATGAATTTTCCCTTCTTCAACGGCTTTTTTTACGGCGCAATCTTTTTCGTTATCGTGCAGGCAATTGTTATATTGACATTGATTCATGAGTGCTCGGATTTCGATGAAGTAATGTCCGATTTCGGTGGGTTTGAAATCGATGTTTACGAATTCACGTATGCCGGGGGTGTCGATGATATAACCGCCGGTAGAAAGCGGATGCATTTCGGCGAAGGTGGTGGTGTGTTTTCCTTTGAGATGTTGTCGGGAGATATCACCGGTTTTTAGTTTTAATCCTGGTTCAAGGGCATTGATCAAACTGGATTTTCCAACTCCTGAATGTCCGGCAAGCAAGTTTACTTTTGAATGAAAAGCATTTTTCAACTCCGCGATTCCATCTCCGGTAATGGCAGAAACCGCGTAACAGGAATAACCGAGCGGCTCATAGATATCCAAATAAGCCGTCTGCACCTCTTGCAATTCATCTTTGAAAATATCCGATTTATTAAAGATCAAAGCTGTTGGAATTCGGAACGATTCGGCGGCGGCAATAAACCGGTCAATGAATCCGGTGGAGGTTTTGGCAGAGCCGGTGTTACGACCAGCCAGGCCATGTCAATATTGGCAGCGAGGATTTGCGTTTGCTTCGAAAGTTTTACAGATTTTCGAATGATGTAATTTTTCCGGTCTTCAATCTCCAGGATGGTACCTGTGCCATCTTCCTGCATCATAAAAGTAATATGGTCCCCTACAGCGATGGGATTGGTGCTGCCAATGTCCTGCAAGCGCAAGGATCCCCTAACCCGGCAATCAATTAATTTACCGGCCTCGTCTTCTACCCTGAACCAGCTACCGGTTGATTTTAGCACTTTTCCTTTCACGGTGCAAAGATATGACAGTGAACCGGAGCTTTACTTTCTTTTGAACTATTACCTTTGCCGCCGATGTCAGTATCCGTTGAAGCAATTACAAAGTATTATGGAAGCCAGAAGGCGCTCGACGAGGTGAGCTTTACGGTTGATCCCGGACAAGTGGTTGGATTTTTGGGTCCCAATGGTGCCGGAAAGTCAACGATGATGAAAATTATCACTTGTTTTTTGCCTCCTTCATCAGGAAAGGTGACTGTAGATGGTTTCGATGTTCGGGAAAGTCCGGTGGAGGTGCGGAGAAGAGTAGGCTATTTGCCGGAGCATAATCCCCTCTATCTCGATATGTACGTAAAGGAATTCCTTGTTTTTATCGGAGGAATACAACTCGGAAGGGCTGAGGCTGAGAAGCGTACGGCGAGAATGATTGAGCTTACCGGATTAGGTCCGGAGCAGAAAAAGAAAATCGGAGCCTTATCGAAGGGCTATCGTCAGCGCGTTGGACTGGCGCAATCCATGTTGCACGACCCGGCCGTACTCATTCTGGATGAACCCACTACGGGATTGGATCCTAATCAGTTGATTGAAATAAGGCAACTGATACGAAACATTGGCAAGGAAAAAACCGTAATACTCTCTACCCATATTATGCAGGAAGTAGAGGCCATTTGTGACCGGACGATCATAGTAAATAAGGGAAAGATTGTGGCGGATGAAAAAACAGCAGTGCTGAAAGAAAAGTTAAGTGGACGAAATGTGGTGATAGTGGAGTTCGATAAACCTATCTCCCAAAGCGAAATCGGGAAAGTAAAAGGAGTGAATACAGTCAGTAACGTGAAGGGAAATATCTGGAAATTAGAGAGTGATCAACAGGTAGATATCCGACAGCAGCTCTTTCAATTTGCCGTGCAGCAGCAGGTATCGATATTGGCGATGCAAAAGGAGGAGAGTAACCTTGAATCCGTTTTCCGTCAGCTTACCGTTGATAAATAATTGCGTATTGCAAAAGTTCTATTTCTATATTTGTGCGCTAAAATCAAAATAATTAAACTCAAATAAATTTAAAAAAAATGTCTTATCTCTTCACCTCAGAATCAGTTTCTGAAGGCCATCCTGATAAAGTGGCTGACCAGATTTCCGATGCGCTTATTGATTACTTCCTGGCTTATGATCCTCAATCCAAAGTGGCTTGTGAAACACTGGTTACTACCGGACAGGTGGTGCTTGCCGGCGAAGTAAAATCAGATGCCTATCTGGATGTTCAGGATATTGCCCGCGAAGTCATTCGTGATATCGGTTATACCAAGAGTGAATATATGTTTGAAGCGAATTCATGCGGTATTCTTTCAGCTATTCATGAACAATCACCGGATATCAATCAGGGTGTGGAACGCAGGAAGCCTGAAGAACAGGGTGCAGGCGACCAGGGGATGATGTTCGGTTATGCGAGCCGTGAGACAGATAATTATATGCCATTACCACTTGAATTGGCGCATCTTTTATTGCGTGAACTGGCTGCATTGCGTCGTGAGAATAAAGCGATGAAGTACCTGCGTCCGGATGCAAAAAGTCAGGTAACGATCGAATACAGTGATGATCATCGCCCCATTCGTATTGATACCCTCGTAATCTCTACGAAGCAGGATGATTTCGGTGCTGAAAAGAAAATGTTGGATCAGATTACAAAGGATGTGAAGAATATTCTCATTCCGCGTATCATGAAAAAACTGCCAAAGCGTGTGCAGGCTTTATTCAATAATAAAATTAATTATCACGTGAATCCTACCGGTAAGTTTGTTATCGGCGGACCACACGGAGATACCGGCCTTACCGGTCGTAAGATTATCGTTGATACCTACGGTGGAAAAGGTGCTCATGGCGGAGGTGCTTTCTCCGGAAAAGATCCTTCCAAAGTGGACCGTTCTGCAGCGTATGCGGCACGTCATATTGCCAAGCATTTGGTGGCTGCAGGAGTTTGTGATGAAGCGCTCGTTCAGGTTGCTTATGCGATTGGTGTGGCGAAGCCGGTTGGTTTATACATCAATACTTATGGCACTGCTAAAGTTCCAATGACCGACGGTCAGATCGCCCGTGTCATTGAGAAAATGCCTGATTTTGATATGCGTCCTTACTTCATTGAGAAGCGTTTCGCCCTCCGTACTCCTATCTATAGAGAAACTGCTGCTTACGGACATATGGGTCGCGAAAGTAAAGAGGTGGTAAAGGTGTTCAATAAAGGAAGAAAGACAGAGAAGAAAGTGAAAGTGGTGCTCTTCCCATGGGAAAAACTAAATGCTATTGAAAGCGTGAAAAAGGCTTTTAATTTGAATGCCGTAGCTGAGAAGAAATCTTCAGCAAAAGCGCAAGTGAAAGCGAATTCAAACGGAAAAGCCGGTGATAAAAAAGGAAAGCAGTTGATGCTCCTCGCTTAATCTGATAGATCAATACAACGAAAGGCTGTCTCATGAAGGGACAGCCTTTTTGTTTTAGTTCCCGCCTCTAAATGGCTTGTACGATAAATTGCATGGATTACTGATCATCATTCACTCTGTTCAGGAAGTTAATCAGAGGTAACATGGCTTTATAAGATGCTTCACATTCCTTGATGAATTTGGGATCTTTCAACTGTTTGCTATTAATAGAACGGGAAGCAATGAAGCTGGTGTATTTCAGATATTCACCGGCAGGATGGTCGGCGGGAATGCCTTTCGGGAGTTTTTTTAATTTATGATCTTCGAGGAGAGCGAAGTGTTTTTTGAAAGTTTTATTTTCAATGATTCTGATAAACTCTTCGTGGTTGTACTCGATTTCCTGTCTGATTTTTTTCAGCAATGCTGACTCCGGCATCCAGTAACCTCCGGCGAGAAAGGTACCCCATTCTCCCTGCGGTTCAATCTGAAAATAAAATCCACAATACGGAGACCTTCTGCCACCCTTCTTGATAGAAGCGCCGAAATTGGTTTTATAAGGGTCCTTGTTTTTACTGAACCTAACATCTCTGTATATACGAAATACACAGTCCTTCGCCTGAAGGTCTTTTAATGGAGGATCGGATTTAGCAAGGGCTTTGATCAGTTCATCTACAAACTGCTCAAAATCTTTTTTTGCATCCTCATACTTGCTTCGGTTTTCTTCAAACCATTCTCTGTTATTGTTTTTTTTAAGGTCTCTCAGAAACTTTAAAGTGGATTCTTTGATCATTTTAAACGAATTACTATAATTTTTGCAAAGATAAGTAACTGTATGTTAGTAACTTAATTATAAACAAAGATTGTACTCATATGATATTCGAAAAAAACTTTTTTACATTTGCCTTACTGTCTTAATAAGTTTGTAATTCAACCACTTAAATACCCAAAAAATCCTGACCATATCTCTTGCGTAGCAAACAATGAAGACCCCTAAAAAAACGGCTAAGCCAACCGCTGAAAAAGCGAAGAAGGCCGCTCCCGGAGGCAAGACCCGAAAAATGGAGCCCCTTAAGTCAAAGGAGTTAAAAAATCAAAAATTTGACGAACTCGATGAAGAAGATGATGAACAAATCGATCCTGAAATGATGGACGATAATTTCAAAGGCTTTGATGACAGTTACGACGATGATGAGGATGATATTTAATTATTCACCTCTGTAAAAAGCTCCACCCACATGTTGTTTCACTGAACCGGTAGCACTATCGAAAACATTTACTCTCCCCCAATAATTTAATACACCCAGGAAGGCAAATACTATTGCTTCCTTAAATTGAACGAGTTCTTTTTTAGGGACGTGGAGTTGTTTTTTGCTTTTTTCCGAAATTCTTTTCAATAGATAAGTATTGAATGCACCTCCTCCGGTCACAAGGATTTTAGCTTGTTCAGGCAATGATTTAAGAGCTAAAGTGTGTTGGTCAGCAATATGCTCGCAAACTGTCCGACATAGATCAGTTGTTTTTCCGTTTTGAAGTATTGGCAAAAAGTGCTTTTCAAACCATTCTCTTCCGATAGATTTCGCTCCTTTTACTTTATAGAATTCCAATTCATTCATGGCCTTCAGTTTTTCCGGAATGACTTCTCCGATTGCTGCTAATTTCCCTCTGTCATCATAGGGAAGTCCTTCCCGGTTGGCCAATACATTCAGCGCCATATTCACCGGTGAAATGTCGAAGGCGATTCTCCGATTTTCTGCTAGCATGGAAATATTTGCAATCCCACCAAGATTTATACAGGCATCGTAATCGGAAAATAAATAATGGTCACCTACCGGAACCAGGGGCGCACCTTGTCCACCCAGAGCGACATCTTTTGATCTGAAATCACAAACAGTATCAATACCGGTTACAGCGGCGATGTGAGCCCCACAGCCAATTTGTGTCGTATAATCAAGGTCAGGGCGGTGAAAAAGGGTATGTCCATGAGAGGCAATTAAGTCTGGTTTTTGAGGGAGGTGATGGGCAAAGGCGTTGATCATCTCTCCGTACATTCTACCCAGGGCCGCATGGGTTTCAAAAACAAGTGGTGCAGGGGCCTCATGCAAATGGCGCAGTTTATTTTCCCATTCGGAAGAATAGGGTATTGTTTCTGCTTTAATCAGGGCGTAGGCCCAGCGGTTTTCTAAGTTTTTAAATGAACAGGCCGCAAGGTCTACACCGTCCAGAGAGGTGCCTGACATGAGTCCGATCACGGTTATTTTATTGCTTTCATCGTTTATTAACATACCCGCAAAGGAAAAACTTTTAGGCAGATAAGCGATCGAGACCTTTAAAGGTTTATTTTTGACACTTAAACGGAAAGAAAAATATGTTTTTTCAACTCACTGAAGAACAATTAATGATACAACAAGCTGCCCGTGATTTCGCGCAGCAGGAATTACTCCCCGGAGTGATAGAGAGAGATGAACACCAGAAATTCCCTAAAGAACAGGTAAAGCGCCTCGGTGAATTGGGTTTTTTAGGAATGATGGTAGACCCGAAGTACGGCGGTGGAGGACTCGATGCGATTTCTTACGTGCTGGCCATGGAAGAAATTTCAAAAATCGATGCTTCTGTCTCCGTGATTATGTCGGTAAATAATAGTCTCGTTTGCTGGGGACTTGAAACCTTCGGCACAGAAGCACAAAAGCAAAAGTATCTGGTTCCATTGGCGAAAGGAGAGATCATCGGTGCTTTTTGCTTATCGGAACCTGAAGCGGGATCAGATGCCACTTCGCAGAGAACAACGGCTGTTGATAACGGAGATCATTATATTTTAAATGGAACCAAGAACTGGATTACCAATGGAGGTTCAGCTTCTGTTTACCTTGTGATGGCTCAAACGGATGTTTCAAAAGGCCATAAGGGGATCAATTGTCTTATCGTGGAGAAGGATATGCCCGGTTTTACCATCGGATTGAAGGAGAATAAACTCGGAATCAGAGGATCTGATACCCATTCTCTGATGTTCCAGGATGTGAAAGTCCCGAAGGAACAACGTGTTGGGGAGGATGGCTTTGGATTTAAGTTTGCCATGAAGACCCTTACAGGCGGAAGGATAGGAATTGCCTCTCAAGCATTAGGCATTGCCAGCGGAGCCTATGAGCTCGCGTTGAAATACTCTAAAGAGCGAAAGGCTTTCGGCAAAGAGATCAGTCATCATCAGGCTATTCAATTTAAATTGGCCGATATGGCAACCGAAATCGAAGCCGCACGTTTACTATGTCTGAAAGCAGCCTGGTTAAAAGACAATGGCCTCGATTATAATCAGGCCGGTTCAATGGCTAAATTGTTTTCATCAGAGGTGGCCATGCGGACTACCGTGGAAGCCGTCCAGATTCATGGTGGATACGGGTATGTGAAGGAGTTTCATGTTGAACGATTGATGAGGGATGCTAAAATTACGCAGATCTACGAGGGCACTTCGGAGATTCAACGAATAGTTATTGCGAGAAGTGTCTTACAATAAATTCTATGTATAGAAAAAGAATATTTTTTCCGGTTTTAATTTCATTGATTCTCTTACTTGCCAATGCGTGTACTCCGCAGCGAAAGGTGGTCTATATGCAGGGAGATGTGGCTTTGCTGAATGATACCACCACATTTACCATGCTGTTGTATCCGGGTGACATACTCATGATCCAGCTCTTTACCATTAATCCGGATGCTTTTCCGGGGATTGGTATTTCAGCAGGGGAGTCGGAAGGGAATGATAACCGCTCTGCCTATGAGAAGGGCTTTGTATTGGATAAATCAGGAAAGGTAACGCTTCCTTATATCGGAGCTTTAAATCTGAATGGGTATACCCTGGATCAGGCCCATGATACCATCATCGAGCGATTTAAGAAATATATTGATGATCCCGTTATCATTTTGAAGAAACTTAGTTTTAAAGTTTCCATCATTGGAGAGGTGAATCGCCCCGGCTTGTATTATGTTCCGAGTGAACAACTCACCTTGCTGGAAGCATTGGCCCTGGCAGGTGATCTGAATAATTTCGCGGATAGAACCAATCTTAAAATATTGCGTAAGACACCTACCGGAATTCTGGAGTTGCCCGTAGATATCACCAATAAAGCTTCGTTTACCGGAATAACTAAATTCATCTATCCGGATGATATTATTTATGTACCACCTACCCGAAAGAAAGCCTTTACCGCGATTTCTCCGGCAACCGCTGTGATAACTTCTTTCCTTACAGCCGTTGCCCTTATCGCAACAGCCTATTTGAGGTCACAATGAACAACATCAATAAAAAGTCCCGTCCTGAAGATGAATTTCAAATTCAGCAACTCCTGCGTGAACTGCTGCTGAAGTGGCATTATTTTGTGATCGCCGGAATTGTTTTCGCCGGACTTGCCTTTATCTATATCAAAGTTACCCTTCCGGTCTATCAAGCCAATTCAAGTATATTGGTGGAGGATTCAAAATCTTCCGCTTCTAACTTCGAGGATTTTCTCTCGAGTGATTTATTCGGGACCAGTTTAAATCTTCCTACTGAAATCGGCATCTTAAGATCAAGGACGGTGGTTCAACAAACGATTGAGCGTTTGAATTTAAGTACACAGTTCTGGTCATTAAATCGTTTTCCATCTCAAAACTGGCTGAATTCTATCTTTCCTGCTCAGCCGCTTTATCCGAAGTCCCCGCTACGGTTGGAGGTAGATACGTTTATCAGAGAATTTAAAGACCTCGCCTTTGACGTTAAAATTATTGATGAAAAAAGTTATGAGCTGGAAGTAGAATATGAAGGCGATAAACTTCCCTATTTTCAGCTGAGTAAGAAATTTCTTTTTGGCGAAACGGTGACTACCGATTTTTTTAAATTCCGTCTGTTTAGAAATGAAGCGAATAATCCATTGAATGGAGGAATGTATGAGTTTAAAGTCAGGTCCACGAATAAACTGGTGGCTGAAATTTTAGAGAATCTCACGGCAGAACCACTCGATAAAGAAGCCAATATTGTGAAGCTTACTTATCAGGATTATATTCCGCTTCGTGCATTGGATATTTTAAATACAATCGGTGAAGTGTATATCGATCTGGAAGTGCAAGACAAGGCGGAAGTGGCTTCATTGACCTTAAAATTTGTTGACGAACAACTGAGCAATACCGGTTCTACTTTAAGTAGTACAGAGCAGGAAATGCAGGCGTTTAAGGAGAAGAATAAAACGGTCGACCTCAGCGAAGAATCACGTTCCGTTTTGCAGAAATTGAATCAACTGGATATTGAGCGGGTAAAGAATAACATCGAACTCGCTTCTCTTGAAAATTTGTATAATTATGTCATCAGCAACGAAGACCTGACCAATCTCGCGCCTTCCAGTTTAGGCATTCCGGATCCGTTGTTGGTGGAACTGATCACCAATTTTCAGGCCTTACAATCCAAGAAGAAAAGTATTTCCTACGGAATAAAGTCGGATGCACCCGCGGTAAAAATATTGGATGAACAGATTCAGGAAAACAGAGCATCGCTGTTGGAGAACATCCGATCCATTCAAAAGCGAATGCTGATTACCAGAAATTCCTTAAATGGTCAGCTGAGTCAATATGAGGAAAGCATAAAGCAGATCCCTGAAATTGAAAGGCAACTCCTTGGCATAAAAAGAAATTTCGAAGTCAATCAGAATATCTATACGTTCCTGCTGCAGAAAAAAGCAGAGACGAGTATTGCTAAAGCTACTGCCGTTTCAGACAATAAAATACTCGATGAATCTGCACTCGCCGATGAACCGGTTCAGCCAAACAAAAAAATTATTGCTGTCCTTATTTTCCTGTTAACGGGAATTGTGCCCACTGCTATTATTACCATTTCCACGCTGATGCGTACTACGGTGATGAACCGTGATGATATTACCGGGATCACTCAGGTTCCTGTTATTGGTGTTGTAGGTCATTCGGAAGATGAGAATAATCTGATTGTGCAGATGCGGCCGAAGTCGGCGTTAGCAGAGGCGTTCCGGACGATTCGTACCAATATTCAGTTTTACGGTTCCGGCAATAAGTGCAAAACTATTTTGATCACCTCGTCGATAGGAGGGGAAGGGAAGTCATTTATCACGTTGAATCTCGCCACAGTACTTGCGATGCAACAGAAGAAAGTGCTGGTGATCGGTCTGGATTTAAGAAAGCCAAAGTTGTATCAGGATTTTGGATGGAAGAATGATATGGGTGCTTCTAATTATCTGGTCGGGTCAGCAACGCTGGAATCTGTTATCAGAAAATCAAGCATTCCTTTTCTTGATCTGATCATTGCGGGACCTATCCCGCCAAATCCTGCGGAGTTACTTTCGCGCCCTGCTATGGGAGAAATGATCAACACGCTGAAGGAGCAATATGATTTCATTGTGATCGATACTCCTCCGATTGGTGTGGTGTCGGATGCATTTATCCTGATGCCGTTTGCCGATATCAATATGTATCTCGTACGTCAGGGCTATTCCCGTCTTGAATTCCTCAAGTCGCTGGATGAACTTTATAAGGATGGTAAAATTCCGAATGCCTGTATCCTGTTGAATGATTCCGATTTTGCATTGTCTTATGGTTACGGACACCATTATGGATACATCAATGGCAATGCCGGCTATTATGATATGCAGGAAGTGGAGAATGAGAAGCGAAAAACGGGCTGGAGAAAAATTCTTTCTTCCTTCACGAAAAAAAGAAGATCACGTCAGGAATCCTGAAAGACGTCGTATTCAATTTCACTTACTAATGGATTCAGATTGTCTTGGACATAATGTTTACGGCTTTTAACCACAGAGAAACAGAGGTGACACGGAGCTTCACGGAGGGCTTGCGCTTTGAAGGGTAAGATGTAGATAAATTCACCCTTGCGTAAAGGTGAAAATCGAGAGCAATAGACGGGCTGAAAAATTCTTTCTTCCTTCAGGAAAAAAAGAAAATCCCGTCAGGAGTCCTGAAAGGCATTGTTCTCAATTTCTCTCATACGATTTTATTTTTCGATTATAAAAATTTTAGTTTTGAATAAAGGAATATTCTGATAATTAAATCTTTTGTTAAAACCTGTCTGCCGACAGGCAGGCGCAGCGACCGCCGCGGATCCGCCGCGAACGCAGCGTTTAAGTTTGGAATCGTTACTGATCCTATAGCTTCCGGCTGAATTCAGTTAACTTATAATTTCACCAGTGAATGCAGGTACAATTCTGGAGTAAAAAAAGAAAATCCCGTCAGGAATCCTGAAAGGCGTTCATGAGCTGTTCCATTTTGGCACCTCTCGATCCTTTGATGAGGATGTTTCCTGAGGAGGGAAGATGTTGCTTTAACCATTCTGTACAGGCTACTGCATTTTCAAAATGATGACAGGAAACCGCTTTGGATGCTTCAGCGAAGAGCGAGCCGACTAATAAAAGTGTACTTCCTGAAATCTCCGCGGCGTGCTGAACGATGCGCATATGTTCAACTGCGGCGTCCTTTCCCAGCTCCAGCATTTCGCCGAGGGCAATGATCTTTTCACCGGGGAAGTGTTGGCTGAAATTATCCAATGCCGCCTTCATACTGCTTGGGTTCGCGTTGTACGTATCCTGAACGATGGTCAAGCCTCTTTTTTTAATCACCTGCGAGCGTTGATTGTCGGGTCGGTAATGTTCGATGGCTTGTTTAATGTCATGCGGTTCCACCCCCGAAATGAGCACCTACTGCTACAGCAGCCAAAACATTATCCAGGTTATAATCACCGGTCAGTTGTGTTTTTATCCGGAGATGAAAGGTCGCAACATTTCAACTTCCAGAAGCTCATTCGACTGTTCAACTATTCTTCCCTGGTACTGCACGGTATTACTTGTACCATACGTGATGATGCTATCATAACCCTGCAGCATTTCACGGAGGATGGGATTATCCGGATTTAAAAAAATCATTCCTCCCTTGCTCCGCAGAAAATCGTAAAGCTCTCCCTTGCCTTTCTTCACCCCTTCCGGACCACCAAATCCTTCCAGATGTGCTTTGCCGATATTGGTGATCAATCCAAAATCAGGCTGTGCAATGGCGCTTAATGCGGCAATTTCCTGTTGATGATTAGCTCCCATTTCTATCACCGCGAAATCATGATCATCATTGAGTTGAAGCAAGGTGAGGGGGACGCCGATATGATTATTTAAATTTCCCTGTGTCGCATGCATTTCAAAATCCTGCTTCAATACCGCGGCTGTTAATTCCTTGGTGGTGGTCTTTCCATTGCTGCCCGTTATAGCCAGAATGTTTACATCGATCCGGTGACGGTGAAAGGTCGCCAGGTCCTGCAGACTTTTCAAAACATCTTCCACCCGCAGTAACCTCGGATCATCTCCCGCATCCTCATCAACCACAGCATACGCAGCGCCCTTTTCAAGTGCCTGCAGGGCAAACGTATTCCCGTTAAAACTGGGGCCCTTCAAAGCGAAGAAAATACAATCCTTCGGCAGGTGGCGGGTGTCGGTGGAGATGACAGGGTATTGCTGAAAATATTCGTAGAGTTGGGCGGTGCTAAGCATAGGGCGAAAATAGGAGAAAGAATAGAAACAAAGCCTGGAAAATTTAAGTGGAAGGAAAACAGGAAAGTAATTCGGATGACCGGCAGATAAAAAGAAGGATCAGATAGTTTGAAGAGGTGATTGATAAAAAACGAAATTCCATTAAAAAACCTCCTAATTTTAAATGAGAATTCTGAATTGGGGATAATTACTATTACTATATACATCTAATAACCTTTGTGCGGTAAAGGAACTATAATCTCCTATCCCTACAAACCCTGCATCGCTACCACTCCCCCCTATTATTTCAAATGATTCGATAGCATTTCCTCCATCTCCAGATGCCAGTCTTAAATGTCCTCTTGCAGCTTGTATGTAAAAAGCAGTAGCTCCATTAAAGTTAATGAATCGACCATATTCTGTACCGTTTCTAAACATTCGCCAGTAATTATCATAATTAACTGGCGCATCAGTTCTAAACGTTTCTTTGGTACCTATTGACTTAACATGTAACCATGCATTTGGTCCTGTAACGCCTATACCAAGTTCGCCAGAATTCTTTAATGTCATTCTTTGCGTAGCATCAGTGAAAAAATCAATATCTTGGTTAGCCATATGTTTAATAAGTAGAGGGTCGTTAGTTATTGAATTGTCCCAACCAACATAATCAGTTGATTAATTTGAAGAACTATTAGCTTCATATGTTACTTGTGCAACATTTTGAAAGCCATAAATCATTAGGCTGAGTAATAGAGTGATTTTTTTCATTTGATTTAGAATTAAAGTTTGAGAAATTTATGAACTGAAATAGTTTTTTCACTACGAAACGAGGCAAAATAAATGCCTTCTACTAATTCTTTCAAATCAATTCTCCCTTCAAATGCATTGATTTGAACACTTTTTATTAATCTACTCCTACTATCAAATATTAAAACTTCTTCTATTAAGTTTATTGTTTGAAACTGCAAAAAATCAGAAGCCGGATTTGGCCAAATATTAATTTCATTCTGCACTACTATTTTCATGCCTGTCCATATTTCGTTAAAAATCGAATCGGTTGTTACACATACATCATCTATGTAACTATATGCACACTCAGGAAAAGTAATATACATTAAAGTGTCAGTATTCAAATAATCAAAGAAATTCCCAATTGAAACATATTGATAATTAGAATCTGCAATAAAAGAACCACTTAATTTATGCCAATTCACTGTATCGGTTAATAAAGTATCTAATTTTATATGAGCGAAATTATTTACCGGGGCAGGATTCAATTTGCTAAATGGGGTTGTAAAAAACCTTAATCCTATATTATTGCTAAAAAAGCCAATATTACTATATTGTGCAGATACGGCATAAAATGAAAAATAATATCGGGTTCCAATTTGAAGTGGAGATAATAATTGAACACCTACAAACTCTCTATAGTTATTTCCCAAAGGTGATGTTCCTTTTAAATAAGTAATAACCCCACAATAAGCACTACCGGAGTGAGACAATTGATAGCCAAAACTATTATTCGGCACATTCATAGCTGTAGAATTACAGCCATTAAAATAATCAGCAGAGTTTCCATAAGATGACCAATCTTGGACATCTTGCATATTATCTAAAAAGGATGGACACGAAATGGTATCCTCAAAACTCGGATTAGGCACTAAATTTATCTGAGCCTTCGTCTGAGGCAAAATAAAAAGCACTATCAATATCGTAATTAAAGTTCTCATAAGAGAATGAATTAAAGTACAATCAAATGTAAATAAAGATTCTGATTTTCAAATATTTTATATGTTAAATTTTCAAAATAAATGTTTAATCAATTACTTAAAAAAATTAACAGTTTAGGAAATAGGTGTTTAATTTATGAACAGTAAGAAAAAAAAGAGGCTGTCCTTTTGAGACAGCCCCTTCTTTATAGAGTGGAGGAGATTAATACATTCCTTCCATTCCGCCACCCGGCATAGCAGGCATAGCGGGTTTATCTTCTTTAATTTCACTCAATACGCACTCCGTAGTGAGGAGCATACCGGCGATAGATGCAGCATTTTCAAGGGCTACACGTGTTACTTTAGTTGGATCGATGACTCCGGCTTTCATCATGTTCTCGTACACATCGGTACGTGCATTGTAACCGAAATCGTCCTTACCTTCTTTCACTTTCTGAACGATGATAGAACCTTCGCTACCTGCATTTTCAACAATCTGACGAAGTGGTTCTTCGAGGGCACGCTTAACAATACCCATTCCTGTTGTCTCATCTTCATTGATACCTTTCAGTTTATCAAGTCCGGCAATACAACGGATATACGCTACACCACCACCAGGAATGATTCCTTCTTCCACAGCAGCACGGGTCGCATGTAATGCATCGTCAACACGATCTTTCTTCTCTTTCATCTCCACTTCAGTAGCAGCACCTACATATAAAACGGCAACACCACCTGCGAATTTAGCCAGGCGCTCCTGCAATTTTTCTTTATCGTAATCGCTGGTCGTTGTTTCAATCTGCGCTTTGATTTGATTCACTCTTGCTTTGATATCTTCATTAGTACCACCACCATTAACGATAGTCGTGTTGTCTTTGTCGATCGTTACTTTCTCTGCTTTACCCAACATCGTCAGGTCTGCAGCATCAAGTTTAAATCCACGCTCTTCGCTGATCACAGTACCACCGGTCAGGATAGCGATGTCTTCCATCATTGCTTTGCGACGATCACCGAATCCAGGTGCTTTCACAGCACCAATTTTGAGGGAACCACGTAATTTATTTACCACAAGCGTTGCCAATGCTTCACCATCCACATCTTCGGAAATGATCAACATCGGACGACCTGTTTGTACAACTTTCTCCAGCACCGGTAACAGTTCTTTCATGTTACTGATCTTTTTATCGTAAAGAAGAATGTAAGGGTTTTCAAGCACCGCTTCCATCTTATCCGCATTCGTTACGAAATACGGGCTGATATAACCACGGTCGAATTGCATACCTTCCACTACAGTGACAGTCGTCTCGGTACCTTTTGCTTCTTCTACAGTGATCACACCTTCTTTCTTCACTTTATTCATCGCTTCAGCAATCAATTTTCCGATCTCATGATCGTTGTTTGCTGAAATGGTAGCGACCTGCTCAATTTTCTGATTGTCGTCACCAACACTCTTACTCATTTTCTTCAGAGCTTCTACAACGGAAATCACCGCTTTGTCAATTCCGCGCTTCAGATCCATTGGATTCGCACCTGCAGCCACGTTCTTCAGTCCTGCTGTAACGATAGCTTGAGCAAGAACTGTTGCAGTAGTAGTTCCGTCACCGGCTACATCAGCAGTTTTAGAAGCCACTTCCTTCAACATTTGAGCACCCATGTTTTCGATCGGGTTTTTCAGCTCAATTTCTTTTGCCACAGTCACACCATCTTTAGTGATCATGGGTGCACCGTATTTTTTATCAATGATTACATTGCGTCCTTTTGGACCCAAGGTTACTTTTACTGCATTTGCTAAAGCATCAACACCACGTTTTAAAGCGTCGCGTGCTTCCAGGTTAAATGAAATTTCTTTTGCCATGGTTTCTATAAGATTTTGTTGTTTTTAAAGTAGTGAAGGGGGGTTAAATAACTGCGAAGATGTCAGATTCGCGCATGATGAGTAATTCCTTGCCGTCAACAGTAATTTCTGTTCCTGCATATTTGCCATACAATACGGTATCGCCCACTTTTACTGTCAATGGTTCATCTTTCTTTCCATTTCCAACTGCGATAACGGTACCTTTCTGCGGCTTTTCTTTAGCCGTGTCAGGGATAATGAGTCCGCTGGCGGTTTTTTCTTCGGCCGGTGATACTTCTACAATCACACGGTCAGCTAATGGTTTGATACTTAATTTGCTCATGTTACTTGAGTTTATTTAGGTTTATATTAAATGAATTTTTAGTGGAAACAATTTCCGAAACCGCGATTGCAGCTATTATGCCAATCGCCTTTATCAATAAAAAATGCTGTCAAAATTTCCTTTTGGGTGATATTTTGACAGCATTTTCCTGACAGTTGCAAGGACAAGCTGTCAGTGAATTCGTATTTATTGAGCCGGAGCCGAGCAGCAGGTTGAGCTTGTCCACCCGCCGGAGCAGCACCACCCGGAGCAGGTGCAGGACCTGATGGCACGGGAGTATTCTGAATTTGTTCTTCAATAACGGAAGCGTTACCGGTAGAGGTATTTCTTGGCAACACAAAATTTCCGATCATCGCCAGCACGAGCATGGAGATCGCAAAACCCCAGGTTAGTTTTTCGAGGAAATCGGTGGTTTTACGGACACCCATAACCTGGTTAGAGGATGCAAAACCGGAAGCCAATCCTCCGCCTTTTGAATTTTGAACCAATACAACAACGCCAAGCAGGAAGCTGACAATAATAAGGAGGATGATGATAAGTGTAAACATAGTTGCTACTCAGGAATTTAGTTTTTTCTTCAATTCTTCAATGAGGGCTGCAAAGTAACGGCTTTTTTCGGGGAATTTCAAGCTTAATTTTTCATAAAATAAAATGGCCTTCTGGAAATTCCCTTGATTCGCATAAATCCCCGCAAGTGTCTCAGAAATAATGTCATCGGGTTCCTGTACGCTTTTTTTCGCCATATTGACCGGACTATAAAACGTACTTTTAGATGGAGTAATCCTCGGTTCTTGCTTTATAAACTTGTCGATCAGTTCCCCTGACGGCTTTTTTGGCTTGGGCGGATCGGTGTCTACGAGGGAAGGATCCGGGATCGGACGCTTTTCCGGGATCAACGAAGTATCCGAAGGGGATGTTTCATCCATCACCATTTTATGAAGGGAACTTTCCGGCAAGAGTGATCCCGAAGGAGGTACATCTTGCTCCGCCTGAGGTGTTAGCTCGGCAGGGGCGTGACGGTGTTCAATTTTTGAAAGTTGCTCAGGGTGTTCAGTTGTATCCGGCTGTTTGGATGCTGTTGGGGTGCCACTTTTTTTATAAATCAGTTTCGGCGCCGTAAAGTTGTAGGTGAGGGGTTCACCTTCTTCCGGAGATGTTGTGCTTCGACCGGAAAGGATATCGGTTGTCGGAGGTGCAGGTAGATCCACCGCATTTTCTACCGAAGCAATGGGAGTTTTATTTCCTTTGAAAGGAACTTCGCGGATTTCCGGAGAAGGGTTTACCGGAGAGGATGTTGCGGAAGAAAAGTTCGCCGGAGAATGCATTGCAGGAACAGTGTTCACCGGAGCATCTGCTGCAGGAGATGCCTTGGATTTTTCATTGGGCGATTCAAGTGCGGAGGTCTTTGCGGTGGCGGTGTTTAATTTCAGCCATTCACTGAAGGAATGAATTTCGGTGCCATGCTCCGAATAATCTACAACTTCATTTTTATGCGGATGTTCCGAAGAAGAAGAACTGATTTCTTTTTCATGTAAAGGTGCTGCTGCGATAGCGCTCTCCGCTGTAATTCGCGTTGATGCGGGTTCATCTGCCTTCGGATCTTCTGCAAAATAATCTACTTGCTTCAACCGGATTTCCTGGAGACTTTCATTGATAATCTCCGCTAATGGATCCGCATCTTCATTGACAGGAAGAGCATCTTTCGTTGCTGCTAGCTCCACCGGTGGATTCGGAATGTCCTCCTCCGCGATAACTTCGTTCTGAACGTAGGGGATACTTTCCGGTTCTGTATTTTCTACAGGAGAGGGAACCTCCTGCTTGATTTCAATATATACATCAGGCTGTTGCTCTCTTGCCGGCAGTTCATCCGTTGATTCGATGGCTGTGGATGTATCCTCGTCGGTAGAAAAACGATCGCATCAGATGCCGTACTGATTTCTTCCTCTGCGTCAAGAGCCGCGACGGTTTCTTCTTCGGGTACATAATCGAGGTTCAGCTCCACAGGAACATGTTCAAAAACCACGACCTGTGCAGAATTTGTTTCTTCTGACCAGAGTCCCAATTCTTTCAAACGTTCCGTCACGATATCCTGTGCAGAGAGCTCCTGCTTTTCATTCCGGATCTCTTCAATAGATTCTTTTTCCTCAAGAACCTTCTCCTCTTCCCTGGCAGTCATCGCTTCTGTACGTTCAACACTCTCGGCCGGGTCATTCGGTTGTACATGCGATAACTCATCTTGCAGCAGGGCAATTTCCTCTTCTGTAAGAGGAGATTCTTCCACCGGAACATAGAGGTCATCCATCACATCATTACTTTCAAAAATTTCAGCGTGAGCCGGGAGGGGCTGCTGATGGATCAACTGAAAAAGCCGGGTACGATCCGGAGCATAAGCAGCGGTCACTTTCAGTTCCCGGGCATAGTGTACACTCTCCAGATCATGAAGCTGTCGCAAATAAATATAACGCAAGGGCTGGCAATAGGGAAATTGATTCAGTAAACCTGCAATCGTTTCCACCGGAACTTGCATGGCGGCTTCCGGTTTGCGGATGAGTTCGAAGAATTGTTCTTTCGTCATTACCAGTTGCTCACAGATTTATTGAAAATATCATCCACTAACTGCCGGTTAATTTCATCTATCAGCGTGGCTTCTTCTTCTGATAAACTCTTCTGACTATCGTAGTCGGCGTAGCGTGTAAAAGTAGTTTCAAAATTTTTGTTTGTCGTCCTTTGTATTCGTAAATTTCACCAATACACTGATGGTTAACCGGTTTAATGCAGCGGTTTGTGTCCCCTGAATAGCCACCGGGCTCGCTTTATAATCACTGATGTATCCTTCGAATTGCAAATCGCCGTCTCTTTCCACCTGCCTCAAACTCGTTTGCGAGATGAAACGCTCTTTAATTTTCTCCGTGATCGCCTGACTCAACAGCGGCTGGACCAATGAAGCCCGATTGGGAAAATACTGAACTGAAAACGTCTTCACCTCGGGAGAGATCGACGCACCGGTGAAGGAATAGACCCCACAGCCTGACCAGATCAGGGACATTAAAAGGGACATACAAACTACAGCGTTCTTCATCCTTTGATCTGATATTCGTTAATTTTCCGGTAGAGTGTGCGCTCAGAAATACCGAGTTCCTTCGCGGCTTCTTTTCGCTTGCCCTTATGACGTTCAATGGCTTTACGGATCATTTCTTTTTCCTTATCCGAGAGTGACAACGACTCATCTTCCACTTCTTCGTGCGCTTCAATCTTATAGGGCTTGGTGCTTAAGGTCACGCCCGGTTGCGTTTCAATGATCTGAGGTTCATCCGCACGATAGATTTCATGTTCAAAAGCATCCTGTTCCTGCACTCTTACGGGACCATTTCCCATCAAAGTCGCCACCACTTTTTTCATTTCGGTGAGATCTTTTTTCATATCGAAAAGCACTTTATAGAGCAGCTCCCTTTCGCTAAAATCACCACCGCTCTTCACTTCATCACGCAGGACCATCGGCAAGGTCTTCCCGTTTTCCTGAGGAAGATATTTCATTAAAACATCGGCCGTAATCTCTTTCTTCTGCTCCAGAATCGACAATTGTTCCGTCACATTTTTTAACTGCCGTACATTTCCCGGCCAACGGTAGTCTACTAATAATCGTTGTGCTTCCGGCTGGAGATGGATGACCGGCATTTTATATTTATCTGCAAAATCAGCAGCAAATTTCCGGAAGAGCAGGAAGACATCTTCCTTTCTGTCGCGCAGTGGAGGAACATGAATCGGTACGGTATTTAACCGGTAATATAAATCCTCCCTGAAACGACCTCTTTCAATCGCTTCGGGAATATTCACATTGCTCGCCGCCACCACACGCACATCGGTTTTTTGCACTTTACTCGATCCTACGCGGATAAATTCGCCCGTCTCCAACACACGTAAAAGACGTACCTGCGTCGTGAGGGGCAGTTCAGCCACTTCATCTAAAAAGATAGTACCACCGTTCACCACTTCAAAGTATCCTTTCCGTGCTTCATGCGCTCCGGTAAATGATCCTTTTTCATGACCAAAAAGTTCAGAGTCGATGGTGCCTTCCGGAATAGCACCGCAATTGACAGCGATATTCGGACCATGTTTACGACTACTGAGGAAATGAATAATTTGCGGAAAAATTTCTTTACCTGTTCCACTTTCACCGGTAATCAATACAGAAAGATCAGTTGGTGCTACCTGAAAAGCAATGTTGATCGAATGATCTAACTGCAAGGAAGTACCGATAATACCAAATCTGTTTTTTATATCCTGTATCGTCATCTTTTTCTATGCAAACTTTTAGTGTGGTTTGAAATTTTAGCTCCGTCGTTTGGTAGGCTTCCGGCTTTGGGTGAGGAGGAGCCGCTCTTCATCGCGATCGGAAGTCTCCTTTGGAGAACTGAAGCCTCGCGACTTCCGGCTTCCGGCTACCAGCTACCGGCTACCGGCTTCCGGCTACCAGCTTCGGGCTGTGGGTTTTTAGGGAGGAGTTGAGCTTAGCCTTGAAGTAATATAGTTTTTTGGTAAGACTCATTCTGTATTCTCAAATAGCATTCTCAATACTGCATCTGCCAGCTATCAGTTTCTCAATTATCAATTCCGCTCCTAATTCCCAATTCCCAATTCCTAATTCTGAATTTCTCCAATCAGTGTTGCTGTTGTGCAATGTGTGATTTTACATTGACATAATCGCCGGGTTGAGATTGGCTTTTGGGAAAACCACAACGGTATTCTGCGAATTTCTGCCGGAGAGCATTTCATCGGATTTCTTCGAAACGCCTTCCGCCAGGACACGGAATGTTTTTCCTATCGATCTTTTCGTTCTGATGGCAGATAAATTTCTTTGCGTGTCTACTATTTCTTGCAGTCTTCTGCTCTTCACTTTTTCCGGAACATCATCCGTAAATTTTTTCTCCGCCGCTGTTCCGGGTCGTTCGGAATATTTATACATGTAGGAGAAATCATATCCTGCCCATTCCATGAGACTGAGGGTATCCCGGTGTTCTTCTTCTGTCTCGCCGCAAAAGCCACTGATGATATCGGTGCTGATGCCGCATTCCGGAATGATTCTGCGAATGGATTCTATGCGCTGGATATAATCTTCGCGGGTATAGCCACGGTTCATTCGTTCAAGTACATTCGAGTTGCCCGATTGAACCGGCAGATGAACGTACTTACATATATTGTCGTATTTCGCAATCACGTGGAGGACGGCATCCGTCATATCCCTAGGATTACTCGTCGAGAAGCGTATTTGCAAATCGGGGTGAACACCTGCTACCATTTCCATGAGGTCGGCGAAGGTGGTGAAGCGCTGTTGTTCTTCTGCGGGGAGTTGATGATGCAGGGCTTTATGGACGGTATCTGGATCGAGTTCTTTTTTCTGTCCACCGCCCCACCAGAGATAGGAATCTACATTTTGTCCGAGGAGGGTCACTTCCCTGTAGCCGTTTTCAAAAAGCTGTTTCGCTTCTTCAAGTATAGATTCCGGGTCCCGGCTGCGTTCACGTCCACGCGTAAAAGGAACGACGCAGAAGGAGCACATATTATCGCAGCCCCGCATAATCGAGATGAACGCCGTAACGCCATTCGAACTCAACCGCACCGGACTGATATCCGCATAGGTCTCCTCTCTCGACAACAAAACATTCACGGCCTTATTCCCACCTTCCACTGTTTCGATCAGGTTAATGAGGTCGCGGTAAGAGTCGGGGCCGGCTACGATATCCACCAACTTTTCCTCTTCGAGTAATTTCGATTTCAACCGTTCCGCCATGCAGCCGAGTACGCCTACGATCAAGCTCGGTTTGGCCCGTTTCGCCTTCTTAAAATCATGTAACCGGGTACGGACACGTTGTTCGGCATTATCACGGATGGCGCAGGTATTAATAAAAATCACGTCAGCCTCGTTATAATCCCGGGTGGTTTCAAATCCACCTGGGTCAGAATAGATGCAACGATCTCACTATCAGAGAAATTCATAGCGCAGCCATAACTCTCCAGGAACAATTTTTACCCATTTTGCCGCTGTTTCCACCAGGATGCTTCACCTGACGGCTCGTCAATTACCTTATTTCCTTCGTGCAACATGATTATTTAGGGGAAGCAAAGATAGGAAAAAAAGAGACGATGCTGACAATATGGCAGTAGAAATTTCGTCCTTTTTAGACTTGGTTGGTCAGGTAATATTTTTAGTTCTCAAAGTGATTATTAATTTGAAAATTAGTTGATTTGAAGATTTGAAGATGGGTTGATTTGTCGAGAGCCTTGGCTCGAGATCGCGAGCGAAAATCTCCGTAAGGAGATGGAGCCTCGCGAAAGATGGGGTGATTTGATCGTGGGACTTGCGAAGGGTGGAATGATGATGTGATTATTGATGAATGGGATGGATGATAGTATCCTCTTTTGGTCAGAAGTCCACACTTTGGGAAACCTGAAAGATTAAAGGTAGGAACGCGGATTAAACGGATTTGGCGGATTTTCGCGGATGGGAATAGATGAAGGGTAGAATTAAAATTAATACTTAATCACCTTCCCCGAAATATTATCCTTTTCGGTAATCAAATTCACAATATAAATTTCTTGAATGCGGTTGATAAATCTAAAGAGAGCTGTTATACTAGTGGAGAGACAACTTCCGATCATTTCGTTGACGTCACCAATATGATCCAATTGGGTAAGGGTGGGAAGCGTGAAGTTGACGATATTATGCTTACTCGTTATGCATGTTACCTCATTGCACAAAACGGCGATCCAAAGATTCAAGGAAGTACATTTATACATAGATTCACCACGCAAACATATAAGTGCTAGTTGCTGCAACTGGATTTCATTTAATTTAGCGGTTTAAACAGACTTTTGAAATGAACAGAGTTTTTATTAGTAGTGTACAAAAGGAATTTGCTCAAGAGCGAATCCTACTCGCTAAATATTTTCGTGAAGATTCGTTACTAAATACTTTTTTTGAACCTTTCTTATTTGAAGAAGTAGCTGCAAATTCTCATCCACCTCAAAAAGTTTATCTAACTGAAGTAAAACAATCTTCTATTTACATCGGGATACTTGGTTGTGATTATGGTACTGAAGACGCTCTTGGCATTTCGCCTACGGAACGAGAATACGATGAAGCAAAAATACGGGATGTGCCCAGATGGATTTTTATCAAAGGTGATTATGATCTTGTTCGTTCACCAAAGGAGAACCTGTTTATTGAAAAGGCAGGAAATGATGTTTCTCGAAAACGATTTGTTGATATTGATGAATTGAAGCATGAAGTTTATAACTCGTGCATTCTTTATTTAAAACAGACAGGGAAAATTCAAAGCAGTGATTTTGATGATAGTTTAAATCTGACGGCTACTTTGAAAGATATTGATATTGACAATCTTCGTGAATTCGTAGAAACGGCACGTAAGAAACGTAATTTCCCACTAAAATCTAATGCTAAACCGGAAAAAATATTATCTCATTTAAATATGTTTAGAGAAGGAAAAATAGTGAATAGTGCATTACTTGCATTTGCTACTAATCCTCAACACTTTTTCCTACAGCAACTATTAAGTGTGCACATTTTCATGGATTAAATGTTCAAAAACCGATTCCGGATTACAAAGAATTTTCGGGAAATGTATTCTTGATGGCTGAACAAGCTGTTGATTTTGTACTTTCAAAAATAAGTATTTCAACCGGCACTCGTGCAACCAGCAATCAAGTGGATACTGTTTATGAGATTCCCAGAGCGGCCATTGCCGAAGCCATTATTAATGCTGTTGCTCATCGCAATTACCAAAGTAAGGGAAGTATTCAAGTATCAGTATTTAAAGATCGGATTGAAGTCTTAAATCCGGGTAAGCTACCTGCTGAATTGGAATTGGCAGATTTAAAACTTCCACATGGCTCCTATCCCCATAACCCATTGTTGGCGAGTTGTATGTTTTTAACTGGTGCTATTGAAAGATACGGTACAGGAACATTGGAAATGATCCGACTTACGCATGAAGCTCATCTAAATGATCCGCACTTTAATTTAGACGAAGGATTTAAGGTGATTTTGTGGAGATTAACAACCCCAATTAACCAATCTACCGACCAAGCTACCGACCAAGCTCCAGGCAAATTACAGAGGAGAAACTCTATAAATAGTGACCCACTTTCTGTCCAACCCTCCGACCAACCTGCCGACCAAGTTGATGAGTTGATAAAACGCCTTATTTTGGTTATTTCAAGAACGAAAAGTCGACCGGAACTAATGAAAATACTTGATATGCGGCATATTCCCAATTTCAGGGATAATTATCTTCGCCCTGCATTAGAAGCTGGATTTATTGAAATGACTGAACCCGATAAACCCTAATACCCCAAATCAAAAATATCGGTTAACTGAAAGTGGTTTAAAGCTGAAAAAGAAATTGGCAAGAAAAACTGAAAGGCAAGTAATCGATTGAATTTTTAATACTTAACCACCTTCCCCGAAATATTATCCTTTTCGGTTATCAAATTCACGATATAAATTCCGGCGGTCATTCCTTTTGCGGGGATTTCCATGTTGAGTTTTCCGGTGGTGATTTCATGGGTGGGTTGTTGGTAGATTATTCTTTCCGCTGAGATCCATTATTCGCAATCGCCGCTGGTGCCCCGGAGTTTTTCGGCGTGGAGGAGGAATGTTTTCTGACGAAAAAGATATAACGGGTTTGGAAAAATTACATCGGCAGTGATGGAAGAGGGGAGTCAGACGGTGGAGAAGGTGTAGCAGGCGGAGGTGTCGATGCAATTGCCATAGGTAACTGCAACGGCGTAGCTGCCGGATTGAAAAGGTTGAAATGAAGGTCCACTTACACCAAAAACAAATTGATTTGTGGCACAATTATCCAAACATGTTGAACCTGTTGCCGATGTTTGAAGAGTTGAAGTTGCGGATATGACGTTTGTAACTCCTGAGAACATTCGAACTGCAATCACAACTATAGAATCGCAACCATTAACCGTTTGTGATGAATCATAATAAATTCCTGATTGTGTTAAGGTGTTTCCATTAAAATATAATAAATAGGGCTCGAAATCGCATGTGGTTATTGATTGCTGCGTAAAATAGCTTGGATTGATTTGAAGATCTAAATTGATTATAGAATCACATCCAAGACTGTTAAGCAGGGAGTCAGTGTAAATACCAGTATTCGTCAGGACTTGACCTCCAAAAGAATAACTGGAATCTGAGCAAAGCGTAATGTTTAAGGGTAAGTGTAGGAATGATTGTAAGATCTAGATTTATTAAAGAATCACATCCGACGGAATTTAACAATGTATCTGAATATTGTCCGGGTAAAGTAAGCAATAACCCATTGAAATTATAATTACTTCCTTCACAAATTTGTTCAATTATTTGATTTGTAGAATTGGGTAATATGCTAAGATTAAAATATACTATCGAATCGCATCCGAAAATATTGACTAAGGTATCTGTAAAAACACCTGACGTACTTAAAATTTGACCGTTAAAATTAATACTTGATCCATCACAAATTGAATTGGAAATTTGAAGTTCAGAAGGTGGTAAAATATTTAAATTTAATATAATCGTGGAATCACAAACTTGAAATGTTGTTAAAGTTTGATAAAGGTTCCGATGAAAGATAAAACAGCAGAATTTAAAGTGAACATTTCTGCCATGACATATTGTTGCTGAAACTGTAGTTGAGGAAGTATAATTTATGATGGTGTTGCTTGTGGTGTTTGTTATTACCGGAGCATTAAAATCGAAGAAATGATAATAGCGGTGTTCCCAATTGTGCCACTAATTGCCAAACTATCCTTGGTAAGAATTTGGGGGTTTGAACATATCCATGACTTTCCGGTTCATCTATTGAATTACTATCCGGTAAATGGATATTTGGAAAACGAAACCCTAAGAATCCGTCCTGATAAATTTGAGTAAGGGGTTGATGGTCAAGAAAGCAGAGAGAATGGACCACTCTAAGTCTGTACTTAATATATCGGTGATATAAATATGCTCGGTATCTGCAGTGCCTGTATTTTGACGCGTATCAAATAGGTTAACCATCGATCACCGCTAATATCTAAGGAAGTGGGATAAACAGATTTATCATTAGGGTCATAACTTCCTACAACAGTAAAACACTGTGACAATAAATTGTTGATGTAATTTAATTCAGGTGCAACGGTTGAAATGGAAACTTGAATACAAATCTGACTTCCCATTACTGCTGAAGTATCAATTATAATATTAAAATTAAAGCTGCTATCATAATTCACGATACCAAAGTCACCAACATTGTAGGTTAGTATATTTCCTGAAACCGTATTGGGTGTTAGAGAAAGGGTGCCTGAAGCTATAGCCGCAAGCCCCGGATAATGTTAACGAACAATCCCGGAAATCCCGGAACCACATTGTGAAACACAAAACGACTAGAGAGGATCGCCGGAATTAACCTCATTTGTCGCAGGCTTCCTGGCCTTGATCTAAAAGTAGAAATATTTGAAACTGCAAGGTCTAAGCCTTACATTCTTATTCCAAAAATCCTGATCTAGGTTTTAAAGAATCTGATGCATGAAATTGTGTCATAATAAAATCCTGTTGTTGGGCAAGTAATATTAAAAATTGAATTAGTAGTGTCAAATTGTGTTTGGTAAGAGTCAAAGTCAGTTGTGTTAAAGACATAATCGCCATTTGAATTAGTATAAGTTTGTTGATCTAACACACCATTTTTATTTAAATTAATTTTTATAATTTTTATTGTGAATCTATTTGAGCCTTTATACAATTAGAATTGCATCATAAAAAGTTGTTCCCGTGAATATTCCAATAGAGTCTACAAATGTTGCTAGCTTAAATCTCTCACAACGGAATTGCATTGTGGAGAGTTACCTGTTGCAATTCACTGAATCCTGGAATGCAATTTATAAGAGTTCCGGAGAAATCTAAATTTTTAACTTTGTTTAGGTCAGGAAGGCAGGATAATGGATTATTTTGACAAGCTAGAGTAACTAATGAAGAAGGCAAGAGTGGTATTGATGCGAGCTGGTTGTTATTACAATAAAGGTGATTTAGCCTGAAGATAAGTCGGGTAAAGTAGTAAGTTTGATTGAATTGACAATTAAGCCAGACTAATGAGGGAGGTAAAACTGGCAAAGTTGTGAGTTGGTTGTTTGAACAGTAAAGCCCGTTTAAAGTAGATGGTAAATTCGGCAACGAATCAATTTGGTTGTTTGTACAATTGAGTGAGTAAGTAGCTAAATTAGGCACTGAAGATAAAGTTGTAAGTAAATTATTTTGACAGTTTAAAATGCTGACACCACCAGGTGCAAATATTGACAATGAAGTGAGTGAATTGTTAGAACAATCGATACCGAGCATTGGTGAAAAAGATGAAACATTCAAATAATTAAGATTGTTATTGTTACAAAAAAGGTCAATAAGATTGGGAAGATATAAAGATTCTGAGGTGAGTTGGTTACCGCTACAATGCAAAGTACTTATTGCAAATGGTAAATTGTAGATAAACAAGTGCATTGTTACTACAATTTAAGGTAGCACAGTTTGAAAATACATTTATTCCCGTTAAGTCAGCAATTCCACGACCTGAGACATTAATATCTGTTACAGCAAACAAATCTTGGCAGGTCGGATCAATAGAATTACCCACCATACAGCTCCCAAAGTATTGATTTAAATAAGCTCTAAAATTGGAATCCGGAATATAAACCAGCTGAGCTTTTACATCGGTTCTCATACCGGAGAACAGCGTAATCAAAAAAAGTAATCGCAGTAAACGTTTTTTCATGATGCTTGTTTTAAAAATACTTTATTAGCGTAGAATTTAGGTTAAATAGTTATTTGGGTAATTAAAATTTTAAACTCAAAAGACTTGAATTGTTCTTCTTACTTAATGAGCATTCGTTTTTAAAGGAAAGAAAATAATCAATGAACCGAAGACTAATTTGCGGTAAACTTATATTTTGGTGAATTTATGGGTTTAATTTCTTTTAAAGATAACCTTTTCATTAAATCAGGCCGTTATCGATCGGTTGAAATTTTTAGGTCCAAAGCTCTTTTCGGGAATTTG
>JADKIC010000017.1 GCA_016721435.1 Bacteroidota bacterium
TAAAGGTATTAAATGAAAGTCCTCCGGATGATAAATTCGAAACACCTGCTCCGGGATCAAAATCAACAGTTCCTGAAAAACGCCCTGTTGTATAAATATTCCCAGACGGATCTGTGGCTATACTCAAGACTTCTACATTTTCTACCCCGGCAAATCTTCTGGCCCAAACAAAATTTCCGGAAGAATTTAACTTTGTCACAAACGCATTAAAAAAACCAACCGGTGAAGCAGAAGTTAAATTAGAAATACCAGCCCCGGATCGAAATCTTTGGTACCATTAAACCTACCACCAAAAATAATGTTTGAAGAAGCATCAGTAGTCAGCCCGTAAATATAATCACCATCACCGGCAAGCATTTTAGCCCAAACAAAATTTCCGGCATTTGACAATTTCAGAATAAATAAATGTGAACCTCCGGTAGAATTTAAATTAAAGACCCCGCACCCGGATCAAAGTCTACAGTGCCTTCAAAATCTCCTGAAATAATTACATTACCCATCGGATCGATGTCCATTGCAAAGCTTCGGTCAGCTAAAGTTGCTCCGATTCTTTTCCCCCAGGAAAATACACCTGCCGAAGTAAATTTGCAAACGTAAACATCTGTCATCCAAAAGAGGTCACATTAACAACTCCGGCACCGGGATCCAAATCTATTGTTCCTCCAAAATGACCGGCTACGAAAACATTCCCGGCCGCATCATGTGCAACAGAGAATGCATAATTATTGACAGAACCAAAAAGACCTCTGGACCAAACATATCCTTGTGCCATCAGCCCATCCTTAAATGTCAATAATACCAAAAGAAATAAGATTAAAAACCTCATTAACTACACTTTTACAGAAATTTATAAATAACCTTGTTCAAAGTTATAAAATAATTTATACGTCTGCAAGATAAAATATGTTTATTAAAAAAGATGACTTGCCGCATCTGATTACAAGATTTAAACTCAATTAAAAGATTAAATTACAATGGTTTATGAACTTACTTTCATGCATGCATCAATTGAAGAAACAACTCCTTTTTACGCCTTGAAACCTCCACTACTGAACCATCGCTCATGGTAACAAAATAACCTTCCGTTCTACTGAAATGCCTTACAAAGCGGAGATTGATAATATGCGAATGGTGCGCTCTAAAAAAACTGTTGATCCTGGAGCAACTCCTCGTACTCTTTGATGTTACGGGAGGCGGTGTATTTATCCTTAGCAGTAAAGATATGTGTATAACTTCCATCGGCTTGCAGGCGGATAATTTCTTCTACCGGTATAAAAGAAAGGCCATCTTTTACCGGCACAGCCAGTTTATCCGTTTTACGCTCATCAATACTTCGAACAATTTGGGCATACTGCTCGGAGCTATCATTTGTTTTTGCTTCCACATGATCCACTGCAGCTATCAATTCATCCACATCAACCGGTTTCAATAAATAATCAGCAGCAGAAAAACGTATGGCTTTGATGGCATAATGCTGATGTGCGGTGACAAATATGGTTTTAAAGGAAGGTCTCTCGAAGCGCTTGAGGAGTTCGAAGCCACTTCCACGCGGCATTTCCACATCCAGAAAAATCAAATCCGGTTGCAACTTTCCAATTAATGTTTCTGCTGTATCGACCGAATCGGCCTGACCTATAACTTGAACGGATTTGCAATTCTCTTCCAGAAGACGCTGCAAAGTCTCTCTTCCACTTTTTTCATCGTCCACAATGATCGCTTTCATCATACCTTACCTTTCATGTCAAATATAGAACTTTACAGAAACAAAAACCAATAAAAAGAAATTAAACGTTTTCCTGTTGTACAAGTTCACTAAATAACAACGAAACCCTTGTTCCGGCGGCCCCTCCATTTGCATGAAAAAGATCTTCTATTTCCAGGCTGATATTAGTATGCATCGTCGCGTTAAGAGCCTCTACTCTTTTCACACTCAACACAGAGCCGAAAGAATTATGATCCCTGATATTATGAATATTCCATTCCATAGCTGCTTTGCGCCCCACTCCGTTATCTTCAACTACAATCTGCAAATCGCTTCCAATTATTTTAACCCGTAACAGCAAGCGGCCATGTGTTTCCAGATGACCAATCCCATGCTTAATAGCATTCTCCAGAAAAGGCTGGATCAACATCGGAGGAATTCGCAGAGATAGTGATTCGATTTCTTCATCCACATCGAGTACAAAATCAAATTTATCACCAAAACGCTGCTGTTCCAACTCTACATACAGGCAATTCGCTTTAATTTCATCGTTAAGCAACACTTCCGACTCCAATGAATTATCCAATATCATTCGCACCAAACGAGCAAACTTCGTAAGATATTTCTGTGCCGACTTTGTATCATTCTTCAAAATAAAATCCTGGATGGAATTCATCACATTAAAAATAAAATGCGGATTCATCTGTGCTCTCAGCGCTTTCATCTCCAGTGAAAGCAATTGTTTGTTGAAATCCGTCTTTAACTGTTCCTTCTCTTTAATACTGCGAATACGACTTCTCGTGAATAAATAAACCAATGCCAACGTAATCATTGCTAATAAACCAAGGAACCACCATTGCTTCCAAAAAGGCGTAAGGACGGTGAACTGATAGGTAATCGGATTCTCTGTTAATGTTCCTGTACTATTTCTGGCGGAAACACTAAAAAAATATTTACCGGGCTCCAGCGAAAGAAACTCTACGTGACGGTTGGTGGTGACGGACGTAAACGTATCCGAATTGTGTACCAGAAAATAGGTATAATAAATCCTCTTATTACTCTTGTAGGAAATGGCCTCAAATCCGATACTAATGCTATTCTCATCATAGTTGAGTTCCTTCACAAAGGACGTATCCTTATTATTCACAGACAGTTTTGTAAAATGCAATAAGGGAGAAACTGCATTTAGAAAATCCGTATTCACATTAAAGAACGACACTGTACTTTTAGTGGCCAGCCACACTGTATCGTTTTTTATAATTAAATCATTGATTTCATTATCCGGCAAACCCTCGTTGATACTGATATTCCGTATCTCAACTTCCTTTTTTTCAAAATCTTTAATAATTACCTTCTATAAACCATTGTAAGGACTACAGCAGATGGTATTTCTCCCAATAGCAATCCGGTGAATGATATCACCAACAGCCATCCTTTGCTTGTATTGACCAAACCGTATCACTACGCATCAACATTAATCCATTTCCACGAGTGGCGAAACAAAGGGTGTTGTCGAATTGGGCTATATCGTCGACCCTGACATCCTCAAAATCTCTATGGAGAAGTCGACTTTTAGACAACTCCTTATTCAAAACACTCACTCCGCTATTTGTACCCAAATATAGCATCCCATCTTCTTTTTCAAATACACAGTTGGTTCGTTTATATATTGAAGTAAATAGAAAAAAGGAATCTCCATCAATTTTATAGACGGCATTAATGGAAGCATTTAAAAAATCACCATTTCTTCGCCTGATAAAGCGTCCTTTCAATGATTGCGTACCATCACTCTTTAACGAAAAAAACTTTTTATTGTAAAGATAACCGGGATACTTCTTTGCTAGATAAATTCTATTCGTAGATGTATCTGAGAAGACCCCTGTTACATAATCTCCTGCACCCAGCGGAAAGATGCATTTCGACATATCTGCATTAAATGCAGCCACCCCTCCGCTCCAGAAACCGGCATATACAGTCGATTTATCTGCAGTCAGACAAAGAGGTTCCAGCAAGCTGTCATTTTCGAACCGAAAGGACTTAATGCGCAAGTCATTCAGATAATATACACCACTATTCACGGTTGATATCCAAAAGCCGCCTTCAAAATCCTGATGAGAACAGGTAACAAAATCGTTCTTGAGAAAAACAGTTTCCTTCTTCAACTCTTGTTCATACCTGAACAAATAAATGCCATTGTATGTAGCCACCCATAGTTTATGATCACTATCTTCATAAATATGATTAATTGTAACCGGCAATTCCATTAACAATTGAAGTTGATTACCGGAGAAGTTGTATATCCGGTTGGAGATCGAAATAATTAATCTTTTGTCATGAAGTCGCCGAACGAATACAGGCCCACTTTGTTCCCTCGTAAGTGACAAGGAATCATAAACACCTAAACTATTTCTGAAATAAAACCAGGAGGGCTTTTGCAGATCTGCCAACGAATTCGCTGAAGAAACAAATCTTCCCGGAGCTATTTCATCGAAGAACAATTTATTGTATTCAGTATTCACTTTACTACTAAAGAGCTGCTCTACTTTTCCATTTACATTAATCCTATATTCCCTAAATGACTACAGGAAAATGTCACATTCTCCAAACTATCCACATAAAATTAAGAGGCACATAATTTTTAACAAGATTCACAATTAAAGGATTGAATTTATAACTATAAATACTGTCGTTTTCCAAATAGAACAGGCGTCCGGAAAACGTTTGGAGCCATACTCTGTTTCGGGAATCCAGCACCATTTTGAACACTGTGTTATCCTCCAGACCATCAGCGGAAGTAAACTTAGTAAATTCGTAACCGTTGTACTTAGCAAGTCCATGATCACTGGCGAACCATAAATAACCACTATTATCCTGCAGCACCTGATAAATCTGTGAAGAGGGCAAACCGTTTTGAGGAGTAAAATGAAAGAATAAAGGCTTGCTACCTTGCCCGGAAGCAAGAAAGACAGTACAAAGATAACAGGAGGCTATTGCCAGCCAATGCTTCATATTTCTGAAAATAACTGACTAAAAATAGTAAATACTTCCGCAATAAAAAAGCGCGCGGCACCATTCAAAAAGGGAAATCAAATGTCAAACCACTTCTTCTTATGTACAAGATTAATGGCTTGTGCCTTGGAGCTCACCTGAAGTTTACTGTATATATTGGCAATATGCTTTCTAACGGTATGGGCGCTCAGGAATAATTTATCGGCAATAATCTTATAATCGTGGCCTTGCACTAAAAGTCTTAAAACTTCCAATTCCCGATCTGACAACTCCGTTTCACCATTCGCCCCCACATTTTCTGTCGAATTGACAGGTGATGATCGTGCCAGCATATTCATTGCTTTTCGGGCGATAGAGGGGCTCATCGGAACACCACCTACTTCCATAATCTGGCGAATAAAATCTTCAATTACCTCTACTTTTTCGTCTTTCAACAAATATCCGTTTGCTCCACATCGTATCGCTTCAAATATTTTATCTTCATCATCAAAAATGGTGAGCATCAAAAAATTCACATCCGGATATAATATCTTCGCTGCAGTTACAGCAGATATACCGTCCATTTCCGGCATTTCAATGTCCATCAACACCACTTGTGGCCTTTCCTCCACACGCAGCACCTTCATTCGTTCCAGAAAATCTTTTCCGTTCTTAGCCAGCATCACAATTTGAAGTGATTCGGAAGCACCCAGACCATCCCGCAGTGTGGACCGGTTCTGTTGTTTATCATCTACTATTGCGATACGAATACTCATATAGTTATAGAAATCAAAAGTGAACCATTAACACTCCATAAACAATAACTCAAATGTAGTAAAAGATTCAGGGCCATTATTTATCCTTAAAACTCAAACTGACCACTGTGCCCTTCGTTTTCTCCGATTCAATACGGATCTTCAAATCTGATTCGCCGGCGCGTTGTTTCATATTTTCTAACCCATAATGGTTCTCATAATCCAATGATGTATCAAAACCAATTCCATTATCTTGTACTTCAATTGACCATTCTCCATTTTCCATTGTCTTGAACTTCATAGAAACTAAATTACCACGGGAATGAACGGCAGCATTATAAACAGATTCCTGAATAATCCTGAAAACATTTAGTGAATCCACCGGTGACAACGACACGTCGTGCAGGATTTCCTCCACAATTTCGAGTCTTGCGTTCTCCACATCTTCTAACTGCTTCTTAGCATATACTTTTAGACGATCAGCCAATTGACTAAATGCTACTTTCTCTTTTTTTAATGTCCAGATCGTTTCCCGCAAATCTGCAATGGTGCGACGGGAAGCGATATTAATCTCATCGAGCATGAGGGGTGAAACAACTTTCGCATCATTCAAACCTGAGCGATAAATATCAATTTTCCGACTAATAAATCCAAGCTGGGTCCCAATATTATCATGCAACTCAGCTGCAATTCTGGAACGTTCTTCTTCACGGGCCTTCGCCATTCCAATCAAAGCCATACTTCCTGCCTCTGCCGGTATTGGTTAAAATACTGAATACCTATAACTCCAATCAGAATAAAAAGGGTAAGTGACCCATAGATAATATAATTCCGTCGTGAAAGCAAAAGCTCTTGTCTGACAATTTGCTGTTCCTTTTTCTCCAGATCATACTTCGCCGTCATTTCAGCTAAGGCATCCGCGGAAACCACTTTATTGATAGAATCCTTCAGTTGCATTATTCGTTCTAACTCTTTCGAATAACTCAGCATATCACTGCAAGCTTTGTAATTTTCAGCCAAGCCTTCATGTAAAATCAACTCCTTCGATTTAATTTTAAAATCTTTCGCCATCTGCAGCGCTTCTTTACAAATAAGGATACCCTTATCGCATTCCCCATAGGTAGAATAAAATACACTAAGTTGATACATATCTGATAGGATATAAAAGACATCACCAATTTGCTTACGTACTTCCAGTGCATCATTCAACAACTTTGCTGCCTCAACTTTCCGATTCAGATCAATGAGGATGTCTGCTTTAATTGCATATCCATTAGCAATCGACCTTAGATTCTCTCCTTCCAATGCCAATCGTATTGACAAATCAATATACTTCAACGCGGAATCATTTTGATCGATGGAATTATAAGTAGCTGCGAGATTCTGAGGAACCACAGGATATTGTCCGAGATCGTTAGTATTACCGGCAGCACTCATCGCCTTATAGAACCAGAGAATAGCCTCCTTATAATTTTCGGTTTCCATATGCACCCAACCCACACCATTACGGCCGGCAATAACAAATTCACTATTCCCTTGTTGCTCTGCCTTTTTCAACACATCAAAATAGGCTTTCATCGCCTCCTTATATTGACCCATACGCACATACTGCGCAGCTCGCAAATGCAAAAAACGAAAAAGAAACTGATCTGCATTTTCTCTGTTCTCAAGGACTCTGATATTTGAATCACAATAATTCATCACCTCCGGACCCGCCGCACTGTTTTGCAGTACGATAGTTGTATAGTAATTCAGCAGAAATTTAGTATGCTCTGAAATAGTATCACCTGCTAATGAATCTACGAAATGAATATACTGCTGAAAAGAATCTACCGGTATTGAATTCCGTTCTTCCATTAATGCCAACAAAGCGGCATACAAATTTGAGCCTGTCTCATTGTAAACCCGGCTTTTTAAAATACTTAACCGCTCAGTCTGAGCAAATAAAGAAGTGCTGAATAGGATAAGCAGAGACATGAACTTCACTCTAATTCGCATGACTTAAAGATACTAATTTACACAATACAGTAAACAAAAATCACACAGCAATTTTCCGCATGATTCTCTATTTACAATGCGAAATTAACCAGAATTGGTGATTGCACCCTAATGAGACAACCTTCATCTTTGAATACTCGATTTAAATTCAATTAAATTACATCATATGAGGTATTGTGTAAGCAAAACTCTTAAAATGGATTTAATTCCTATGCAACAGTTCATTTAAAACCATCCACTCGAATCTCATTGCAAAAAGCAAGAGTTAACTATGCCTTAACATTGTCATTATTCCTATGAAATACAAGATAAAATGAATGCCCATTAAAATACTTGAAATTTTTTACCAATTAATACTACAAAATAACCCAAATGTAGTATTGCAGCACAATATTGATTCACTGAAATTTGAAAAAAACTCTAAAACCATGAAAAAATTATCCACATTGATCATGCTTTTAATCCTGTTTTCAGGATTTGCAAAAGCGGAAACAGAGCCCAACGATACGTGGGATCTTGCGAACACTGTACTATTAGGACAAACGGAGACCGGAACGGCAGGATTAGCGCAAGAACAGGACTGGTGGACTGTTTCTATTCCTGACGACGGAACCCTAACGTTAAATTGGACATCGTTAAACGGAAATCTTGTGTATTGTCAAATTTATGACACATTGGGTGTTTTGCAATTTGCTTCAAATTACACCGGCTCCACCAACACTATTAATGCAACGGGAGTTGCTGCCGGATATTACTATATTAAATTTTATTCCTATTATACTACTGAACTCACCGGCTATAGTTTTACGCCCTCGTTTACTCCTGCCGGCGTGCCCAATGATCCGTCTACAAACGACTTGTACACACAGGCGTCCCTCCTGGCCTTGAATGATTCTGTTACCGGACATATTGGTTATTATCACAATTCCTATGATGATCTCAATGACTGGTGGGCTGTTACAGTAAACCTTGATGGCAGATTGGATTTCTCCATCACTAGCTTAAACAGTCAAAATGTATATGCGCTACTTTATGATGGCGATGGAACGACAATTCTTGCAGGAAGCTATACGACAACTACTAATACATATAGTGAAGATGGTCTTGCCCCCGGCACTTACTATATACTAGTGAAAACATTTTATCCACAAGAATTTGCCCCCTATAAATTAAAAAATAATCTTGTACTTCCGCCTAACACCACGGAATCGGGTATTCCAAATGATTTTGCACTGAATGCCACAAGTATTAACTTAAACGACTCCATCAATGGACATATTGGTTATAGATACAATGGTGACGATGATTTAAGAGATTGGTATAAATTTACAACTACTGAAGACGGACATATCTTTATAAAACTAGATGTCTTCAATGGTCAAAATGTATTTGCACAAATTTTTGACGGAGACACAACAACGATAATCACCGGAAGTTATACGACTACCGGCGCAACTTATTCTATTAATGGAAAAGCTGCAGGAACTTACTATGTAAGAGTACGAAATTTTTATGATACGGAATGGTCACCCTACGCTATCCGGTTAAATCTGGTGCCCACTGTTCCGGATGATCCTGAAAACAACAATACTCCGGCTACCGCTGTGGTGATCAATCCGGGAGATTCAGTGACCGGGCATATTGGATACACCTACATGAGTTACGACGATGTGAATGACTGGTATCAGGTGACTACCAATGCTGATGGAGAAATTGTTTTCAAGATTCATTCTTTGAATACACAAAATGTGTATGCTGAATTGTTTGACAATGATGGTGTCACAGAGCTTGCAGGAAGTTATACCACAACAACGGCCACGTTCAACAAAAATGGATTAGCAGCGGGAACTTATTTTATCCGGATTAGAACTTATTACCTCAGTGAATTTGCTCCATACGATCTCACTGTAAACCTGATCGCTGCCCCACTAGCTAATGATGCTGAGCTAAATGATAGTGTTGAAATTGCTCAACCTCTACCTGTAAATACAAGTGTCACCGGACATATTGGTTATTTCTATAACGATTATGATGATTTGAATGATTACTATGCTTTAACACTTCCGGTAGATGGGAAGTTGACCGTTACCATTGATCCGTAGCTTGGCCAATACACTTATACTGCCACACTTCTGCCTGCCAATACAGCAAAGAGCGGCCATTTGAACTTTTACTATAATTTAGACGAAGATAATATTGACTGGTGGGTTATTGGGTATGACGGTTCAGGCCCCATGACAATTACTGCGGCCATTGAACAAAATCACTTCAACGCTGCTTATCCAACTTTCAACTACAGATTATATGCTGATACAACTGCCACACATATTTCCAGTGGCGCATGGACCGGACCGGCATTAAATACATTAAACTTAACCGGACTTTCAGCAGGAACCTATTACCTGCGCCTGCTTCCTGCATTCTCTACTTTTGGAGCTTATGAATTGAATGCCCTGTACACAGAAAATTGTGCGAACGTGGTTTCTATTACTTCCTCTTCTCAATTACCCGGCTGTCTGGGAACAATTGATTATTCTGTAAGTGGTGGCTTAGCTCCTTACACCGTGCAGTTATACAAGGACAATGTAGCTTATGGTTCACCCCAAGTAACAAATTCTACAGTTACCTTCAGCAGTTTACCAACCGGAACATATTATGCACGTTCCTACTCCTTCGGTGCATCCGGGACATGTAATAATGTTTCAGCAAACACTGTCTTCTCAACACCTCCAGTGCCTTCCATTACAGCAGGAGGACCTCTGAGTTTTTGTCAAGGTGGATCTGTTCAACTTAACAGCGATGCAGCAGCTTCTTATTTATGGAGTACCGGAGAAGTAACGCAAAATATAATTGTAACATCCGGTGGCAGTTATTCAGTAACTGTATATAATGCAGCGGGTTGTTTTGAAAATTCCATTCCGGTTAACGTCACTGTATTTACGAATCCTGCTACTCCAACTATCACACCTATAAGTACAACAATTTGCCAGGGAACTACCACCACGCTGAGTGCCAGTACTGCTAATGCGTATCTCTGGTCAACCGGTGAAACGAGTCAAAATATTGTAACCGGTACTGCAGGATCTTATACAGTTACGGTATATAATATTAATAATTGCAGTGCTACATCTCTCGCCTCAACCGTATCAGTTAATCCTCTGCTCACCTGGTATGCGGATAATGACGGCGATAATTTCGGAAACCCAACCTCTTCTGTCCAGGATTGTAATCAACCATCCGGCTATGTAGCTGATAACACTGATTGTGATGATCTAAACATTTTTGTCTATCCGGGTGCAGCAGAACAATGCAATGCCATTGATGATGATTGTGACGGGCAAACGGATGAGGGTTGCAGTACATTTACATACTATCAAGACAGGGATGGAGATACATATGGAAATCCTTCTGTAAGTGTAACCATTGTTAGTCCAACTCCACCTGTTGGCTACGTTGGAAACAACACCGATTGTAACGATGGAAATGCAGCTATCAATCCCGGAGTTGCAGAAATTTGTAATTCAATTGACGACAACTGTAATGGATTAACAGATGATGGATTAACCTTCCTTACGTATTATATCGATGCGGACGTTGATGGCTATGGTTCATCTGCATTAAGTCAAACTACCTGTGATGGTGCTCCGTCGGGCTATGTAAATAATGGTACTGATTGCAATGATGCCAATAACACAATAAATCCAGGTACCATTGAAATTTGTAATAGTATAGATGACAACTGTGATGGAACTACCGACGAAGGTTGTGGTACGTACACCTATTATGCTGACGCAGATGGTGACAGTTATGGAGATGCGACGCAATTCATCACGGGATCAAACCCCACTCCTCCCTCCGGATATGTTACCAATAGCGATGATTGCAATGATAGTAATGCTGCGATAAATCCTGCTGCTATAGAAATCTGCAATACTATAGATGATGATTGCAATGGGCTTACCGATGATGGACTCACATTTATCACCTACTTTGCAGATGCAGATGGAGATGGTTATGGAAATGGTGCCATCTATATTGATGCATGTAGTCCTCCTGTCGGAAGCTATGTCTTCAACAATAACGATTGCAACGATGGAAATGCTGCGGTAAATCCTGCTGCAACAGAAATCTGCAACGAACTGGATGATAATTGCAGTGGTACAATTGATGAAGGATTGATTATCACCACTTATTTTGCTGATGCAGATAACGATGGTTTTGGAGATGGAAATGTTTATGTAGACAGTTGCCTTGCACCAAACTGGAATTATGTTTTCAACAATGATGATTGTGATGATAGCAATGCTGCAGTAAACCCGTTGGCTACAGAAATCTGCAATGGACTGGATGATAATTGTGACGGCCTTACAGATGATGGTTGTACGGGTTGTCCTGCACCCGGCCCAATCAATGGTCCTGCGCAATTGTGTGCACCAACAGGTCAACAGATCACATATAGTATCGCAGCCATACCCGGAGCCACATCTTATAATTGGACCGTTCCGGCGGGCACTATAATATTAAGTGGTCAGGGATCAAACACATTGGTGGTGAAATGGCCGTTCTCTGTTATTCATAGTGGATTAAGCGGAGATATATGCGTCAGCTATACAGCGGCATGTGGTATCAGTACGCCAAGTTGTCTTTCTCTTTCAGTCCAATTAAGCAAGCCGGTTCGACCTGCGAGCATTTCAGGATCAAACAAAGCTTGTGCCGGCGACAACTTCGTATACTCTGTAGCGTTAGTTTCAAGAGCATCAAGTTATAACTGGACAGTACCTTCAGGTGCCACTATTCAAAGTGGACAAGGAACGAATATCATCACTGTTCTATATGATGCCAATTTCTTGGGTGGAGAAATTTCTGTAATGCATCAAATGGATGCGGCAACAGCCCTGAGCGAATCCGGTCAATTTCAAGAAACATCCTGAAGGCGCCATTATCAATCAATGGACTTAATAAAGGAGTATGTGGTGCACAGGGAGTAGGATATACATGTGTCGCAGTGCCTGGAGCCGCTTCTTATCAATGGTCAGTACCGGCAGGAGCCAGCATAGCAAGTGGCCAGGGTACAAGTACAATTACCGTTGACTATAGCGGAGCCTTTACCGGCGGAACCATTAGTGTTTACGCGATAAACAGTTGTGGCGGTGGTGCTACCAGAACTTTATCCGTTATCGGAGCGCCTGCAATACCGGGCACCATCTCAGGATCTACCACTACATGTGCCAATCAACTTTACACTTACGAAGTTCAGGCATTGACCGGTGCTACTGCATATACCTGGGTTGTCCCTTCGTTTGTGCAAATTCTTAGCGGACAAGGCACTAAAACTCTTAATGTAATGATGGGTTTCAATCCGGTGTCAAGCTTTACCATTTCAGTAAAAGCTTCAAACGGTTGTGGTAGTAGCTCCGTGAGGAAATTGGAGAACATCAGTACCTCTGTTTGTCCCCGCATAGGTTCAGGTTCAGCCTTCAATGCTATAAATGTGTATCCGAATCCAGCACATGGAAACCTCTTCGTAGCCATCACACTAGATGCAGATCAGCAAATCGACATGAACCTATCTGATGTAACCGGAAGACAAGTTTTACAACGTAGCCTATCAGGTACAGAAGGGGAAAACTTGATTCCTGTGGATATAAGCCATCTGGCTTCAGGCATTTACACCATGAATTTAAGAGGAAGAAATTCCTCCGAAATAATTCGAATCATCGTAGAATAAAGTAGTTTATTGGTTTTAGATCAAGGCCTCGTCAATGACGGGGCCTTGCTTTTCCACAAAATTTGAAAATCAGCATTTCCTCTATGACCAAACACTTCAAAATAATCTTACTTTTGTAGAGTAGAACGACATTCCACATTTTTTTACGAATCCATCATCACCAAATACATGCTACAGATAGGAACAACACTGGTATCTATTGACCTTGTAGAAAATCAATTTGTATGTGATCTTGAAAAATGCAAGGGAGAATGCTGCGTTGCCGGCGACTCCGGTGCACCTCTGGAAGAGTCGGAAATGAAGGAAATAGAAAATGCTTTTCCGGTTATTAAATCTTACCTGCAGCAAGAAGCACTTCAAAGTATCGAACAACAAGGCTTGTATCTTAAAGATGCTGATGGCGATCTTGTCACACCCATCATCGACGGACACCGAGAATGTGTCTATACCCTCTTTGAAAACGGAATTGCCAAATGCGCCTTTGAACAAGCCTATTTCGAAGGAAAAATCTCCTTCCGAAAACCGGTTTCCTGCCACCTCTACCCCATCCGTATTCAAAAACTAAAAGATTACGATGCTGTAAATTATGACCGATGGAGCATTTGCAGTGCCGCCTGTACACTTGGAAAAAATCTAAAGGTGCCGGTCTATAAATTTTTAAAAGAAGCTTTAATCAGAAAATACGGTGAAGAATGGTACAATGAACTTGAAGTTGTTGCAGAAGCTTATAGGAACGAGAAGTTTAAGGTTTAAAGTTTAAGGGGCACCCATGAAGCGTATCGCTTTTCGCGATTCTGCTTCATGGTTTAAGGTTCAAAGTTTAAGGTTTAAAGTTAAAGTTAAAGCTTCAAAGTTTTATAAGATTCGAAAGTTTAAAGAGTTTAATTTTTTTGTTCAGCAATAGCCAATGACATACTCAAGCAAGCAGCCAGAAGCAAGCAGCTAGCAGCCGGAAGCCGGTAGCCGGTAGCTACTCACCGGCAGCTACTCACCGGCACTGAGATACACCGGCCGATCTACTTTCAATCCATTGAACAACGGAAGGACGAACGTTTTTAATGTTAAACTAAAATAGGGGTCAAAATTATTTGCACTTGGTGACCATGCTGCCTGAAACGAAAATGCAGTATAGGTTAGCAGATCATTCTGCAAGCGCAAGCCCAACCGAAAGGTAGGGAAATATCTCTTCTCATTTTCGTACGCTCCTTCCGACTTAATCCAGTTAAACTCGAAACCATCATAAAAAGAAAAGCGAAATCCATATACATACCAGGGCATAAAAAAAACGGTCCTTAGTCCAATGCGATAGAGTTCGTCACCTTGTGGATTTATGCCAAGTGTATCTGACCACGGACCTTTCAAAGTAAATAATCCGGATGTTGCAGGTTTTTCAACGCTTTTATAATCCACATCAAGAAATTGTCTCCATCGTGTTGGGCCAAGTTTCATTAGCGGAGTATAATAAGTACCATTGATGGCTCTCAGCCGGTCTTCCACTATTCCTTCTCTTAAAAAAGTACTGTTCACAACACTTGACGAGAAATACCCGACATCATTGACATAAGTGGCAAACTCAGCGTGACCACCCACGTAATTTCGGGCGAAGACAGAGGTGTTTTCAACTCCCCCAATCACTTTAAATGAAAAACCTACAGGTATATACTCCGAGATTCCAAAAACTTTCACCAGCGCACTTCTCAGGAATCGACGTTGAATAATATTCAAACTCGCCAACATGATATGCCTTTCCTGTTTAAGGTAGGCATTAAAAATACTTCCCGGAAGTGGTTTAGGGAAAACATTAAATTCATAGGATATTGCAGGAATGAGGGTCCAGTCATAACGTGTCTTCAACACACGACCATACCAAAATCCTCCATTCAATGTGCGAAACTTACTGCTTGCACTATCGGGCACATTTCTGTCTGTAATGTTTCTAAAAAAAACTCCACCAATATCACGAAGTGCTTCTGATAAAAATCCTCTGCTGAATTCTATCCCTTGCTCGGCCCTTGCCCCCCTCTCCTGAGCATAAACTCTTCCAAAGATGAAACGCCTGTACAGATTAGGTTGCTGTACAGAAATACTATAGGCATCATCAGGATTCAATAAAGCATTTCTTTGATAGACAAGACCAATTTCCACAGCAGATCCGGTGATATTACGGTCAGAAATTCGTGCTGTATAACTCTCCGGTGATTGATAATTACCACTTGCGCTAACAGGGAAATAATCCTGCGTTGCCATCACTAAATCAACGGAATCAGTACCTGCCACAGGTCGAACATATAATTTCGCATCACGAATGGAGCTCATCTCGCGTACGAGACGTTCCATATCTGCAAGAACAGTACCTTCTACCTTATCCCCTTCCATAACAAGACCTGATCCAATAATCAAACTTTTCTTTGTTTGAGGATGCCAGTTCAGGATACGACCCCATTTATTGAATTCTCCCCAAAGGGTATCATTTACATCGCCTTCCAACAACGGTATTCGTAAAGTGCTGATGTTCCTTATAGTTTTACCATTATACTTTTTAAAAAAATTATCTCTGGGTTTATCATTCTTTGCAACGATGATGACCGGGTTCACGTCCCGCACCAGCAAACGATAAAGCCCCTTCATCATTTTATGCTTACCTGTTTTTACAGCCAGCGAATCATAAAACGTTTTTGATCGCTCATAGGGGTCACGACGTATGCGGATAGTTCTCCCATTACTAGCAATAAGCGTATCGGATGCAGTCACGAAAAAGGTGTCGCGCATAATTACGAGGAGTCCGGCTTTTACAAAAACAGAATCATCCGCATTAGGCGGGAGTTGTTGCTGAGCCATAGATGGGGAAAAGTGAAGCACGCCAAGTATCAGGTAGAAGAGAAAGTATCGGAAGTGCTGTAGAGAAATCATTGGTTAATAACCGGATTCATTCTATCGAAGATACGGAGATAATTCAGAATTCAGAATTCAGAATTCAGAATTAAGAGTGATGGATTCAGGATTGGTGTACAGAATAAAGAGACCGGTGGGGGTGAGGGGGGGTAATTAGAATTCGAATTCAGAATTCAGAATTAAGAGTGATGGATTCAGAATTCAGAATTAAGAGTGATGGATTCAGGATTCAGTGTACAGATAAAGAGACCGGTGGGGGTGAGGGGGGGTAATTCAGAATTCAGAATTAAGAATTAAGAGTGATGGATTCAGAATTAAGAGTGATGGATTCAGGATTCAGTGTACAGAATAAAGAGACCGGTGGGGGTGAGGGGGGGGTAATTCTGAATTCTGAATTCTGCATTCTGAATTAAAAAAGCGCTATCAAGCCTACAATTACAATCAGAATAGGACTTTGATAACAAAGAGAACTAGACTGTGACCAACGACCCGTACATCTTCTCACGCGCGGCTTTCACTGTTTCGTCTTCCAGATACTCATCGTAGGTCATGTATTTATCGATAATCCCTGAGGGGGTTAACTCGATGATACGGTTAGCGACCGAATGTGTAAAGGCATGGTCATGCGAACTGAAGAGGGCGATATGGCGCCAATCCTGCATCGCATTGTTGAAAGCTGTAATCGACTCCAGATCGAGGTGATTGGTAGGTTCATCGAGGATAAGACAATTCGCATTGGTCAACATCATTCGTGAAATCATACAACGCACTTTCTCCCCTCCGGATAACACAGTTGATTTTTTCAATGACTCTTCTCCCGAAAACAACATCTTCCCCAGGAAACCACGGACAAATGTTTCTTCCTTCTCTTTCGAAAACTGACGGAGCCAATCGATGAGGATCATTTCTTCTTTGAAAAAAGCAGAGTTATCATTGGGTAAATAAGATCTTGTTATGGTAGTACCCCATTCAAAGGTTCCACCGGTCGCAGTATCATTTCCGGTAATAATTTCGAAGAAAGCAGTGACGGCCCGACGCTCTTTTGAAATGACAGCAATTTTATCTCCCTTAGCAATAGAGAAAGTAATATCATTAAAAAATGGCAATCCTTCATTCGAAATTTTACTCAGCGCATCCACTTTTAAAAGCTGATCACCGCAATCACGTTCTGCTTTAAAAATAATAGCAGGGTACTTTCGGGTAGATGGTTGTATATCTTCCACCACCAACTTCTCGAGCAATTTTTTACGACTCGTCGCCTGACGTGATTTCGATGCATTGGCACTAAAACGCTCGATGAAATCCTGGAGCTCCTTTCGCTTATCTTCTACTTTTTTATTCAGGTCCGAGCGTTGACGCAAAGCCAGCTGACTGGATTCATACCAGAACGTGTAGTTACCGGAATATAAATTCATCTTTCCAAAATCGATATCGGCTACATGTGTACAAACGGAATCCAGAAAATGCCTGTCGTGACTTACCACAATCACCGTATTTTGAAAATCGGCGAGGAAGTTTTCCAACCAGGTAATTGTTTCAACGTCGAGGTCATTCGTTGGCTCATCCAGCAATAGAATATCAGGATTTCCATAAAGCGCCTGTGCCAATAATACGCGGACCTTTTCTTTACCGCTTATTTCCGACATTTTCTTCTGATGCAAATCTTCCTTCACGCCCAAATCACTCAACAAACTGGCTGCATTACTTTCTGCATCCCATCCACCCATTTCCGCAAATTGTATCTCCAGCTCCGCTGCACGGTGTCCATCGGCTTCGCTGAAATCCGGCTTTGCATATACTGCGTCTTTTTCACGAATTACTTCCATCAACTTCATATTACCCATCATCACCGATTCGAGCACTTGAAAGTCATCAAAAGCGAAGTGATTCTGCTTCAGGACGCTCATACGGGCACCGGGGTTCATAGAAACCTGGCCGGTAGAAGGATCGATCTCACCGGACAATATTTTCAGGAAAGTCGACTTACCGGCACCGTTAGCACCAATAACGCCGTAGCAATTGCCGGGAACAAATTTGAGATTAACTTCTTCGAAAAGGACACGCTTACCGTAACGAAGGGAAAGATTTGATACTGAGATCATTTTAAGGATATTTTGGGCCTGCGAAGGTAGGGTTTTAATTCAGAATTCAGAACCTGCCTGCCGGCAGGCAGGTTCAGAATTGAACTGTAGCGAGATTTGCCAGTCCAATATAATGCTGATTACCTGACACTTGTAGCATTCAGAAAAGTGTCTTGCTTACAATTCTTACTTTTGCGGCGCTTGTTCTGCTTACCGGGCAAGAATTGATTAGCAGTCGTAGTTCCCCGGTAGCAGAGCCATCGCTTCGCTCACGGCACGCTACCGGATTAAAAAAGAGTATTAGTACAATTTGCACTCGTAGTTCAATGGATAGAATATCAGATTCCGATTCTGAGGGTTGTGGGTTCGAGTCCCGCCGAGTGCACTGGTAAATGCAAGAAGCCGCGACGTAAGTTGCGGTTTTTTTGTTTCAGATCAGCCACCAAGCTTGCTTGAGGGGATGAGATGGAACAAAAAAATACAGACCGCTTTAGCGGGATGTACTTCTTGCATTTGCAACCCGGCAAAGAAGGGGTCCGGCGGAGCCATTCCCGCCGAGTGCACTGGTAAATGCAAAAAACAGCGACGTAAGTTGCGGTTTTTTTGTTTCGGATCAGCCACCAAGTGCTTGCTTGGGGATGAAACGGAACAAAAATACAGACCGCTTTAGCGGGATGTTCTTGCATCAGATCCGGCAGCCTACCTGTCGGCAGGTAAAAAGGGTCCGGCGGAGCCATTCCCGCCGAGTGCACTGGTAAATGCAAGAAGCCGCGACGTAAGTTGCGGTTTTTTTGTTTCGGATCAGCCACCAAGCTTGCTTGAGGGGATGAAACGGAACAAAAAAATACAGACCGCTTTAGCGGGATGTACTTCTTGCATTTGCAACCCGGCAAAGCCTACCTGTCGGCAGGTAAAAAGGGTCCCGGCGGAGCCATTCCCGCCGAGTGCACTGGTAAATGCAGAAGCCGTAACTGATGCTACGACTTCTATATTCCAACAAAATTACTTTTCATCGATTAATTTACTTTCCCGAATAATTTTTACCTAGTTGATCATAAACATCCCTTCCGCACGAAAAGTCTTTTATAATGCGGTGTAGAATGCGCCAAAACATACCCCGCTTTTCGCAATTTATCGGAAGAATCCTTGATACGGAATAAATGCTTGAAATCTTTGGAATGATATACTTCATCAAATTCTACTAAAATCACTTTGATGTCGAGTTTATCTTCAATGATCGTGTCGATCACGGTGTACTCTGCCCCTTCAATTTCTATCTTGACAAGATCTACTGCGGAATGATTCTGTTTCCTCATTAGATTCTTCAACCGATCTACCGGTGCTTCGATAAACTTGCCGGAATCTTTGAACAGATGCACCGAATGCGAAACATAATTTTCTAAATCCGGTTCATAAAATTTTAATATAGCTTCTTTCTCCCAAACCCCTACATCGATATAAGTTATTTGCGATAACTGTCCTGCATTAATTCTGTAGGTGAAAGGTTGCTTCTTACCTATAGAAAGCTGCTCTCCCTCTTGCTGTTACATCGACCAATTTCTTAAAATGTTCTATCCCTTCCGGTGCCGGATCAAATATGTAGATTTGAGCATCATAGAGAATCTTTAGCTCTGTGTCGAAAGAGATGTCCTCTCCCGCCCCAATACAATAACAAATGGAATCACTTTTTAGAAAATCAGCCGGAATAAAATAACCATGGTAATTGGAACCCACTTTGTGAAGATTTTGTATTGGTTCAACACCCGATTGTGAATCAATACCGAGCACTTTCTTTACTGTAGATTTAAAAATTTGTGGAAGCATGTTGCAAAAATAGACTATTTGTTGCAACAAACACCTCTACATAAACTTCTCCTGCAGGTTCATGAGCCCACCAAGCATCTTTGAATATACCAGGGCAGGTTTTGCTAACAGAGGCTTATATTTTTTCCACAGCTCATAATTATCACCCACAAATGCATCCCAATTCGCTGCATTCAGCTGGATCCTGCCTAATGATATACAAGGTTCGTACATCTGCGTAATATGCCACCATCCGGTTGGAAACAGAATTGTTTCACCGGGATGGACCATTACCCTAATCGGTTTGGCGTTTTTAAAAAGAGGAAACTTTTCGAAATCGGGATGAATGGGATCTACATGCGAAAGTTTAGGATTATCTTTTCTGGGATACATGAATTCACTTTGCTCAGGGGGATACAGAATGAATTCTTTTGATCCATAAATTTGAGTGATCTGAGTGTGAAGGAATAGGGCATCGATATGTAAAAAGGGGAAGGATGATCCTTTTCCTCCAAAAAACAGCTCATACACCTCGGTCCCCTTCAACATAAACTTTGGCAATAAGGGATGATGCACCCGATTGGATTTCGCATACAATATCTCCGGCTTAAAATCTTCTAATAATTCGGGGAAATATTCCTCCACATTCAAATTAAATGGATAAGGCGCGGGACTATTCTCCGTTGAATTTAACATTAAGTCAACAAAGTCTGCAATGGAGTAGGCCTTCCCTTTGACTTCTTTAACTAGAGCCCCGTATTTACTTTTGAAATATGGAGGAGTTAACTTTCCCATTGCCTTCCAGTCTTTGGTCCCATCGCAAAGTACCACGGGAATACCGGGGATAACATACTCTTCAATCAGTTCTCTTCTTGAGAGGTTTTTTCGTTTGTCTATAGTATCTATAGAAACACTTTTACTAAATGTTTTAGTGTTCATATGAAAACATATTAAAGTAAGACTCAATTACTCAAGGTAAATTTAAAAAAAACTATAATCCCTTGCAAATTTTTTTAGTAATTTTCAAATTCCACCCAAATGGTTGAAAACCCACTTATAAAAAAGGTTTTTACTAAAAAGAAGTTCTTAAATTTCAAAAAAACAGCATTTTGCGATAAGCTCATCCGGCAAGTCATGTACTTATGCTTAAATTTGCGAACGAACCAAGAACCATGCAAGCCAAGACACCAAAAGACAGCATCGCCATTTCAACCGAGATCGTTTTGCCAAATGATACAAATACATTAGGAAATTTGATGGGGGGTCGACTTTTACATTGGATGGATATCACTGCTGCCATTGCGGCTCACCGTCATTGCAGTCGGGTTGTAGTTACGGCTTCCGTGAATAACGTTGCTTTTAGTCAGCCTATTAAATTGGGTGATATCGTTACTTTACAGGCGAAAATTTCCCGCTCTTTTAATTCTTCCATGGAGGTATTTATTGATGTTTGGGTAGAGGATAATCTGCGCAACAAAAAGATCAAATGCAATGAGGCGATCTACACTTTCGTGGCCGTTGACCAGCTTGGAAATCCGATACAGGTTCCGGCACTTACCCCGAAACCGAGGAGGAACAACAGCGGTATGAAGGTGCCTTGCGCCGCAGACAATTATCGCTGATCCTTGCTGGAAAGATGAAAGCGAAAGATGCTACAGAATTAAAAGCATTGTTTATTGAAGAGAAAAGCTAATTCATACTGCCCGCTTATTTGGGGAAACCAGATACCTGATCTTTTTCAAAAAAGACAAGGGAAATAAACAGATAAATAATATCCCCTACCTCAACTATACTGTCAGGACGCGATTTGTATTAAAGAAAGGATTTTATCGCTTCAACAATTCTCTCTTCTTCAATTCCTCTCATACACTGAAAGTGCCCTTTAGGACATTTATCGAAACCAATTTTGGTACATGGCCGGCATTTAAGATCCTTTACTTCCATGATCTTCGACAAATTTTCATGTCCGGGAAGATAAGGATACATTCCAAAAGCAGGCACTGTATTTCCCCATACTGAAACGATAGGTTTTTTAAATGAAGATGCGATATGCATCAATCCGGTATCATGCGTTAAAACAACTTTTGCGGCCTTTAGCAATTCAGCCGATTCTCCCAATGAAGTGAGGCCACAGGCATTCCATACAAAGGCTCCTGCAGCCATCTCCACTTGCTTGCCACGGACCTTATCTTCTTTTCCACCCAACAGGACGACCGGCATTTTGAGTAATTTCACTATTCTGCCAATTTTCTCACTGGGCATCATCTTGGTCGTATGCTGGGCTCCAATGGCGATGGCAACAAAACCACTTTGATGGGAAGCCGGCAATCGATCCAATACCTTTTCAGCCCCGGGCTCAGGATAAAAATCGAGTCCTCGCTGATCATTTTTAACACCCAATGAAGCAACAGTTTCAAGGTAGCGATCAACAATATGAAGATGGGCATGCGGTTGATATGCAGATTCACCAGCAGCCACTTTTCGATATTCAACTTCCGGAAAGAAAAGTTCTTACCTTCAGAGCCTTTTCAATTTGAGTGTTCGGACATTATGGTGCAAGTCAATAACAGCATCATACTTCTCCATCTTCAACGCCTCAGCTACATCATCCAGGCTGCCATCGCTGGTCCAGAGCTTATCGATCTGAGGGTGATGTTCAAGCACCATTTTAAAATTCGATCGCGTCAGAAAATGCACTTCTGCACCCGGCACCTGTTCTTTGAGGCAACGGATAACAGGCGATGTGAGGACGATATCGCCAATAGAACTGAAACGGATAAGGAGGAATTTAGGCAAGGCCCGGTATTTTGACGCCTCAAACTTAGTTAAATTCGCAGCATGCAAATCATCGACACGCATCTTCACCTCTACGCCGAAGAATACCATGCTGACCGCAAAGCCTTGATTGACGCTGCAAAGCATGACGGAGTGGTTTATATGCTCCTGCCCAATATTGATTCCGCGTCCATTGCCGGATTGAAGCAACTGGCTGAAGATTACCCCCATTATTGTTTGCCTATGATGGGTTTGCACCCTTGTTACGTTAAAGAAAATTTTGAAGAAGAGCTGTCGATTGTCGAAAAGGAACTAAAGACCGGAAATTACATTGCTGTGGGAGAAATCGGGATGGATCGTTATTGGGAACTCGACCATATATCTCAACAGGAAGAGGCACTTCGCATCCAATTAAAATGGGCGCATGAGCTGGATTTACCCGTGGCTTTGCACACCAGGAACGCCAATGATGAAGTAATTTCCATTCTCCGGGAATTAAATCTCCCCGGACTTCGTGGTGTTTTTCATTGTTTTAGCGGGAGTCCCGAACAAGCGAAGGCCATGATTGATTTGGGGTTTTATCTGGGTATCGGAGGGGTGCTTACTTACAAAAATGGGGGTGTAGATAAGATCGTTGCCGAACTCCCTCTCGATCATATTGTTCTGGAAACCGACGGCCCCTATCTTTCTCCTGTGCCTCATCGTGGGAAAAGAAACTTGCCCGGGTATATCCTGCATGTTGCCCAAAATTAGCTGAAATAAAAAACATCACTCCTGAAGAAGCCGGAGAAATCACTTCCGCCAACGCCAGGAAACTATTCCGATTATGAAAAAAATTCTCATCATCTATACCGGTGGAACAATCGGCATGCAACATGACAAAGCCGGTGCGCTAAAGCCTTTTGATTTCGGAAAAGTCAGCGAACAGGTTCCTGAATTAAACCGGTTGGGTTGCAAACTGGCGCATCATGCTTTCGAGGAACTAATCGATAGTTCGAATGTCACTCCTGACTTTTGGGTGAAGCTGGCAAAAACGATTGAGAAAAACTATGCGAAGTACGATGGGTTTGTCATCCTGCACGGCACGGACACGATGGCTTATTCGGCCTCCGCACTGAGCTTCATGCTCGAAAACCTCAGCAAGCCCGTCATCTTCACCGGATCGCAACTACCGTTAGGGGCTATCCGAACAGATGCGAAAAGAAATCTTATTACATCTGTAGAAATTGCTGCAGGTAAAGTTATAATACCTGAAGTCTGCATTTATTTCAATAACCAACTTTTCAGAGGAAACCGGGCTGAGAAATTTACTTCTTCCATGTTTGACGCTTTTCAATCGCTGAATTGTCCTCCACTGGCAACCGTAGGGGTGAATGTAGAATTTGATTTCGACCTCTTATCGAAACCATCAACCAAAAAATTAATTGTCCACACCACACTGGAACCACATATCGGACTCGTACGACTCTTTCCCGGGATAACGGAAGCCTGGATGGAACATATCCTGAGTGTCCCGGATTTAAAAGCATTGGTGATGGAAACCTATGGTAGCGGCAACGCGCCAACAGATCCGAAATTCATACGTGCTTTGGCGGCAGCCATAAAAAATGGTTTGATAGTGATCAATGTTTCACAATGTTCCGGAGGAAGTGTGGAACAGGGGAAATATGAAACGAGCAAACTGCTTAAGGAGATTGGAGTAATTAGCGGAGCAGATTTAACGACAGAAGCTGCACTTACGAAACTGATGGTACTTTTAGGGCAATATCCGAATGATAGTAAAAAAGTGAAGAAGATGATGATAATGCCGATTTGCGGTGAAATGAAATTGATTTGAAAATTGTGATGATTTGAAAATTTGAAAATGGGTTAATCTCCTCGGTGGGAGACAGGTTTGAAGATGGCTTAAGATTTGATGGCGAAGCCTCCATGAGCTGGAAGAAAGGTTTGAAAATTAGGTGGATTTCGAAGATATTTAAGAGAAGATTTGAATATGAGATGTTTCCTGGCGGGAGACGGTTTTAAACAGGAATTGAAGTGCTCGACTTACGATTTGAAAATGGGTTGCTCTCGCAGCGGGAGATACAGGTTTGACAAGAGATTGTAAAAGATGTTTGGACGTTCGCAAAGTAGCGGCGACACAGCATGACTAAATTGTGATTAGGACGAAATCGTGAAAGAAATAAACGCTGCGGTCGCGATGATGAGTGGCGACCGCAGCGTGTTTAACAGTGCTTATGCTTCGAGGGTGGCGTTGAGGCCGATCTCAGCGGTAAGGGATTTGGAGATAGGGCAGGTAGATTTTGCTTCTTGTGCAGCGGCTTCAAATTGCTCAGCTGACATTCCGGCAACCTTGGCTGTGACATCGAGTTGTACGTGGGAAATTTTTCCATCTTCCAGCGTTACTTTTGCTGAAGTGTTGATCGAATCGGCTACGAACCCGGCAGCAACGATAAGGAAGCTGAGTTTCATACTATAGCAACCGGCATGTGCAGCGCCAACGAGTTCTTCAGGGTTGGTACCAACGCCTTCTGCGAAACGGGTCTCCCATGAATATTGTGCATTATTTAAGACAGTGCTTTGCGTGCTGACTGTTCCTGATCCTTCCTTGCCAGTTCCTTTCCAGATGGCAGAGGCTCTTCTGATGATTTTCATATAGTAAATTTTTTACGGTGCAAAGATAATGAATCCGATGTTAAAATTTTCATCCCTTCACCAAATGAAATCAAATTTAGCTTCGGTTAATAATTTCGTCAATAACCACTAAGGCACTTAAGGGCACTAAGAATGACATAGGAGTTATTGTAAACAAAAGATCTTAATACAGATGTTGAACCAACAGGCTTGAACGTTTACAAAGTACTTGAAATAAAAAGTTGACAACTATCAGGTATGACGTTAGAATGAATCAGGTATTGAAACTGCATTTAAATGTTACATTTGAGGAATACCCATCATTATGAAAAATAACTATACCATTCCCTTTGTAGATATCAGCTATGGCGACGTTGCAAAGGTTGGAGGAAAAAACGCATCACTGGGAGAAATGATCAGCAAGTTGAGTAATAAGGGCATTGCAATTCCGGATGGTTTTGCAACAAGCACCGATGCTTTTCGATTGTTTTTGGATGAAAATAAATTAAACGAAGAACTTTCTCAAATTCTCAAACGATTGGACACTGCTGACTTTTCAAATTTAAACGATGTGGGCGCAGCAGCAAGAGCACTACTCACAAAAGCAACTTTACCTGAAAGTCTGAGAGCTGAAATTATTGCAGCTTACAAGAAACTATGTGATGAAAACGGAAGTGTGGTAGAAGTAGCTGTTCGCAGCAGTGCTTCCGCGGAAGATCTCCCCACAGCAAGCTTTGCCGGACAACATGATTCTTTTTTAAATGTGAGTGGTGAAGAAGATGTGGTAAATGCGGTTCAAAAATGCTACATCTCGCTCTATAATAACCGGGCCATTAAATACAGAATCGACAATGGCTTTGAACATGTCCATGTTGCACTATCCGCCGGCGTACAATTGATGGTACGTGCTGATTTATCCTGTGCGGGAGTTGCATTTACGCTGGAACCGGAATCAGGTTTCAGGGATGTGGTTGTCATCACCGGTGTCTGGGGATTGGGAGAAAATATTGTGCAGGGAGCAGTAACACCGGATGAATTTCATGTCTTTAAGCCTACACTTAAAATCGGAAAAAATGCGATCATCTCTAAAAAGTTGGGCAGCAAGGCGAAAACGATGATCTATTCACAAGAGCATGAGGGGAGTAATCCTCTACGTAATATTGAAACACCGCTTGCAAAGCAAAAAGAATTTGTGCTGAACGATGATGAAATTGAAACGATTGGCAAATGGTCGGTGATCATTGAAGAGCATTATCAATGTCCGATGGATATTGAATGGGCGAAGGATGGAAAGAGCGAAAAACTATTCATCGTACAGGCAAGACCGGAGACGGTGCATTCGCAGAAAGACCCTTTGATTATGAAGGAATATTCATTAAAAAGCAAAAGCACCGTATTGGTAAAAGGTAACGCTGTAGGTTCCGGAATTGCCAGCGGTAAAGCCTGGCTCTCTCTCTCCTGCTGATGCTCATTTATTGCAGCAAGGCGATGTGCTCGTTGACTGATATCACCAACCCCGACTGGGATCCCATTCTGAAAAAAGCAGCGGCCATCATCACCAATAAAGGAGGCCGGACAAGTCATGCGGCAATTGTTGCAAGAGAAGTTGGTGCAGTGGCTATTGTTGGAACAGGTAATGCCACCACCGTTATAAAAGACGGACAGGAAATCACCATCTCCTGCGCAGAAGGAAAAACAGGTGTCGTGTATGAAGGCATCCTCCCCTGGGAAGAAAAAGCACTCGATTTCCGAAACATAAAGATGCCACGCACGGCTCCCATGCTCATCCTCGGCGATCCGGATAAAGCCTATCGTTTTTCCTTTTATCCCAATAAAGGCATCGGACTCATGCGACTCGAGTTCATCATCACTTCCAGCATCAGGGTTCACCCGATGGCACTCGTGAAATACGATGAGTTAAAAGATGAAAATGTAAAAAAAGAAATTGATGAAATCACTGCAGGTTACGACACAAAGACTCATTTCTTCGTTGATAAGCTGGCGCAGGCCGTAGCCACCATAGGAGCCGCGTTTTATCCGAAAGACGTCATTGTACGCATGAGCGATTTTAAGAGTAATGAATACGCGAATCTGATCGGTGGAAAACAATTCGAGCTGAAAGAAGAAAATCCGATGATCGGTTTCAGAGGAGCATCGCGGTACTATAATGAGCGGTATAAAGAAGGATTCCGGTTAGAGTGTGAAGCGATGAAAAAAGTACGAAATGAAATGGGACTAACGAATGTCAAACTCATGATTCCTTTCTGCCGTACTGTTGAAGAAGGTAAAAAAGTAGTCGGGCTAATGGAAGAATATGGTTTGAAGCGCGGAGACGAAGGGTTAGAAATATATGTCATGGCAGAGATCCCGAGTAACGTCATCCTCGCTGAAGAATTCGCTAAAGTATTCGACGGGTTCTCCATCGGTTCCAACGACCTCACACAACTCACACTAGGACTTGACCGCGACAGCGCATTGCTCAGCGACATCTTCGACGAGAACAATCCGGCGGTAAAATCCATGATTGCAGAAGTCATACAGAAAGCTAAAAAAGCAGGTGTAAAAATTGGTTTATGCGGCCAAGCACCAAGTGATTTTCCTGAGTTCGCCAAATTCTTAATTGATCAGGGCATTGATAGTATTTCTTTTAATCCGGATGCGTTGATTAAAGGGATTGAGAATATGTTGGAAGCGGAAAAGGTTTGAAGTTTAGGTTTTGGGTTCAATGTTTAAGGTTCAATTTAGTTTAAGTTCAAAGTTTAAAGTTCAAGGTTAAGGTTTACTCGCTCTAACGCAGGCGATAGCTTTCTCGTGACATACGAGATATCTCGGCATCGATAGCTATCGGGATTGTGATGACGAGACACTCGCTACGTGACCACGGGCGATAGCTTGTCTCGTGACATACGAGATGATCCCGTCATGCCAATAGCAATCGGCACGATAGATATCGGGATTTGTTTTGACGAGAAATGTTCAATGTTTAAGTTTGAGGGTAATAAATTTGATAATTGATTAGAGTGTTTTAATATTTCGCGTGGCAAATTCTATGCAAAATACTGTAAATCATAATTTTAAATATTTTACTACACCTTTCATTTTACTATTCTTTCTTTCTAATCCAAAAAAGTATAAAATCACCACTTCGCACTCCATTTGGGAATTTTCAGCATTATAGTATCCGGAGAGATGTCGGCATGCCTGCCTAAGCTTCTAACGAAGGCGGGTGGCTGATCAAATCTATGAAGTGGAAATAGTAAAAAGGAGAGGTGTCAGAGTGGCCGATCGAGCACGCTTGGAAAGCGTGTGTACCGCAAGGTACCGAGGGTTCGAATCCCTCCCTCTCCGCAAAAACAGAGCGAGAAACAGAGCGAGAGCGAAGTTTCTTAGCTCTGTTTTTTCTTCGCTCTCTCGCTCTCCACCTCGCTCTCGATTTTTTAAATTATTATATGTTATAAAAAACTGATTTTATTTCTTGTTTGACTTTTACCAGAAACAACCTAGTTTTTGCCTGAATTATCAATTCATTACAATCAACTTCTTTATTATTTGTTTTCCTTCTGAAAATAATTTGACTAAATATATACCATTAGGCAAGAACCTGGTTTCTATCTGAACACTATTCTCACCAGCAGTAGATGTTCCACTTGCCTCAATAAAAACACGACCATTTATATCTGTGATGGACAAGTCATATAGACTTTTGTTCGATATCATAGTAAACGACTGTAACTTTATCATTTGCCGGATTTGGATATAAATTAAAATAAAAAATCTTCAACAGGAATTGAACCGGCTCCGGTAAGAGTATTACCTAACTTCAAAACGTATGGGAACCCAATATTAAACGCAATAAACATGTTACCTTGGTCATCTATTTCAAACCAGCGATTATTATTGAAAGTTTTATCAACACTCGGTGGCAAACTTTCCTCCGCAATTTTATCCAGTTAGAAGTACCGAGATATTTCCTAACTTCTACTTTTCGGGGTACTTCATTATTGAAGTATGCGACGTAAAGATTACCTGCATGGTCAATTGCTAAATTTGGATCATCAGCAGCCCCATAGCTTACTCCATAGCCTGATGAAATTCGATTCCAGTTAATACCATTAAACTGGTGCACTATGACTGTTTGGTAGTTAAGCTGTAAATCCCAGGCAATAAATGAAATAATAGGATTGCCGAGATTGTCAAATATCATATGAGTTTGATATGCCGCCGCAGACCCTACTACTGTTGGTGGACCTATATTTGTCCAAGTGTTTCCATTCCACCTTTAACTTTCAGGCCGACCAAAAGAATTTCCGTTTCCGTTAGAATAAACTATACATATATTGCCAAGGAGTCAACAGTCAAATATTGATATTTGTTTTGCGGTGAAAAAATCAGACGATATACCCAGCTGATTCCATACGCCGCCATCCCACTCTTTACAATAGTTATACCTCCTGAAATGCTATCCGGAAATGCAATTGCGGGGTGGTTTTGGTTATTTATGGTGAGTCCAATATATTTTACTTCTCCTGCTGATAGCCCGGTACTATCACCAACATAATTCCATGTGCTTCCGTTCCATCGTTGTACACATAACTTATTGCCAATTGAAGAATCCTGAAATGCAACAATTGGAAAATCTGAAGAATCCAGAGTCATGATTAAATGACCTGCCCCGGAAGGTGAAAAACCTGCATTGCCCACATCAGTCCATATCGTATCATTCCAATGGCGAACAGTGATTTTATTACCACGACTTAAATCAGAGTAGGCTACAAAAGGTCTTCCAGAATTATCCAATGCGATGGATCTGTATTTTGCCAGATCTTTTGATACTCCTCCATCTCCAACATAATTCCATTCTATTCCATTCCAATATTGCACACAAACCCTATTCATCTGCCCTACATCTTTATATTGAACATAGATATTGGAGGAATCTTTAATGCCTAAATAAATTTCGATTACTGGTCCGAATGAAATACCATCTGTACCTATAACCACCCAGTTAGATCCATTCCACCTTTTAACTGTTAACTTGTAATTTGTAAGACTATCTCTGTATGCAACTATTGGTTGATTTCTATTGTCAATTTTTATCACAAGACTAGTAGCAAAATATTTGATCCAATGGACATACTTGCTATGGAATTCCATGATATTCCATCCCATTGCTTAAAATTTAGGTTTCCGGTCAAGTCCAGATAGGAAACCAGAGGAAGACCTGAACTATCAAGAGTCATAAAAGGATGAATATAAGGCCCCTGGTTTAGTTGTGAGCCAATCGTTTGCCAGGTACTCCCATTCCAATTTAATATATTGAGTGATTGAGTTTGATTATTTGTGACAGCCAGGTATATTTCACCTGAATGATTTCTTTCCATTGCCACGGGTACTGACCACCGGTCAAGATTTGTGGAAGGCATATTATGCCATGATATACCATCCCAACGCTTTACCACAACCGAATCAATTAAATCGTCACCCATAACAACAATTGGATTTCCCAATGAATCAAGAACCATAAAACCTCCTCCATAAAGCTGTGAAAATGATTGCCCCCCGATAGAATCCCATGCAATTCCGTTCCATCGAAACACTTTAACTTCATGATTACTTGCATTTAGAAGACAAGATATATAGGGCTGTCCAATACTATTTATTTTCATTGATTTAATTATGCCATTACCTCCATACTGAAAAATAGGAGCCGGAGATGTTAAGTAATTCCACTTTACCCCATCCCAGTTCCTTAAAACATGTCCATATTCGTAAGTACAAGAAATGGGAAACCATTATTGTCAATTGCCATGTTTGAGACACTGATCGATTTGGGGCCAATTTGAAAATCACCTCCAACCGGCATCCACGATTGTCCTTTAACTGCTAAAGTTGAAATAAATAGTAAATATAAAATAATGACTTTAAGTTTTACGTAATTCATCTTGTTGTGATTAAAATTTTACACATGTAAATATACTATTTTTTTATATTCATCCTTGTAAACCTTGAGTTAATAATTATAACTTAAAATTAGCTATAGAACATTTTCATAAACTTACCCTACCACCACTGAAAATTATTTAAATGGGCTCACAAACAAAATGCTTCATTCAAAAATATTTTAAAGTTTAAAAATCCAGTTGCGAGATTTGGGCATTTGATATAGCGGAATCAGATAAAGGCCATGGGTAGCGCACCCTTATTTATGTATAACTGATCATAGGAAATCGATAAATTCATGCTATTTGATTACCTATAAATAAGTCTCATTCGCCAAATTTCATACACCCATATGCTATAATATCAAAAATCTTATTACTTTTCCATCCTAATACACCAAACATGAGCCACTTTTACAACCTACTCAAACCCTTGCTGCTTCTTATTACAGGAGTATGCTTACTATCAACTGCAGCATTCGCACAGCCCTGTGGCGTGGAAGCGAAAATTACAATATTAGGTGGAACTGCTACTTGTGGTTATTTTGCCGATACTGCCGGTTATCAGCCCGGATGGATCGGGTATAAATATCAATGGAAAATTAATGATAAACCACCCATTACTCAGTACTCAGTTCCTACCATAATGTACGATGAGCTGGGAGCCGGTTTTAACCGTTTACAATTGATTGTATATGGCACGAACACTACTACCGGCGACAGTTGTATCGCTGAGTACACCAACGTCTATCAGGCGACAGGCGATGCCATCTATCCGGAGTTTGATGTTAGCGTAAACGGGAATACCGTCACTTTTACCGGCACATATAAGGGAGGTCCATTCTTTGGAGCTCCTAATACTGTCATGTACGATTTCGGTGACGGCACACTATCGTCCTCCAACTCTTTTAATGAATCTCATACCTACGCCAATGCGGGATTAAAAACCGTATACCTCTACGTGCAGATGAATAATCCCACTACAGGAGGTGTGGCTAATAGTCAGGTGGGCAGGGATATAAATGTCGGAACCGGAGCATCTAATTTAGAATTCAGTTTCATTCAAGATCAGACCATTTGTGATTCGGTGCGTGTATCAGCATCAAGTTCGCCCGCCTTCACTTTCGGATCATTCAATAAAAATTTCAGTGTTGCCGGTAATGCACCGGTGAATGGAAATTATGTTCATGTGAATATGATAGATGTACCGGGACATGACTTTATAGGAATTGATGGAGGCGCTGCCGGCTCATCCTATGACTATACTCAATACCTGGTTAAATTAAATGATTGTACGATCATCCCCGACACCGCAAGCGGATATGTATTTGATGATTTAAATTACAATGGAATCAAAGAACCCGCCGAACCAGGAATAGCAGGTGTCACCATTTATATTTCTACATCGTGTAATGCCGAAAGTTATTCCACTGTTCAGGCCGGATATAGTACGACCACAGATACTGCCGGCTATTACTACATTCATGTTCCACATTATGGCGTGAAGGTAACACTGGGTATGTCTACCGCTTATACGCTAACCTATCCCGGAACGAATTACTATAATGTGAATTATTCTTCCGGCACCATGCATACCGGTCATGATTTCGGATTATCCACGCTATCCGTTCATATCTGCGGACGCACTTATCTCGATGATAACAATGATAGTATTTATAATTCCAGCGATCGTTCGTTGCCGGCGGTGATGTTGACTGCTACCAATACAATAACCGGAATTGTTTATCATAATTCTTCAGGTACAAACGGAAGCTATTGTTTTGACTTGCCTCCCGGAAATTTTGTGGTGAGACCGGTCAGTTGGCCTCTCTACAGTGCCACTTTTACCCCGGATAGTCTGATTGTATCCGGAGGAACCGGAGGCACTTATAGCAATCGCAATTTTGGATTCAGGAGTCCGGTGCCCACTGATTTTCACCTGCAGTTATTCACTGCCGATGATGCACGACCCGGCTTTGATATGTACCTGACCTGTAGAATAAATAATACCGGTTATCTCAAAGGCAAGGGTGATCTTGTATTAAACTATGATCCACTATTGACGCCTCTAGCACTAACCCCGCCAATGGGATCATTAATACTATTGCAAATACCATCACATGGGTCACAGATTCCATTCCTCCTGGTTTCTCCCTTCATTATAATGCTTTTTTCAATCTCCCGTCATCAACACCATTAGGAACCCTTTTGTCGAATAGCGCAACCATTACAGCAACTCCGGGAACTCTTGAATACGATCTTTCAGACAACACAAGTAGTCTACTTAAAACAGTGATAGGCTCCTTCGATCCGAACGATAAACAAGTTGCGCCCGAAGGTCTTGGGGCTACAGGAGATGTCTTACACAATACCCGTTTTGATTACCGTATCCGCTTTCAGAATACCGGTACAGCTTCTGCCATAAATATTTTCGTGATGGACACCATCGACAGCGATCTTGACCTAAACACATTTGTGATGCACAGGGCAAGCCATACCTACGATCTGGTGATCAATGGAAACATTCTCACCTGGCGTTTCTTCAACATCAACCTGCCTGACAGCAATACCAATGAACCGTTGAGTCATGGATTCATTGAGTACAGCATCTCTCCTAAACCCGGACTTGCCGATGGCACTACCATTGAAAATGTAGCCGCTATTTACTTCGACTTCAACCAGCCGGTGATTACCAACACTACACTGAATACGATGCAAACCTCATTGGCAGGTATTTTAGAACCAGCAGCGAATGAGGAGCTTATTGGTATATCCAAATCCAACATCGCAAGATTTAACCATACTGCCCCGCTTCGAAATTTCAGGTTGATAGATGTATCAATAGTTGACCTTTTGGAAACATATCCAAAACTGTTTATAAGGGAACTTACCATTCATCGTCGATCAAAGCAAACGTGAGTCCTATTGCTAAAGGAATGTATTTGTTAAGAATTCAACATCAGGGTGGCATTTCGCAGGTGAAATGGATTAAACAGTAAATACGAATTACGAAACCTTCCTAACGGCAGGCAGGGTACGAAACCAGCCTAACGGCAGGTAGGTACGAAAATTACGAAACTTACCAAACGGCATGCAGGTACGAAATTTGTTGCTAAGTTGGTTGGACACTTCTATACTTAACTTGTGGTAATTTTGAAATTGCCAAGGTGGTGGCACTCAGAAAGAACCTGGATTTGTTTATCAGTTCTTGACCTGCATATACATATCTCAATATTTTATAAAGGGGTTGGAACTCTATCAAACGTTATTCAAACGGTAGCTGGTTGCGTTTTTTATATCACGTTGGAAAGATTAAAATACACCCTCAGGCAAATATCTGTTTAAAAATCAACATTTGTGTTGTTTAGCAGGTTCAGTCGCTTTAAAAATAATGTTAATGTATCCTAAAAAGCACTTTTTTCGTTATATTTGTATATTATAATATACATTAAATGGAAAAGTCAAGATGCATTTACCAAAAAACCTTAGAATTCTGGAAGGCCTTGGTCAGAATATAAGACTGGCCCGACTGAGGAGAAAGATGAGTTCTGAACAGCTTTCAGAGCGGGCTGGTATTGGACGTATGACCTTGTATAAAATTGAAATGGGCTCTCCCGTTGTTGCAATTGGTAATTATCTCCAGGTGCTTTTTATCCTGGGTTTAGAAAACGATCTGGTACACGTTGGTGCGAATGATCCTTTGGGCAGGAAAATACAGGATGCAAAACTTATTGTAAAGCACCGTGCCCCAAAACAGAAGAAGAAAAACGATGGAGATCCGATCTGACAATAAAATAATTGAAGTGTATGCCGACTGGGAAGGTTTGCCGGGCCCCACATTGATGGGCAAACTCCATGTAAGTCGAATTCGGGGGAAGGAACTATTTTCCTTTGAGTACGATCAGTTATGGTTAAAATCCGGTTACAATCTCTATTTGGATCCTAACCTTGAATTTTACATTGGCCGACAGTACTTACCTGACGATAAAACCAATTTTGGAATTTTCCTCGATTCTTCTCCGGATAGATGGGGACGGTTACTGATGCGTCGTAGAGAAGCAGCATTTGCTAGAAAGGAAAACAGAAAAGAAAATACACTCTTTGAAACAGATTACCTACTTGGTGTTTTTGATGGTCATCGCATGGGTGGAATTAGATTTAAAATTGAACCTGGTAGTGAATTCCTGAATAACAACAAGTCATTGGCCTCTCCCCCGTGGACTTCTCTCGGTGAATTAGAAAATGCCAGTTTAAAATTAGGGCGTGAAGATGCAGGTGATGATCCGGACTATATGAAATGGCTTTCATTGCTGGTTGATCCCGGATCATCATTAGGTGGCGCCAGACCCAAAGCAGGAGTCATAGACGAGAAAGGCAATTTATGGATCGCGAAATTTCCCAGTTTAAATGATGACAGGGATTCAGGTGCATGGGAGATGGTGTTACATCAATTGGCTCAGGCTTGCGGAATTGTTGTTCCGGATGCTCGTCTGCTGCAGTTAGGAAGTAAGCACCATACCTTTTTAACGCGGAGGTTTGACAGAAACCATGAAGGACGCAGAATTCATTTTACCTCCGCAATGACCTTATTGGGTTACCGGGATGGAGCAAGTCATGATGAAGGCGTAAGCTATCTTGAATTAGTGGAAATAATTCAACGTTTCGGTGCTTCACCTGTGCAAGATTTAGTGCAACTATGGAAGAGAATTCTCTTTAACGTTTTTGTTTCCAATACAGATGATCACTTACGCAACCATGGGTTTCTATTAACTGATCGAGGATGGAGACTTTCCCCTGCTTATGATATGAATCCGAATGAAAACGGGACAGGGCTCACATTGAATATCTCTGAAAATGATAATGAATTGTCTATCGATTTGGTGATGAGTGTAGCGGGTTATTTCAATCTGGACGAAGTAAAATCAAATTCAATCTTTGGTGAAATGAAAGCGATCATTTCGACATGGAATGATATTGCCCAAAAGTTAGGAATTCCGAAGAAGGAAAGGCAGGTAATCGGTAAAGCATTTCGTTGATTCTATCTGTTGTTTTAAACGGATGCTTTGATAGCTCCACTCTACATATTAAGTGAAAAATTGAAAGAGTGTCCATTGATCAGTAATCTGCTACTTAAATAATATTTCAAGGCTTTGTAAGGATTAGATTTATAGTTTTTAATATCTTTCCACATGCCAAACCGATACCTGCTGCTCCTGCTATTTTTTCATTTAGTATTGAATCTCAATGCGCAACAAATTACGATTTCCGGCACCGTACGGTCAGCCGAAGACCAATCAGTGCTTCCCGGAGTTAGTATTGTAGTGAAGGGTTCAACGGTGGGGACCATTACCGACATGGATGGGAAGTTTTCCATTACAAGTGCTTCTGCCTATGATTCATTGCAATTCTCTTATATCGGCATGTTAACACAGGTCATCGCGATCAACAACCAATCGTCGATGAATGTAGAGCTGAAAGCTGACCGTCAAAATATAAAAGAAGTAGTAGTCACTGCATTGGGTATTAAACGCGAGAAGAAAGCACTCGGCTATGCGGTACAGGAGATCAAAGGGATGGAGATGCAGACGGCAAGAGATGCGAGTTTTATCAATCAGCTCTCGGGAAAAGTAGCGGGATTAAATATCTCCTCCACCACGGGCGGACCAGGTTCATCGAGCCGAATCGTTTTACGAGGCGTAACTTCTCTCAGCGGAAGCAATCAGGCCTTGATCGTTATAGATGGTGTTCCGGTAGAAAATAACACGACGAACACCACGACGCAATGGGGCGGAAGAGATTACGGCAATGGGTTGAGCGATATTAATCCGGATGATATTGAATCTGTCACCGTGTTGAAAGGTGCGAATGCTGCTGCCCTCTATGGATCACTTGCGGCGAATGGCGTACTCGTGATCACGACTAAAAAAGGAAGTGCTTCGAAAGGAATCGGAGTGACTTTCAACAGCTCCACCACCGTGGAATTGCCTTATATTCATATTAAGTTTCAGGATAAATACGGAGCCGGCAGAAATGGAAAATTTGAAGGTCCATGGGAACTCATCGACGGTGTGTACACTTAGAATACTGCAAGCGCTACCGCCTTTGGAAGCTGGGGTCCGAAAATGGAAGGACAAACGATTCGCGACTGGAACGGAGAACTTCGCTCCTTCACGCCACAGCCGGATAATTATAAATCCTATTTCCAGACCGGCATCACATCGGTGAATAACATCTCTCTCAAGGAGGAAATGATAAAATGACCTATCGCCTCTCTGCCGGAAATTTTACCACCAAGGACATCGTGCCCAATACCACATTGAACCGTACCAATGTCACCGCACGTACTACGGCTACCCTATCCGAAAAGTTGAGTATTGATATCTCTGCTACTTACAGCAATCAGCAGGCAGAAAATCGTTTAGGTCTCGCAAACAGTTTCAGCGCTCCCCGCAATTATGTGATGATGCCCCGGCACATTACTGCCGAATCACTGGAAGGTTCAATGATGGATGCAAGTGGGAAAGAAACCACCTGGTTTACCAACTGGAACTGGATGACCAATCCCTACTGGCAAAGGAAATACGAATTAAATTCGGATAGCCGTGACCGTGTGATCGGTGTGGTATCGGCCTTCTATCAGATAAGCCCTCATCTCAAAGGCATGATCCGCTCCAACGCTGACTTCAATTTCAGGAGAAACAATGAGCAGGAAGCATCAAATGGTATCTCTAACTCACTTGGTTCTTATACCAGCGGCTGGTCCACCTACAAACAATATCAGGGAGATTTTCTTTTTAGTTACGATAATAAAATTACGGAAGATCTGACTTATACCGTCAACATCGGTGGCAGTACTTTGCAAAAACGCGACGAACAAACGACGGAACGTACAGATGGCGGTTTGGCCATCCCTTATTTCTACAGCATTGAGAACTCCGTCAACCGTCCATCGGTAAGCTATCATCTCAGCGAAAGCAGAACCAATGCGCTTTACACCTTCGCACAATTCGGATATAAGACATGGCTCTTTGCAGATATCACCGCCCGCAATGACTGGAGCAGTACCTTACCAAAATCTAATCGCTCCTATTTCTATCCTTCCATCAGCTCAGGATTTGTTTTTTCAGAAGCATTTGACTGGAGACAACAGCTACTTTCTTTTGGAAAAATCAGAGCCTCCTGGGCGCAGGTTGGCCGCGATACGGATCCTTACAGGACTAATTTTTCATATCCTTCAGCAGGCTCCTTCAACGGTGCTCCCATGTATCAACTGGACCCCTCCATTCCTTTGCTGAATTTAAAACCTGAAATTACTTCCAATATCGAATTAGGCACAGAACTGATCTTCTTCAACGGCAGAATTGGTCTGGACTTTACTTACTATCGGTCCAATACCCGCAATCAGATTTTACCAGCCGGGGTATCGGCCAGCTCAGGTTTTGTGAGTGCCATCATCAATAGCGGCGAAATCCTGAATAAAGGAATCGAAGTGCAACTAAAAACAAGACCCATTGAAAGCAAAAATTTTAAATGGAACCTGGATATCAATTTTGCACATAATAAAAACGAGGTCATTTCACTCACCGATGGACTGGAAACGTATCAACTCTTCTACCAATGGAACTTAACCATCGAAGCCCGACCCGGACATGCCTATGGAGATATTGTTGGATATGGTATCAAGAGAGATGGCAATGGCAACAAGCTGGTAGATGCTAACGGCATGTATATCCGCGATGATAAACCAAAAGTTCTGGGCAACTACAATCCGGATTTTACCGGAGGTGTACAAAATGGTTTCAGTTATAAAAACTTCAGCATGTCTTTTCTGGTGGATTATCGGGTGGGTGGAGAAATGTTTAGCGGCACCAATATGTATGCCAGCGGTTATTCCGGAAATCTGGAGAGCACACTGGAGGGAAGAGAAGGATGGTATGCTTCAGAGGCGGATCGCATTGCAGCAGGTGTTGCTCCGGAAGATTGGGTAGCCACCGGAGGCTTTTTAGCAGAGGGGGTTACGGCAGATGGAAGTCCGAATGCAGTTTATGTCAACCCTGAATTGTACTGGGGACAATTTTCCTCATGGACCAACGAAATACACGAAGAGTTCATCTACGATGCCAGCTTCGTAAAACTAAGAGAGGTTACGCTGGGCTATAATTTCCCTTCCCGCATCAGCGACAAACTACACCTCAAAGGACTGAGCGTTGCCCTCACCGCCAGAAACCTCTGGCTCATCTACAGCGGTGTACCCAATATCGACCCGGAATCATCCTATACCAATGGTAACGGTCAGGGCTATGAGATTTACTCTTGGCCCACAAGAAGAAGTATAGGGATAAACATTAAAATCAGTCTATGATCATCTCTTCCATGAAAAAGAAAAACCTACTCTACCTCGTTATTTTCACCTTCAGTCTGATTGTGCCTTTTACCACAGGCTGCAAGAAAAGCATGGATGAACTCAATGTCAATCCCAATGCTCCCGTCACTGTGAACCCCGACTACCTTTTCACTTACTCGGTTGTAAAAGGAATGAATAGTTATATCACCAATGCCAATGTACACTACTGGCTCACCATGAACTGGAATATGTACTTTGCAACACTGGGAGGTGTAGATGCCGGTAAAGAGTATGACAGCAACGATGGCAAAGATGCGTTATGGACAGAGCACTATGCACAATCCTTAATGAATGCCCGCGAAGTGCAGCGACTCACCGCAGGCAGCAATTATCTCATCAACAAAAACAGCATTGCCCGCATCTGGCAGGCCTATCTTTTTTCACAACTTACAGATCTTTTCGGGGACATCCCCTACTCTGCTGCATTAACAGGAGCTTCATCACTCAACTTCACACCGGTGTATGACAGGCAACAAAACATCTATTACGCTCTGATTAACGAACTCAAGCAGGCATCTGCTGCTATGGATCCCAATCAGGCGGTTTTTCCCGGAAATTCTGATCCGTTGTACAAAGGGTCTGTCAGCAAATGGAAACAGTTCGCTAACTCACTTCGTCTACGACTGGCGATGCGAATGAGTATTGTGGATCCGGTAAAAGCGCAACAGGAAATCGCAGCTTTGCAAAACGAACCATTCATTAGCTCCAACAGCGACAATGCCATTTTCCCCTATGGAGGAGAAATCCGGAATCCACTTTTTGATTTGATTCAAAGCGGACAAAGCGGAGGAAAACTTATCCAAGCAAATATCTCATTGACAAATTAAAATCACTGAATGATCCCCGGCTACCCGTATTTGCTCAATACACAACCGAGTCCATCATCATTGGTATTCCCGATCATGAGGGTGTCCCAAATCTTGTTCCTGCCGGATCATCGGTCTGGAGCAATTACAATACCGATGCATCGGATGTATCGAAGATCGGACTTTGGTTTTTGAAACAGGATGCACCCGGAGTGCTGATGAGTTATGCCGAGGTTTGCTTCCTGAAAGCAGAAGCCGCCTTAAACGGCTGGTGGAGCGGTAATGCGCAACAGTTATACGAAGAAGGAGTGACCGCCAACCTGCAATCCTATACGGGTTCCGGTATCACTACCGCTCAAATCACCAACTACATCTCCACTCTTCCGCCTGTCAATCAGGAAAACATTATCACACAAAAATGGATTTCCTTCACTTATCAAAACGGATACGAAGCTTATGCAGAATACCGGCGAACCGGATTTCCGATTCTAAAAGATTACAATGGCAATGCGATTAATGTCTCTACCTACCCTAATCGATTTACTTATCCCGCTACTGAACTTAATCTAAATTCAGTAAATTATAATGCTGCTGTTTCAGTACAGGGCCCGGATCTTGCTTCTACTAAAGTTTGGTGGGATATGAATTGAGAATTCAGAATTCAGAATTCAGAATTAAGAATTAAGAATTCAGAATTAGGGATTAAGAATTAAAGATAGAGGATTTAGGATTGAATTGAGGATTGGATTGAGGATTATATATGTTAGGAATTAGATGTTATGAAGAACTGGAAAACGATTACAAGTGAAGATGATGTTAGAAATATTATTAATGCTTCCACTCTAAAAACCCAAATTATTTTTAAAGACAGCCATAGTTGTGGAATCAGTGCCTATGCTAAAGAAAGGTTAGCGGAAGGATCAAATCTACTGGCAGAAAAAGCTGAATTTAATTATTTAGATTTATTGCGTTTTCGTGACGTTTCAAATTTTATTTCGAGTGAACTCGACGTGACACATCAATCGCCACAAATCATCGTGATAAAAGATAAAAAAGTAGTGTATCGCGATTCGCATCATTCTATTCAACCCGGGAAAATTGTAAAATATTTATAAGATAATAATTCATAATTCAGTAAATGTAATTGAGGAACATGTAAACTACTGTTTGATGCTAATCAAAAACTATTCAATCCCGCGAATAAAAACTAAACCACTCGAAGTAAATATTTACTTGAACCACGACATCCACTAAATCATCACCTTCAGTATCAGGTAAATGTTCTCAGAATTCAATAAAAATAACTTTATACGAATTGCAATATAATTTAACTATCTTCGAACTATAACTCTCTGCCTTAACTTCAAAACGCTCCTAAGCGCATCTATCCAAAAACACTTAAAGTCAGTTCATCGCTTATGAAACTCAAATTCACCCCTCTTCTCCTGTTATTTATCTTTATTTTAACCAATAGTCATGGGCAAACCCCGGCCGGCAACAGCTTTTACATAGATTATCCGAGTTGGAACGCCGGAACTCAACCCCCTGTGTATTTCAATTGCGGCACAAACAATATCTTGAACACAGGTAATGAATTGACCATGGAAGTCTGGGTGAGAATGTACAACTCTACCTGGAACCAGAAGATCATGGGAAAGGTAACTCCATCGTTTGATAATGGCTATCTGATGGGGATGCAACTCGGACAAAACTATTCTGAGATATGGAATCCTGCTTTGAATACTATTCAGGCAGGAAGCACACCTGTTGATTCTGCATGGGTACATTTCGCCACCACTTTCGGGTCGGGTGGGCAGATGTTATGTTATGTGAATGGAGAACAGGTAGGCGGACTACCATTAACCGGAAATGCCATCGCTTCCAGCAGCAATCCCTTTATTATTGGAATTGCTCCCTGGGATCTCACGAACTTTCAAACCTTCGGACAGATTGATGAAGTCCGCTTATGGAGTGTGGTGCGTACACAGGATGATATTAAATCCACCATGCATAAACAATTGCAAGGTAATGAACCCGGTTTAGTCGCTTACTATGATTTTAACCAGAGTACCGGAGGACTTCTTCCCGATATTTCCGGTAATGGAAACAATGGTACGATCAGTCCTGCTGCTGCTTATTGGTCCTGGTCGCCCTCCTATGCAGCTGTAGGCGATGGACCACTTTATGCTATGCTGGATGTAGCAGCCGTCTGGTTCGGTAAGGATGCAACGTTATACAACTATGCCACTACTACCAACGGACTCAACATCATTGCCAATATTCAACCAAAAGCATTTGACTATGCCGTTTATGGTCATAATGATTCTACCGGTATCTCCACCTCATTTCTTCCTGCTACTGCGCCAATAGATTTTGAGCGCACGAGTCGTGAATGGTATTTCAAAAAAGGAGGCAATATTGCAGCTGATTTATATTTTAATCTATCAACCGCCGCTGCAGGTGGTGATTCACTCGAGAAAAATTTAGCGGTACAGAACTATACCTTACTGTCACGTGATTCGGCCAATCAGCTATTTACACCTGTGGCTGCAGCGAGCACATTGCTTGCCGGTGGAACGGTGGTAAAATTTACCGGGATCAACCTTGAAAATAAATACTATTGCATCGGCGTAGGAAGTACTGCTATTGCTGCTGTTCCACCAACGCCGGAATGGAGTAAACTCATTTCTCTTTTACCAAATCCGGCACAACACAGCATTACCATTACCAATATTGCCGGAGCTGATTTACACGTTCTCGATGCAGTAGGGAAACAAGTGATGCAATGGAAAGGCATCGACTTACAACAGTCTTTTGATGTGAGCACGCTCGAAAATGGCAGCTACTTTTTGAAAATTACTAAAGAAAGAGAATCCACAACAAAACAATTCATCATTCAAAAATAATAACCTCGTCACTCAACACCACCACCAAACAATGAAGAAGTTTTACTTTCGTCAATTGCTCCTGCTCGTACTTATTTTTGCAGGTCGCACTGTCAATGCCCAGTATCATTTAAATCTCGACGGAGTCAATGACTATGTCAGAGTCACCTACTACCCAGCCTTGCAAAGTGCTACTGCAGTCACTGTAGAAGCATGGATCAACGCCACAGCCTGGAAAACTCCTATTTACAAGGGCAGCGTGATCTGCACCGGAAATAATGTCGGACAAAACAACGGCTTTGATTTACGAGCAGCGGAAAATGGCACTGCAGAGTTCAACCTCAGTATTGCGGGCAACTGGGTAACGGCTACGTCTGCACCCATTATGCAAACCGGCACCTGGTATCATGTTGCAGGAGTATATTCCGGTGACTCGGTAATGATTTACATCAATGGTGTATTACGAGGTTTGACGATTGTTAGCGGAGGGATGATACCCTCAACAGGCAATCTCAACATCGGCGAATCCCCCGGCTGGACGGGCAGATCTTTCAGCGGCCGCATTGACGAAGTACGGTTCTGGAATTACGGACGCACGCAGAGTGAGATTACGAGCACCATTTGTTCTTCTCTTACTGGAACGGAACCCGGACTCGCCGGATACTGGAAACTCGATGCTACCAATGGAACAATTACAGCGGTCAATTCAGTAGCGGGAGGAAACAATGGAACACTCATCAATGCTTCCATCGGATCAGTATGGGTAAGCGGCGACTATAATTGTACATTAAGCAGTCCGGATATTGGTGCGGGCGCGTTAGTAGCACCTGTTTCAAATTTCAATCTTACCAACGCGGAACAAGTGAGTGTATCCATCACTAACTATAGCACCAACCCTATCAGTGGTTTTCCTGTAAGTTATCAGATTGGAAACAACACTCCCGTCACTGAAACGGTCAGCAATCCTGTTCCACCTTTCGGAACATATACTTTTACTTTTACTCAAACAGCTGACCTCTCCACCTATCAGAACTACTCCTTTAAAACTTATACCGGTCTCGCAGGTGATGTATCTGCCACCAATGACACACTGGTAAAAACAGTAAGTAACTTCGCGGTGGGCACTAATTTCGGTATAAACTTCGACGGACTTGATGATAAAATTACCATTGCTGATGCCGCAGCACTAAATCCAACAACTGCTATTACAGTTGAAGCCTGGATTAACGCCACCACCTGGCGCAATAGTATCGCGGATGGTTCCATCATTGCCAAAGACATTGATGCACCCAACCGCGGATATGTACTTCGTTGCGGGAAGAACGGTAGCATCGAATTTATGATTTCAGATAACGGCTCCTGGAAATCGGCTGCCTCACCCTCTGTAATGCTGACGAACAGGTGGTATCATATTGCCGGCGTATTCGATGGCAGCTATGTCATCCTCTACATCAACGGAGAAATGATCGCGCGCACCCCTGCTGCTGCACTCTCCGTTTCACCGACTGATTTATTAATTGGAGAAAGTCCGACATGGAGCGGAAGAACATTCAACGGAAGAATGGATGAAATCCGCATCTGGAACATTGCCCGTTCTCAAAATGATATTCAAAGCAATATGGCGACCTCTTTCGCCGGTACAGAACCCGGACTTGCCGCCTACTATAAATTAGACGAAGGTCTGGGCAATTCAACTGTCAACGATGCCACTTCCGGTGCTAACAACGGGACATTAAATAATTTCGTTTTGGCGAATGCCTGGGTAAGCGGATATGAACAATTATTGAATGACATAACCGTATTAGGGTTAGAATCGCCGAATAACCTGAATGCGTTTTCCGGGGCAAGCCGGGTTAAAGTAAAAGTGAAAAATACCGGGTTCAATGCTGTCAGCGGAATTCCCGTATCTTACAGTATTAACAATGGCGCTTCTTATACCGACACCATCCTGTCCACCTTACAAGTTAACGAAATTTACACTTTGAACTTTAATAAAGTGGAAGATTTGTCGGCATTGACTTCTGCCAACATTGCCGTTCGAAGCACCTTCACTAACGATACGGATATCCGCAACGACTCTGCAGTAGCTACTTTAACAAAACCAACTGCCGGAAATATTCTCGTTGCCTTCAACGGGGTGCAGCATGATTTTGCAGGCAATGGACAAACGCATTTCCGTGATGTACTATTTCCTGAAGGACCGGAAAACTGGAGTCAGATCATTATGCATGTCTCAGTCGCTTGTCCGGTGACCGGATGCGATCCATGGGATCAGGCGGGAAAAATATCGCTTTTTAAAGAAGGACGCGAATACGAACTCGGCCGATTCGTTACTCCATATGGTAAAGCCTGTGGCCCCTGGGATATTGATGTTACAGATTTTAAAACATTACTGACCGGCAAACAAAAACTCCAGTCCTTCATTCAGGTTTGGGGACCGTCTGGCTGGATGCTTACCGTAACTTTTGAATTCATCGCTGCACCGACTGCGAATCCCTTCCAGAAAATAACTCCATTATGGAATACCGATTATCATATTTATGGTGATCCTAACATTCCGTATACACTTCCCAACATCACTATCCTCGTTGATGCTAAGAGCAACACCGTTTCGACCCGCATGACGCTATCGGGACATGGACAAGGAAACACACTCAATGCCGCTGAATTCAGTCAAATGACACATCAGCTGAATGTAAATGGTTCAAATGCCTTCTCCCATCTGCTCTGGAAATCAAACTGCGGCTCCAACACTTGTGCCAACCAAAGTGGTACATGGACCTTATCACGAGCAGGATGGTGCCCGGGACAAGGCGTAACACCTATTGTTAACAATCTCACCGGCAATGTTACTCCGGGCAGCACTGCCACTATTGGATACACACTACAGCAGTACACCAATCTGCTGAATACCGGGTACAATGGTTCCAGTCATACTGAACCTTACTATCGCCTACACGCTTACCTCATCGAAAGCAGTGATTCGGCACAAGGCTTCAGTGATTTCACGAATGCAACGGCTACCCGGATTACCTCTCCTGTTGGTGCTCCCACATTAAGCGCCAATGAAATCGTAAAAGCCATCGTTAAAAACAATGGTTCAATCCCGATGACAAACCCGCGCTTCAGTTACTTTCTCAATGGCATCCGCTTACAAACCGATACTTTATTTATTACACTCCAACCGGGTGACAGTATAGAACATACCTTCTCGCAAACTGCAGACATGTCCGTGCAGAACGATTATACGCTGCACGCACTCGTTACTGCCGGCGACGATGCGAATGCCTCTGATGATGTGGCCACCAAAACCATCTTCCAAATTTCAAGCGTAAACGAGAACGTCTCTGCAATAGGACTCAACATCATGCCGAATCCCAACAATGGAAAATTCACTATTCAGGTAGCGGGAGTAAGTGGTAAGATGAACATAGAGGTGTATGATGTACAAGGAAAAATAGTATTCAAAAAAGAAGACATGGCTAACGGAAAAAATTATCAAACCGACATCGACCTGGGAAATATTACACATCAATTGTACTTCATACGTGTTATCAGCGAAAAAGGAACAGGTGTTGCAAAGATTGGTATTCAATAATTCAATTATACCTGAGGATAAAACAGAAGTTGAAATTAAATTGTATTCAAGACTTCTATTCATTTGAATGGCGCCTTGAATAATTATTGAAAACCCATCATTTAGCTTTCTAAAAAATGCCCACCTTACTAAAAAGTCCGGTGGGCATTTTTTTATAAATGAAGCTAGCCTACACTTGTTTAAAGCACTTCAAGCCATCGAATATGCCTAGTTAACAATTTGAAGTTAAATTATTTAACTCATCCTTCCTCCCCAACGGTAAAATTTTCCTTACTTTGTCGTCCTATACAAAACCACGCAATGAAAAACATCCACCCTCTCCAACTCTTCCTCTTTCTGCTAGTATTACTGGGAATTACGACTTCCACTACTGCACAAACATACAATTATGTCCCTGACTCCACTTTTGATGTCAATGGATTGAAGAGCTTTATCTACTTCAACAATATTGATCGTTCTTACGGCTGCGCATTGCAAACTGATGAAAAATTGATAATGACCGGACTTAGTAAAAATCCGGGGACAGGATCTTTTGAACTTTGCATTACCCGACTACTCATTGACGGAGAGTTTGACACCACGTTCAATGCGGATGGGAATTGTTTTGTTTCGATGGGCAATCAACAATCGATTGGCGGAATGACACCCAAAGTGAAAATTGCACCTGATGGTAAAATTGTTGTAGTTAACTCGGGAAGGGCAACGGGAGGAGCGAGTCAGGATATGATGATTTGCCGTTTGGACACGAATGGTTATTTAGATACTTCATTCAATAGCACTGGTGTTGTCTTCATCGATATGCTCGGTAGCAATACACAACCTGATCAGGCGAACGCCCTGGACATCGATGCGGCCGGTAATATCTATGCAGCAGGTGTCACGCGTACAGGTACATCTCCATTGGACAATGACTTCGCGGTTGTAAAAATAAATGTGAACGGACAACTTGATCCATCGTTTGATACAGATGGAAAAAAATTATTTAATCCGAGTGGATTGGCGGAATACGGACGCAGTATTAAAATACAGAATGACGGGAAAATTGTTTTAGGAGGCAATGCCGGAGCAAATATGTATCTGCTGCGATTTGATACCACCGGAACTCTTGACCTTACCTTCAATACTACCGGAACAATAAACATTGTATTCCAACTCAGCTCTGACATGGGCGACATGGATATTGATAATTCAGGTCGCATAGTAATTGCCGGAAAACTCAACACAAGCAATAGCAATATCGCCACTGCCCGATTCCTGCCTACAGGTGCACCTGATAATAATTATGGATTCAACGGCAAATACACTTTCAACATAGGAGGCGCTGCGAGCACTATAACGTCAATGCATATCCAAAATGACTATAAAATTGTATTGGGAGGATTCAACCTCGACACGGCACAGGCCAATAATTTTATGATCACCAGAATCGATACCGGAGGCACTATTGATCTTAGCTTTAATACCATTGGATTTGTCTCACAACCGGTGTTAGCCGGAAATATTGATGAAGAAGGCAACGGCATGGTGGTGATGAATGATGGAAGGATTATGATGACGGGAACTATAGTTTTTAGCGCTGCGGTTAATGAAGACATTGGTGTATTTCGCGTGAAGCCTGTACTGGTCACCGGAATTCAACAACCAAATAACCACACAAGCATTCGCCCTTACCCGAATCCTTTTACAGATGAATTAATGGTTGTGAGTCGTTTTGAATCCGCTGCTCAGATGAGTGATATTTCCGGGCGCACGGTGTTGAACTTTCAACTTGTTCCGGGAATGAACAGAATTGATACTGCACAGTTACCTGCCGGGGTATATTTTATCAATGTAGAGGGTGAAAAGGGATTGAAGGTGGTGAAGAATTAAGAATTCAGAATTCAGAATTCAGAATACAGAATTAAGAATTAGGAGATGTGGTTGAGCAGAGAGGATGCAGGTTGTTTGGGATTTTTGTTTAGGTGTGTGGGGGATGGGCAGAGGAAGAGACATTTATCTTTGACGGTAAGGTTGCAGTAGCAAATTGGTGTAAGAAGTGAGTAATTTAATCAATAATAAAACAATCGTTGGACGGCTTGAACAGCCAAAACGAAAATATGGCGACAATACATAAAATCCCGGTTCAAAAAATTAAGGAAAGCAAAATTGCGGCTATTGATTTTGGAAAATTAGAATTTGGAAAATACATGTCTGACCATATGCTGGTGGCAAAATACAGCAATGGGCAATGGAGTCAGGGAGAAATAGTACCTTATGGACCTTTGCAACTATCTCCTAACATGCTCGCGCTGCATTACGGGCAAAGTGTTTTTGAAGGCATGAAAGCCTTTCGCATGAAGGATGGAAAGATTTCAATCTTCAGAATTCAAAAACATTTTGAACGACTACAGCGCACATTAAACAGAATGTGCATGCCTGAACTCCCCTACTCGCTCTTTGAAGAGGGATTAAAACAATTGATTCAACTGGACCAACAATTTGTTCCGGATTCGGAGGGAAGTTCATTGTATATTCGTCCATTGCTCTTTGCTACGGAAGAACGCTTTGGTGTCAAGATTTCTGAAGAGTATTTATTCGTCATCATGACCGGCCCTGTTCCGCCATTTTACCCAAAACCCATTCGAGTGAAAATTGAAGATCATTATAGTCGCGCTGCAAAAGGTGGAACGGGTACAGCGAAATGTGCCGGTAATTATGGAGGATCTTTTATGCCACTAAAATTGCACGGGAACAAGGCTTTGATCAGGTATTATGGACCGACCTTTCGGATGAGCTTAATATTGAAGAATCGGGAACGATGAATGTCTTTTTCCTTATCAATGATAAACTCATCACACCACCTCTCTCAGAAACCATTCTTGCCGGAGTTACGCGTGATGCAATTATTGCACTGGCCAGGCACGAAGGTGTAATTGTTGAAGAACGCAAGATATCAGCCGGTGAACTCCTCACTGCACATCAGACCGGGAAACTTCAGGAGGCATTTGGTGCAGGCACTGCCGCGGTTACAGCAGCTATCTCCACCATAGGAATTAAAGGAAAACCATCGAACTCCTTCAACCGACGGAAATAGTTTATGTATTCGATTACAAAAAAGATGACCGCATTAAGAACCGGTGATACTCGGATATTTTTAAATGGAACACCATCATCAATGGAAATAACGAGTAGCTGCGACGCTTTGTAATCCTTTTATTGCTCTAACAACTCCTTACAATCAGACTTTATTCAGACTTCAGCATAAAAAAACGGAGCGTAGCTTAAACCCTACGCTCCGTTTTTTTTCGCTAAATGCTCGTTAAGGATGTACTGAGCCGATAAAGTTAAAGATGTTATTATCCACTATCGACTGATCCACGATATCAACAAATCCATCTCCATTCAGATCAGACACCACATACCCCGAACTGAAATTCGAGATATCATTATCCACTACGCCCTGATCGAGAATGTCGATAAAATCATCCTGCGGCATCAGATCTCCGCTGTAGAAAGCCCAAACACCCGGTGCTATTTCCCGCTGGTTGGAGCCATAGGCTTGTGATGCTGCAGTGGTGAAATTATAGATAGTAGGTGCAGTAAACATGATGAGATTTGACCATGTTTGAATTACATTCCGATGATAGATGACGATGTATCCATTTTGTCCGACCACATTTACAGGAAATGTAATTGAAACCTGACCGTTGGTATTGATGATTGCTGAATCGGCGGCAAGAACAGTAGTCGTAGATAAACCATCACGCAGTTCAACGTAGATCACATCACATTCCGTCGAACTCATACCAATACCTGAATTAAGAAGCACAGGTTGCATTCCAGAGATTCCGTCGTAGTACCCTTCAAAAATAGCGGTAATATTAAACGTTGTTCCACCTGTACATCCTTCGTCCGTTAAACCATCACAATCATCGTCTATGGCGTTACCACACACTTCTGCAGCACCCGGATTAACATCACCATTTGAATCATCACAATCCAGGTTATTGAGTGCACCAAATGCTGCTTGCATAGGCGAACAGGTAATGAATGAAGGTGATTGATTATCGCCATATTCATCCTGGTCCGCATCGGGCCATACCGTAAAGAAATCACCTTCGTCCACCAGACCATCACAATCATTATCGATATAATCGCAGAACTCAGTGTAGCCGGGATTAACAGAGAAACTATTGTCATTACAATCCGTGCTATCCGTCGTATAACCGGGTAATAATTGGATTGGCAAGCAAGATAAAATACTTACTGCCGGATTACCATAATCATCAAAATCCAAATCCTGATAATAGGTATAGAAAACGGCATCTGTATCCACAATTCCATTGCAGTTATCATCTATTCCATTGGTACAATTTTCATAGGCACCGGGATAAACAGTATTTAACAAATCATTACAATCCAAATTATTAGTTGAATACCCGGAACCTGGATACGTACAAGAAACGATAGCCGGACCTGAACCTGAAACCACATTGACATACTCTCTGAAATCAAGATCATCAATGGTACTCGACATCCATGTCGACATAAAACTATCATAATAATAAAGCGCACCACCGGCATGAGCTCCGGGGGTTGCACCATTGCTGCGCCAGAGCCTAATAAAGTCTGAAGAAGGTACTGCTCCTTTGATTACAAAATAATAAGAATTTCCTGCAAGCGCAGGTGTAATGTTCGGAATATTTACTGTTTGCCATCCCAATGTATTAATCGTTAAAGCTTGAGAATAGAGTAATGTCCCGCTACCCGGAACTCCTCCCGAATACAATTCGAATACTGCATCAAAACTACCATCACTTAATGATTCAACATTAAACTGAATCGAATTCAACATTCCGGTTTGCGCCGCAGTGAAGGTTTGAGCGAGGGAAATTTCCATAAATCCATCGTTAAATACCACTTCAGATGCGGTTGTCACTTCACTCGCAGCATCAAGTACAACAGTGCTGACACCTTCTACTCAAATCCATCCTGATCCATGTCTGCATACCAGTTCTGAGGTCCGGGATTTGCATCTGTATCAATAATACCATTACAATTATCATCAATCAAATTATTACAAATTTCAATGGCAACAGGATTCACTGTACTATCAAGATCATTACAATCCGTACTATTAATCGCATAGCCGGGCCCTGGATAAGTACAAGAAACGATAGCCGGACCTGAACCTGAAACCACATTGACATGCTCTCTGAAATCAAGATCATCAATGGAACTCGACATCCATGTCGACATAAAACTATCATAATAATAAAGCGCACCACCGGCATGAGCTCCGGGGGTTGCACCATTACTGCGCCAGAGATACAGCACGTCCGGTGAAGGCACTGCTCCTTTGATTACAAAATAATATGAGCTTCCTGCAATCACCGGTGTATTGTTCGGAATATTTACTATTTGCCATCCCAATGTGTTAATTGTTAAAACTTGAGAAAAGAGTAATGTCCCGCTTCCCGGGACACCTCCCGAATACAATTCAAATACCGCATCAAAACTACCATCACTCAATGATTCTACATTAAACTGAATAGTGTTAAACATGCCGGTTTGCGAAGCGGTGAAGGTTTGAGCGAGGTGATTTTCCATAAATCCATCATTAAATACCACTTCAGATGCGGTTGTCACTTCACTCGCAGCATCAAGTAAAACAGTGCTTATTCCTTCTACTCCAAATCCATCCTGGTCGATATCTGTATACCATGAAAAAGGTGTGGATGATTCATACACTTGTATTACTGTACTTGGTGACTGACATAAACCATTACTAACGATGAGACCGTAATATCCTCCGCTATCCACTGATATCGATGATGTTGTTGCCCCGGTGGACCAAAGATATGTTTGCTCGAGTCCGATACCGACTGCATCAATTTCATTCCAGTCAGGTACAGCGGGTGAATTCAAGGCAATTCTGATTTCAGAAACAGGAAAAGAAGTCAATGGAAAAGTAACATGAAGCTTTCGTGCTACCGAAGGTTGTGGAGATGCAGTAGCGGTATAAACAACCTCGAAGAGGCCGGTGTTTGGATTCTTCACATACACCGTATCCACCGCGCCGGGGTTATACGTTTCATAAATATCAATCAAATTGATGGGTGCTGGATTAGTGTAAGCTAATTGTATATGCTCGCGCTGGTCATCAGTGTTCAGTGAAGCCCAGGCAAAAGATATATCTCCATAAGCAGGGAATACATTCGGCGCACCTAGAATCTGATAGGCAAACCAGCCCGGAGGAAGGAGATTATACTCAGAACTATAAGAAGTAACGGTGCTGCCATACCGTAAATCAATTATTGCATTAGCGGTATCGGCAGAGAGCGTGATTGTATCCCCGGTACAAAAATAGAATGAGGGACTACTATTAATAACGGGTGCCGCAGGAACAGGTACCACATTCAAGTGATAGGGCTGGCTGGTTGTTGTACATCCCAGATAATTTGTCACAGTAACGGTATAATCACCTGATGCAGTGGGTTGAATAGAGTATGTTGTTTCACCTCCTGGTGCCCAGAGATAAGAGAATGCAAAAACCTTTTCCGGATTGTTCACAGGAGTTCCGTAAAAGTTAAGTGATGCATAATTCATCAGCAGTAAAGGTCTTTCATCAAATTTATAATATGCCAGTAATCCCGTTGCAGAAGGCAAAACAGGAGATAGTATTCCTGATTGTATTTCAGCTGCAGTTCGGGGTAGATTCCAGATTCTCACTTCATCCATATCACCGGTGAAATAATTTGGCGCCTCAAGACCATTCGGACGACCGATACTGAAGGAACCAATGTTCGGATCCGGACCAGTCATGTAGGTTACACTTGCAGTTCTGTTGACTCCATCTACGTAAATAGCTCCGCTTCCCGGCAATATGCTGTAATCTCTTACTACAGCCACATGATGCCAGTTACCATCATTTACAGCAAGATTGCTAAAAATATAATTATTGCCATACCCGACAAAAGCAGGGTGACCACTCGCATCAATATAAAACGCACGTTCTCCTGCTTCCCAAATATTATCATTATTGCTACTCACTACTATTCCTTCTCCTGTACCGGTGGTACGCACCCAAGCCTCGATGGTAAAACTAGCATCGTTTAGATTGGTGATGTCTGCACCCAAATCAACCCATTGCTGATTACCATTGAAATTACCGGCAAGATTAATTGGATTAACAATAAGTTCAATAAAATCTCCCTGACAAATAGTATTATTGATGGAAGACGGTATAATAGTAACTGAATCCGCAATATTTTCCAGTACCTGTACGCTACAACTGCTCAGGCAACTGTTATCGGCGGAAACACTCACCGTATACGATCCCGCACTTAATCCGGAAATTGTAGCTGTGGTTGCACCGTTGCTCCATTGAAAAGAATAAATAGTAGAATTTCCTGTAACAGTTGCCGGCGTGGAAAGCATATTTTTAATGGTTAACCCATCTGCATCACTCACCATTACAACAGGAATAGTAATTGCGTAAATATTCGCTGCTCCCATATTAACAGGAGGACCCGGGATATTATTTACAATCACCACTCCAACCGCTCCGGCAGTTTGTGCATTGTACACTTTTTGTTCAAAGGAACAGGTTCCTCTGTCAATCAATGCCACCTTCCCTGCAAAAAAACCGGGAGGATAAGGATCACAACCCAAATCAGGATTTGAAAAATAAACGAAATCACCTGCGACAGGATTTTCAAATACATTTGGTCCAAACACAGCAACTCCAACCGGAAACTGCTGTGGCGTCGGTGCTGTAATCTTTAAATTTATAGATGTATTATCGACTGTAGCAGTAGCCACTCCATCGCTCTCACCCTGACAAACGAAACTTCCACTACAGCTTAAAGCCGGACCGGGCACATTGGATAAAACAACATTAAATGTACAGGTAGAAATATTTCCGGCCTGGTCCATTGTTGTAGCAGTAACCGGAGTTATGCCCATTGGGAAAACAGTTCCAGATGGTGGATTTACTAAAAGTGTATCGATGGAAACCATAGCATCATCAATGATGGTTCCGTAGTTACCTGCCCAGCCTTCGTTATCTTTTGAACCATGTGTAATTCTTACTTTAGTAACACCTGCCGGGTATCCGGTAAATGTATGCACAACTTGCTGCCATACCGGAGTTGATTGCACCGGAGCAGCCATACTTCCTAAATTATATGAAGTTAATACAATGCCTGCTGAATCGAGTAATTCAGCCTTGAAATAATATTCATCCGTTGAAGAACAGCAAGAGGATGCCCGGTACCATTCACTTACATGGATCGGCGGGGCAGTATTGAGATATGCACTACTGTAACCCTTTGCAATTAAATCTACCTCCTGAGCCATTTCATCCCACCAATACGAACCACTGAAGCTAAAATTTCCGGAACGCACCTCTCCATAAGCGCCAGTATTCGCCCAACCATCTCCACCATTAAGCGTGATAACCCATCCGCTTAAATTCCCGGATTCATTGCCCGGATTAGTCAGTAAGTTCAACGGAGAAAGTCCACAATTATCAGTAGCGGTGACGTTATAGTTTACTACAGTTGGATTAGCAGTACAAATCCGTATCGTTTGCGGACAATTGATCATAGGCGGAATTGAATCATAAAGATTAATGGTCTGCACTAAAACAGTGGTATTTCCGCAATGGTCAATGGCCGTCCAGGTGCGATTCAGGACATAATTAAATACCCCGGACGAATATAAAACAGAATCCGAATAACTCACCGTTAAAGCCGCATCGCAATTATCAGAAGCAGTAGGCGCAACAATAGCACCGGGCGAAATATCATCACTACAGTTTGCATTAAAGACAGTTGGCACATTATCAAAAACGGGAGCAACGTTATCAATGATATTAATGTTTTGAATGACTACTGTAGCGTTTCCACAGATATCAGTAGCGGTCCATGTACGAATTACTGTATAATTACCATCACATATTCCATCCACAATACTATCAGAAAAAACCACAATGGGTTCACTATAATTATCGCTAAAAACAGCATTATCAGAAGGCAACTGGCTATCACAACTGATCGTGGTATCCGCCGGGACGAAAATGGCAACAGGCGGAAGGATATCCGAATAAATTGCAGGTGTTCCCGGTGTGAAAGCCACACCCCCAAAAGCGGTATTGGTAGGTGCGCTGGCAAGTAATAGCCCTGTAGCACTTAACGCTGAACCATTGGAAGTAATATTTGCAGGACTTGACACTGTCACACCTACATCTGTAAACGCATAAAGACTATTCGGCTTGGTACCACTGGTATTTGCAGTAATATACAAATCAACATTACCAGTACATGCATTGAACCAACCCGTCACGCCAAATGCATTGCCGGTTAAGCTACCGCGTGCTGTCCAGGTGGCACCACTATCCGAAGAGGTATACTTAAGCAATCCACTTGGTGCTGTAGATAATGAAGCTACATACAACACATCAGGACTTGCATTTCCATCTAAATCTAAAAAAACATAGGAATACGGATCACCGGTAGTTGTCAGAAAGCCACTTAGATTAGCAAGTGTGTGCGTTCCTGAAACAGGAAGACCTGTTCCCACTGTTACCAATCTGTTGCTGCCAGAACCGGTTGAAGCATATAACTGATTATTAAATATTCCTATTCCACGGGTATTTCCGGCATTTAAATTCGTAGCTGCGGTAACGTTACCTTGAGGAACGTAGCCCACACCAATTGTGCCCGGTGCTCCGGCTGTCCAGTAAGCAGATCCATCAATCGTCACCGCTGAACGCAATGCAGTTCCGGAATAGGCTGTGAACAATGTAGTTTTGGTATCTGATCCACCACCGGCGTTAATTTTGGCAATAACTCGGGTATTGGTCGGGAAAGTAGTCGCCACACTGGTGGCAACTGCTGCAGTACCTGCCGTGGTATTATAACCGGTAAGTGTAAGGAACTGCCTGTCCATTGATAAATTCAAAAAACCTTCAGAGCCGGCCGTGCCACTTTGCGTTACCGCTCTATTGACAGACCCTGTTCCGGAAACGGCTGTTGCAGGCAACGTGGTTATCAAGTTTCCCGACTGAGCTGTTCCAGATAAATTATATTCTCTGATGAAAAGTGGTGTAGCCGCACTGGTGCGAGGTGCAACACCATCGCCAATGACCAGTACAGCTAACTTTCCCGGGGTGAACTGAGCTTTAAGAGAGGATAAGTTAACAAGCGAAAGGGCAAGAAAAAAAATCAACTTAAAACGTAAAGGATGCAGTAAATCATTCATAGTAGGGTATAATTTTCTCATTTTAATTATAGAATTTATCGTGTATTTGTAGTGAATTAGATCATTAATAATTGTTGCACTGGTTTCTAAAGTACAACCAGCCTCCATGCTGACAAGGGGGTAAATATTGACATAAGGAATCAAAATAATACTTAAGGTTGATGGGCTTCAAGAGAAGAACTATACCCGTTTGACATCTGCATACAAGAAGGAAAGTCACCGCTACCATTACGTGAAGATGAGTTAATAACAAAATTCTGATCAGGTATAAACGACCGTTTGGCCTATTTCCAAAGTTCATAAATTTATCCCGAATCGTATTTGCGCTAAATAAAATGAGTGGATGGTTACTTCAATCCGTTGCTATAATGTTACTGAAAATAATTTTATCCTGCAATAACTCTATGAATCCCCTACAGTAATTATTAGTTTAATCCAAAAAATATCTAAATATAATACACCCTGGTTCCGTATTGCAATTCCAGCTTTTCAAAAGAACATCAACATAAAATAATCATACCTAATTAAATTTAAGGAAAAAGCGATACTTCATGCCGGCCTGTTTTTGAGGAAGTATATTCAAGAAAACAACTCCTGTATCAGACCTGAATTGAAGAAGTACAGAAGGATTCTATTCAGGTGATGAAAATCAAGAAAATCGATACTCATTCATCAGGACCCGAAATCCATCAAATAAGAAGCAAGCAGCTATTTAAGCAAGCGCTCCATTCATTCTTACAACAGTAAAATTTACGGATGCTCCGATCCAATAAAGTCAAAAATATTATTATCCACTATCGATTGATCCACGATATCTACAAATCCATCGCCGTTTAAGTCAGACACCACATACCCCGAACTGAAATTCGAGATGTCGTTATCCACTACACCCTGATCGAGAATATCGACAAACTCATCCTGCGGCATCAGATCTCCGCTGTAGAAAGCCCATACACCCGGTGCTATTTCCCGTTGATTGGAACCATAGGCCTGTGATGCTGCCGTAGTGAAATTATAGTTAGTAGTAGAACTAAAAGTAATAAGGCCGGACCATGTCTGAATAACATTACGATGAAAAATGACGATATAACCATTCTTTCCAATCACTGAATCCGGAAAACTACAAGTTCCCGATCCCAGCGTATTTAATACCATTTCTCCTCCGCAAGTTTAGTTGTAGCAAATATCCCATCGCGCAATTCAACATGAACGGTATCACATTCATTCGAATTAAAACCGACACCGGCGTGGAGTAAAGTGGGCACCATCCCTCCGGTACCGTTGTAATAACCTTCCAGAAGCAGGGTGAGATTTAAAGTACCGTTACAGTTTTCATCTGTCAATCCATTGCAATTCTCATCTACTCCGTTATAACATATTTCATTGGCTCCAGGATAAATTGAAGAAGCAGCATCATTGCAATCGGTTGTATTCAACACATATCCTAACGGCTGTGAACAGGATAAAGAATCCATGGCAGTACTGCCGTACGCGTCACCATCAGCATCCACATGCCAGAGCAGTGGTGCAGGCAACTCCGTCACTTCCACCGGAACGCTTACTGATTCGCAAAAACCGTTGCTTACACTAACACTATAGATTCCACCGGTAACAGCGGTAATTGAAGCTGTTGTGGCACCCGTTGACCAAAGGTAGGTTTGTTCTATTCCAATACCTACTGCATCAATTTCATTCCAACCGGGTACGGCCGGAGAATTGATCGCAATCCGTATTTCAGCAACGTTGAAGGTAGTCACAGGAAATGAAATATGTAACTTCCCTGATTGCGGTAATTGCGGAGAGGCGTTACCGGTATATACCACTTCGAACAAACCGGTGACCGGGTTTTTTATATAGACAGTGTCTACCGCGCCGGGATTGTAGGTCTCATAAATATCAATAAAATTAACGGGTGCCGGATCATTGTAAAGGACTTGAATATATTCCCTGGACATCCGGATCAAAACCGACCATGCTCCTGCAAATTTCCATAAGACGGATAAACATCAGGTGCTCCAAGGATCTGGTTCGCACTTCTATCGATTGTAGAAAATTCTGAACTGAACCCGGTAACGGAAACGCCATACCGCAATTCTGATATAGCAGCGGTGGTATCGGTATACAACGTAGCTGAATCACCGGAACAGAAATAAAATGATGCATCACTTAAAACAACCGGTATAGAAGGGTTTTCAACCACCTTGATGTAATGTGGTGCACTACTACTTGTACACCCGAGGTAATCACTCACAGTTACTGTATAATTACCGGTTGCAGCCGCGGAAATATAAGGTAAGGTTTCTCCTCCCGGCAGCCATTGAAAACCGAAAGCATACTCTTTGGCCGGGTTGTTCACGGCAGTTCCGTAATACAATGCAGAAACGTCGTTCACGAGCGGATAACTGAGTTCTTCAAAACGATAATACGCCAGTAAACCAGAAGCAGGAACTGAAACAGCTTCTACCATTCCCGATTGAATTTCAGCTGCTGATCTGGCTACGTTCCATATTCGCATTTCATCCATATCTCCTGTAAAAAAATTGGGTGATTCAGCACCATTCGGTCTACCGATACTAAATGTACCTGCGTTAGGGAAAGCATTGGAAACATACGTGGAGGTACTTGTACTATTCACACCATCAATATACATTTTACCGGTACCGGGCAAAGTACTGTAATCTCTGACTACTGCGATATGATGCCAGTTCCCATCATTCACAGAAAGGGAACCGGAGATGGTGGAATTTCCATAGCCTGTAAAAGCAGGATTTCCATTTGCATCAATATAAAATGCACGCTCTCCTTCTTCCCACACCTCATCATTGTCACTACTGATAAGTATTCCTTCTGAAGAACCGGTGGTTCGGACCCATGCTTCAATAGTAAAACTTGCAGTGTTGAGATTTGTAATGTCGGCACCCAGATTGAACCATTGATTGATACCATTAAATTGTCCGGCAAGATTAACAGGGTCGGCAAATAAATTCAAATAATCTCCCTGACATAAAATACTGCCGGTATCTTCAGCCAGAATATTCACCGGAGCCGGGAAATGCTCCACCACCTGTGCCTCGCAATTACTAATACAACTACCATCGGCTGTCACGCTGATCGTATATGTCCCACTACTCAAACCTGTAACTGCCGATGTAGTAGCACCGGTACTCCACAAAAATGAATACTGGGTGGTATGACCTGTTACCGTAGCGGGCTGAGCAATTAAATTTTTAATTGTTGTTCCATCAACATCACTAATCATCACCACAGGAATAGTAATGGCATACTGATTTACAGCACCCATATTTATTGGAGCTCCTGGGACATTGTTCACGATAATTACACCAATGGCACCTGCATTTTGAGCATGGTAGGCTTTGAGTTCATAGAAGCAAGTACCTCTGTCAATCAACGCTACTTTGCCTGCAAATGTTCCGGCAGGATAAGGGGCACAACCGAAATCGGGGTTGGAAAAATATATAATATCACCGTTAACAGGATTAGAAATCACATCAGGACCAAACAAAGCCTGACCAATTTGAAATGAATAATTTCCGGGAGATGTGATTTTAAATTTTAATGAATTATTGTCAACAGCAACAGACGCTGTTCCATTATTGGCTCCATTGCATATAATACTACCATTACAAGTAATAGCGGGAATTATTTGAGGCAACAACGTGCCCGGAGTAAAAGCAACTCCTCCAAAGGCGGTATTAGAGGCCGCGGTCGCAAGTAGTGTTCCTACGGCATTCAAAGCAGAACCATCTGCAGTAATTGCTGCAGGTGCAGCAACATTTAATGACAGATCTGTAAATTTATAAAGTTTATTGGGTTTTGCATTGATGGTATTTGCTGTGATATACAAATCAACATTACCCGTACAGGGATTGAATTGCCCAGTGACACCAAACACATTTCCTGACAAACTACCACGCGCGGTCCAGGACGCTCCTCCATCTATAGAAGTATATTTCAGCAAACCTGTTGGGGCCGTATTAAAAGAAGCGACATAGAGCACATCGGGACTTCCGTTACCATCGAGATCAATAAACACATAGGAATAGGGATCACCGGTAGTCGTGAGAAAGCCAGGAGATTAGCGAGGGCTTGCGTTCCGGTAACGGGTAATCCATTGCCCACTTTCGCCAGACGATTACTTCCGGCACCGGTGGTGGTGTACAGTTGATTATTGAAAATACCAATTCCTCTGGAATTCACAGCCGACAAATTCGTAGCTGCATTAACGTTACCTTGCTGCACATATCCAATACCAACTGTACCCGGAGCACCGGCAGTCCAGTAAGCAGATCCATTTATCGTAATGGCTGAACGGATGGCCGTGCCGGAATGCGCAGTAAAAAGTGTTGTTTTGGTATCAGGAGTTCCATTTGAATTAATTCTTCCTATTACACGTGTATTCACAGGGAAAGTGGCTGCATTGCTACTTGCTACCGCTGCTGTTCCTGCACCGGTGTTATAGCCAACAAGTGTAAGAAAGCGACGGTCGGACGATAAATTCAAAAACCCCTCAGAAGTGGCTGTTCCGCTTTGGGTCAATGCCCGGTCAAACACTCCGGTTCCTCCCACCGCGGAAGAAGGCAATGTGGTTACGAGTGTGCCCGTTTGAGAACCGGATGAGAAATCAAATTCCTTTATAGAAACGATAGTGGCAGCTGATGTTAACGTTCCGCTTCCATCACCTACGACCAACACAGCCAGCTTACCCGGCGTAAACTGACCATATGCAGGATAGAGATAAAGGCTCAGGAGAAAGTACCAGAGTACACTGTACCTTTTTAATTTTAAACCGGCACCTTCCTTAGCAATACAATTTTTAACATTACACATATCAATATTCACTTTAACTTTTTTACTTCCATTACTGATGACGACTCCGCGTCAGGAATTTCATCAATTTAATTCTTTATTAGATGAACTTACTTCAGAAAAAAGTTCTTCAGGTCGATTCATCTGCATTTATACGAGAAACACCCAGTGACAAGTTACAAAATCAGTGTAGATTTTGCAAACAATTATTACAAAAATTATTTCACTTTTTGGAAGACTTTCCTGACCAAATCCTCCACTGTCTGTTTACTGCATATCATCAAACAGGTATTGCACTAATTTCACTATTTCGATCTTTACAGAATAGAATTTTATGGCTTTGTAAAATCAAAAATACAGTACTTCCATTAAAGAAGACCGGATGGTTACTCCAGGTTTCAATCGTATTCCGATGCCTTACCACAATATAATAACTGCCCGGAGCAGGATAAAAAGGAACTACGGCAAAACCATTGCGTAAGAGTAAAGCAGATGCAGTACTCACCGGATTATAAGGAGCGAGCGTCTGACGCAACTCTACCATTACAGAATCAACTGCTGTAGGATTAATGTGCAACCCTTCGTTAAATAAATTCGGTATCATAAATCCATTGCCCTGATAATATCCTTCAACGAATAATTTCAATTGAAAGGCTCCTGATCCACAGCCTTCGTCAATGATATTATTACAATTATCATCGATGCTATTGACACATTGTTCCTGTAATCCGGGATTCACTGCAGCCAACGCATCATTGCAATCATCATTATTGAAAACGAATCCTGAAAGCGCAAAACACGCAACGGAGTCCACCGCTGCATCCCCGTATCCATCACTATCTGCATCTCTGTAAAAGGTGAGACCATAACTGCAGGAACCATTGTCTTGTGTAGCGAGTGAACTGTAGTTACAAGCATTTACATCTAAACATCCCGGGACATCAAAAAACACTATCATTGGCAATATTGATAAAATAGGTTTCTGCTTTTGTAAACACATCCGCGGCTACTTCAATAGCAATCTTTCTGCCGGGTATATCATCAAAAGGAGGATGTATACCACCCCAGATTCTTGACAAGGAAGATTCATCTGCAGCATCCTGATAAGTGGCCCACTGCAAATCGATATCTACACTTGGTCCATTTTCAAAAACGAGAAACTCATCACCGGCAGCATGAAAGACACCCATTCCACCCGGGAAATAATTATCGCCGGTGAAGTCGGTCAATATTTCTGCAGCAGCTCTGGAATACGTAGAATGCCCGGATAAGTAACCGGCAAATGGTGGTGTAACAAAGGAGGGACGCTGATAGGGTAACCAGTTTTCAGCGAGTATCCAACCCACGCCTGCTACATCAGTATCTACATTATTTATTGCCGTATGTCCACGCCATGCTTTCACTTTTATCTTACCTACATTGGCTCCTCCCGCTGCGAGAGCATCTCCCGGATGCACCACTTCAATATAACCCGGAATTAAAGGTAAGCCCGCGGGGTGATAACTGGAATCAGCCGGATTCGTGCTCTGCCCCAACTCAGCCATTGCACGAATAGCAGAAATAGGTCGGGGGGAATCATACCAACCTTTTATTCCCCAGATGGAAACGGCTACATCATGCATTGCGCCACCCAATGCAAAATATCCTTTCACGCTCCACTCTAAATCATCCAGTACCGGACCAGCCCCTTTGTATTGTTTTGTCTCGAGCGGATGATCTGAAACATAATTAAAAATCGTGAACCAATGTCCGGGAGGTGTTTCAGATTCCGGTCCATCTGCCCAGAACTCGGCAAGGATGCGGGCAAAGTCACCCCGCTTAACCATATTAGGTGCATAGGGCAATCCGGTAGCGGGATTTACGGCATGTCCGACATTCGTTGTTCCTCCACCAATCAGATTATAAAATGACGGATAGGCGGAAGCGTTAGCCGGCAATACATTCCGGTTACCCTGTGTTGCAGGAGAGATATCCCACATCGTTGTATCGGCAGGATCAAGATGAGATGACCAAACCGACACCAGTGCATGTCCCCATGGGTACTGAGAAGAGGTTCCTGAGCCATCGAGCTGAAGTTCAGGTGGCGTTCCGGGGTCGCGATAAACTTTATAGTTAAACCCATTGCGTTGATTCACCACCATATCATCCGGTGAGAGCGCGAAAGGAACTACCTGTCCCCATTCGGGACTTAAGAAAGGCGGTGTAGCTCCCGGAATCTGATTGCCGCTTTGATCAATGAAAAGATCCAGGGTGAGGGGTTGCCAGCGATTCAGATTTGTCATAGTTGGATTGCCGGGAACATCCACATTCAATGGAGGGTTGACAGGGGCATAACTGGTATTGGCGTAACTATTCTGTTCATTGGAACCGTCCTGTAAACCAAATGCAATATAGCAAGCTGCGATATAATTTCCGAGCGCACGGGCGTCACCGGAGGCATAGTTCGTTCCCGTGAAGGCTTTATCATATCCCAATGAATCCATATGCACATCGTAAGCCTGCATCAATAACGAAGCTTGAGGAGAACCTGCAAAGCGATGTTTGAGCAACCGGTACGATGCATAACTGATAGCTTTTCGACGGTCACCTTCCACATCTGCAGAAGCTGGAATCCCGGTATATGCGCAGGTATAGGTTCCTACGGTTTTTCCAAGCAGAAATTCTATGGCATTGTTATCATAAGCTGCCCATGCATCCCACATGGCGGAAGAATGATGAAAGAGATTTCGGGCGTGAACTGTAGGGCGTGCAAAATCCTTACGGATGGACGCCAATAATAATTCATTCCACTGGCGCGCAACATTCAGGTTTAAACTAACGGTAGGGTAAGCCGAAGAGGGTGCACAATTCGGATCAGGGTTTGTAGGACAAGGATCACAGGCATCCGCCAATCCATCCTGATCATAATCTGAAGGAGTAGGAGCGAGTTCACAACTATCATTCATAAACACACCGTAGCCCGCACACCAGCCCGACACAAAATCCTTGAGGCCATCGTTGTTGATATCGATCCAGGCAAAGTCATAATTATTATCAGCCCAGGGGTAGATGGTGGATCCATACACATCAACGAACACGCCATTATCGTTACGATAAATCGCCATTCTACGACCACTGTTGCAAGGCGGAATATCTACATCCACATCGGCCACTCCGATATCCAGATCTCCATCCAAATCAAGATCGGCAGCATGTACATTACCTCCAAAACCATTTGATGAACCGAAGTTAAGATTGGTTTTAGTAACGGTAAGGCTCACATTGGGAACGAATGCCGTTGTCCTCAATAAATAATCACTGCCATCATCCACCACGAACACATCGAGTTTACCATCCAGATCGAAATCAGCAATTTCAAACATATAGGGCGCGCTGGTTGGAACCAGGTTCTGCCAGTTGGTGAAATTCCCTGTTCCATTGTTGAAAAGCACCAAAACACCGCGGGCATTCCAGGGTGCCACATTATAGAGTGTAGAATTTTTAACGATATCATTGTCGCCATCATTATCCATATCTCTGATCTGACAAGCCGTTCCGAATGCTGAATTTCTCAGATTACCTAAACGTGCAGCACTTTCATTGGTGAAATAGCCTGTGCCGTTATTGATCAGCAAATAATCCTGCGATACTCCTCCCGAACCACTTTGTCTGTAATTGACAAAATAAATGTCCATGTGATTATCGCCTGTCACATCACCGCCCCATACCGCACAAAAGCGCACAGGATCTTCTGTTAATGCCGGAAAACGCGTGGAAGACTCGTCTATAAAGCCCAGCCAGTTGCCCAATGAATCGGCACCACGGTTTCTGAAATATTGCGGTTGTTGTAAAAAAGTATTTGCAATCACCACATCCTTCCAGTTGTCGCCGTCAAAATCTCCAATAAAAACATCTCTGGCAAAACTCACCGTGCTTATAAACTCAGGAGCATAAAACGTAGTTTGATCTGTCAGGATACCGTTAATATTCATCAGCAACAATGTTGATTTACCGGGCTGAGTCGGACTTGAAAAAGGCTGTTTACGCACTACGATCAAATCCTCTCTTCCGTCATTATTCAGATCAGCCGCCCACATATCTTTTTCTTCACCATCACTTGTTGCCACGGAGGTTACCGTAAGTCTTGTGGTTGAAGCATTCTCCCAACTCAGCCATTGCGCAGGGCTTTCCGTAGTAAGAAAAAGCAAAAAGAAAAAAACAAGCGATTGAAGATGTTTAAATTTTGATGGAAGGGTATAAATGAAAATAGTACCATACGAGTAGGGACGACCGTTGTTTTTCATTTCCGAAGATGATTGAGGATAAGCCTTTTTCAAATTTATCAATTTGTTTGGGAATGACAATTAATTTCACCCACGAAAAAACGTCGTTCACCTAATCATGGATAATATTTTTTTAGGACATTCATCCGGTTTCAATTTTTTGCCTATGCCAGGGACCAGAAGAATTCTTCAGGAGACATGGAAGAAAATAGTAGTTAAAACTAACCTGCTTTCTTTTGAAACCCGGACCAGATTCTCATCACTATCCATCCCATCAAAGCACCAATACTGTTCGCAAGGAAATCCACCCAGTCAGCAATGCGATCACTTAAAATATAGCCTTGATACAATTCAATCAGTCCTCCATAAATGGCCCCGGAAAAAAGGGGTATGCTGAATTGATTTCTGGTCCACCTTGTTTCAACAGGCATTTTAGAAAAACTATAAGTAAAGAGTATTACATATACCGCATAAAAAATAAAATGTGCGACTTTATCCGGTGCGAATAAATCAAAAAGTTGTGGAATGGTAAAAGAGGGTGGAGTTATTGTACTCAGAACAAGAATTAACAAAGCCCAGCTAATGCCGGGCCAGTTATACTTTAGGAATGATTTATTCAGCGAATCAGGCACCGACCAATGCTTTGTAGGCATCAGCAGTTAAAAGATCCGCCAATTGTGATGCATCAGAATATTTCACTTTTACCATCCAGCCTTCGCCATAAGGATCTTTATTTACCAGCTCAGGTTGCGCTTCTAATTTCGAATTCAACTCCAGTACTTCTCCGGTTACAGGCATAAAAAGATCAGAGACCGTCTTCACTGCTTCCACTGTTCCGAATATGGATTCTCTGTCTACCGTCTCCCCTACTGTTTCAATTTCGACATAAACGATATCACCTAATTCGCCTTGTGCAAAGTCTGTGATACCAATGGTGGCGATGTCACCTTCCACCCTGATCCATTCATGATCCTTGGTGTACTTAAGTTCTGCTGGAATATTCATAATTTTTATTTGCTCAAAAATAACATTTTCATTGATTACTGCGATAAGGAGAATCGGACTTCCACGCCGGTGAGGATATTGGAAGTAGGGAACGATGTGGAAATCACAGGAGTATTTATCGTTTGTTCATAGAAAAGACGAATATTCAATCGTTCGTTGACGGCATAATCTGCCGCTCCTTTGATGGAATAAACATTAAGACCGGCTGTAGGTTGGTTCACACCTTCCAGAAGACGGCGGATAATCGTAATATTTCGACGTGCTGAGAAGTCCGCTGTCAGGTTGAGGCTGTTACTGGAAACCTTTTTCTTACCGGAAATGCCAAACGGCAAACGGAACTTAGGCATTCTATAGCCGAATCCCAAAACAATTTCATTTCCCTTCACTTCCGTAATCTGAACACCGGCATAGGTCAATGAAACATTGCGGTCGCGACGGAATTCCGCCCTTGTTTGCATGTTGTTTTTCCAGGTAACATCTACTCCTATCAGCGGACCAAATTGTTCGCTCATCGAAATTTGCGCCAGCTCCCGGCGTGGTATAAAGTTACCTGAGATATCTTTCACAAGCGGGAAAGGGGCATCTACATACGTAATATTTCGCTGGAAGGAGTTCACATTATAGGTCGCTCTATAGCTATGCGAAAGATTTACACTATTGAACAACTTCTTAAACAGCGGCAATTTACTTAAACCGTCGTAGGTAATTCTCCAGTTTGGCAGAGGAATCCTAGGGAACACATTTAAATCAACACCTGTAGGTGATTTCCCGGTATAGGCTGCAAGAAATGCCAACGCCAATACTTCCTGTTGCACACCACCATATCCATCGTTATATACCACACCAAAAGTGTCCGGATCTCCAAAGCCCACCGAATTCGGATTTTCCGAGGCTAATCTTTCCGAAATGATCTTCCGGAAATCATTGAAATTTTCGAAAGTTTTACTGGAATAGGTCGTCTTATCATCTTTCACGAAAGCGGTTCCCCATCCAATCACGGAGATACTGAAGTTACCCGTTTCCGTTACACCCTGTGATTCAAATCGAGTTCCGTTGTATCGGAAAAATTCTGAGTTGTTCCTGCTGAATTGCCTGTTCATCGTGAGCTCCACTTTCATTCCCGTGAAGGGTTCTATTGAAGCCCTACCTGAAAAATTAGAAGAGTACGTTCTTGTCAATGGATTATTCAGCGTTGAATCGGAAGTGATCCATCCATCTCTTACAGCACGCTCCCTGATATCTTTTGTGATCCTAAAGTAAATCCATAGCCGGGAGAGCTATTGTTCAGATCCTGTCCGAGGACATCGGAGTAATTGACGTATCCGGCAAAGTAGTACCAGTATTCTCGCTGTAGGTAAATCCAAGCGTTTTAACACCCATTATCATTCTGCCGATGAAGCGTACAGCATCAGGAATTTGACCAGGCTGTTTGATTTTAGGAGGTTTCTTTCCTTTGAGTGAATCAGGAAGCTGAGCACTGAATGAATCCGGAACCTGTCCCTTAATATCTTTTTTTACCTCTGCCTTTGGCTTTGGTGCAGGCTTGGGTTTTGGAGAATTGATTTTCTTTAAAAACGGTATCTTATTATACAGCGTAGTCATGGTGAAATTCCCATTCAACTGCCTCGTATTCGAATTCTGAATCGTATTTCCTGTTCGGGGATCCGTCGTGAATGCTCCGGCCGTATTTCGCAGGAATTGTCCTGCCGTCCAGCTGTAGTTAAACCCGTAACGGGCATTCACTGATATCCAGTCGAGGAGCGGGAATTTATTCAATGGCACCTGATAGGAAACATTTCCGGTGTGCTGATAATTTTTATTTCTTCCGAGAAGGAAGTTCTTACCCCATATATTACTCTGGATAGAATCTCTGTCTTCCTTGGTATCTATTTTTCCTTCCGGCTCATCAACGACAGAGTAATTATTGGCATTAAAGTCTATTTTGATACTGCGGGTCAGATCCAGCTTGAAGTCATAGATCCTTCGCATTTCAAAATTCTTATTGAAGAAAGTATCGCGAATGATATCACTGTACCCGGTATTGTTACGGAATAGTTTTTCCCCGTACATGCGGGTAACATCGGTACGGAAATTTAAACTGGTCGGAATAAGGTTCAGGTTGATGTCTTTAATCAGCTTCAGGTGCTTGGACTTCATCGCTTGCGTTTTTGCAAAAGGAGCGATGTATTTAGGAGTCGTATTGTAATTATAACCAATAGCTCCCCGATGGGTTTTTACTAAATCGTATTCAATATTAATATCTCTGTGAAAGATCTCGTCATAGCCGTAGCTGAAATTGAAATTTTCAATATCGTAAACTTTGGTTTCCTGTAGCCCCGGCACCTCTGTTCTTTTTAACATTGGTGAAGTTAATGCTCTTGTTCTGGGTATAATCCTGTGAGCGTTTCTTTATTTCTCTCTTTTCCTTTTTACTTTCGGCTTCATCGAGTGACTTGGTGAAGAGCACGTCCTGATCCAGCGGATCATAAACAGGGTTACGGACAATCGTTCCATAGTTCACATACATCGGAATATCCAGATTGGCTTTTGCCGGAAGGAATTTTCCGAGATAGAGTGATGATGTAACGTTGAATGTTGTTTCACTGTTTACCGGTCGTTCACTTACTTTTTGATCCAGTGGTCCGAAGCCGGCTGATTTATGCTGCCCGGCGACGGTAAGATTTCCAATATCTGCCAGTTTCGCATTGACGCGGGCGTTAGCAGCCCAACCTCCTTTCTTACTAAAGTCGGTTAATCGCAATTCATTTACCCAGACTTCACCGCACTTGGGTTGTCCGTCATCACCTCCGGGCGCGAGCGGATCCAGCTTCGGATTTCGAATACCCACCATGATGGATCGCACAGAACTGAGAGAAGGATTACCTCTTACCGTAAACTTTCGGTTAGAGCCACTTTCCAATTCCGAATAAACACTCGTAATATTTAAAGCACCACCGGAATTATCAACCGCCTTATTTCTTCGCAACTTCAGGTCAACAAATTTCTCCAACTCGAGTTCGATATTATTCGATGTCGGCCAGATCGCATCTGATGAAGTTACTCCCCATCCGGTTACGGTAAGCGGCACTTCATACTCATAGTAGTTTTCGTTGAAGTCATTACCCATCCGTAGGAATACGCTGAGATCACCGTTCTTCAAAGCATCTTCATCACCACTGGCTTCGGCATGAACAAACATTTTAATCTTTCATAAAGGCGCAGATCCAGTTCCAGATTTTAAATGCACCACGTGCATCGCCATCTTCCAGATCACAAACTTTCAACGCGAGTGATTGCTCATTCAATCGTTGCAAAACAGTGGAACCGATATTCACTTCCTGCAAAATGCCGGGAGGAATAACATAGTTCACAGGAGTACGCTTTCCGTTTTCCTCAATATTCACAACAGAAATATCAAAAGTGGCATTGTTAGGATCCGTACCGATAACATCTCCTGTTGATCTTAAATCGTAATTATATTTCCTCCACTCTCCGCGTAATAATTCCAATCGTGCAAAACGTAATGTCATCGGTTGTTCAAATCCTGCCGCGAACATCCGGATAAAACTGATGGTATTGAATCCTTCGATATCCCCAACACGGGTGATGTTAGGATTTGTTCCGTTGATCTCACGAATGGGTACTTTGAACTGATACCAGGTGATCTGATCGCTATTGCCGTTCGGCAGATTGACGGTACGGGTTACTTTATCGACGATAAAATTCTGTCCGACATTCATCTCTCCCGGACGCAGGGAAACGCGATACTGATAGAACTGTTCGCTGTTTTCCTGATTAAAATCCTTGTTGATATCGGCAACATCAGGAATGGTAGTGGCTGCTGTGGGATAACTTTCCGGAGACTGATTATCTGTAGGCGAATTTCCCTCCGCATTACTGAAGCGCTTGTAACGGTCAAGGATACCCAATCCCTGATTATCATAATCGGTCCCGCGGTAATAATGGTAGTTATCGGAAGAGGGGTCAGTGGTCAGATTCTGATACACCTGCGCCGTAACGATACTCTGCATTTGATTGAGGTAATCCTGAAAAAACGAGCCTTCCAGATCATTCCTCAATCCGTCAAAACCGACATCCTGATATTGCCTTGCATCGGGATTGTTATCAAAGGCGTAAATAATGGGAGGTTGCGTTTGAGGCGTGAATCCCCATACCCCTCTTGTAGCACGACTGGTATCACCATCACTCGGCAATCCATTTTCATACTCCAGCTTTCCATCCTTCAATACATCTTCAGAAATATTACCCAGGTTAAAATAAAGATCTCCTCCACCCTGATTGGTATTCTGCGTATTGCTGTTAAAAGGATCCATCATCCAGAACTGAATGAACTCCACGTTGGCCACATCAAAATCTGTCGTTTCAATACGTCGCATTACACCACCCCAGCGGTCTGCAGGATTGGTAAATCTACCGGTAGCAGGATCTATAAATGAAGGATCCGCATCATAATTATACGGTCCACGCTCATCCGGATAAAAGGACATATTGAAAACAGGAAGTACGACGGTCTGACCTTGTGGCGCATCACGGTTCGGGAAAATTTCCTTCTCAGGCACCTGACGCACCAGGTGATTCGAAATTTCATTGTCATCAATATTCGGAGGGGTTACATCCTGAATATCGCGATAGAAGAGCGGATCGATGATATACCAGTTGAATCTTGCCCTGTTTCGGCCATACGCCAGCGTTATACTATCTGCTTCCGGGAATAAGCCATTGTTTGGTGTAGATGCGATGATCCAGCTTCCCACATTTCGCAGGTCGATGGTACTTTGGCTCCCTTCAAAATCGTCCACATATGCCGTACCGTTTTTACCGATCGCCTTATTATTTCCCGGGATAAGATTTGCAAATTCTCCGGCAACCGTGATGTTAGAGGGCTCCTTGGTTGAAATGCCCGGCAGCTTGTCGATCATGCGGGTCAGCCATCTCGACTCCGTTCTCCAGGTTCCATCCACACCCCAGATTGTGTTGGCAATAGGCTCATCACCGATATTTACTTTCTGAGTGATGGGACGTTCATTGAGTCGAAGTAAGGTACCACCCAAGACTAAATCTTTATTCACGGTATAATCAAATCGTGAACCGAAGAGTGTTTTCGATTGAATGCTGAAGAGGGTATTACTTTCCAGTGCGATATTGATCGTTGTACCGGAATTCAAAATAGTCTGATTGATGATCTTTACGCGACCCAGATTATAGTCCACGGTATAATCCACATTCTCTACCAGCTGCGCGCCTCCTGCGGTGACTTTGACAGATCCCTGTGGAATGTTGATGGCATTCAGCGGAATATCAGAACCATACTTACTGATATAACTTCCTTTCAGACTAAATTTATTTTTCTCGGCCTGCTGTATCGCGAAAATTCGTGTGGAATCATAGAGTGCCTGATACACGTAAGGGCTCGGCGGAAACGGAATCGGTGAACTTACTTCGCAGATAGGATCCGAATGGTTCACGCACCGGGAAAATAATTCTTCCGTTCGCACTGTTTATCATCACGCCTTCGATAAAGTCAAACTCACCATCCGGACGAGGGTCGTTGTTTGAATTCAGTTTATCCAGGTTAAACAATCTGTTCAGCGGCTTGGCATAAACGTTAGGTTGGGCCGGAGAAGTAGGAATATAATTCAGTCGGTTACCGATGGTGTCCACATAATACAGGACATCCATCTTAAAATCCTTACGGTCGATCTGGAAACCACCGAGGGCATAGATGTTCTTCATCATCAGGTCCCAGGTAGGAAGCTTGGTATTGTTCACACGGCCTTTGATCAGTTTCAGGAACATCACATTGGGTGGTTCAATACCGGTATTGGTCAGGTCACCGACTCTATACACTTGTCCGCCGATGGTATATTCATAGGCTACAGCAAGTACTTCATTTCCGTTGAGCGCCTGATTTAAGGAGATATATCCCAGACGAGGGTTAAAGGTATATTCAGTAGTAGCCAAACGACGTGCATTCTGTACTACCTCGTAATCACGGGAAGGACTTAACTGCGTGATACTCGCAATTTCATTCTGAACCTGTGTTACATTACGCAAATTCGGAATTGCATTTAACTGATCATAAAGTGTATTACTAGAATCATCAGGATATGGCGAATTTGACAATGGACTAATATAGTCGGTATTAAAAAAATTTTCTCCCCAAATCCATCGTTGCAAGAATTGTACGGGTATTATCCGTACTGTTATTCCGGTTGGTCACCCAAACTTCGATACGGGTGATAGCGACGAGGGAGTTAATGAACGGAAGATCCGCAAGTGAGATATCATACTGATCTTTAAAGTATCCTCCCACAAAATAATGTTTGTTCACTTCATACTGATCACAGGGGATATCGAACTTTGTGGTGGTCGCTCCGCCCTTCACTTCGATATTCGAGGCCTGCCCTCTTTGTTGAGAAAGCAAACTGGTGACCATAAGGCGACCAAAACGCAATTGTGTCTTTATTCCGAATAAACTCTGACTACCCTGAATCAACTGACTATTCAGCGGAAGACTTACGTTACCGGCTTCTATCTTCTGAATAATCTCATCTTCATAACCGGTATACTCCAGTTTCATCTGGTTCTCAAAATCAAAACTGGCTTGTGTATTATAATTGGTGGTAATCTTCAGCTTTTCACCGATATTACCGATTACATTCATTTGAATCTGCTCACGAAAATCAAAAGTGGTAATACGACGTTGACGCTCGGGCAGGGTTGGGATAGCTGGGGCTTCTGAAAAACTCATCCCCTATTTTCTCAGAAATATCATATTGACGTTCATCGGGATTATACTGGATCGTCGTTTGAATATTAGAGGGATCACTCATATACAAAGGGCTGGAAGGAGCCTGCGAATTATAAGGATCTGCCCAGCGATCTTCGAAAGGATAGGGTAAAATGATGTTTGTTGTATCCGAATCACCGGGAGCCAGCAAGGGCATTGACGGGAAAACATCTATCACCGATTCCGGACCTGTTGCCCATACCATGGACATCAGTGAACAGAAATAAAAAGCAAGAATTGAATACGAACGGAAACGCTTCAACGGTTGGTGTGGTTATTTGGTAATAAATACAGGCGGCCAAAAATAGCACAAAACCTGCAAGAACCGAATCCTACAGAGATTCCATTCTGAAAGGTTTAACGAGCATAGAAATCAAATGTTTCAGAGGTAACTTAAAGCCACCTTAATTATATCCTCCACTTTGGAGTCTGAACCCAATGATTTAGAAGCTTGTAAGATAGCTTTTTCAGCATTAACTCTGGCAAATCCCAGCGTCAACAGAGCACTTAACGCCTCATTACTCTCTGTATTGTGTCCTCCCGAAGAATTAATAATTACTTCCTGCTGGCCTTTTTCATCTTATCCTGGAAGTCAACTACAATCCTTTGAGCGGTCTTAGCGCCAATCCTTTTACTTTCTGTAGGCTGATGATATCACCGGAAGCGATCACATTTCGCAATTGGCCGGCGGTCATCGAAGAGAGAACAATTCGTGCCGTTGAAGCCCCTACTCCACTGACATTCAATAGCTCCCTGAACATATAACGCTCCCCTTCCTCCGCAAATCCAAACAGGAGCTGTGCATCCTCCCGTACCACATGATGTGCAAAAAGCCGGAAGGTCGACTTATCCTTTAACTGTCCATAGGTATGCAAGGAGATTTGCAAATGATAGCCAACGCCACCACATTCGATGGTTACAGCAGTTGGGTCTAACGAAGCAATTTTTCCATTAAAGTAATCGTACATGGGGCAAAGTTAAAAGTTTATTGATGCCAATTTTATGCTGCTTGCTGCTTGCCACTTGCCACTTGCTGCTTGACAATTTGTCAAATATCTTGATGCTTCATCTTGTTTAGAGTCTTGGTTTTCCAACCTGTAGCCGCGTTTCATGGGGTTTTCCAACCGAGCCGGGTTTCGAAACGCGACTACAGGCTGGAAAAACCCGAATACACCTTTAATTTATTGGATTTTTTCTACCTTCCCCTAATTTCGGTTGAGAAATCAATGTGGAAAAAGAGGATTGCAAACGGAAGAGCGCACCTGAAAGAAAAACCATAAGTTGACAAATAATTGACCTGATTAAATAAATTAAAAATAAACTTTGTACTTATTTAGTTTAAAACATGTTTAGACGCTTAGTGCTTTTAATATTCATCATTTCCACACCCCTAATCAGTGGTGCTCAGAACCTTTTTCCAAATCCGGGTTTTGAATTATTTAGTCAATGTCCTACTTATACTTCTCAAATCGATCGATGTTCAAATTGGGATTCGGCGGTGGGTACCGCAGACTTTATCATTGCGGGTATTACGCTCCATCTACCATTGGTGTTTATGGTGTGCCAAGAACGGGCTCAGGAGTGGTTGGTTTGGTTTGCGCTGCACCTTCTGTTTTCAATCCCGGTCAGGATTGGTATGGAGAAACTTTTAAAGGGATGTTGACACAAACGTTAATTCCGGGAGCAAGATATCGTGTAACCTCCCATTGGCTGCAACCTACTACTAACCTACCTCCACCTTCGATGAATTGTTTTTCCTTAGGATTTTATTTCTTCAAATCTATCCATCCACCGAATGCACCATTGCGGGGTTGTGCAACATTTCGGCCACAGGTTCAAATTGACCCGAGCTTGGTTCCGGTCAGCAGTTATGCTGATTTCACCATTGACTTTACTGCAGATAGCTGTTACGATGCAGTGATGATCGGGATCTTCTGTAATGACAGCACTACCACACCGACTTGCTTACAAGTGGGAGAGACGGATTATTTTGATGTAGATGATATTAGTCTGACTAAAATCGCTGATCCTCCACCCGGCTTTAGTGGATTTACAGCAAGCGAAATCGAAATTTGCGAAAACGAATGCCTCAATTTTCAAGACACATCTGCTATTGACCGTTATTACAGAACATGGTATTTCGAAGGCGCGGATACGCCACAGTCAAACGATAGTTCTCCGACGAACATTTGTTATGCAGATGCGGGGAGTTATGATGTCACACTGGTTACTGTTTATGAATGTGGAAGGGACTCCATTGTAAAAGAGGATTACATTAAAGTTTCAGCGCCACCCACAGCGGAAATTATTGCCGACACCAGTGTTGTTTGCTTCGGTGTAGAAAAAATTCTGGAATCGGTGAGCAATAATCCGGTGATTTGGTCGAACGGCGAGAGCACTCCTTCTATCCTCATCCGTACTCCCGGCTTGTATATAGTGAAAGCTGAAAATGAATGTGGACTTGCAACGGATTCCCTCACCGTTGAATTTGAGAAATGTCCTTGTGAGGTATGGCTACCCAACGCATTTACACCCAATAGCGATTCTAAAAACGAAACTTTTGGTGCCATCAGCGACTGCATTTTAAAACTATACAAATTGTCCATTTACAATCGCTGGGGACAGGAGGTTTATCAATCAGCATCACTCGCAGATAACTGGGACGGCCGATACAACGGACAAGATGCGCCGGAAGGCATTTACGTCGCGAAGCTACAGTATGAAGGTTATGAGGAAGACAGAATCAGTGAAAAAGAAATCAGACAAATCCTACATTTGTTGCGTTAATCAAAGAAGTCTAAACTTCTATTCAATAACATTATATGATATAAATACAAAATACGAAATTCTACGAAAGTACGAATTGCGAAATTTTGCGGATTGCGAAACATTCTTGGAGGGGGGTACGAAAGTTTATTCATTGAATCACCACGCCTGATTTCGCGACCCAATCAACCCATTTTCAAATCATCAAATTTTCAAATTCACTCATTGTTTTATTTTTTCTTTCTTCGAAATTTCATGATTCAGTTGGCGGGATTGAGCATCTGCAACGGCGATGGTCACCATATTCACAATTTCACGAACGGAAGATCCCAGTTGAAGAATATGCACCGGCTTTTTAAGACCAAGTAAAATCGGACCTATGGCTTCTGCTCCGCCCATGGTTTGCATCAATTTATAGGCAATATTACCTGCATCCAGATTGGGGAATATCAATGTATTTGCACCGATACCGGCCAGATCACTAAACGGATAATTATCTTTCAGCATGGTGGGATTGAAAGCGAAATTGGCTTGTATTTCACCATCCACGAGTAAATCAGGGTGTTTTGCATGAAGTATCTCTACAGCTCTGCGCATTTTCATGGCGCTCTCGGTATTGGACGATCCGAAATTAGAATATGATAAAAGAGCGATACGGGGAGCAATATTAAATTGACGTACAGCCTTGGCCGTTAGCAATGTGATTTCAACAATATCCTCTGCAGAAGGGTCAATATTTATAGTGGTATCAGCAAAAAACACGGGGCCATCCTTGGTAATCATGATATACATCCCTGCCACTTTGTCCACACCGGATTCTGTACCGATAATGCGCAAAGCCGGTTTAATGGTGTCCACATAATTACGTGTAAGGCCTGAAATCATTGCATCCGCCTGGCCGGTTTCCACCATCAGCACCATAATAATTCCGCTCCTGCATGATTTTTTGGCTTCGTAGAGGGTATAACCACGACGCTTTCTCTTCTCAAAAATATTCTGCCAAACTCTTCCAGCGTTTGATTTTCCTCGCGGGGATCTATCACCGTGATATCACTAATCCGCAGGCTATGCTCTTCGATGAGTCGTTGAATTTTCACTTTATTTCCAAGCAAAATAGGAATAGCAATACCCTCTTCCCGGACTACCTGAGCCGTTTTAAGTATTTTATAGGTATCGGCATCTGCAAAAACCACACGCTTGGGATTCTGCTTCGCTTTACTGGTAATCACCCGAATCAACTTATTATCGAGGCCGAGACGTTTCTTCAATTCGTTCTCATAGGCCTCCCAGTTAGTAATCGGTTTCTGAGCGACGCCTGAACTAATTGCTGCTTTGGCAACTGCCGGGGCCACGGTGTAAATCAAGCGGGGGTCGAGGGGTTTTGGAATAATGTACTCGCGTCCGAAAGTGATATTTTTCTGGTTGTAGGCCAGATTGACGATCTCCGGAACAGGCGCTTTCGCCAATTGAGCGATGGCATGCACGGCAGCGAGTTTCATTGCCTCATTGATTTGAGTAGCTCTGACATCAAGTGCTCCACGAAAAATAAAAGGAAAACCAATCACATTATTTACCTGATTGGGATAGTCGGAACGTCCTGTAGCCATAATAATATCAGGGCGAGCAGCAACGGCTTCCTCGTAGGTAATTTCCGGATCGGGATTCGCCATGGCAAAAACGATAGGATCAGCAGCCATGCTTCGGATATGATCTCCATTCAATATATTTCCTTTAGATAAGCCAACAAATAAATCGGCATTCACCAACGCTTCTTCCAGGGTATGAATATCTCTACGCGTTGCAAAACGGACTTTATTAATATCCAGATTTTCTCTGTCGTGACGGATCACGCCAGTGCTATCCAACATCACGATATTCTCCAGCTTAGCTCCAAGCGAAACAAATAGAGCAGTGCAGGAAATCGCAGAAGCGCCGGCTCCATTCACTACGAAGCGTACTTCATCAATTTTTTTTCCTGCCAATTCCAATGCATTAATAACGGCAGCTCCGGAAATGATCGCCGTTCCATGCTGATCATCGTGCATTACAGGAATCTTCAACTCCTCCTTCAGACGACGTTCAATTTCGAAACATTCAGGGGCTTTAATATCTTCCAGATTTATTCCACCAAAAGTCGGGCTAATCGCCTTCACGGTTTTAACAAAATCGTCAACATTCGTTTGGTTAATTTCGATATCAAATACATCTATATCAGCAAATATTTTAAAGAGAAGACCTTTTCCCTCCATCACCGGTTTCGACGCTTCCGGACCAATATTTCCCAGACCGAGCACCGCGGTGCCATTGGAAATAACAGCTACAAGGTTTCCTTTAGCGGTATATTTATAAACGCTTTCCGGATTCTTTTCAATTTCGAGGCAGGGCACAGCTACGCCCGGCGAATACGCTAAGGCGAGATCACGCTGAGTACTGGTCGGCTTAGTAGGAACTACTTCTATTTTACCCGGGCGACCCAACGAATGATAATCGAGTGCTTCCTGATGGTTATCTGGCATAACTTAATGATTTAACCACCTGTACTTTTAAATTTTGCCGGTGGCGTGTTATTATTTGGTATTGCAAATTTAATGAAATAAGTATGGCTTGGAAAGAAAAGACAGTTTCTGATTACTGACATTAATCAAAAAAGGGGCCTTCGAGCCCCTTTTTCGTATATTGATAACCGTTAGATTATTGATGATTTACAACCAGACGACAACTGTCTTTGGCCTTGCCATTGCTGATATAAGACACCATATATACTCCTGCTTTAAGATCAGAAGTATTCATAACCAATGTACCTGATTTTCCGGGGACATCCATACTTTTTACTATCGACCCAAGCATATTGAAAACGATCAGTTTATCATTCTGATCATTGCTTTGCAGATTGAAAGAGAAAACTGTACATGCATCGGCCGGGTTTTGTACAGGTTTGGATAAACCATATACCTGATGATTTTCATTCGGTATATCCGAAATTACCAAGTGGTCGGACAGTTGCTTTGAAAGACTGATCTATTGTACTGCCGGGAATGATATCATTTCCATTTGAAAAATCAGTTCCGGGAGGATAACATAATTCGGTAGCTTTTGTACCAAAACAAAAGAATTCAGAATGACCTGTTGCGAGCACATTCAGAAATCTATCCACTTTCACTTGCTTGGAAACACTGGTGGTGTTCTCTATATAAACATGCGAATCAACATCCACCCATGGATCACTGATTACAGTGATGGGAGTATAATTACTAAGATTAAATGATTGACCTGATACCGAATGAACGTTCAGTAATGCAATACAACTCATCACTAAGATTGTAAATTTCTTCATATCTAATTCTTTTTTATTGTGCTTAGGAGGGTTAAAGATATAAAAAAAATTCATTTAACAGGATACCGGTATCCTTTCTTGCAGAATTTTTACAAATCCATTTAAAATCAGCGTTCTGATGGTCATTTATCGGGGGAAGAACCTAACTTCCTTCACCACTACATATTGTATATCAAAGACTTAGCTACTATTTTCAGATAAAAGCCAACCTACTACTTCAAAGTCAAATCCCCCATTATGTTTTGCTTTATAATGACTTTTGGCTTTTAGATCAGCCTTAAGCACGGGAATAAATACCAAAACACCCATTCAACCCCCTAATTTAAGGGGTCATACAAAAGATCCGATTTCATCCTATTAGCGAAATGATGATTCTATGAAATGCGATAAAGGAACTTAGAAATGATGATATTTTTCGTACTTTTGATCAACTAACATCCTTATTTAAACCTCCCATATGAAAAACGCAATTCTTGTTATTGTATTACTATTAACTTTTTCAAACCTTCAGGCACAGGACACAAAAAAATCTGATATCCCTGTCGTTACCATCAAAGATATACTTCAGAAGAGCGATGAACGTTAACAATGTTCCTCATACTTTCTTAATTGACGGACAAGGCAAGATCGTTTCACAAAGAAATACTTATGCTCCCGGTGACGAAGAAAAAATGTACGAAGAGCTGAAAAAATTGTCCGGCAAATAATTCATTCCAACTATTTAGAAAGGGTCTGTCACTTGATGGACCCTTTTCTTATTACATGCCCTTTCTATCCCCTTCCTTATACTCCACGTTATTAGTATATAAATAACGATAAATCCTTTTATATCAATCACTTTCTTTACCATGGTTCCCAATGGCATGTTCGCATTTTCAAAGGAAGGAAGGATTGCCAGCCCATAAAATATTGACACGAATCAGCTCCGGATACGAAGATTTAAATTATTTTAGCCTTCCTCAAATAGCCAACCGTCTTCTATGTTCATCCAACGATTCCGACTGATTGCCTCCTCTATCCTATTCCTCCTGATTTTCAGTCCGGGCATCCAGGCACAACAAGCGTTAAACTCCGGAAATTTCTCCGGTTATTTTGAAGCGAACGGTCAATATTACGAAGCAGATTCGGCGATTGATGCGCCGGAGGTACGCGAAAAATGGCTGAACAATGGTTTCATGAGTCTTAGTTATAACTATGGCAGCCTTAGCGCCGGCATTCGCTATGAAAGTTATCTCAACACCTTACTGGATTTGACCCCAGCTATAAAGGGAATGGCATCACGAACAGATATATCACCTATACGAATGACATCCTGAGCGTGACAGCCGGTAATTTTATGAGCAATTCGGCAGTGGGCTTGTGTTTCGCTCTTACTGGGAACCTAACCTTGGACTCGACAATTCAATGGATGGATTAAGAGCTGTCTTCACACCAAAGCCCGGTATTACTTTCAAAGGAGTGATCGGTCGCCAGCGGGATTTTTTCACCTATCCGGAGAATGTGGTGAGAGGAGTTGATGGAGATATTCAGATCAATGATGCGATTCCTTTTCTATCAGGAATGAAATTGCGGATAGGCCTTGGCGGTAGTTTTGTCAGTAAGTTTCAGAAAGACGATAAGCCTTCGCTCATTCTCCCTGAAAATGTGGGCGCTTATGCCGGACGAATTAATCTCCGCTATGGCAAACTCGCCTTTGATGCGGAGTATGCCTATAAAATCAATGACCCTTCTCAAGCCAATCTCTTTACCTATAACTACGGGGAAGCCCTCTTTGCCAATTTGACGTATACGCAAAAGGGATTGGGCATTCGTCTCAGCGCGAAACGCGTGGACAATATGGATTATCGTTCGGACCGGGGGGTGACCGGTACCCGATTACTCATCAACTATCTTCCTGCCGTAAACCGTCAGCAAACCTATCGACTGGCAACACTCTATCCTTACGCTACGCAGGCGCTGGGCGAGATGGGTGGATCTACAGAAATCTACTATACCTTTAAGCCTAAGTCTGCTCTCGGTGGAGAATATGGCACCACCATCATGACCAACTTTGCAGGAGTCAGTGATATTGACAGAAAAAATCTTGATGATACACTCGGCTACGTTTCTGATTTTACAACAATAGGAGATGATCGCTTTTATCAGGAAGTCACCTTTGAAGTCACTAAAAAATTATCAAAGAAAAGTAAGGTCATCGTTAGCTACCTCTATCAGATTTATGACCGGGTAAAAATTGAAGGCAAAATCGCCGAGAAGCAAGTCACCTCCCATTTAGGAGTTGTTGAATACACGTATAAGTTCTCCTCCACCAACAGTATTCGGGTTGATCTGGAACATCTGTACACGGAGCAAGACCGTGGAAACTGGGCGATGGCTTTAGTGGAGTTCGATATGGCGCCACACTGGACACTCACGGTCTTTGACGAATGGAATTATGGAAACGATGACAGCAAAAAAAGATTCCATTATTTCAATGGCAGTGTTAACTATGTGAAAGGTGGCACCCGCTTAAGCTTATCATGGGCTCGTCAACGTGCTGGTTTGCTTTGTGTAGGTGGTGTCTGCCGCTTTGTACCTGCCAGTAACGGACTTGCACTAACCGTCAGCAGTCGCTTTTAATTCTTGCAAAAAACATCTGTTCATCCTTACCTTTGAAATTCAGAAAAACAAAATACAACATGAAACTTCATCAACTGGCCCTCTCCGCAATAACTGCTCTATTGATTTCAGGGTGTGATAAAATAGAAGGCCCCTATGGTACGAATAACGGAGGAGGTCCGATAGGCGGAGATACCATCGTTCAAAATGTGTTGCTGGAAGATTTCACCGGACATACCTGTCAGGCTTGCCCGAATGCACACCGTGAAGCGACAAGGCTCCATGATATATATGGCGACCGATTAATTATTCTGGCCTTACATGCTGATTTCTGGGCCGACCCGTACCCCGCAGGAGCGCCCTATTTTACTTATGATTTTCGTAATCCAACCGCCACTGCCATTGCTACCGACTTCAACGTGATCGGACAACCTTTCCCGAAAGGAATGGTTCACCGAATGCTGAATCCGGGTACCAGCGATCAACTTATTCTCGACTGGGCAGGATGGGAAAGCAAGGTGGACCAATGGATCAATACTGTAGCAAAAGCCGGAATAGAAATCGCAACTTCTTATGATAGTGGCAATAAAAATATGACTGCGGATATCGACTTAAAAGTAGTCAGCGATCTTACGGATCCTGTTAGTCTGGCTGTTTACTTTGTAGAAGATAGTATTGTCAACTGGCAAAAAGATGGATCAACCAATGTACAAAATTACATCCATCGGCATGTGTTAAGAGGATCTTTAAACGGAACCTATGGCGAAGATCTGGGCGCTTTAACGGCAGGAACGGAGCTGACGAAAAGTTATACCGGACAGCTGACTCCGGCAGATGCCGATGCGGCACACATTTACATTGTTGCCATCTTGACTAATAATGTAACGAAGGAAGTGATCCAGGTAGAAGAGGTCAAACTTCAATAAATGATCGTATGCAGCGGACAGCGTTTTACATCATCAACGGAATCACGCTGTACAGAATTGTTAGTGCTTTTCTACTCTTCTATCTCATTTACGCCGGACATCCTGAAATTTTCAAATGGTTGTTGGCCGTCAGTTTTTTTACGGACTTAATTGACGGATATCTTGCCCGAAAATTCCATGTGGAAAGCGTTGCAGGATCCTTTCTTGATTCCATTGGCGATGATTTAACTGTACTTGCGGGAATGGTGGGTATGTATTTCTTTAAATATGAATTCCTTTTTGAACAACGTTATCTCCTGTTTACGCTGCTTGGCTTTTTCTTCCTGCAGATTGGCGCATCGTTAGTTCGCTACAAAAAAATCTCCAGCTTCCATACACTTCTTGCGAAACTGGCGGCGATACTTCAAGGTAGTTTTATGATTCTATTGTTTCTATTACCGGACCCCATTTACCCTCTTTTCTACGCTGCAATATTGGTGACATTCCTTGATCTCGTTGAAGAAATAATTCTGGTATTTATGCTGCGGGAATGGAAAACAAATGTGAAAGGAATTTACTGGGTATTAAAGAATAAGAAATCATCTTTACCGGATAGCCAATAACCTCAACACAGAAGCACTTTTTCCCGAATATGTATACAGGATTCATTTAAACATACCTGATACAGATCAATTCCTGAATTAATACCAGTCATGAATTGCTAAAGAAACAGGGCTTAATTTAGACATGCTTTAGAAAATGCATATATCCAAAGAAAACATAATATTTAACATCAACGATAGTAATATCGAAGGCCATCTATGTATCCGGAAGGATCTCAATCATTGGTTATCTTTTCACATGGAAGTGGTAGCAGTCGTTTCAGCCCAAGAAATAATTTCATCGCTGAAATATTGAACAAGGCAGGTATATCTACTTTTCTCCCGGATTTATTAACCCCTGAAGAAGATAAAAACGAAGACAACAGATTCGATATTGAATTACTGACATCACGATTGGCAGAGATAACAACAATGATATTGAAGCATTCAAAACTAAAGAATTTTCTAACCGGATATTTCGGAGCAAGTACAGGAGCAGCATCGGCATTGAAAGCATCCGTTGGATTAAACAATTGCATCAAAGCCATTGTGTCAAGGGGTGGTCGTCCGGATCTGGTACCTGAAATTTTCACACAAGTAACTGCACCCACATTGCTTATTGTTGGTGAAAGGGACATTGAAGTTCTAAGATTAAATGATCAGGTATTTCAGTCATTAAAATGTACAAAAAAACTTTCCATTATCCCTGGGCTACGCATCTCTTTGAAGAAGCCGGCACTTTGGAGCAGGTAGGAAAAATAGCGTGCGATTGGTATAAAAAACACTTGTAGGTGAATCGACTAAAAAACATAACCCATGTTTATTGACCGGAGAGATGCTGCTGTCCAACTAAGCTATGAACTGGCAAAATAGAAATTGTAATGGAATTGTAATGGCTATACCCAGAGGAGGAGTGCCGTTAGGTTACATTATCGCACATGCTCTACACCTTCCGCTGGAACTAATTCTTGCCAAGAAAATCGGGCATCCCATGAGTCGGGAATATGCTATAGGTTCAGTAACCTTATCGGGAATAACCACTGATCCACATTTCACAGATGTTGATCCGGAATACATCATAGAAGAAGGAAGGAGAATACAGGAAGAAATCAGTCGACGTTATGCATTGTTTACCGGTAAAACGTACTCTCCGAATGTGAAAGGTAAAATTATTATTCTGGTGGATGATGGCATTGCAACCGGCAGAACCTTGATGGCCGCAGTCTGCGATTTAAGAAAGATGAATCCCTCGAAAATTGTAATTGCCGTTCCTGTTGCTCCACCTGAAGCAGCTGAGAGATTTAAAAAAATTGCTGATGAATACATTTGCCTGTTAGAACCGGATAACTTTGAAGGTGTTGGACAGTTTTATAATAACTTCAGTGAAGTTACCGATGACGAGGTGTTATCCATTCTTAAAAAATCAAGAGGGGAGCATTAAAAATAAATCTCCGACCTCCTATTCTACATACATCAGCGATTAACATTTGGTTGTTCATTTCTTTGAAGAATAAATTTCCGTTTTTACTTTTCCAACCCTACATTTGCTTCCGGACATTCAAAATTTATTAAATATTCGTCCCGATTTTTTAAAGTGAACAACTAGTGCAAGGCAGGAATAACAGAACCCTTACTGTGAACATGCCAGCAAACGCTCAACCATATGAATACATTCTTTAATAAACAGCTCTAGGTGCACCTGCACCTATACAGCTAAATCTCAGCTCTGTCAACGGTATGCCGTTAGATGTGCGGGCTTCGTAACTGCCTAAACGTTACAAGAAACAATCAATTCATTCACTTAAAAAAATCAAAAAAATGAAAACACCCGTAACCAACACCTTTAATGCAAAACTATTTTTAATCGGGATCTTTATGATCACCACCCTGCAATCCATTTCTCAAACCAATGAAAGAATTCGTGTGATTTTTGGTACACGATCCCGGCCTTCCGCCGATGGCAAAGGTTGTGAAGGAGATAAAGGAACATGTTTCATCTTCAACACTAAAGACAAAGTAATGAGTGATGTGGGCGTTGCAGAAGTATCGGAAGTGAATGGTCGAATCAATTTTAATATCGTTCAGGATCCATCTCCTGCCGGTCCGGAAGAAAATGTCTTCTATGTGCACGAAGACAAAGTTCTTCCTTATGAAACGGCGAGAGAACTGGGCTATGAGAGTGTCATTATCAAAAGAGGAGAATATCCACTGGACAAAAGAAAAAACATGTTGGGTACTGTACAGTTAATCGCCATATTTAAATAATATCTAACACATCCAAGGCCGGCAGGCAAGTAGCTTCCTGCCGGCTTTAAATAAAATTGAGTATGAAAATCCGAATGGCTATTCCCTAAATCGGTAACATCGTTCCTCTTGACCTGCTTCCTGTTCAGCTCCTGCAGCTTCATCGCTAAAGAACTCGTAGGATTCAGGAGTTACCAGGTACTCTCTGAAAAGAAACATAAACGATTACTCCGGAAAATGGGAGCGTCTTATGAACATGCCTTCCTGATTGACACCAACTATATCAACTATCTTAATCTGGAGGACACTGTATATAAGAATTCCAAAGAAAATCATGCTCAACCGATTCAGGCCCTCTATTTCGGACATCAACCTTATCCGAGGCCTGGTTCATCAATTGCTATGCACCCGGAATTCCGAATCTGAACTGGAATATAGATAATGCCTTTGGCACTTTCCCACCAAAATCACCGGTGCCCCTTGATTCGCTCCTCTCCTTTCAACAACTTTTCGGACTTACGATACCGTTAGCAGGAAATTCCATCCCCGAAAACAGCCTTGTCACTCCCTATACAGTTGTCATTATCTGGAACCGGTTTATATTCAGACAATCCAAAAGACTAAACAAATACGTGCAACAAAACTTAAAAAACAGCGGTGTCCCCTATCGGATTTTCTACATCAACAATGACAACATCTTTGCCTTCGCCGAAATGGAAAAGCAATAAATCTGTTTCACCCTAAACCGATCCCGTAAGATCGCTTTTCGAAAAACAGTTCATACGAATACTTCTATTGTTCATTCTATTCAAAAAAATATTTCACAAACTCCTTTCAATAAAACACTTTAAAAAACACCATTATGAAAAAAGCAATCTTCCTCTTAACCATTGTATTATCCGGTATCTTCAGTGACACTTCGGCACAGATTGAAAAACCCTTACGACTTACAGTGACATTCAGCTTCAACATTGCCGCTCCCCGTCAGGATTGCAATAGTGGATTCGGATTATGCTTCACCGGCGTCTCGTTAAAAGTCAGGGAGGTAAACGCCGGCCTCACTATAGTTGGTAATACACTTAACATCTATATCAGCCGCGCACAGATTGATCCACAACTCGACAATGAATTGATGGGGCTGAGTACATTCCCTATCGTAGACGGCACCATCATTCCTCTGGAGATCGCCCGAAAAGCGGGGCTGCATGATGAAATTGCGTTGGTACCCGGACAGTATCCGATACAAAAGAGCGAGGAGTATTTCATTATTCCTTGTCGGATGGAGGAATGATGATTCATCAAGGTGGATCAACCCTCCGGAATTAAAATCTGTTCACATTAAAATGCCGGTGACTTAGAAAAAAGGTACCGGCATTTCGATATGGTGGATTTATACATTCCTGAAATAAATCATAGAAATTTAGATACATCCATAAATATACTCACTACCCATTTCCAAAAATTAATCCTTGAACTCCTACTAAATTCACCCCTCTGGTTTATAGCGCCTTCAAATCGTCCATTTTAAATTCACCCATCGCGAGGCTTGGCGATCAAATCACCCATCTTCAAATCTTCAAATTATTGAAGTTTCAAATTATCAAATCCCCCTTCGTTTTGTTACTTTTGCACCAACATCAACATATTATGCCACAAGATCGTTTCCAGGGCCATGACTATTACCTCATGGATGAATTATTGACTGAAGAACACCGACTTATCCGCGACTCTGTTCGGGAATGGGTGAAACGTGACGTATCTCCCATCATTGAAGAGTATGCACAGAAGGCTGAATTCCCTAAACAGATCATTAAGGGTCTGGCCGGTATCGGTGCTTTTGGACCCTATATCCCCACTGAATATGGCGGTGGCGGTCTGGACCAGATTTCCTATGGACTGATTATGCAGGAGATTGAGCGCGGTGATTCGGGAGTGCGCTCTACGGCATCCGTTCAAAGTTCATTGGTGATGTATCCCATTTACACCTATGGCTCTGAAGAACAGCGACGTAAATATCTTCCAAAGCTGGCTTCAGGCGACATGATGGGCTGTTTTGGATTAACCGAGCCTAACCATGGATCCAATCCGTCGGGCATGCTCACTCATATTAAAGATGCCGGTGATCATGTTATTCTGAATGGGGCTAAAATGTGGATTTCCAATGCTCCCTTTGCAGATATCGCCGTG
>JADKIC010000018.1 GCA_016721435.1 Bacteroidota bacterium
TATTGGAAAGTAACCAATTTCCATTGTCAAATTCATCCCAAAACATTAACCCATCCCTACTTCATCCCTGGATTCAAAATGTCAAGTGATAACTTTACTTTCCTCTTCAAAAAGTCAATATATAGCTTTACTTTTTTTTCAGTCCTAAACTTGATTTATACAAACTGATACAACTACCAATAGTGCAGTATAATACACATTTTCTATACTTTTTAACAAATAATCATATAAAACTTTTTAAATGTGCGTTTTAATGCACTTTTATAAGATATTTTTATTCGACTTTGTCTATATTTGCACCAAATAGAGCCATATAATGCACCAGAATGATTTGATCATCAAAATTAAAGAAAGGCGGGAGATGCTTAAAGTGACTCAAGAGCTGCTTGCTGAACTTTCAGGGGTTGGGTTGAGGACGCTGAAGCAACTGGAAAGCGGAAAGGGGAATCCTACCCTTCTTACCATGCAGAAGCTGGCTGATGTACTGGGATTGGAAATGAGCTTACAGGTAAAAAAATTGAATGAGACCAAATGAGATCAGCAATAATTCTTTTTAAAGATGAGGAAGCAGGTATCCTGACTCAACACGATGATGGATCATTTACTTTTTCCTACCATCCCGCCTGGCAAAAAGATACCGGAAAACCATCTATCAGTCTAACCTTACCGAAGGCCCGGCGTGAATTTCATTCCGGACATCTCTTTCCCTTCTTTTACAATATGCTTCCGGAAGGCTCCAACAAGCAAATTATTTGCAAAGCGAAACGGATTGATGCGGATGATCATTTCAGTTTATTGATGTCCGTAGCACAGCACGATACCATTGGAGCAGTTCGCGTGATCAAACAGTAAATCGCACTTCAACGAAAGCGCTATGCCATTGCCTGAAATAAAAATTGTCCGGGAACATTAGCGCAGGGTTCGGCACTTACAGCCAAACGTGTTTAAAGCGCGTATTCGGCGGTCGTAAGGTCAGTCCTATTTTACCATACGATTCACCATTGTGGAAGGAGGATGCGAATGATTTGTTTCATGATAATCGCACGCATGCATCTATTTCCGGGGTACAGGAAAAATTCTCAGTAGTTCTTGAGAAAAATAAATTGCGACTTACCTATGAAGGGGAAAAGGGCACTCATATCCTTAAACCCATCCCCGGTGCGGGAAAAAATGCAGATCAAATGCCAGCCAACGAACACTTAACCATGCAAATTGCAAGACAAGTGTTCGGCATTGAAACTGCAGAAAACGCGTTGATATTTTTCAGGAATGGCGACCCCGCATATATCACCAAACGTTTTGATGTAAAAGAAGATGGAAGTAAATGGGCGCAGGATGATTTCGCCTCCCTGGGAGAAAGGACGCCACAAACGCATGGGGAACATTATAAATACAAGGGAAATTATCTGGAATTGTTTCATCTGATGCAACGGTATTTACCGGCCTATAAATCTGAAGCGCCAAAACTTCTCCGCCTATTACTTTTCAATTATCTATTCTCTAACGGTGATGCGCATATGAAAAACTTTTCAGTCATTGAAACTCCTCTGGGAGATTACCGCTTAAGTCCCGCCTATGACTTATTGAACAGCAGGATGCATGTGGCTGATACCGATTTTGCGTTAGAGGATGGACTCCTCCCTTCCCATCTGGCACAGGGAAAAATTTTAAATCAATTTCATCTCCTGGCTAAGCTGGCTGAAATTAGTGAAAAACAAGTCAATTCACTTGTTACTATTTTCTTAACGAATTCTGATAAAGTGAAAATCCTGATCGAAGCTTCCTATCTGAGTGAACAAATGAAGCGCAATTATTTGCAAGCCTATCAGAAAAGGTTGAATAAATTAACAAGATGAACAATTTTCAGTGTTACACACGGAGTCATAGTATCAGGTCTCAACTCCTAAAAAACAAGTGTACCAAAAAACAATTCACCCACTTTATAACTATTCCTTCTAAACATCTCTCTTCACTTTGTTATCTTTGATTAGAATTAAGAAAATCAACCATCAATAAAAAACTCTATTTCCAATCCATCATTAGTCTGCTAAAATTGTTTTGAAATTCGCCCCATGAACTACGACGAAATCAAAGCCCATATATCTTCCCGAAGAAAGTTGCAGGAGAATACTATTGATGAATTCATTCTTTATTATGGAGATGAAAAGAACAGACTCAGTGCCGAGTTTGACGCTAAACTTTTTCCTTTTAAACATATAGCGAAAAAAATACCCGTAGAGTTTATCAACAGGTTGAGAGCAGCATATATGGCACATCAAATATTTAAAAAAGATGGACATATCCATAAATACATCAACCAAAATGCCATTAAGAATCTCCAGATTGAAAAACAAAATCACCTGGCTTTTTACATTGAACATCCATGGAAACTTGTATTTTCAGTCATAATTGATAATCCGGCTACTGATTTTTATGTAATGGAAAACGTTTTCACCAATGAAAGACAATTGCTTTACTCTCCGGGAATGACCCAGACCATGCTATCTTACACCCCTCAACTATGGTTATTATTGACGGCTTATAATGGGCAATGCTGGGAAACCTACGGACCAATCATTGGATTAAAGGGCTTCCACCCCGATGACATCTATTTTTACGCTACTGAAGTAAATTCAAAAATTGAAGATGAAAATGACTTGATGGGCTATCTTCAACAACATCCGCTTCCATTTCTTATGTTGATGGCTTATTCCAATGTACCGGTGGTAGTTCACAGTAATCATCAATTTGAATACAATGTAAGTCATGAAGAAATTACAGAATATACTATTGAAGAACTTGGTCATTCGTTTGACATGACCAACAAAAACGGAGTTTATAAATTAGTACTTCCTTCCTGCCATCAATTTCCACATTTTGCTGCAGGTTACATTGACACCTATACCAATTCCCTATTAAGAATTAGTCATACTGCTTTTGGGTTTGAGCAAATAAGTCAGGCGCTCATCGCTTCCGGTCTGCATTTAGACGAGGATGCAGACATTCGTTTAAGCATCAGTATGAAAATAGCAGCTTCTGAAATATTGAAGAGAAACATAGAATTTAATCCATTCGAACACCTGTTTAAAGATCATGAAGATGATGAAGCTGATTTTGAAAATGAAGAGACTGTAAAAAAATAAACGATTTTATCAAAATCCTCCTTCCATATATCAATGCCAACAAAAAACCCGATTTAAGTAAATTAGCGGAAAGCTCCGGGATTTCACTTTCAAAGGCCACGGCATTGTACACTTTAGTTCAAGATAAAAGAAATAAACAATAGCGACTGAATCGCCGGTTTATTTAAAATACAAATGGTTCCACAAATGTCTTTTACAAGTTGTCACTTTTGCCGGAGACTACTCTCACTTTCAAATCGTCAAAATCAACTTTTAAAAACCTCTTACCTTCTTTCATGAAAAGGATGAAATTCAAGTCAAAAAATAATTAAAATTTAAATATAGTGTTATTTATCAATTACTTACACACAAATTCATTGGATTCTGGGCTTTCGATATTAGGTTTTGAGAAGAATTCGTAGTACATTTGCAACATTATCAGATAGTCCACGTAAAAAAGCCATCTGAAATAATTAAAAATGAATTCGGAGTATTAGAAATTTTAATATTAAGAATAGTTTGACATCAATTAAGTAATAACCGAATTATAAAACAGATCATTATCATTTCCATTTTAAACGCTCACCCATCACCGCAGTGGTTTTAATGAATGAACAGATTTCATTCCACGCAAATTAACATCAACTCACACTCCACTTCAATTTCAGGATCTAAATATCCTATGGTTCATTTCGAATCCTGAAATAAAAAGATAAAAACATTGGCGCTATTGCCAACTAATTAAACAATAACCGCTCGTATTCCACGAGCACAATTAAAAAAACAAATGAAAAAAGGAACAGTAAAATTCTTCAATGAAGCTAAAGGTTTTGGTTTTATCACAGAAGAAAATGGACAGGAATTATTTGTTCATGTATCAGGATTAACAGAAGACATCCGTGAAAATGATGAAGTTGAGTACGAAACTCAACAAGGTAAGAAAGGTTTGAACGCTATCAACGTAAGATTGGCTAACGCTCATTAATCCTTTGGTAAAAACCTGTCATTGTTTTTATCGCTTAAAACGATATAAATAATAACTCAGATATTTACTACATTAGAAAAGGCTCTCTCCGTAACAGGATGGAGCCTTTTTTTTGTTTAAGGTTTAAGGTTTAAAGTTTAAAGTTTAAAGTTCAAGGTTTAAAGTTTAAAGTTTAAAGTTCAAGGTTAAGGGTTAAGGGGTAAGGGTTAAGGGTAAGGGTTAAGGGGTTGACCTTCCTTTTCATGTCCCATCTTCAAAACTATACTTAACCTATGATCCGGAATTTGCAATGCTTAAAAATGAAGTGATTAATAATAGAAAAAGTCCTGTCCCGGGTGAGACAGGACTTCTCCTGAAACTGATTTTTACATCAGCTGATAGAATAATATCTTATTTCATGATCGAGAATTTCGCGATGCTGTTCATGCTTCCATCGGCTGTATGGATGAAGTACATTCCATTGCTGATATGGCTTAGATCCAGAATCGTTTGATCTGAATTCTGCGCTACAAACTGAGTAATGGAACGACCGATGGCATCCACCACACGGTATTGTCCTGTTGGTAATCCTTTAATGAAGAATACACCCGTGTTAGGATTAGGATAAACCTGAACGACTATAGCATTTGCATTAGGATCCAAGTCCTACAGAAGAACTCCACCGTAATCGTATAACTGGTAGTACAACCGTTGGCATCCGTAATGATAACCGTATAATCGTCGGCAGGAAGCCCGCTGATATCTTCAGTCGTTGCTCCATTGTCCCACAGAAATGTATATCCCGCTGTTCCACCGCTCACGGTAAGATCAATACTTCCGTCATTACCGGCAACTTCATTGGTAGTCGTATATGTTCCGTTGATGGCTGAAGGCTCATTCACTGTCACTGTGGCAATAGTGAAACATCCTGCCGCGTCTGTCACCGTACAGAGATATGTTCCTCCGGGTAAAGTCTGGAGATCTTCAGTGGTCATTCCGTTGCTCCAGTTATAGGTGTAATTTCCGGTACCTGAAGTTACCTGTAAGTCAATAGAACCATTACTATCCCCGTTGCAAGTAACACCAACAGCGGTTGAAACGGCTACAGGAACTGCAGTGGCGCCCTACTGCGAAGGTGAAAGATTCAGCACATCCGTTATCGTCTGTAACGGTAACCATATACGAACCTGTACTCAAACCGGTCAATGCATTCGTTGTGTTTCCATTGTCCCATAAATAAGATAAGTTACCTGTACCACCACCGGTAGTGATGGATAAAGGACCATTTAACTGATTACAATTTTCATCGGTCGCTGTTCCCGTTGCAGTAATTGCGGCAGGTTCATTGATAGTTACGGATGCATTTTCGAAACAACCGTTCTGATCGGTCACTTGTACTGTATAAGTACCTGCGGCCAGATTGATTTCTGTATCCGTTGTACCACCTGTTGACCAGGCATACGTAAAATTCCCTGTACCACCTGTTATTCCTACTGTTGCATTTCCTGTTCCACCATTGCACAATGGGTCTACTGTGCTAAAGGTTGTTGAAATAGCAGTAGGTTCGGTAACAGTAACGTTTTCTGTATAAGTACATCCATTGGCGTCTGTAACATCAACAGTATATTGTCCGGCGCCGAGATTCTGCTCTGTATCAGTAGTACCACCACTTGACCAGAGGTAAGTATATGCACCTGTGCCACCGGTCACGTTAATAGTTGCCGTACCTGTTCCGCCATTACAAAGAGGACTTGTGATAGCGGTTGTGCTGCTGATTTGTGCGGGTTCAGTAATCGTTACTGTCTGATCGATGGTACAGAAATTATCATCCGTTGCAGTTACTGTATACGTACCTGCCGCAAGATTATTCACAGCAGCACCTGAACCACCATTGGTCCAGCTAAAAGTAATATTTCCTGTGCCACCTGTTGCATTCACTGAAGCACTACCGGTTAACCCGAAACAAAGTGGATCTATTGTTGATGTTGAAACAGTAATTGCAGTTGGTTCATTAATTGTTATTGACGTTTGTGTTGAACAACCATTGGCATCGGTTACTGTGCAAGTATATACACCGGCCATCAAACCATTGACTGCACCGTTGGTACTTCCATTCGACCAGAGGTAAGTATAAGGGAATGTTCCACCACCTACTCCTGTTGCAGCGAGACCTGTTGCCTGTCCATTACAAGTCACATCTGATCCACCCGCACTAATCGATAATGACGCACCCGGTTCTGTAATCTGAACTGAACTGGTGGTTGTACATCCGTTGGCATCGGTAATGGTACAGGTATATGATCCACCTTGTAAACTTGTAGCTGTTGCTGTTGTTTGTCCGGAAGGGAACCAGGAATACGTATATCCACTTGTACCACCTGAAGGCGTTACAGTAGCTGTTCCGTTGGCATTGCCGTTACAATCTACATTTGTGGCAGAAGAAGATGCTGCTAAAACAGTAGGCTGTGTAATTGTATAATTTCGAGAGATTGTACATCCATTTGCATCTGTTGCCACACAGGTATAAGTTCCTGCTGTTAAACCGGAAGCTGTTGCCGAAGTTCCTCCTGAAGGAGACCATGCATACGAATAAGAACTTGTTCCACCGCTTACGGAAATAACGGCCTGACCATTGCTACCACCATTACAGGAAACATTGGTTGATGTTGCTGTTGCGGCCATTGTAGTGGGCTGAGTGATGGTAAACGTTGTTACAGATGTACATCCGTTGGCATCAGTCGTAGTACACGTATAGGTACCTGCACTCAAACCTGTTTTAGAAGAAGATGTTCCACCGTTTGACCAGGCATAAGTGTAAGGACTTGTTCCGCCTGATGGAGTAACTGATGCTGCACCATTCGTACCGCCGTTGCAATTCACATTGGTGGAACTATTGCTGATACTTAAAGCAGTGGGTTGTGTAATCGTATAGTTTCTGGCAATTGTACAACCATTCGCGTCCGTAGCCACACAAGTATAAGCACCTGCTGCGAGACCTGTTGCAGAAGCACCTGTACCACCCGTAGGAGTCCATGCATACGAATACGATGCAGTACCGCCGGAAACAGAAATAGATGCAGCTCCTGTCGTCGCACCATTACAAGCCACATTGGTAGAAGAGGTAGAGGCTGCTAAGACAGTTGGTTGCGTGATGGTATAATTTTGAGAAAGTGTACATCCGTTGGCATCGGTTACCGTACATGTATATGTTCCGGCAGACAACCCTGTAGCAGTAGCTGCAGTTCCACCTGACGGAGCCCATGAATACGAATAAGAACTGGTTCCACCGCTGATAGAAACTCCGGCAGTACCATTTGAACCGCCATTACAAGAAATATTTGTTGACGAAGTTGAAGCGCTCAATGCAGTAGGTTGTGTAATTGTAAACGTTGCTACAGATGTACAACCGTTTGCATCTGTTGTTGTACAGGTATAAGCACCTGCAGCCAATCCGGTTTTAGAAGCTGATGTACCACCATTTGACCAGGAATAAGTATAAGGACTTGTTCCACCCGCAGGAGATACAGAAGCTGTACCATTGGTGCCGGCATTGCAACTCACATTTGTAGAACTATTGCTTATGTTTAAAGCGGTGGGTTGAGTGATCGCAAAGTTTCTTGCAATCGTACAGCCATTGATATCGGTAGTCACACAAGTATAAGCTCCTGCCGCAAGACCGGTTGCTGTTGCATTTGTTCCGCCTGACGGTGACCATGAATAGAAATAAGAAGGGGTACCACCGGACATTATCACCGCTGCGGTACCGTTAGTTGCACCATTACAGCTCACATTGGTAGAAGAGGTTGATGCACTTAAAGCCGATGGTTGAGTGATCGTATAATTTCTTGAAAGAGTACATCCGTTTCCGTCGGTCACCACGCAGGTGTATGTTCCTGCTGTCAATCCTGATGCAGAAGCAGCAGTTCCTCCTGAAGGAGACCAGCTATAAGAATAACCTGATGTCCCCCCGCTTACTGAAATGGAAGCAATTCCTGTTGTTGCACCATTACAGGCAACATTGGTTTGTGATGCTGATGAACTTAAAGCAGGATTCACCGTTTTCATAATTGCAGCACTTGTATCTGAAAGAGAGCCTGAAGTAACCACGCGTTTGTACCATGTGGTATTGGTTAAAGATCCCGGGGTGTATAACTGGCGGTATTAATCGTCCCGGAGGCATCTGCAAAACCGGATGTTGAACTTGTTGTTGAACTGATCCATTTATAGGTATAAGATCCGTTTCCACCATAAGGAGTTGCGCCTGTAATTGCAGAAGCAGATGATCCGTTACAAATCACTTGTGCACCTGTTGCGGAGTTATTGGATATATTGGTATATATTAATGTATTGGAACTTATATTTTGAACCGGATCAGTTACCGAGTCCGCCATATTCCACCACATAACCAAGACTCACGCCATTCGGTAAATCATTCCATGCTCCCGGTGTAGAACCTGTAGAATAAATTTCTCCATAATGTTCTCCACCTGAATTGTTAGGTTCACCACTATTCCAGTTCGCATATTGACCCGATTGCGTTACAGGACTTCCATTTCCAATCGAAAACCTTGTTCCCGCTTCCGGCCCTGTCACCCAATACCAATTACCTTCTGCTGCTGCCTGATTTGCATAAGTAGAAGCTCCGGTAGCTGTATTTATTTGTGTTCTTTCATCCGATGAACCAATCCATGCATCTGCATTTAATACCTGACGAATAAAAGCGTTTTCTGCAGCTGAAGTAATTGTAGCCAAATATCCGGTATAACCCAAATAAGTTCGTGCTGCGGCTGATGATTTAGCCGTTGTCCAGGACCCCCCGGTACTCACATATTCATAAAAGTGCCCATTTGAATTTGCCGATAAATTCCCGGCACTGAATGTTATGGTACGATCACCATATTGAGCCGTATTTGTATTCTGATAGGTAACAGTTCTTAAAAATGTTTGCAAATTGGCAGCAGATGTGGAACCGTTGAATGTAATCACACCGGTACTGCTGTTATAAGCAGTGACAGTAATTCCGGAGGGCAGTGATCCTGTATACGACAGTACATCTGAAGATTTTAAGCCTGCCGAAATGGTCACCTTAAATCCATTAATTGTAGACCCGGAGGAGATGACTATTCCCGGATCAACAGCAATGGCTGAAGTATTCAAGGAATAACCGGCTGATGTTATACCGGCGGTAACAGAAGTTTGAGCGTTCGAATTCTGCGTGAACAGAAGAGCAAACATGAGGCAGGCAATAGCTGTACTTGACAAACTATGCGCAGATCTTTTTGTAAAATTTTTATTCATTTTTTATAATTTAATGGTGGATTGCAGTTGAATTTCTGGAACGAAGGGCTCTGTTTTAGATCTTGATTATAATTGATTTAAAGAAATAATGAACATAACTTTCGCTTCAACCAGAACACCTTTATACTATTTTTGTGCTGGTTTGTTACATTTCAATGCAAAGAAGGATTTTGCACTTGTTTACCTCGATAGGGCTAATTCAGAATTCAGAATTCAGAATTCAGAATTCAGAATTCAGAATTAGGAATTAGGAATTAGGAATTAATTAGAAGTTAGAATTGGGCTGCGGGGAGATGGGTGGTGCGCAGATGTGTTTTGGGCAGATGTGTTTTGTGGAGATGGATTTTGTGTAGATGGATTTTGTGTAGATGGATTTTGTGTAGATGGATTTTGCGGAGATGGATTTTGCGGAGATGGATTTTGCGGAGATGGATTTTGCGGAGATGGGTTTTGCGGAAATGTGATTTGCGGAGATGGATTTTGCGGAGATGGATTTTGCGGAGATGGGTTTTGCGGGAATGAAATTTGCGGAAATGTGATTTGCGGAAATGTGATTTGCGGAGATGGGTTTTGCAGAGATGGTTTTTGCGGAAACAAACTTTATGGAGATGGGAAATGCGGAGATTAACGCTTAAGAGATTGGATAGCAGCTCTTCGGTTCCCGGTGCTACCTGCTTCGCATTCCACTCGGGATCTTCACTTCGTTACGATCTGCAACGTCGAAGCTTTAGTGAAGAAGTTTTCGAGAAAATTATGATCATGAAGCCTTGCGATGTTTACCGTTTAGCAAATCAGTTTATCGAAAATTATTGATTGAGATTTCAAGCGAATAGAAATCGTCATCTAAAGGGTATTCTTCATTTAAAACCATTTTTCGCTAAAGCTTCGTTCGGTAGGCACTGGAGACTCAATGTTCGAGGCATTAGCAACTACAATGTCAGGATGTGATAGCCGTTAAAACTGTACCGACAGCATAATAAAAAACATGTTCCGGTAGGATAAAATATTTTTTGGAGCACTTTGAAAAATATTTCTATAGCATTAAAAGAATATGAAATGATTAATTTATAATCTGATCACTGCAGAAGAAATAAATCAAGAAATTAAATAAGAGTTCTATTACCATACTTTATAAAAAAGTACAATGCTATCGCCTTTAAATTTTGAATCAAACGATTCCGTAGTAAGCCGGAAATAGAAAAGGCAATTTCCATCAAAGTGAATTTACCTCATGACTAAAATCCGCTCAATAAACGAATGGTTGCTATCATCGGTTTTAAGAAGGTAAACACCGCTTCTGATGTTCTCCGGCAAAGTAACTCTAACAAACGGATCAAACACAGCATCCGCCTCATTCGACCATTGCAGCATCTGTTCTCCATTGAGTTGAAACAAGGTAAAATTTAATTTTCCCTTCAAACCGGAATTTAACACGATTTGCAGTTCATCACGAACAGGATTAGGGTAAACTAATAGGGGCTTAACATCCGAAACCATATCCAGCAGTCCTACGCTGGTATTTTCTACTACAGTATCCGCTACGCTACCGGTAAAATCTCCACTGGGTGAAAAATTATTGTTTGCATAATTGAAGCCCGAATAAAACACTACCGGACCCGATCCCGCCGCCGGGGCCTGCCAGTCAAAACTCCAGGTTTTTACATTTGGACCCGTTGTCCCTATTTGTGTATGAGTGACATATTTTCCGTTGCCGTTTAATTGCGTTTGGACTGTATTAGTAACGATCAATGTTCCTATCAAATTTCCGCTTATATCTTGTGGCGAACATTGGAATCCGAATCGGGTTGTAGAATTCCTTGTCATAAAAACGGTGAATGTGTAGGTTTGTCCCGGTACATATCCTGAAGCAGGAATCGAATTTGATAAATCAAAGACCCAAGCGGATGTTTGAGAGCCGGTATGACATCCGGAAACATTACAGGATTGACCATCTCCGGGAGAACCTGTATGTCCTGCAGGTGCACCTGAAATCTTACTCTGAACAGGTACAATTTGCAGAAGCAGTATCAAGGCAGTGCCAGAAATCGTTAATCCTAATGCTTTCATCATATATAACAGTTATAGTTGAGTTCAAAAATAGTGAAAACTCAGAAAAATAAAATAGTGATCAAACCGCAATTCAGTTTTTATCAATCCGGCAACATACCCTCGAATACCTCTACACGAAATTTATTCATTTGGGAGAATAATTTACTACTTTCGGAGACCGGAATTCTTCCACCGGCAATCATCCTATGCTCCTCATTGCTAAAACATTCGCCGGGTGCGAAGAAATATTATCTCAGGAACTGGAGGCATTAGGGGCAACAGAAACCCGTATTTTAACCCGGGCGGTGGAGTTTGAGGGCGATCTGGCATTGATGTACAAAGCAAATTTGCATTGCCGCACCGCACTGAGAATTCTGAAGCCCATGTACCATTTTGAAGCGGCGGATGAAGACATGCTGTACCACGAAATACAAAATATAGATTGGAAACAACATTTTTCACTACACCAGACTTTCGCTATCAATGCCACCTTGAATCAATCTTCCCTCGATCATTCCTTGTATGCAGCGTTGAAAGCAAAGGACGCGATTGTAGATCAGTTCAGAGATGAAACCGGAGACCGTCCGAATGTGGATGTGGAACAACCTGATTTCAGAATACATATTCATATCTACGAGGATAATTGTACACTCTCCTTCGATAGTTCGGGAGAATCTTTACATAAAAGAGGATACCGCGACTATACCAATCAGGCACCCATCAACGAAGCATTGGCAGCAGCATTAGTGCTGCTCAGTGGATGGGACAGAAAAATGCCAATGGCTGATTATATGTGCGGCAGCGGGACGATTCTCATCGAAGCCGCTATGATTGCATTGAATATCGCACCCAACAAACACAAACAGCGATTTGGATTTGAAGGCTGGAAAGATTTTGATGATGCCTTATGGAAACAAATTTACAAAGATGCCATCGCAGCAGAATTAAAACCGGAAGGGCTACAACTCTACGGGGCTGATATCAGCGGAACCGTATTGGACAAAGCACGACAAAATATTGAACATGCCGGCTTATCAGATGTTATCCGATTAAGAAAATGTCCTTTCGAAAAATTCCCTGTTCCTGCTGAAGAAGGTGTTTTAATTTGTAATCCACCCTATGGCTTACGCATTGAACCGAAAGATATCATGGACATGTATCAACGCATGGGAGATAAAATGAAACAGGATTTTAAAGGCTGGACCTGCTGGATTTTCACAGGCAATCTGGAAGTTGCAAAGTTTATTGGATTACGACCTTCCCGCAAAATGCAATTGTACAATGGTCCGATTGAATGCCGTTTTTTAAAATTTGAAATTTATTCCGGGTCAAAGAAAGCGAGTAAACAGGTTTGAAAATTTCGTTTGGCTTCTTGCCGCTTGCTTCTGGCTGCTAGCTCAGAAAGCTTGAAAAATTATCAGAAGATTCTATTCTTCTATATTTGCGAACATCCAAACAGGGATTCGCTTTACTCTTGCAAATATTTTCATAGATGGTACCGGAATTCGAATTCTCCTGAAAAAAAGCAAGCAGCCAGAAGCAAGAAGCTAGTAGCAAAGATTCGATTACTAAAGACTCTCTTCAAGTAATCTATCTTTGAAAATACTCTTTAGTTCATTATCTAACTGTTTTTGCGTTTGAAGTTCATCTTGCAGTTCGCGTGAAGTTTTTGTACTACCGTCATGGCTCCAGCCGGGTGGCATGAAAACGTAGCCCAGTTTGGCTTTCCATGGAATATCTTTACTTAAGTCCTGACCTATATTTTTAAATTCATGAGTGATGCCTTTTATGGGATGATAAGGATGTTCAGGCATTGTTGTAATACCAAATTTTACGGGCTCTTCGGGGACTTCAGGTTGAAAGGTACCAAAAAGTTTATCCCAGATAATTAATACCATTCCCATGTTTTTGTCGAGATACAACACATTACTGGCATGATGAACGCGGTGATGTGATGGACTTACGAAAAAGGCTTCAAACCAGGAAGGCATTTTATTGATGTACTGTGTATGCACCAATACCCCATAGACCTGTGTGAGGGAATACATGAACAGAATGTCAACCGGATCAAAACCTAAGAATGCGATGGGAAGAAAATAAATAAACCGGTAGAGCGGCTGCAACACGGAAGACCTGAAGCCTGTACTTAAATTAAACTCCGGTGAAGAATGATGGGTAACATGTACCGCCCATAAGATTCGGGTAGAATGATCCATGCGATGCTCAACATAGAATGCAAGGTCTTCCAGAAGAAATAATAAAACCCAATATGTAATTGGATTCAATGCTGTTTCAACCGGACTTAGTTCATACATAAAAAACAATGCAATCAAATATACTCCCCGAAAGAGTAAATCTATCCCGGCATTCACTACTGTCATGTAAAAGTTCATGATAAACTCTTTGACAGAATAGAATGCTTTCATCTGCCAGTTACTCATCACTACTTCAGTAAGTATGACCAATGAGTAGAGTGGCAATGAAATTAATAATAAGTATTTTTCAAATAATGAAATCATAATCTGCACTACTTTTCACAACCATTTAATTATTCAACTCTTCTTTTTCAGTCACGGATTCCTTCTCATGACGAGCACCTTCTGCCACGGCAAAGACATGCAACAGGTGTGGAAACAAGGCATCCATGCTCTCCGCAGCACCCCTGGTAGAGCCCGGCAACGTCAACACGAGCGATTTCCCTCTCATACCGGCCACTCCTCTCGATAACATCGCATAGGGAGTCCGCGATTGACCGTAGCTGCGCGCAGCTTCCATAATCCCGGGTATCTCCCGGTCGAGTAAAGGCTGTATCGCCTCAGGTGAAACATCTCTTTTTGAAAGTCCTGTCCCACCGGTGAAAATGATCAAATCAACATGTTGTGCTGAATACGATTTAACTTTATCAGCAATCAACTCTATCTCATCAGCAATTATATCATACTGCAGGTCACTAATACCGGAAGCTTTTAATTTTTCCATAATTACCAATCCTGCCTTATCGGATTTCTTTCCGGCAGAAATGGTATCCGAACAAACGATAACAGCAGCTTTGAGTGCTCTCATGGGCTTATTCTTAAAATCACTTTTCCCTCCGGATTTATTCAGCAATCGAATCTGACTTATCTCAATTCCCTTATCGATGGGTTTAAGCATATCATAAATGGTCAATGCAACAACAGAAGCGCCATGCATGGCTTCCACCTCTACACCGGTTTTGTAAATGGTATGCACTTCAACTTCGATGTGTATTTCCAATCCTTCAATTATATGCCGGATGGCTGTATACTCTACAGGAAGAGGATGGCAATCGGGAATCATTTCACTGGTTTTCTTTACTGCAAAAAGTCCGGCTACACGTGAACACTCCAGCACATCTCCCTTCGGCACACGCTTCTCCAAAATAGCATCAATGGTAGAAACTGCACTCACTTTAACGACTGCCGCAGCGACAGCTTTACGTAGCGTGCTACTTTTATGCGTTATATTTATCATACTTTCTCTCTCTCCTTAAACTTCCCTTTACTCTTTCTGATATTCACTGCGACCACTTTATATTCCGGACACATCGCTTCCGAATCGCGTTCACTACTGGTGATGACATTCAATGTGAGATCCGGGAAATGGAAGGTCGTACTTAGCACACCTTGTTTCACTTCATCAGTTAACCGGGCTTTTATATCGACCTTTCCTCTCGGCGATTCAACACATACCATATCTCCCTCTTCAATAAAATGTTTCTTTGCATCATCGGGATGAATCAGTAATACATCTTCAGTAAGAATGTCCACATTCCCTGTACGTCTGGTCATGGTACCGGCATTGTAATGCTCCAGTTCGCGGTTGGTGGTGATGATATAAGGAAACTCTTTTCCATTCTTTCTAAGCTCTTCAGATTCTTTCCAGTCAAAATAATGAAACATTCCCTTTCCTCTCTTAAAAGTTTCGGTGTGGAGTATTTCCGTATCCGATCCATCGGCGAGTACCGGCCATTGTTTGCCATTTTCTCCCAGTTCCTCCCATTTCACTCCGGCAAAGAAGGGAACAATCCTTGAAATTTCTTTGAGCAGGGTAGCCGGATGATAATCTTCCTGAGGAAATCCCATACGCTTCATGATATCTACCATTATCTGCCCATCACTCTTTGTACCTGCGAGCGGCTCTACGACTTTCTGCACTTTCTGAATTCTTCGTTCACCATTGGTAAAGGTACCATCCTTCTCCAGGAAAGATGCAGCAGGAAGCACCACATGCGCATACTTACACGTTTCCGTCATAAAAATTTCCTGTACTACGAGTAGATCGAGATTATTCATTGCTGCAATGACTACATTGGTATTGGGATCGGTTTGAATCAAATCTTCGCCCATTAACCACATCGCTTTGAGCTTCCCTCCTATGGATGCCTCGTACATCTCCGGAATTTTCAATCCTTTTCCAATCGGGATTTTTACTTTATAAAATTCCTCATACTGTTTATTGATTTCCGGATCGTATGCATTCAGATAACCGGCTCCCTGATGAGGCTGGCAACCCATATCCGCTGCACCCTGCACGTTATTTTGTCCGCGCAATGGATTTACTCCAACGCCACGCCGGCCAATATTCCCCGTGATCATGGCCAGATCAGAAATCAGCATGACGGTATAAGAGCCCTGACTATGTTCTGTTACTCCCAAACCATGAAAGGACATGGCATTGGGCGCTTTGGCATAAGCAAGTGCTGCGGCTTTCACCAACTCTCTGTTTACACCCGTAATCTCTTCCAATTGATCAATATTCACTTTCAGAATTTGCGCTTTGAATTCGTCATACCCTTCAGTGCGTCGCTCTATAAAATCTTTATCTTCCAACCCGGCTGAAGCAATGTAATACAACATCATATTGAGCAGTGCCACATTGGTTCCCGGCTTCAGTTGCAGGTGGTAAGTGGCATAACGTGCAATCTCCGTTCTTCGCGGATCAATCACGATCGTTGTTTTGCCCTTCATCGCAAACTGTTTCAACTTTGCACCTGTAACTGGATGCGCATCGGTGGGATTCGCACCAATCACCATGATGCAATCGGTGTACTTTAAATCTATGATTGAATTGGTAGCAGCACCGGTACCAAATGCACGTTGCATCCCCAATGCTGTGGGTGAATGGCAAACTCTTGCGCAGGAGTCAATGTTATTTGTACCTATTACGGCGCGAATAAATTTCTGCATGAGGTAATTCTCTTCATTGGTGCAACGTGCCGAAGAAATTCCTGCAATAGCATCAGGACCATACTTAGATTTTACTTCAGAAAGATGAGCAGTGATATAATCATAAGCTTCGTCCCATGTGGCAGGCTGTAATTCACCGTTACGACGGATCATTGGAGTACGGAGACGATCCGGATGATTATAGAAAGAAAAAGCAAAACGCCCTTTGAGACAGGTATGTCCTTCGTTCACTTCTGCATCATAAGGTGCCTGAATGGATTTCACTTTTCCATTGACAACCGCAATATCCAAATTACAACCAACACCACAATACGTGCAAATCGTTCTCACTTTTTTATCAGCCACCACCGATTTCGATTCAAAAATATCCGAGATGGCGGAGGTAGGGCAGGCTTGTGCACAAGCACCGCAACTCACACAATCCGATTCAAAAAAATTATTGTTATTGCTCTTCACGATGTGACTATCGAAACCTCGTCCGGCCATGCTGAGTACCAACTCGCCCTGCACTTCATCGCAGGCCCGCACACAGCGACCGCAGTTAATACATTTGGAAAAATCAGACGTCATGTAGGGATGTGATTTATCCTTTGCATAATGCAAATGATTTTTTCCGGCAGGATATCTCACCTCACGAATCCCCACGCGGGCAGCTACCGTTTGCAGTTCACAATTATTATTGACCTCGCACGTCAGGCAATCCAGCGGATGATCTGTTAAGACCAATTCAATAATATTTTTCCGCAATCGTTGGATTCGCTCAGACTCTGTAAAAATAAACGATCCCGGAATGACAGGGGTATGACAGGATGCCTGTGCTTTTGCGGGACCATCTTTCACCAAGGCCACATCGACACTACAAACACGACAGGCACCATAAGGATCGAGGTTGGGCGCATCACATAAAGTAGGTACATAATCCTTTCCGAAATGACGACGCACGAAGTTCAATATTGTTTCCCCTTCCTGAATTGGGAACAATGTATCATTGATATATGCTGATTTACTCATTTTACAATTTATTGAAGTAAGGAGCCAATTCCATTTCAAAATATTTCAATGCATTTTTTACCGGCAAGGGAAGACCACCACCTAAGGCACAGAGTGAACCTGTTTCCAATGTTTCGAGCAAATCATTCATTAATGCTTTGTCCATTTTATAATCACTATTCCTTGCTTTATCAATCATTTCATAGCCACGTGTAGAACCAAGACGACAAGGGAAACATTTTCCGCAGCTTTCATGAGCGGTAAACCGAAATAAATGTTCCAGGTAGGCAATCAAGGGATAATCATCGGGAATACAAACTACGGAAGCATGACCCAGCAAAAATCCTTCGCGGGCAAAGGAATCGAAGTCAACGGTAAGGCTATCAATTTTCGGTACGGGCACCAAACCACCTAACGGACCGCCTATGTGCATTGCTTTTACCGGCTTCCGGAAACCGCCACCTAATTCGTCGATCACTACTTTTAATGGAGTGCCCATGTCCACTTCATAAATACCGGGTCGATTAAAGAATCCATCGAGTGAAACTAACTTTGTTCCTGTAGATTTTGCCGTGCCGATTGAGGCATACGCTTTACCACCATTTTTAAAAATGAAAGGTAGATTGGCGAGCGTCTCTACATTATTAACGACCGTTGGTTTATTGAAAAGTCCTTGTTGCGTGGGATAAGGGGGACGCGTACGCACTTCAGGACGTTGCCCTTCAATAGAGGATAAAAGCGCGGTTTCCTCTCCGCAGATATAGGCCCCCTGTGCTTTAATAATTTTGAAATCGAAAGAAAATGAAGATCCCTGAATAGCTTCTCCGATTAATTGTTCCCTTCTTAAATATGCAATTGACTCTTCAATAATAGTAATGGACTCCGGGTACTCTGCACGGATATACACCACTCCATAGGCAGCACCGGTAATATACCCTGCCAACATCATCCCCATCAGCATGGCATGCGGGCGTTGTTCCATAATGTATCGATCGGAATACGCACCGGGATCACCCTCGTCGGCATTACAGACGATAAACTTCACTTCACCGGTACTATTCCTACACGACTCCAATTTAAACGCCATTGAAAATCCTGCTCCACCTCTTCCTCTTAAACCGGAATCTTTCAATTCTGCTAAAAGTTCATCAGGAGATTTCTTCAACGCATCCAGAAAAATCGAATAATAGGATTTTACATCTCCGTAAGGTGCAGTTAGTACAGGAGTACCCTTACTTCCAACGGCGTACTTCTCTGCAGTTACATCATCCGCAGCACTGTTAAATTTTTCAATATCAGTGCCAGAATAATTTTTTCCGTTCACATGAAACGCATTATTCTCGTGACAACGGCCCAAACAACACATCTCCCCTATCTCCTGAACTGCGTATTGTTTTCGCAACTTCGCTTTCAAAGCATCCTGTGTTCCTGCTGTCATGCAAGCGCTACCGTTGCACACATAAGCTTTCTTTCCCTGATTCTCCGGTTTTAAAAAATCATAAAATGAAACCGTACCATATACATTCGCCTTTCCTACAAGGAATTCATCGCACAAAGCATCCATATCACTCCCGGATGGAGTACCATTTTGAGAAGCGGCATTCCCGAGTTCTTCAAAGAGAGTCTTGCTAAGTCCTTTTCGTCCTGCTAATTCGCTTAAATTCTTCGACATTTTCCGGCAATATTATTTTACACTATTTGTTTTTGCAACACACGTTCCGGGTGTGAATACGATCAATTTTTTTCTTTCTACAAGAGGCCAGCAGGTCATTCCATTTCTCAGCAGAATCTACTGCCAGACTACTCGGAGCAGAAACAGAAGCGAGCACAGGAATTCCGGCGAGGGCTGCTTTGCTCACAATTTCATAGCTGATTCTTCCACTAACAGTCAAAAATCCCGCGCTGTCTGATTTTTTATTTAACAGCAAGGCACCAATGACCTTATCCACTGCATTGTGACGACCGATGTCTTCTCTTATATCTAACAATTCACCCTCCAATGTAAATGCAGCAGCGGCATGTGTCCCTCCGGATTGAGTAAACGCTTTCTGCTGGTCACTCATACGTTCAAACATCAAAGCAACCCAACCCGGATCGATAACACCGGATTTCTTTAGCTGTATAGTATCCATTTCTTCGTCCCAGGTTTTCTTCCCACAGATCCCACAGGAAGAAACCGACATCATATTTCTAGATCCTGAAAAATCCTTTAAATGGCTAATCCGGAATCACCACATTTACTGAAGTAACATATCCCTTACCGTTAGTAGCAGTGATCTGAATATCGGGGTCGAGAGCAGTATCCTTAAAAATTCCTTCCGATAACAGCAAGCCTCTTACTAACTCCTTCTCATTGCCCGGTGAACGCATCGTGATTGTAAAAGGAATATCGTTGATTGAAATACTCAACGCTCCCTCAACAGCCAATACATCTTCTACCGTGGAAAAAAGTCCCTCGTTGTAAAAAAGTCCCCGGTAGCTTTTAACATACATCATTTATGAAAGTCCGGTTATATTCCCATTGTTATCGATATCCATTCCTTCTGAAGCTGGTACTGCAGGTAAACCCGGCATACGCATTATCGTTCCCAGCACTGGCACTACGAAACCTGCACCGGCAGCGAGTTCAAATTCACGCACGTTCACTTTAAAACCTTTGGGTCTTCCAATTTTTTTCTCATCGTCAGAAAATGACATTTGTGTTTTAGCCATGCAAACCGGAAGATGATTAAAACCAAGTTCTATGTAATCCTTTAATTGTGATTTAGCTTTCGATGAATACGTCACATCATCCGCTCCATAGATTTCAGTAGCTATTTTTTTAATTTTATCCTCCAATGGAAGACTCATTTCATAAAGTGGCTTATAATTATTCTTTCCGCTCTCAATAATCTCCACCACAGCACGAGCGAGATCTTTTGTTCCCTCTCCTCCAAACTCCCATCCTTTAGAAACAACCGCTTTCACCCCTTCTGTTGCGCACCGGGTCTGAACATAATTCACCTCTTCTTCTGTATCACTGTAAAAACTGTTAATTGCAACCACCGGAGTCAGTCCAAACTTCTTACAATTCTCAATGTGCTTTGCGAGATTCTCATAGCCTCGCTCCAGATAAGTCATATTTGGCGTATTGTATTCCGCTTTTTTCGCACCGCCATGATGGCGCAAAGCGCGGATGGTCACCACCAGCACTATCGCTTTGGGCTTCAAACCGGCCATCGGACATTTAATATCCAGGAATTTCTCTGCCCCCAAATCAGCACCAAATCCGGCTTCAGTCACCGCAAAGTCACATAGAGAGAGTCCCATTTTCGTAGCTACGATCGTGTTAGTTCCCTGGGCGATATTTGCAAAAGGTCCACCATGAATTATTGCAGGATTATTTTCAAGCGTCTGCACGAGATTGGGCTTAATCGCATCACGCAACAATAAGGCCATCGCTCCTTGTGCTTTCAGATCGCGGGCGAATATTGGCTTTTTATCGAATGTATAGCCTATAAATATATTACCCAACCGCTTCTTCAAATCATCAATATCATTAGAAAGACAAATGATTGCCATGACTTCAGATGCGGCAGTAATATTAAAACCATCTTCTCTCATAATGCCATTCGCACTACCGCCGATACCAATAATAATGTGGCGCAGGGCTCGATCATTCATATCCATGACACGTTTCCAGACAACCGTCCGTGGATCGATATTCAGGTTATTCACTTTGCTCTGAATATTATTATCGATCAGCGCAGCCAATAAATTATTTGCTTTTTCAATTGCAGCAAAGTCGCCTGTAAAATGCAGGTTGATATCTTCCATCGGGATAACCTGTGAGTAACCACCACCTGCTGCACCACCTTTCATACCAAAAACGGGACCCAGGGAAGGCTCCCGAAGAACTACCACTGAATTTTTTCCAATTTTATTCAATCCATCGCTTAGACCAATGGACACTGTCGTCTTTCCTTCTCCGGCAGGGGTTGGATTGATTGCAGAAACGAGGATCAGATTACCCTTAGCTACTTTTTCTTCATTTATCAGCGACAAAGGCAGTTTCGTCTTGAACTTTCCATACTGCTCCAAAAGATCCAAATCAAGGTCCATCCCCCTGGCAATATCTCTAATGGTCTTAATATCAGCTTTTTGGGCTATTTCCAGATCCGTCAAATGTTCAGTAGTAATCATATTAATTTTGAGGTATTTCTTTATTTTCTTTCCAAATATAAGTCTCATCTTCGAGAATTTCCCTCCCCCAAACCGGAACTTCTGCTTTGACTCTTTCAACGAGTTCAGAACAGGCATCTATGGCTGCTTTTCGATGCTTTGAAGAGGTGAAAATAAACAGGGAAATCTCACCGGCCTTCACATTGCCCAGACTATGATAAATATGCAGACAAGTTAAAGGATACTTTTCAAAGATGGCTTCTCTGATCTCATAAACGACATCTTCTGCCATAGGTTCATAGGCTGAATACAAAATTGAAATCACCTTCTTCTCCTTGATTTCATCGGCGCGAACCTGTCCGAGAAATATATCATGAGCTCCAATTTCCAAATTAGCACTATGCTTTAAGATAGCTTCTGCAATGAATGCCGGTGTTATCGGCCCATCAACAAACATTGTCTTCTTCTTCTTTTCTGACATTTTAGTTTTCCTTTTCAAACTCTAAATTAATCAATGCTTGAACACCTTCTTTAAGGCAAAACAATTTTCTTTCAGGAAAAATATTCTTAGCAATATCCAAAGCCAGACGACTTCGCACGCCGGAAGCGCAAACGAAAATCACATTCTCCGCTAAAGTGACATTTTCTATTTCAGTTTTGAAAGTGGAAAGTGGAACATTTACGCTTGAAAATAAATCATTCTCCATCACCTCCTCCTTTTCACGCACATCGATGATACTCCATTCTTCTTTGAGCATCCATTCTTTCAAAGTGAAAGCAGCAATCACCTCATCATATGTAGCATTAACGGAACAAAAAGAATCGTAGTCAAAACGCATGAACTCCTCAACAGAACCTGGCATTCCGGAATGTACACCCGGGGAGACTTCCATTTCAAGTGTACGGTAATCGGAAATATCAATGGTAAATAATTTATTGATCAAGGGAATTCCGACGCCGGCAAGTATTTTAATTACTTCATTTGCCTGCATAAGGCCTATAATTCCCGGCAATACCCCTAAAACCCCCTCGGCAGTACAGGAGTTTGCTTCTCCGGGGGCAGGGGGCACAGGAAACAAATCTCTGTAGTTTGATGCAAAACCATTCGGATTAAAATTAAAAACACCAACCTGACCTTCATAACAGGAAACTGCCCCATACACCAACGGCTTATTCATCAAATGGCATGCATCACTTATCATATAACGGGAGGCAAAATTATCTGTAGCATCAACAATCAAATCATAGCAGGATAACAGATCGAAAACATTCGCTGTAGAAACAAAGCAACCGTGAGCAACTATTTTTACTTCAGGATTCTTCAGTTTCATTTTCGTAAAAGCCACCTGCACTTTTGATAAACCGACATCAGGGGTGTCAAACAAAATTTGTCGATGCAGGTTATTCAATTCCACATGATCACCATCGGCAATTCCAATTGTTCCTACTCCTGCGGCGGCGAGATACATTAACACAGGACATCCGAGTCCACCAACACCGATGATCAGTACCCGGGCATGAGCTAATTGCTGTTGCGCTTCGGGCCCAAAATCCTTAAGAATGATCTGGCGGCTATATCTATCGTTTCGATTCAATACCATGCTTCAACCTCCTGAAAAGGGCGGCATGAGCGCCACTTCATCTCCAACACAAATCGGAAATGCATCAGCCACCACTTTCCTGTTCACTGCTACTATGTAATTTAATCCGTTCAGTCCGGGATAATTTTTTATGAGAAGGCTACGCAGTGCAGCTACATCCTTCACATCAGCGATTTCCATTTCCTTTAAACAGATAACCTCTGCTAATTTACCAAAAACAAGAATTTTTACACCCATCTTCGTTCTCTTTTTGCTATTTCAAAATCCTCCGGTGAATTGATATTCATGAAGGCCATTTCGTCCGCTTTGATTTCCGACACCCCATCCAGTGTTTTAAAATTAAAATGTTCAATTAATGTTTGCATTTTCCGCACACCGCCATCAAACTGTTCCTTCCATTTATCTTTACAAGATGAAGCATACACACCGCATAGGGGTTCGATCCTGTTCTTCACCAAAGGTACCGTAATTTCTGCACCTTCTGAGAATGAAATAATTCGTTGAATAATTACTTCACCTATGAACGGGGTATCGCAACTTAAGACAAACAATTTCGGTGCTATAGCATGCTGCAATGCTGTTGCAATAGCACTGGCAGGACCTTCTTCACGAATCTTATCCGGCACCAATTCCAAACCAAATTGAGTATACTCAGGATTACTTGTACAGAGGAATATTCTATCTACACAATTTCGAAGATGATCAATGGCAAATTCAATCAGGAAACGGTTGTTCACTTTCAACAAACCTTTATCTGTGCCCATTCTCGAACTCTTTCCGCCGGCCAGAATATAACCATCTAACTGTTTGACGTGGCTCATAGCATGACCAATTTAACACTTGCTACTAACAATACAGCAGCCAGAACTCTTTTCAAAATAAGCGAATTCAATTTAAATGAACCCATATATGCACCGGCGAGACCACCCAGGAGCACAACTGTGATCAAAACAAAGTAAGAACCATCCAAGATGAAACCTACAACGGTATGACCCAACAATCCCGCCACCGAATTCACAAAAATATAGAGCGCAGAAATGGCAGCGGTTTCTTTCACATTTGCCCATCGTGCCAACAAAAGTAATGGGCTGAGCAATATCCCACCACCTACGCCCATCACGCCGCTCAAGAAACCGATTAATCCTCCTGCAACAAATGCCCATACCAAAGGAGGCTTTCGCTGTACACTTTCTATTCCCGGATTAAACAATCCCAATAAATTTAAAATCGGGAAGATGAGCAATAGACCCAAAATCACATGAAAAACATCTTCATCCACCATTAATGTGCCACCCAGAAAAGCAGCGGGAACAGAAGCCAAAGCAAAAGGATAAAACAATTCCCACTTAAAATATCCTGCACGGTAGAATTGAACAAAGGCAAGCATGGAAACCACTATATTTAACAACAAAGCTGCAGGTTTGATAAAATCGGGAGAAAAAGCATAGATGGACATTAAAGCAATGTAGCCGCTTGCACCGCCATGTCCTACGCAGGAATACATGCAGGCAATCAGCAGCAAGAAAAAATAAAATGCAAACGAAATTTCCATCCTTTGTTCAATTATCTATCAATAGAACCTCCAGCATATCACCCGGTTTCACATCTTGCTTATCCGGAGGCAAAATAACCAGACTATCTGCCACCACCATTGCATTCAACTTATAGCTTTCCTGATGATCCAGAATCTCCACACCACGTGCAGCTGTCCGGGCTTTTAGAATATTCGTTAAAGTCCCCTTCTTACTGTATGAATTCATTGCCGGCAAAAGAACAGTATGTGTATAGGGCACTTTCATCATAGCACTTATTGCTCTTAAAACAAAAGTGTAATAGCAGGATAACACTGCCGCCGGATTACCGGGAAGACCAAAAATTAATTTTTCACCGTTCACTCCAAAATACAAGGGCTTTCCCGGTTTCTGACGCACTTTATGAAATTTTTTCTTCACGCCACATTTCTCTAAACTTGCAGCCACAAAATCATAATCCCCCACCGAAACACCACCTGTCAGGATAAGAATATCCGATACTTTTAGTGATTTCCTGATCGCTTTTACCAAATCAGTCTCCTTATCCTTGCAATGCACAATAAGGGCAGGCACTATTTGTATTTTCCCTAAAGCCGCAGACAATCCAAACGAATTGCATTCAAATACATGACCGGGGGGAAGTCGATTTCCGGGTTGGGACAACTCTGAACCTGTAACCAATATACTGACACCCGGAGGAGCAAATATTTTCACTTTACGCTCTCCCAATGAAGCAAGATAGGAGATAGCTCCCACAGACAACACTTCACCCTTTCTGCAAGCAATGTTACCGGCTTTAATTTGCGACCCCTTTTTACGAATATTGCCCCCTTGTTGCAGAAAAGGATCATTTAAGTGAATAAAAGCACCATCTTTTATCACATTCTCCTGCACCACTACAGTATCAGCAGTAGCAGGTACAGCGGAACCTGTGAAAACTCTAACAACATCATTCGCTTTCAACAATTTTTTTGATACTTTACCAGCCGGGATTTCATCAATAATACGAAGAGGCGACACTTTATCCCACCTCTTAAAATTAAAAGCATAACCATCCATAGCAGATTGATGAAACGGAGGAGAGTCAGTGGTCACTTTTATATTTTCAGCCAACACCCGACCTACTGCCTCCAATAGAGGAACAGATTTTACCCTTAAGCGGGGAATATGCTTAAGTACGATTTGCTGCGCTTCTCCGAACTCCGGCATGTGATCATGAATCATTCTTTTCACTTTCATATCAACCGCCTATTGAGATCATTGACCTGTTCATTAGTGCATCCGCTTTCAAATCTTCCATTGCTGCATCCATTTGCCCTCCCCGTTCGGCTTTCTTATCCCAAACACATTGACGAATCAGCTGTTCTACATCTTCCTGATTACGCAATGCAGAAAGCAAATCCACTTCTCCGGTTGAAAAAAGGCAGTTCTTCATTTTCCCATCTGCTGTCAATCGCAATCTGTTGCAGTTGCTGCAAAATGGATCTGACATCGTTGAAATAATTGCAAATGTCCCTTTATAATCGTGAACCTGAAAATTCCGGGCGGTATCATTCGGACGATCGTTCAATTTATAAAAATTAAATTTCCGGCTTGCTAAAGATAAAATTTCTTCTGCAGTAAAAACCTGAAGATGGTTCCAGTTATTGTCACGAAAAGGCATGTACTCAATAAAACGTACGTGCAACGGGTATTCCTTTGTCCATTGGATAAAATCAATTATTTCAAGATGGTTCAACTCTTTTAACACCACCATATTTACTTTGACATGAAAGCCTTCCCTGAGCAGCAAGAGAATATTTGACATGACTTTATCAAAATGATCCCGTTGCGAAATAATTTTAAATGCATTCGATTCTAAAGAATCCAGACTCACATTCACAGAATTAATTCCAGCCTGTTTAAAAACTTCAATAAACTGATCCAGAAAAACGCCATTGGTGGTCAGCGTAAGTTTTACAGGATACTGTGAAAGCAGGTGTATGATTTGAGCCACATCCTTCCTGATCAATGGCTCACCACCTGTTAGCCGGATCTTCTTTACGCCCAATTTCACGAAAATTCCGGCAAGGCGATTGATCTCCTCTGCATTCATCAAATTTTTCCCTGCGTAAAATCCATGGGGAGGGTCAACCGGCATGCAATAGGTGCAACGCAGATTACATTTATCTGTTAAGGAAATCCGAAGATAATCATGGTTTCTGTTAAATGAATCAGTCAGCATCTGTTCTTAATTGAATATCTATCACTACCATAAAAGTTGAAGTACAGGAATAAAAGTACGAAATTTACTCTTCAATTTAATTTTCACTCCAACGGCTTTTTATGTTTCCATCGGCGATGACTCCAAAGCCAAAATTCCGGATTTCGAAGAATATCCTGTTCCAGCATCTTAGTATGTGCCTCCGTAATTTCTCCATACACAGTTTTCGATGGGTCGGGAATCAAGTCCCGGAATTCAATGGAATAATGTCCGCGGCAAATCTTATGAATACAACAAAAAACTACAGGACAATTATACTCTTTTGCATATTTCTCTGTCCCATAAAGCACTGCGGTATCCTGATTTAAAAATCTGGTCCAATAGGCATTTTTCACTTTTCCCGGAGACTGGTCTGTACCAAATATAGTAAGTGTCAGTGTAGATTTATTTTTCTCAAAAACGGGCTTTACATCCTTTATGGAAATCATTTCAAGACCATATTTACTTCTTGTTGCACGCATTTTTCGATCAAAAAATTTATTGGTCAAAGGCTTGTAAATGGCAATGCTCTGATGCTTCACTGCCTGATCAATGGCCACCGCAAAAAGTTCCCAATTATTAAAATGACCCCCGGCCAAAATTACACTTTTCCCTTCTGCAAAATACCGGTTGATCAATTCCGGATTCACAAATTTCATTCTTTCTCCCACTTCCTTCTTAGAAATGGTAAAAACCTTAAGACTCTCCACAATCAGATCTGCAAAATGACGATAAAATGCCTTTGCAATTCGGTTATGTTCTACTTCCGTTTTATCCGGAAAAGAACGTTTGATATTTCCAATAACTACCTTCTTACGATAGCCCAAAACAAAATAAAAAAGAAAAAAAAGAAAATCCGATATTCTATACAGAAAAAAATAAGGCAACAGCGATACGGGAAGTATGACGAGATAATACAATATTTTTCCGGGAAGTTCTCTCATCGTGAATTGTTGCGAATATCGGAACAAAACTAACATAGATATCAAAAAAGTGATAATGAGGCTTGCAACTATTCAAAAAAAAAGGTCCCTGATTAAAGAGACCGTTTTATGATTAATAATGTACGAACTAGTTGAAAACAAGACGGCTGTTTAGGACGGAACCACCTATATTTACTTTCACCATGTAAACACCCGCTTTCAAATCACTTACGGGAAGATTAATGATGTTTTTACCGCTCAGCGCTGAATACGATAGGTTAAAAGTCACCTGGCCTCTAAAAGTTTATAAAAACATAACCCTAATAATCAATGCAATAGCGAAAATAGCCATGATTTCCGTGATTTACACCCCAATCAGATAGTATTGAACAATGGTTTCAAAAACAATAAATAACTCAGCGTTGTGAATAAACAGACACTCGAATTCAGTAAAATTTGCAGTGGCTGCAGCTAAACAGAAAATAAATATGCTTTTTATTTCTAAATAGTAAATAAAGTCATAATTTTATAATCAAATAAAACTAAAACAATACTTATGAAAAAAACACTTCTCACTACAATTACTGTACTAGGCATTGCCTGCCTAAGTATGAATAGCCATGCACAAACAGGATGGTTATTACAGGGAAATTCAAATGCTACAACCAATGATTTTATTGGTACAATAAACAACATACCTTTAAAATTCAAAACCAAGAATGCAACCCGAATGGTGATCACCGGCACCGGTAAAGTTGGTATAGCAAATGCTGCACCTGTATCCCGATTGGATATTCTTGGATTGACTTCTGCGACTGAGCCGGTAGTAAACGTTACCGGAAAGTATGTAGGCAGTGCAGATGTTATTGCTATTAAAGGTACTTCCACTCCATCTGATACCAGCGGCATTGGAGTTCAGGGGGTCGGAAACTTAGCGGGTGTAGAAGGAATTAGTAATTTATTTGGAGTTAGCGGTTCCGGTATAATTGGAGTATTGGGATCATCTTCTGTAGCAGGCACAACAGGTTTTCCAACCGGTGTATGGGGACAATCAGACGGGGGAGAACAAGGAAACGGAGTTTTTGGAATCGCCGAAAATTCTACCCAAAATATATCTGTATGGGGAATTGCAACGGACACCGCAACGGTAGGCGGCGTTCGTGACTATGCAGGCTATTTTCAGGGAAATGTATTCGGATATCGCTACTTTCAACTCTCTGATGAAAGAATGAAAAAGAATGTACAGCCACTTCATAGCGTGTTGTCTCGCCTTATGAATGTGAAAACAGCTACCTACAATTATAAAACAGCTGAATTTCCAAAACTTCACCTTCCTGCAGGCTTGCAAACCGGCTTCCTGGCCGAGAACTTACAACAACAATTCCCTGATATGGTTGTAGAAACTACAATGCCGGAAAAAATTCATCCGAAAACAGGAAGAATTATTTCTGAAAAAGCCGATGTGAAAGTTGTAAATTACATGGGAATGATTCCGGTACTTACTTCTGCCATTCAGGAACAACAAGTACAAATTGCTGCCAAGGACGCTGCAATAGCTGATATGCAAAAGCAACTGATTGCCCTTGAAACACGTTTAGCCCGCCTCGAAGCGAACGCTCCTTCTACCAGTAAAACCGGCGCCAGCCTGAGTGATGTTCGTTTAGATCAGAATCAACCTAACCCATTTAGTAATTCCACAATTATCAATTTTGAAATCCCTTCAAATACAAGTGATGCAAGATTAATGATCACTACTATGGATGGTAAATTGATCCGTGAAGTAAGTATCAATGGTAACAAGTCCGGACAGGTTCAACTTTCTGCTGCAGATATGAGTGCTGGTTCATACCTCTATTCATTGTACGTGAACGGTGTTATGACAGCAACTAAAACACTGGTCATCACAAAGTAAATTAATTTACCAAGCTTTAGGAAGGGTCGTTATCTGACAGGTAACGACCTTTCCTTTTTTAATGGCATTGTCTGTATCTTTGGACCTCTACAATCATGAAAAATCATTCAACACCTCTTCAGGTCATACTTCAATTGCTATTGATTATGACCTATAACAGCGCTCTGGCTCAATCTTCATCAGACATCTACCGTCGTATCAAAAAGCTGGAACAAACTACCACGGTTTTATATATTGCTGCACATCCGGATGACGAAAACACGAGATTAATCACCTGGATGTCGAAAGAAAAACTATTTCGAACGGCATATATTTCATTGACCAGAGGAGATGGTGGTCAGAATTTAATCGGAGCAGAACTTGGCGTAGACCTGGGTCTAATTCGCACCAGAGAACTGATGGCAGCACGAACTATTGATGGCGGTGAACAATATTTTACCCGGGCTTATGATTTTGGTTATTCAAAAACTTCAGAAGAAACGATTACACTTTGGAACCGAGAAAAAATATTGGAAGACATGGTGTATGTTATCCGTAAAATCAAACCCGACGTAATGATTTGTCGCTTTCCACCTGATCAACGTGCGGGACATGGACATCATTCCTCTAGTGCCCTATTGGCGAAAGAAGCATTTGATATGGCTGCTGATCCTTCTAAATTCCCACAACAAGTTACATCGTTAGGATCGTGGCAAGTAAAAAGGCTCTACTGGAATACATTTAAGTTTGGAGGGAACAACACTACAAGTGAACAACAACTAAAGATTGATGTGGGTAGTTATAATCCTTTGCTTGGAAAAAGTTACGGAGAGTTATCTGCCGAAAGCAGATCTCAGCATAAAAGCCAGGGATTTGGTGTACCCTCACAAAGAGGAACTCAAATCGAGTATTTCAGTCCCGTGGCAGGTGATACTAATGTTACTGATGTTTTTAAGAATGATAATTTCTGGGCCTCGCAAAAAGATGGAAATGAAATTATACAACTAATTAATAGCACACTTACGGCATTTGATTTCAAAAAGCCTTCCTCATCCATACCCTCTCTTATAAATCTTCGCAAAATCATTTCACAACTCCCTGATCATAGTATAAAAAATCAGAAGTTAAAAGAACTCGATCTCATCATTTCGGATTGTCTTGGACTGTGGAAATCCGCCTATTCATTCAGTGAAAAGTACGCCATAAACGATACCTTGCATGTGAATTTACAGATGGTCGTCCGCGAATATGATTCTGTTACGGTTCGTTTACTACGAAATCAATACAATGACAGCAGCAGTACCTTTTCACTTGTCAACCAAACGATGCAAAACAAAGCGATCATTCTGAAAGGACCCTCTGCAACAACTCAACCGTATTGGCTGCAAACAACTCCCGACAAAGGTACCTTTAAGATTCCGGATATTTTACTTACAGGACAAGCATGGAATCCCGAACCCATTATTTTGCAAGCCGAAATTGTTTTAAAGGATAGCAGAATCCCCATTGAAATACCTGTCACTTATAAAGTAACCGATCCAGTAAAAGGCGAATCGATAAAACCTTTAGTGATAGCTCCCCTACTAACCGGTCGTCTATCCGAAAACACTTCTATTTATAATAATCTTAGTAAAAGAAAATATAAACTTAAACTTAAATACGAAGGTTCCCAATCGGAGCAGATTAAACTTTATACCGATATTACAGGAGATAAAGGATGGAAAATAAATATTACCGATACCCTTTTATCCTTTTCCCTAAAGGGAGAAGAAAAGGAAATCGATTTTTTCATACAGCCAACAGAGAAAACCTTGCAAGATGCTGCATTGAGTTTCAGATTTCAAATGAAAAATGCCACTACGGAACAACTGAAGAGTAGTAAAGAGATCAGCTATGATCATATTCCACCTATTACGTGGTTTCCTGAACTTAAGACAACGTTAAAATTTGCCGATATTAAAACTAACGCGACTAAAATCTTATACATCAAAGGCGCCGGTGATGATGTAGCGGTCATGTTAAGGCAAATCGGAATTCAATCGGATGAAGTAACTGCAGAAGAAATTTCTGAAATTAATCTGGATCAGTATGATGCCATTGTAACCGGAATCAGAGCATACAATACCGATAAAAATCTTCCATCTGTATTCAGCAAAATAATGGCCTATGTAGAAAAGGGAGGAACATTTTTAGTACAATACAATACCAATTCTAATCTTCATCCTGCATCGATCATGACGCCGTATCCATACACTATCAGCAGGAACAGAGTCACGGAAGAAGAGGCTGTAGTAACCTTAACGGATGAAAATCACCCCCTCTTAAATCATCCGAATAAAATTACTTCCAAAGACTTTGAAGGCTGGGTACAGGAACGAGGCCTATATTTCGCGACAAAAATCGATTCGGCTTTCACCAATATTTTATTGATGAATGACAAGGGCGAGCAACCGCAAGAAGGGAGTCTCATAGTGACCAAATATGGAAAGGGAACTTATATTTATACCGGGCTTTCCTTCTTTCGTCAACTTCCGGCTGGAGTTCCGGGAGCTTTCCGCTTATTTGCCAACCTCATCGGACAAAAGCCATCTAACGATAAGAAATAGAAACAACTGATCACCAAACTATGAGTAAGGAAGATGAAAAATACAAGTGGAAGAATTATCTGTATCTGATCGCATTTTTATTTTTCCAAATAGCATTTTATACATGGTTTAGTAATTATTTCCAATGAGCCTCCTCGACTGGATTGTATTGATCGTTACGTTATTCTCTGTAATTATTTACGGTATATATAAAAGCAGGGGTCAAAAAAATCTTGAGAGCTATTTTTTAAACAATCGCTCTTTGCCCTGGTATATTGTTCTGTTTTCCATTATGGGAACACAGGCGAGTGCCATTACGTTTCTATCAGCTCCGGGGCAAGCCTATACTGATGGAATGCGTTTTGTTCAATACTATTTCGGACTGCCGCTGGCGATGATATTTATATGCATTTTCTTCATTCCTATTTACAGTAAGCTGAACATCTATACGGCGTATGAATATCTGGAAAAAAGATTTGACACCAAAACCAGATTGCTCACATCCTTTCTTTTCCTGCTTCAGAGAGGTTTATCTACCGGTATCAGTATTTATGCTCCATCACTCATACTTTCTTCCTTATTGGGTTGGAATATTCATCTTACCAACTTATTGATGGGAGGTTTGCTCATCATTTATACAGTAAGTGGCGGAGTTAAAGCGGTATCGTATACCCAAACGCAGCAACTCATCATTATTTTTCTTGCCATGTTCCTTTCCGGATACATGGTGGTTCATTTACTGCCGGAGGATATGGGATTTGCAGACGCGTTAAAAATTGCAGGGGCATCCGGTAAATTAAATGTAATCACGAGCGGTTTCAATGAAAATGGCTTCAACTGGAATGACAAGTACAATATTTTCAGTGGTATTATTGGCGGATTCTTTCTCGCGCTCTCCTATTTCGGCACAGATCAATCGCAAGTTGGTCGTTACCTGACTGCAAAAAATACCAATGAAAGCAGAGCAGGATTATTGATGAACGGATTTGTCAAAATCCCTATGCAATTTTTAATTTTATTGGTGGGTGCATTGGTTTTCACCTTTTATACTTTCTATAAGAGTCCGGTCTATTTTAACACGAAAATGCTGGATTCAGCGAGAGAAGGTAGCTATGGGAACGAAATTTCAGACATTGAAACAAATTATTCTTCCTTGCAAAAATTGCAGAATGAAGTAGCTGTTAACTACCTGAATGCTGAAAAATCCGGAGACGAGATGCGTAGTTATTTCTATAAATCAAAACTTGATTCTTTAAGTATTTTAAACACAAGTCGAAGGAAGAAAGCGGCAACACTCATTCAAAAATCAAATGCCTCTGCAGATTCCAATGATACCAATTATATTTTTCTTCACTTTGTCGTAAATAATTTACCACGAGGATTAGTCGGATTACTCATCGCTATCATATTCCTTGCCGCATGGGGTTCCATTGCCGCTGCATTGAATTCACTGGCCTCGACCTGCATGATCGACTGGCATCATCTGGCACGACCTAAGGATCGAACGGATGCCCGAAATTTGAAATTATCCAGATACTATACATTAGCCTGGGGGATCTTCTGCATTATTGTAGCACAATTAGCAGGAAGAATGGGCTCATTGATAGAAGCAGTGAATATTCTGGGATCTCTCTTCTACGGAACAATTCTGGGTATTTTTTCAGTAGCGCTCTTTTTGAAATCAATTGAGGGAAATCAGGTGTTTATTGCTGCACTGATTACTGAAGTATTGGTGATAGCCATCTATTTTTCCGATACCATTTCATTTCTTTGGTTAAACCTCATCGGTTGTGCCTTTGTGATTCTGTTATCTCTCCTCTTAAAACTGATTCTTCCTAAATTTCAGGTCACCGGATAAAAATCGTACTTTTTTATTGGAATTCTTTGGTATTTTTCCTAAATTGGTCTCCTATAATTTACAAAATCCAAATCATGAAAAGATACCTCTACGCTCTGTTAGTCGCCATGGTACTTACTACCACTTCCTGCGACAAAGATAACCCCACTGCATTTTCATTTACAAATGACTATGCAGAATTCACTATTCAGGTTAATCCTACGACAACACAAGGTAATATTGAAATGGGAACTATTGAATTCGATACCGATGTACAAGGACTTGTGTCTGATAATGGGGTAAGTATAGATAATTTGAATTCTGTAAAAATCAAAGCAGTAACTTTGACAATGATAGACAGCAATAGTACACCGTATACCTTTGATCTGACCAATAAGATAAATGCAGAAATAGGAAATTTGAGTGGTACCGGTTTGATCGAGTTTGCAAAAAAAGATCCTGTTCCCACCGGCGGTTTAAATACAATTGACCTCGATGTTTCAGATGTAGAACTACTCAGTTATTTTAAACAATCTAAATTTAAATTCAAGTTATCCGGATTTACTACGGCACCTATAGACCATGTCTTTGAAGTCAAAATTGGGCTGACTGTGAAATTTGAAGGAGAAGTGATTAAATAAAAAAAGGGGAGTTTTTAGCTCCCCTTTTTATTAAATTTTCTTTCATATTATTTCAAAGTCTCGATTAACTTTTCATTCAATCGCACATAATTATCATCGCCTTGTTCTTTTGCGATGGCAATAGACTTATTTGCCGTTTCAACAGCTTCTTTCTTTAAGCCCATCTTCGCCTGACAATTCGCTTTTTGATGAACCAACCAATAGGCTTTAGGATTACCTGCAATAGCTTTGTCATACCATTCCGCAGCTAACTTCAAGTCCTTTCCATTCTCCATATAGTAATTAGCCGCAGCACCATATGGTCGGCTATCATTTACTACCAATTTCTGAATATCCTTCATAATCCGGCCATCGATATCAGTACTGATCCCCACTGAAACCATTGTTTTATCCCACATCAATTGCAAATCACATGAATTGTTTTTAATGTTCTCCAGTTGAATCGTAAAAGTTTCTACTTTATTACTTAATGCAGATGGCTTTACATTCATACGAACAACATCTTCCTCCTTTTTATAATCATCAGCACCTGTAGTTGTTGTGCTTTTACTGATAATGACAACCCATTCTGTTTGACCGGGAATAGTCAATAATCCATATTTACCAGGATTCACCTTAACACCACCTATCATCACTGTGTCGCCAAAAGAAATTGTAGTTGCTGAATTTGCACCAGTTCTCCACAATGTACCAAAAGGAACAATATCCCCAAATATGGTACGATTCTTAACACCAGGGCGGGAATAAGAAATTTCAATAGTTGATAATGCGAAATCCTGCTTCAATGTTTGTGAAGGTGAAGGAGCAGGAACTTTCAGAGATTGTGCATCAGCAACCAGGGTTGCGAACACAATGGCACAGGAAACAAGAATAAGTTTTTTCATATTTATATGTTTTAAGAATATTTATTTTTTTACCGGTGGGCAAAGTTCCACAATTAAATTGGAAATAAGTTCAATGCTTATAAATTAAATTATCATTGCCGCATATCAGTTAAAGTACATATTCTACTTATAGCGCACTGAATATCAACAAATTGAATTTACAGTAAAAACACCTAGATTCGCCATACTTTAATATGTCACTCCAAAAATCACCCTTCAATCTCGTTGTTTTCGCGGCCGGACTTGGCTTTTTTATTGATGCCTTTGATCTTTTTCTCTTTAATATTTACAGGATTCCCAGTTTGAAGGACTTAGGATTAAGCGGAAAAGACCTCACCCGCACGGGTGAAAATATTTTAGCGATTCAGATGGCTGGGATGATTGTAGGAGGAATAATCACAGGAATTATTGGTGACCGGAAAGGAAGGGTATACGTTCTTTATGGATCGATCTTGTTATACTCAATTAGTAATATTGCGAATGCCTTTGTTGAGGATACTACTTCTTATGCAGTGATTCGATTTTTGGCCGGGGCGGGTCTTGCAGGAGAGCTTGGTGCCGGCATTACATTGGTGAGTGAATCGATGACCATTGAGCGACGAGGCTATGGAACTATTATGGTAGCGACTTTAGGAGCAATGGGTGCAGTAACTGCAGGATTAATTGGAAACATCGTTCCCTGGAGAATCGCATTTTTCGCCGCGGGCTGTATAGGATTGCTACTTCTCCTTCTAAGAATGAGCACGATAGAACCTGAAATGTTTAGTAAGCGAACATCAGCTGATGGCATTATGAGAGGATCCTTTCCTTTACTATTTTCCAATAGAAAACGTTCACTCACTTATTTAGCTTGTATTCTAACCGGTATTCCCATTTGGTACAGTGTGGGACTTTTAATTACTCTTTCTCCTGAAATTGCAGCAGTAAAAAACATTGAAGGTTTACAACTGGCGACCTGCTTTATCCTTTTTCAGATTGGAATAACTGTTGGAGATTTAAGCAGTGGGATTCTAAGTCAACTTCTAAGGACCAGGAAAAAAGTGATGATCGCCTATATGCTTTTCGCTCTGGCATCTACCCTCTTTCATTTTATTCTCATCAGTAATAGTTCCGGTATATATCTTACTTCCTTACTTATGGGAACAGGTTGCGGCTATCTTTCGGTTTTTGTGACTGCCACAGCCGAACATTTTGGAACCAATCTCAGAGTTTTGATAACTGCTACTGTCACCAATTTTATGCGTGGTGCCGTTACATTGCTGGTTCCACTACATCTTTGGTTAGAATCATATTTCAGAATAGATCTTATTCAAAGTCTTGCCATAACAGGAGGAATCGTCTGGAGCCTGGCATTGATCGCTGTATTTTATCTACCTGAAACATATGGGAAAAATCTCGATTTCATTGAAGAATAACTAAAACACAAGGTGGAAATCAATTTAAGTAAAATAGCAGACGCAGCAAGGTTTCAACAACAAGAATTGCAAATTCTTCTCAAGAAGGTAATAGCTGCGAACGCCAAAGAATTCGACCAAATCATATTACCCATAGCAAAAGATATTTCCACCGCAATCGACTGCCGGCTATGTGCAAATTGTTGCAAAGTTTTAGAAGCCGGAATCTCACCTGATGAATTAATAAAGTTGGCTCACTTAAAAGGACTTCCACCGGAAGATTTCGCAAATTCAGAAGTTTCAACTGAAGAAAACACGAAAATTCAGTATTTAAGTAAAAAACCATGTATCTTTCTCTCCAGTAATTTATGCACCATCTACACATCACGACCCAATGCATGTATTTCTTTCCCTGATTTGGAAAGACCTCTTGTAAAATATAGAATATGAAAAATTATAGCTCATTATGGAATTTGTCCGATTGTTTTTCACACGGTAGAAAAACTAAAATTACATTACGCTGTGGAGAAGCAAAAGAGAAATTGAACTAACGCCATGCAAGGACTATATGAAGATTTTTATAAAAGAATGCACCATCAATTGGGTGGTGAAGCTTCTTCTCTTATAGCCTGCTTACAAGGACCTTCACCAGTAAGTATTCGAATCCATCCCGAAAAAGACAATGGACTTTTCCGTGATGCCACAAAGGTGAGCTGGTGTTCACAAGGAAGATACTTAAAGGACAGGCCTGTTTTTACACTCGACCCTTTGTTCCATGCCGGCTGTTACTATGTGCAGGAAGCAGGGTCGATGCTTATTGAATCCATATTGAGGAATGTGATCGACGAATTGAAAACCTCTAATGTACTTGATCTCTGCGCAGCCCCTGGAGGCAAAACAACACATCTGATAAGTCTTCTCTCCAAAGACTGCAATATCATCTGCAATGAAATAATTCCCGGGCGGAATAAAATACTCAGACATAACCTTGCGAAATGGGGATATTCAAATAGTATCGTCACGCAAAATGAAGCAAAAGATATAGCGACTAGTACTGTTTTATTTGACCTTATTGTAGTAGATGCTCCTTGTAGCGGAGAAGGACTCTTTAGAAAAGATCCGGAAGCTATACGGGAATGGAGCCCGGAACAGGTGGATGTTTGTGCAGTGCGACAGACAAATATTTTAGAGGATATCATTCCCGCTCTTAAGCCGGGGGGGTACCTGCTTTATTCTACATGTACGTATGAACCTTCCGAAAATGATCAACAAATAGAACGACTACTCCTACATCATCCTTTCATTAACATTACTCCTCCCGCACCTGAAGGAATAGTAGCAACTACTCATGGATGGTAATCCTTTCCTCATAAAGTTGCAGTGGAAGGTTTTACTATTACCTTTTACAATACGAGGGTACCAGCAGTAAAAAGTAAACATTGAACAAAAATTTAAAACCGATCGCTCCTTTAATAAAGGCTTGTGGCTGAAAGAACCGGATAAATTTGAAGTAGTTCAGCAGGAAGAATATCTGAATGCAGCTACCCCGGCTATCATCTCTCTGACAAAAGCACTAGCAAGAAAATGTTATATACGTCAATCGGGCTTACCTCTTGGACAGACCAAGGGAAATGATTTTATTCCCGCACCGGAATTAGCCATGAGTCTTCAATTAAAAAGCGACACACCCGCTTGTTCTCTTCAGCTAAAAGAGGTTTTACATTTTTTAAGAGGAGATTCCATCATAGCTGAATCTGAAATGGAAGGCTGGCATCTCATTAACTTTGAAGGTCATGCATTAGGTTGGGCAAAGAAGATCCGACAACGATGGAATAATTACTATCCTAAAGACTGGAGAATTCGAATGGCGATTCCTTAAAAATAGTTGGTTAAATACATGAATAATATATCATACCTTGCACCATGAATTGGGATTTAAGTACTGCTTATAAAGTCTTGAACAAAGATCCGCATTTGAAAATCATCATTAAGGAAACCGGCAAACTCGACCATACCGGGCATAAAGATCTTTTTACTTCACTATTGAGAGCTATCGTTTCACAACAGCTTTCAACAAAGGCTGCCGATACCATCTGGAGTAGATTTATCTTACTCTTCGATCAACAGCAGCCGGTAGCGGAATCCATACTCCAATTAGACCCTGAGCTGATGCGCAGTGCAGGATTATCTTATCAGAAAGCGGGCTACCTGAAAAACATTGCCACCTTTTCGTTGGAGCAAACACTCGATTATCGCAAACTTTATAGAAAAAGTGACGAAGAACTTATCCTCTACTCTCCTCGATTAAAGGTGTAGGCAGATGGACGGCGGAAATGCTATTGATGTTTAACCTAAACAGACCCGATATTCTTCCAGTTGATGACATTGGCATACAACAAGCGATGATAGCGCTATATAACCTGAAAGAAGAAAGGAAGGAACTCAAACAAAAAATGATAGAGATTTCAAATACATGGAGGCCGTACAGAAGTCTGGCCGCTCGACATCTATGGAGATGGAGGGACTTTTAAAATTTATTTTTGTTTTATCTCTAACTTCTTATGAATGGATAAGGACTTTCGAGTGGCCTTTCTCCGCAATTATTTGTTTCACAATCAATTAATTTTGAAGAGCACATGAATTTAAAACACCAAATATTCAGTAAATTTGCACCTGCCTGTAGTAGGCCATTCAACAACCCAAAGTGTCAGAAATCACATCTTGTACTCTGTCCTTTGTAAAAACTAAACACAATGCAAATCGGACAGAACAAAGTAGTAACAGTGACTTATGTTTTACATAGCAGTAAGGCAGGCAGTGAAAAAAACATGGTTGAGGAAACAGGAGAAGAGAATCCACTGGTATTCCTTGTCGGTTCAGGTCAACTTATTCCTGCCTTTGAAGAAAATTTAATGGGATTAACTTCCGGCAGTCCTTTCACTTTTAATATCAATTCAGGAGAAGCGTATGGAGAGATGGAGGAAGATGCATTGGTACGTGTTCCGGACGATATGTTTAAGGTAGACGGTGTATTGGATCTGGAAGTTTTACGCATTGGCAATATGGTTCCATTGCTGGACAGAGAAGGAAATCAACTGGTCGCAAAAATTGCAGGAATAGAAGATACTACTATTTTATTAGATTTTAACCACCCGCTCGCAGGTCAGGATTTGCATTTTAGCGGCACGGTTGTGAGCGTGAGAGAAGCCACTGCTGAGGAATTGTCGCATGGACATGCGCATCATCCGGGGATGCACGATCATTAATTCAGAATTCAGAATGCAGAATTCAGAATTTTGAATTTTGAATGTAGGATTCAGAATGTAGAGTTCAGAATGCAGAACCTGTTTGCTACAGGTAGATTGTGGTATGCTACAGGAAGTATAGTTTTAAGTATGAGAATGTAGGATTAGCTCGCTATAGACAAGTGCAATATTCCCGAAATCCCAATTCCGAAATCCCAATTCCGAGCGATTCCATATTCCCAGTTACCAAGTCCCAGTTCCCAATTCCTCAATTCTGAATTCTGAATTTTGAATTCTGAATTAAACTCTACTCCATCATTTTTCCTTTCATCATCATATTCCAATAGAGGAAAGGAAGTCCATACTTCTTCAAAATCCACATACTGTATTGCTCCTTGGAGGTATCCCAAAATTTACTGAGTAATGGATCTGAATCGCGGACATTATCATATTTAAATTCTGCGAGCACCATTTTACCATAACCTGTAACTAATGGACAAGAGGAATAACCGGAATACTCACGGGAGAGTGTTCCGCCATGTTTTATGAGTGAGAGTATATTCTCTACTACAACTGGTGCTTGTTTTCGAATAGCTGCACCCGTCTTCGCGGTTGGAAGTGCTGCAACATCCCCAAGACCAAAAACATTTGGATAGAGAGCGTGCTGTAAGGTCTTAATGTTCACGTTCATCCAGCCTTTAGAAGGACCGTCCTGATGCGCTAGCATAGATTCACGGATAAAATCAGGTGCTTTCTGCGGAGGCGCGAGATGAAGCATGTCATAGGACATCTCTATTAAATTTCCCTCCTCAAACTTCTCTTTTATAGAAGCATCCGCAGCAAGATTATTGGTAGATGTCTCCGGCTTGGTATACTTAAACCAGATTTTCTTTTGAACAGCATCTATCTTTACCGGATTGTAAAAAAAGCGGGTGATTATTTTCTTTCTTTTAATGACTTCGTTCAATGTATCCGCAAAAGCTTTAACTCCAAAAATGGAAGATCCCGGAGATGCATAAACAACATTTGTTTTATCCCGAACGCCGCTCTTTACAAATGCTTCCTCAGCAAGATACATGATTTTTTGAGGTGCGCCGCCACATTTTATTGGCGATGAAGGCTGGGTAAAGACGGCATTCCCACCTTTGAAATTCTTCAATACTTCCCAGGTATGTTTGGGATCAACATAATTGCTGCAAACCGAATCCGTTTTCAATGCTTCACGCAAGCCAGGCATGGCATCCAAATCCATAATTAAACCCGGAGTAACGACTAAAAAATCATAGATATGTTCTCCCGAATCTTTTGTTATCACCTTATTCTCTTCCGGAACTACTTTAACAGCAAAATCTTTTATCCACAGCACCCCTTTTGGAATCACCGAAGATTCATTGCGACGCGTATCCTCAAAATTAAAAGTGCCCGCGCCGACCAATGTCCACGCTGCCTGATAATAATGATCACCGGAAGGTTCAATAATTGTAATATCTACTTTGGGATTCACCCTCTTCATATAAGCTGCAGTCATAATCCCTCCACTACCGCCGCCAATGATGAGTACCTGATGTTTCGTTTTCATAATAAAATATTTAATTTGTTAATTACAATTATAGCATTTGAAAGTAAGCCATCCATTAGTTGTATAGGATTACTTCCACGAACTAATTCCTCCTTTCAGATTATAAACTTTATAACCTTCACTAGACATCATTTTACATGCCGTTGCACTCCGCGCTCCACTTCTGCAAAACAGAAAATATTCCTTAGACTTATCTAATTTAACAAACGCTTGTTTAAATCCTGTGCTCATCACGTCAACATTTACTGAACCCTGAATAGTACCTGATTTAAATTCAGCCGGTGTGCGAACATCCAGCAACTTCGCATTTGGAGTTTGTTTGTATTTCAATTTAAATTCAATACCGTCCAGGCTCTCGAATTCGCTTGCAAATAACTTTGAAATAAATTTAAACATCTTTTCTTGTTTTGAGGATTCTATTTAAATAAATTAGTCCGGGATCAGGATATAATTTCCTGACCCCGGAATTTAATTTTACAACATTGTAGTAGGAGCAACGTAATCGCTCACTTTAAATTTCCCGGTATCTTTGAGCGCTTTAAATCCGCCGGCTATATTTACCAGGTTATTATATCCACGTGCCTTTAATATTGAAATAAATATTACAGAACGATATCCTCCTGCACAATGAACAAGGGTTTTCTTATTGCGATCAATTTTTGTCATGCTATCGTTCACAAAATCAAGAGGAGCGTTTACTGCATTCAGGAGATGCTCTGCGTCATACTCGCTTTTTTTACGGACATCCATTATAGGAAGAGATGGGTCATTGCCGGTCAGTTTATATACTTCTTCTGCAGAAACTGATTCAATCGCATCCACTTCATGTTTACCTTTCATCCAGGATTCAAATCCACCATCCAGATAACCGATTGTGAAATCATAACCCACCCGTGACAACCGCGTAATGACTTCCTCTTCATTTCCCGGTTCACAAACAATTAATATTTCTTGTTTCAGGTCAGGAATCAATGCACCTGCCCATGGTGCGAAATTGCCATCCAGCCCTATATTAATTGCATTAGGTATAAAGCCTTTTATAAATTCTTCCGGTTTACGCGTGTCCAAAATCATAGCATCTGTTTCGGCAGCTACCATCTTAAACATTTCAGGAGTTAAGGGCTTTGCGCCACGGTGCATTACTTCGGTAAAGCTCTCATAGCCCTTCTTATTCATGGCAGCATTTTTAGGAAAATATGCAGGAGGAGGCATCAATCCGGTTAGAACCTCTTTCACGAATTCTTCCTTAGTCATATTGGATCTCAATGCATAATTTGACATCTTTTGATGACCTAAAGTATCTGTTGTCTCGTCTGACATGTTCTTGCCGCAAGCAGATCCGGCACCATGTCCGGGGAAAACGATCACTTCATCCGATAAATTCATTATTTTATTTCTCAAAGAATCATAAAGATAGCCCGCCAGTACTTCTTGCGTAATTGCACCTTTTTGTGCCAAATCAGGGCGACCTACATCTCCAATAAACAAGGTATCACCTGTAAATACTGCATAGTCTTTTCCGTTCTCATCTATCACCAAAAAACAACTGGACTCCATCGTGTGTCCGGGAGTATGTAATACTTTAATTTTAATTTTTCCCAATGTTAAAATCTCACCATCTGTAGCAACATGCGCCTTAAACTCCGGTTGAGCTGTCGGACCAAAAACGATTTCTGCTCCTGATTCTTTTGCTAAATCGAGATGACCGGAAACAAAATCAGCATGAAAGTGCGTTTCAAGGACATACTTAAACTTCGCATGATCCTTCGCAGCCCGTTCCATATAAGGTGCGAATTCACGTAATGGATCAATGATAGCGGCTTCACCATTGGATTCAATGTAATAAGCGCCATGAGCCAAACAGCCGGTGTAGATTTGTTCAATTTTCATGATAGTTATTTTTTAAGGTTATATTTAACGGGGGTATTATTTATTCTACAAATTTACACGGCTCCCTCCCCTCTTCGAGCTACTTATGTTACATGAATCTTATGATCTTTGTCATTGCTAATGTTGGATTGGAAAGATTGATTTTTAAAAAAGAATCTGCAGAATTTTCAAAAATCAATTTAAACTCATTCGATGACCTAGATCTTAGACTATCAAATGTAATCTCTTAGCAGATAAAAATGCAATGTTTTATCATAAAAAAAAACAAACCCGAAAAGCTATTGGAACTTCCAATCACTTTCCGGGTTCAATTATTTATGACTATTGATTTTACAATAAAGTACTAGGACAAACGTAATCTGTCAATTCAAATTTCGCAGTTTCCTTAATAGATTTGAAACCACCTTTCACATCAATCAGGTTATCATACCCGCGCGCCTTGAGGATCGAAACAAAAATCATAGACCTGTAACCACCTGCACAATGAATATACACCGGCTCATCTTTATCCAGCTGTGACATAGCATCGTTTATAAAATCAAGAGGGGCATTGGTGGCCTCTTTAATATGCTCAGAAGCAAATTCACTACTCTTCCTTACATCTACAATTTTAGCTGCAGCATTCTTCTTTCTCAAATCAGCCAACTCTTCTGCAGAAATGGACGTGATGGTATCTACCTCTTTCCCTGCAGCTTTCCAGGCATCAAAACCGCCTCTCCAGATATCCCAGAGTAAAATCATCCACTCTCGCCAATCGTGTTACTACTTCTTCCTCCCTTCCCGGTTCGGTGATAATGAGCAACTCTTGTTTCACATCAGGAATCAAAGCGCCTACCCATGGAGCGAAACTACCATCAATACCAATATTAATAGAATTCGGAACAAAGCCTTTTGCAAAAACCTGAGCATCTCTGGTATCGAGCAGAAGTGCACCCGTTTCATTGGCAGCAGCTTCAAAAGCCTCAGGGCTCAGCGCTTTTGTACCTCTTTTCAAAACATCTGAAATATTATCATACCCCTGCTTGTTCAATTTGACATTCTGTGGGAAATACGCAGGAGGAGGCATTAAACCGGCAGTCACTTCTTTAATAAATTCCTGTCTGGTCATATTTGCTCTCAAAGCATAATTCACTTCCTTTTGATGACCGAGTGTATCATACGTCTCCTTGCTCATATTTTTACCACATGCTGAACCTGCACCATGCGCAGGATAAACGGTAATATCATCCGGCAATGTCATGACCTTGTTTCGTAAAGAATCAAATAGATAACCGGCAAGATCATCTTGCGTTATATCTCCCTTTTGCGCGAGATCAGGACGACCCACATCGCCGATGAACAACGTATCTCCTGTAAACAATGCGGATTCTTTTCCTTTATCATCTTTCAACAGAAAACAAGTGGACTCCATGGTATGTCCGGGGGTATGTAAAACTTTAAAGGTAACCTTTCCCACCTTAAACTCTTCACCATCCTTCGCTACATGTGCTGTAAAACCTGTTTGAGCATTCGGACCATAAACGATAGTTGCTCCGGTAGCATTCGCCAGGTCGATATGTCCTGACACGAAATCTGCATGGAAATGTGTCTCGAACACATATTTAATCTTCACTCCATCTTTTTCAGCCCTGTCGATATAGGGCTGCACTTCCCTAAGGGGATCAATCACCACGGCTTCATTTTCTGAAACAATGTAATACGCGCCCTGTGCCAGACACCCTGTATAAATTTGTTCTATTTTCATGTTTTTATATTTTTAATATTATTTTATGACGACTATCTGCAATTTTTATTTAAACCAAACTTCCTTAATAATGATATAAATTCCTGTGACCAGAACAAACCATCCAAAACCTCTCTTCAGTTTCTCCCCTTCAAACTTTTTTGTAAGCATATTCCCAACAAATATTCCTGCCACAGCAATAGCTGTTACCGTTAGAAGCAGAGGCCAGTTTAAATCATAATGGCCCATATCACCCATAAAACCAAATAGTGATTTTACGGCAATGATCAACAGAGATGTGCCCACTGCCTCCTTCATGGGTAGTCCGCTTAACAACACGAGTGCCGGAATAATGAGGAATCCTCCACCGGCTCCCACAAGTCCTGTTAAAGTACCCACAACAAGTCCTTCCAGTAGGATAACAGGATAATTATACGTCCTTTCATTTTTAGGCACCGAGGGTTTCGCCACGCCATTTTTTCTGATCATTGAATAGGCTGCGGCCACCATTAAAACTGCAAAAAGCAATAACATAAACAATGATTTTGTCACTTCCAATCCTCCGACAGTAAATACACTATCGGGTATGGCAGGTACGAGCAATAATCGAGTCAGGTAAACAGCAATAATAGAAGGTATTCCGAAAACAATCGCTGTTTTCACATCAATCAACCCTTGTTTAAATTTAGGAAGTGCTCCTACGAGACTCGTTGTGCCCACAATAAACAGAGAATATGAGGTGGCGAGGACCGCATCAGTATGGAAAAGATAAACCAATACCGGAACAGTCAATATACTACCTCCACCGCCAATAAGGCCTAGTGAAATTCCAATAAGTGCAGAAGCGAAGTAACCGATTATTTCTAACATATTTCCTTTTTGAATGCGGATGCAAAGATGCGACAAGGAAAACGGTGAAAACGGTAACATTGATTACAAAGGCAAATTTTTCAGATCAATGTAATTTCGGTTCAACTTCACTTTTCCCGCTTGCTCCATGCTCTTCAGTAGTCTGGAGATCACCACACGGGATGTCCCTAAATCACCGGCAATTTCTTCGTGTGTAACTTTCAGTTCATCCGTTTTAAAAGTCAGGCGTTGTTTTTTAAGATAAAACTCCAGTCGCTCATCCAGACCTTTAAAGACAGTATGATCAATTAACGTTAGTAACTCTTCGAATCGGTTACGGAAAGTGCCTAGCACAAAATAGTACCAGGTTTTATAGGCTGTCATCAGGTTATCCATTAATGCGATGGGAATTAGAATGACTTCCGTTTCCTCGGTAGTCCTGGCCAACAACTCACTTTGCTCCTGGCGAGCTGCACAAATCATGGACAGGGCACATGCGTTTCCGGGTTCCAGGTAGTACATGAAAAATTCACTTCCATCTCCACTTTCCTTGTATACCTTCACCCGACCTTTGGTAATCAGCATTGTAGATTTGAAATACTGACCGGGTTTCATCAATATTTCACCGGCTTTAAATTCACGAATCATGGCATTTGCAGCAATTTCATGTCGCAATGCCGGCTCTAGTTCCGAATAGTATTCCTGCAATTTATCGAGAATAAACTGCTGATCAGTATTGATTAATTCATTCATCGTCCTAAAATAAGTAATAATTCGATACAATTTTCACCAAAATCGCAAATAAAGTACCTCAATTCCCGTTCAGTTTTGCACATACGAATGTTAAATAAGCGTGTCCCCTACTATGTAAACGGGGAGTGAAAGCTTGCTATTTTTAACCGCTAAACCCTATTGATTGTCATGGCCGGAAAAGGAAACAGAATTAAAGAACCGCTGGTGGAGCAGGAAACCGAAGAGCTGGAGCAACCTGTCGTTCAAAAACCGGTAAAAAAAGTTAAACAGCGGAAAGAAAAAGTAGTTGCAGAAAAGCCATTTGCATTTTTAAAAATGCTGAGTGACGAGCGGACAAAAAAGATCACCGGCTTATTCCTGCTGTTGATTTCCGTTTTTTTACTCATCGCCTTCACTTCTTATTTTTTTACATGGAAGAGTGATCAAAGTTTAGTGACCGGATCCTGGTTTGATCTCATGCGATTCTCTGATAAAAAAGTGGAGAACTGGCTGGGTAAGATGGGTGCCATTTTCTCCCATCAGTTTATCTACACATGGTTTGGAATTTCTGCATATGCGTTTGTATTGCTGGCCTTCCTTGGAGGATTCAAAATATTATTCCAGGCAGCATTGCTACCCTTAAAGAAAACGTTCAGATATAGTTTCTTTAGTCTTGTTTTTTTCCCTCCTGCCCTTGCCTTTTTATTCAGCAATAAACCTGATTTATTGTTTCTGGGTGGCGGGATCGGATATCAGATTAATATGTGGCTGACTTTGTCCCTCGGAAAAGCAGGGACAGGTTTCCTGATTGCCTTTACCGGTTTATCGTTTATGGTCGCCGCTTTCAATATGAAATTCAGTCTGCCTGTAAGAAAAAACCAAACCGCTGCGGAACCTTCTGAAGAGTTGTTTGAAGACGAAGAAGAGGATTTCGAATTTGGAAATAAATTAAAAGAAGAACGCGGACCATCTCCCGAAATCGAACTCCCTCTTGAACTGCCGGATGAATATGCACATAGAGACGAAATTGAACATCTTTTTGCAGAAACTGAACCGACAACCAAAGCACCAACTCCTGAATTGCATTTGCTCGACGCAGAAATTCCCTCCACAGAGATGGAACTGGAGATGGAAAACAACGAAGAGGGTTTACAGCTAGAAGTGGAAGAAATTAAAATGGCGGAAGTAAATGCAGAGGGCAATTTACAGGTGGCCAATCCTGAAGATGCCAGTTTGCTGGAGCAATTGGGAGAGTACGATCCCAAACTCGACCTGAGCCATTATCAGCATCCCACACTGGATCTACTCGAAAATTATCAGAGCACTCGCTCACAGATGAGTCGTGATGAGATCATGGCGGAGTTGGAAACCAACAAAAAGCGGATCATCGAAACACTTGGTCATTATGATATTGAAATCGATAAAATAAAAGCTACAGTTGGTCCTACCGTCACATTGTTTGAGATAGTACCCAAGGCGGGTGTACGTATTTCAAAGATCAAAAATCTTGAAGATGATATTGCCTTGAGTCTTGCTGCATTGGGAATACGTATTATCGCACCTATTCCGGGTAAGGGAACTATCGGTATCGAAGTACCGAACCAGCATCCTGATATTGTCAGTATGCGTTCTGTAATTGGCTCTGAGAAATTTCAAAATTCAGAGTTTGATTTGCCCATTGGTCTCGGGAAAACCATCTCTAATGAAATCTTTGTTACCGATCTTGCGAAGATGCCTCACTTGCTGATGGCCGGTGCGACCGGACAAGGAAAATCAGTTGGTCTCAATGCTATTTTAGTATCCTTGCTATATAAAAAGCATCCGGCACAGGTCAAGTTTGTATTGGTAGATCCGAAAAAGGTAGAACTTACCTTGTTCAAAACCATCGAACGCCATTTCCTCGCAAAGCTTCCCGGCGATGAAGATGCTATCATTACGGATACTAAAAGGTAGTGGCTACACTCAATTCGCTTTGCATTGAAATGGATAACCGTTACGAGTTACTGAAAGATGCACAAGTGAGGAATATCCGAGAATACAACGCGAAATTTGTCGCCCGTAAATTGAATCCCAATAACGGACATCGCTTTCTCCCTTATATTGTTTTAGTGGTGGATGAGTTTGCCGATTTAATTATGACGGCCGGTAAAGAAGTAGAAACGCCCATTGCAAGACTGGCCCAGTTAGCCCGAGCGATCGGCATCCATTTGATTATCGCTACACAACGACCATCTGTAAATATTATCACAGGAACCATTAAAGCCAACTTCCCGGCCCGATTGGCTTTCCGTGTCACCTCAAAAATTGACTCAAGAACTATTCTGGATACTGGTGGAGCAGATCAGCTTATCGGACGAGGAGACATGCTCCTTTCCACCGGAAATGATTTGGTTCGTATCCAATGTGCCTTTGTTGACACTCCTGAAGTTGAATCCATTACCGAATTCATTGGCAACCAGCGTGCTTACCCCACTCCTTACCTTTTACCTGAGTATGTAGGTGAAAATGAAGGATCCGGAGGAGGAAGTGATATGGGAGCCGATGATCTTGATCCACTTTTTGACGAGGCGGCACATATGGTCGTACAGTTTCAGCAAGGTTCAGCCTCGCTACTGCAAAGAAGGCTAAAGTTGGGCTATAACAGAGCTGGACGTTTGGTAGATCAATTAGAAGCAGCCGGCATCATAGGCCCATTTGAAGGAAGTAAGGCGAGAGAGGTCCGTTGCAAGGATTTGGCAAGTTTGGAACAATTATTGAAAAGCCTGAAGTCACCATCAGGGGTCTGATGGTTTGAAACTTTATCTTTGCCGAACCAACCGATTATGAAAATGAATAAAATTATTAGCGCTTTAATAGTGCTAGCCTCTCCTGTAGCTATAGCCTAAATGCACAAACTGATGCCAAAGCGCAGGAAATACTAAAAAGCGTAAGTGCTAAATATAAATCTTACAAATCGCTCGAAGCCTCTTTTAAACTTGACCGTCTCGATCAAAAAAGTAAAAAAACAGAATCCTTTACAGGCACTATATTGCTCAGCGGTACGCGTTTCAATTTTGTGATGTCCGATCAAACCGTCATGAGTGATGGTACTACTACCTGGACCTATTTAAAAGAATCCAACGAAGTACAGATCAGTGAGGCAAAAACAACTGAAGGTGCAATATCACCCACTACCATTTTCACGATGTATGAAAAGGGATTTAAATCCAAATATCTCGGAGAGAAAACAAGTGCCGGAAAACAAGTTCAACAAATCGAACTAACGCCTGAAGACTCCAAGAAGAACTATTTCAAGATCATTCTCAACATCGACAAGACCGCTAAATACGTCAGTGAAGCCCGGATTTTTGAAAAAAACGGAGGCATCCTCACCTACTCCATCGTAAAATTCACTCCCAACGCTGTTGTTACGAATGAAAATTTTTCCTTCAATAAAGCGAAATATCCAGGCGTTGAGGTTGTTGATCTTCGATAAGAAAGTTTAAAGTTCAAGGTTTAAGGTTTAAGGTTTAAGGTTTAAAGTTTAAAGTTCAAGGTTTAAAGTTCAAGGTTTAAGGTTTAAGGAGTTTCCACTAATGCGGCGATAAAACAAAAGCCAAGGCGTGGTGACATTATATTAAAACAGTGTATTCCCTTGCTCCATAGCTCCGTGGGAGCGACAGTATTATAGCTCCGTAGGAGCGACAGTATTATAGCTCCGTAGGAGCGACAGTAATATAGCTCCGTAGGAGCGACAGTATAGCCCGTAGGAGCGACAGTATTATAGCTCCGTAGGAGCGACAGTATTATAGCTCCGTAGGAGCGACAGTATTATTGAACCGTAGGAGCGACAGTATTATAGCTCCGTAGGAGCGACAGTATTATAGCTCCGTAGGAGCGACAGTATTATAGCCCCGTAGGAGCGACGGTATTATAGCTCCGTAGGAGCGACAGTATTATAGCTCCGTAGGAGCGACAGTATTATAGCTCCGTAGGAGCGACAGTATAGCCCGGAGGACAGATTATAGCTCCGTAGGAGCGACAGTATTATTGAACCGTAATTGGGTCATCTCAATAAAAAATTTCAGAATTATCATCTTAGTTTCCACCCGACCGCATGTCTGCTGGGCAATCAAATTCCACCATCCTCCTACTTCGTACTAAACCTAACAGGTAAGGCATACCGCACCAACACCGGCTTACCCTTCAGCTTTCCGGGTTGCCAGTCGGGCATGGATTGCACTAAACGTAAAGCTTCTTTGTCACAGGACGCATTGATGCCTCGTGTGACATACGGATACAAAACTTTTCCCTTTTTGGTAATGATGAAACTCACATACACCGTGCCCGGTTGAGCATCCTTAATGGACATGATGTTATTTTTAAAGTAGGAAAGAATTCCTTTATCACCTCCCGGAAATTGCGGCATTTGATCTGCTACATTCAGGGCACCGGAATTCGCTGATAGTGTTTTGGCATCCTTCTTTTGCGCGAACAACTGACGGTATACTTTCTTCGGAATGGTATCATCTTCAATGACCATATTCCCGTGACAGTTTTTATCCAGTAACTTGAATGCGGCAGTATCTCCAAGAGCAAGAAGAGAACTCCAGTCACGACAGGCATTCTCGGGATTGCTCATGGCCCAGTTCACCACGCCACGGTTAAAATAAGCTTCCTTACTCCCGGCATCCGTAGCGATTTCATTGGTAAAAAAAATATTTGCCTGCTCCATCTTGTTTTCCAATACCAATTCGGTACCCTGGTTCATCGTTCCGGTCAATGTATTTTGTTCTACCATCATCTTTACCAGCGAATCGGTTTGCGGATGTTGCTGCGCTCTAACACTACAGGCTGAAAGAAATAGAACTAACGCAAGTGAAATTTTAAATTTGAACATAGCTTTGGATGTTTTATGGGATCGACTTCACACCCATTTCCAATGCTAAATATAGTAACTATTATTGAATTGAATTATTAAACTGACTTTAGTAGTAAAAACCAAGGATTTAGATTTAGAAAAAGAATAGAAAATAATCGAATTGGGAGGTATTCACTTTTCGAATCAAAAAGGGAGTAAAATATCTTTTAAAATTTATCTCTACAGAAATATCGCATCGCGTGGGGAAACGCTCGTCAACTGACGAGATTGGGGGAAACTCTCGTCAACTGACGATATTGAGGGAGGGGAAGATTTTTATATCGAATTTTACTGCATTAAAAATCGGATTACAGAGTGGAAATCTATAGTTATTTGTGAAAATTAAATGGAACCTCGTTGCATTTAGAATTTAACTACACCTTCCTCTTCTGTAATCCGAAACTGTTTTTCAACCTATTCTTCTAATGGTTATCTCACCAGACTTACATGCCCTACTTTCTCATGAATCTTACCCCATACGTCAGTGACTTTTACAGAGTAGACATAAACACCTTCCTGTGCAGGTTCCGGGCGACCGGCTACACTTCCATCCCATGGCCTGTTATCTGCTCCTTCGCTGAAGAAAATCTGATCTCCCCAACGGTTGAAGATGCTTAACTTGACATCGGCAATATAAATACCCTTGATGTTGAATCCTTCGTTCGTACCGTCACCATTTGGAGTAAAGGCATTAGGAATCCACCAGCTAAAGATGGGCTCTACACGAACCGGGTGTTGTACAGAATCCCGGCATCCGTAAGCGTTAATAACCCATAAGGTCACCATGTAGTTTCCGGTATCTCTGTAAGTGTAAGATGGCTCAAACTGTGTGGAGGAACCTCCGTCACCGAATGTCCAGGCATAGGTAAGACCGCCACTGGATAAATTGATGAAATTAAAGTTCGGATTCATGATCGTTTGTGTAGCCGGATCGGGTTCAAATTCTGCCATTGGTCCGGGATATACAGTAACCACATTGGGCATCGTGATGGTGTTCACACAACCGGAATCAGAAGTTACGGATAAGCTGACATTATACGTTCCACTTTGCGTATAGGTATGCGAAGGGTTTTGCAAAGATGATGTACCACCATCACCGAAATCCCAATCCCAGGCGACTACATTCCCAGAGCTGATAAAGGATGAATCCGTAAACTGCACGAGAATCGGGCCGCAACCCTGTGCATTGATATCATTAAAATGCGCTACCGGTAATGGATTAACGACAACTTGTCCGAAGATGGTGTCCGTACATCCATCACCACTCATTACAATCAATGAAACAGTATACGTCCCGGCTTGTGAATACACATAGGATGGATCCTGTGAAGTAGAAGTCCCACCATTATCGCCAAAGTCCCAACTGTAACCGGTGATAGTACCACCGTTGATGGTAGAGGTATTGTTGAACTGCACGGCAGTATTCAGACAAGCTGTACCGGCAGTAAATCCGGCCACGGGCAATGGACTGATGATGACATTGGTTGTTGCAGTAGCACGACAACCGTTTGCATTGGTGGTGGTAAGCGTCACCGTATAGGTACCTGAAGCGGAATAAGTAGCGGATGCATTGGCTTGATTAGAAGTATTACCGTTTCCGAAGTTCCAATCCCAGTTGACAATAGAATTATTGGCACCTGAACTGGTATCGATCAGCGGAATATTCACTCCTATACAACCATTCCCTGCTACCGGCATTGGAGAAGGCGCTTCAAATATCTCAATGGAATCCGTCACTGCATTTCTGCAACCTGCATTTGAAGTGGCTTCCAGGGTGATGGTATAGAACCCGGGTGTGGCATAGAAATGTGTAGGATTCTGCGCTGTACTGGTAGATGAATCTCCTAATGACCATGACCATCCTGTAATGCTACCGGAAGAGATAGTTGAATTATCCAGCAACTGTATAGGCTCATTCATACAAACATCTCCTGCAGTAAAATCAGCCACCGGCAATGGGAAGACGGTCACGGTACGGTTAATGCTCGCAGTACATCCTGCAGGAGTTGTCACAGTAAGACTTACATTATAACTTCCGGGCGCAGTATAGGTATGTTGCGGATTCGCACTATTGTCAACCGTGTTATCTCCGAAATTCCAGCTGTAATTGAATGTGCCTCCTCCGGTAATCTGAGTTTGATCAAAGAAATTTGTACTTCCATTCAAACAAACATCATTCGAAGAGAAGTCTGCAACAGGAACAGGATACACATTGATGCTTCTGTTTACTGTATCCGTACAGCCATCGCTATTTTGAACGATGAGTTGCACATTATAGGTGCCGGTAGCTGCATAATTATGAGTAGGATTCGGAAGACTTGAAGTAGATCCATCTCCTAAATTCCACGACCAGCTTGTTATTGCACTACTACCTGCCAGACTGGTATCCGTTAATTGTACAGGACTACCGAGACATGCACTTGCAACGGTAAATCCGCTTTGAGGCAGGGCATTCACGGTAGTTTGCGTAGATGCGGTGTCACTACATCCCTTATCGGTCATGGCTACGAGTGTGATCGTATAGTTGCCGGACGATGCATATTGATGACTCGGCTGTTGTACCGCAGCAAATGATCCATCTCCAAACTCCCAATACCAACCGTTTACACTTCCCGAAGGAGTCGTGCTTAAGTCGGTGAAAACATTTGGTGTATTGAAACAGGTAGCATTGGTCGTGAAATTGGCAACGGGCTTCGGATTCACATTCACCTGGCGACTCGCTGTATGTTCACAATTCTGATCAGAACCAATGGTCAATGTAACTGTATAGGTACCGGGATTAGAATAGTAATGAACAGGGTCACTTAATGAGCTGGTGACTCCATCACCAAAATCCCAGTTGATATCACTGATGTTTCCGTTAGTGAGCAATGAATTATTATAAAACCGTGTGGAATCTCCTTCACACACCTCCGGGGCAGCAAAGTCAGCTAAAGGCATCGGATCAATCGTAACGGATTGCACCGTCGTATCACTACAACCGTCATTTGTAGAAACAATCAGAGAAACGTTATAAACTCCTTCTGCAGAAAACAAATGCTGAGGATTTTGTTGTTGTGAAGCATTTCCATCGCCGAAATTCCATGACCAATTTGTAATATTCCCACTTGACACCACAGAGCCATCCACAAAAGCACTTGGACTTCCCAAACAAACATCAGCAGCAGTGAATGCAGCAGAAGGAACAGGAGTAATTTGCACGGAAGCTGTTGAAGAATCCACACATCCAAATCCTGATGTAGCTACAAGAGTAACAGGGTAAGTACCCGGTAAAAGATAATTAACGGAAGGTTGTTGTCCGGTGGAGAATTGTCCATCACCAAAATTCCATTGCCAGTTCACAATATTTCCGCTACCGATAGTAGTGAAATTATTGAAATTAGTAGTTGATCCAATACAGGCACTGTTCGCCGTAAAGTTTACAACAGGTAATGGCTGGAGGTTTACATTATTGGCAAAGGTTGCAGTACATCCTCCTGCATCGGTAATGGTAACCTGATATGTTCCGGGAGTGTTTACACTAATCGTTTGTGTAGCCGCACCATTTGACCAGAGATAAGAGGCTCCATTGTTACCTGCATCCAAAATGACATTGGCTCCCTGACAGGCCACTACATTGACCGGATTTGACGCCAGTCCTGTTCCTCCTTCAATCACATTGAAGGTGCCTGCACCCTGACAACCTGCGGCATTTGTCACCACCACATTATACAATCCGGGAGATGAAACTACAATGGTTTGAGTGGTCTCTCCACCGGGAGCCCAGAGGTAATTCAGTCCGGGATTTCCGGCATCAAGTACAGAGCTAAATCCGGCACAGAAGAAAGAATTGACTCCCGTAACTGTTGGTGTCGGCGTCAGAGAAACCTGAACGGTATCTCTATCGGTACAACCGCTTGAATTGGTAACGGTAACTATATACGAAGTGGCTACAGATGGATTTACATAAATGGTGGATGTAGTCGCACCGTTGTGCTGCCATACATACGTTCCGCCACCTGTAGCGGTAAGCGATGTTGTAGTTCCTGAACAAATGACTTTATCCGGACCTGTATTGGCAACAGGCAGTGCATTGACAGCTACACGGGCTGTATCATTCCGGGTGCAACCATTGGCAGCAGTAACTGTGACAATGTAGGTGGTAGTTGTTGCCGGAGAAACCGTAATAGCAGCGGTATTTGCACCACCCGGTGTCCAGCTATATGTACCACCACCTGTTGCGGTCAATGTAACATTTCCACCGGCACAGGTAATCTGATCAGGGCCGGCATTGGCAACAGGCAATGTTCTAACGGTGACGCGTACACTATCTCTGGAAGTACATCCATTGGCATTGGTGACAACAACATAATAGTTCGTTAAAGACCCGGGAGTGACGGTGATACTTGGTGTAGTAGCTCCACCCGGTGTCCAGGCATAAGATGTTCCACCGGTTGCGGTTAATGTTGCACTTTGTCCCAGGCAGATAGATTGATTCGAACCGGCATCTGCGATGGGAGGAGTATTGACAATTACATTTTGAGTCAATGTATCGGAACAACCCAACGAAGTAGTACCTATCAATGTAATCACATAATTACCGGCAGTGGTGTAGGTCATCGAAGGACTCATTTGTGTTGAGGTCTGACCGTTACCAAAACTCCATTGCCATGCGTTGATAGCACCGTTGGCAGAAGTACTTGTATTGTTCAGGATGACAGAACCACCCTGACAAATAATAGTGGGAGAAGATGTAAATGAAAGATCAGGTTGAGGATATACCTGAACTATAGTTGAAATGGTACCTGAACAACCTCCGGGAGTTTCCACTTGCAGCGTCACGTTGTAATTGCCCGGCGTTGCATAGGCATGCTGAGGATGTTGCTGTGTAGATGTCGTTCCATCTCCAAAATTCCAGTTCCATACAATGATATTTCCGAATCCGACTGAGGATTGATCAGCGAATGATAAAGTAGTTCCTACACAACCCGGATTAACACTGAAAGCGGCGGTGGGCATCGGATAAATATTGAGTGTATCCGCTAACGTAGATGTACATCCTAAATCAGAAGTTACTGTCAGATTAATAGTATAAGCCCCTGGATTATTATAAACGTGCGTTGGATTTTGAGCGAAGGAAATATTTCCATCTCCCAAATCCCAACTCCAGCTGGTAATACTACCCCCATTTACGGCAGAAGCATCGAAGAAAAATACCGTATCATTTAAACATTCATCGTTAGGTGTGAACGCAGCTTGTGGCAAGGGATTCACTTGAACGGTATTGGCAATGGTTCCGGTACATCCATTGGCATCGGTGATAGTAACGGAATACACACCGGCTGCATTTACCGAAATAGTCTGTCCGCTTGAACCCGTGCTCCACTGATAAGTTGAACCCGGAAATCCTGCATCTAATGTAGCCGTTTGACCCTGACAAATAGCCACCGCATTTGCATTGCTGATTACCTGTCCGCCTACTGTTACTTGTGTGGAAGCTACCGTTGTACAACCAAACTGATTGGTAACGGTAACGGTATAACCTCCTTGTGCATTCACCAATATGGATTGAGAAGTAGCGCCATTACTCCATAAGTAAGAAGTTCCCACTGCACCCGGATCAAGTGTTGCACTGACACCGCTGCAAATAAATACACCCGCCGGAAGAATAGCAGCAGGATTCTGATTGACGGTTACATTGACGAATGCTGTTGCCTGACAACCGTTTCCATCTATAACATTCACTGCATAAGTAGTAGAAGCATTGGGAGTAACGGTAATGGTATCATTACTATTTCCTGATGGATTCCAGCTATAACTCACACCACCGCTTGCGCTGAAGGTAGCACTCTGCCCCTGACAAATACTCACATCAGGACTCACCGTTGGAACCGGCAAGGGATTCACAAGAACATTGACACTGTCAATACCTGTGCATCCGTTTGCATCTGTTACAATAACTGTATAGGTACTATTGGAGGCAGGAGAAACCACAATGGTTCCACCTGACAAACCTCCCGGTGACCAGGAATAAGTAGTTCCGCCATTCGCAGTCAGGGTCGCATTGCTACCAATACAGATGGTAACATCAGGACCCGCAACGGCAACCGGCGGACCATTCACCTGCACCGGCAATTGCATGGTATCAGAACAACCGAAACTATTGGTAACAATTAATGTAGCGGTATAGGTGCCGTTATTTCCATAAGTATGTGTTGGACTCACCACTGAAGTCGTATCTCCGTCGCCAAAATCCCAGAAATATCCTGTGATTCCGCCGAAGAAGTATTATTAAAAGTTATCGGTAATCCCTGACAGTTATTTCCTGAAACGGTAAACCCGGCTGTAGGCTGAGGATTTACAGTCACACTTTGAGTAAGGGTATCAGAGCAACCAAGGGAATCAGTCACTATAAGTGTAGCAGTATAACTTCCGGGAGGACCCAATACTACCGAAGGATCAGACGATGTAGATGTACTGCCGTTACTAAATACCCAAGACCATGAAGTTCCGGGAGGAGTGCTGTTATTGGTGAAGTGTACCGATGATCCGGCACAAACAGTATCTACACTGAACGCAGCTACCGGTAAAGGTGCGATGATTACTTGTTGAATGATGGTATCAACACAACCATAAATATTCTCTACAACGAGTGAAACATTATAGGTTCCGTTTCCGGGAAAAGTATGAACTGGATTTTGCTGATTCGATCCTGTACCATCATCAAAATTCCAGGTCCAGAATTGCATCCCCCCCGGTGTACTGCTCAAATCCGTAAATTGTACAGGAGCATTTCCACAAGCCCCGGACCACGTGAATGCAGCGGTGGGTTCAAATGCACTCATGACATTGACGGTATCCGTACTGCTGCAATTTCCATCAGATACGGTGACTACATACGTTCCAACAGGTACCGTTTGCGTTGGACCGGTAAATCCGTTACTCCACAGATAAGTATAAGGAGGATTTCCGCCACTCGCATTCGCCGTGATGGTCGCCTGATCACTACAGGCAATGTACTGATCAGGTCCTGCATCGACAATAATACCGGTTACCGTTATACAATACGAATATGTATTAGAACCTATATACGGACAAGCATCATCACTGACACGAACGGTAAAACAATGCGGCGTGTTACTGATATCTGCGGTAGTAGGAGTCCAGCAAAAAGTTCCAGTAGGATGCGGGCTTCCGGCACTGCTGAAATTTCCTCCGGCAACACCTGTATTCCAAAAAAGACTTACTTGCTGACCGGCATTTATATCATTGGAAAATACATCAAAGCAAAAATTCTGATTCGCACATACGGTCATTGAATAATCGTTGCTGCCATTGATACCGGACAAGGTCGGTAAATCGTTCACGCAGTTCAGGACAGTAATTTGAATATCACGCACCACAGAACCGATCAAAACACCATTCCTATATTCCTGCACTAACACTGCCATTACCGTAACCTGCAATTGCGTGGGTGTAAAACAAATATCACCGGTTTGATTATTGAATTGAATTGCGGGAGAAGAAGCAAGTGGATTTGTCGCGGTATACGGCGTCATATAACTGACATCATTAGTTGCAGTTTGACGAGGATCTACCATGGTATACACCAGTGAGTCACCATCGGGATCAATAGCACCATGGTTAAAACATAGTTGTTGACCTAAACAGGCGAAGGGAACAGGCTTATTGGAAAAAGTAGGAGCACTATTGCATTGTACATTCAGGTTATCAAGCGATGCATAGATAAAGAAAGTGTTGGACCCCGGACTGCTGATGGTGGTTATCGCTGCATTTCGACAGCATAAAGAATAAGAAAATTCCCAGTCGGCACATTGCATGGGAAGGGTAACAATCCCCTCATACACCCATTCCTGAATACCTGTAAATGTTCCGCCGTTGCAAGTGCTGGTAGCAGTCGGACATAAATAGGTCACTTCTTGTCCGGTGCCTGGAATGGGTTGACACGTCACACCAAGATTTTGCCCGCAACTTGCAGAACGGATATTCACATATACATTGGCCGGGGCAAGGATTCCAATACAATCACGGTAAAACGAAAGCCGTACTTTGTAAGTATTTCCTCCCAGGCACTCATACGTTAAGTCGGCTCCCATCGCATGGCTTGCAAGCGCTTTTTCCCCACTGAGGGAGAGCAGCGCTACTGCCAGGATTAGTAAGCATCTTCGTAATTTTCGGCTCATAACATCGGGTTTTTCGTTTTTGCCTCCCTGTTAGTTGTTTCAATTTCACAGGAATACTTTTATGGCAAAAACAAATCTAACCGCGCGTATGAAGTCAAATGCAGCAGATTCACACCGATTGTTGTAGCTGTAAGTAAATGGTGATATGCAGGCTTGAAGCAAATTGCTACAAGCTGATAATCAAGTGTTTTATAAAAATAAAGTGATCAATAACAAGTAATCTGAAACGAAAGAAAATTATTAAAAAACAGAAAAGCATCCGTTGAAAAAGGAGTTCATCTCAACAAATGAGAAGAACATTACAAATGTCAAATTAAGTATCAGACCTGATAATCTTACTAAATCCTGAAAATAAAACCCGGCGTATGGGCTTAGAAAAATCGTGCCAAATATTACAAAATATTTTTACGGATCATTTCCTTTAACCAAAATGTATATTTCTCCGGAAATAAATTTACATCCGATTTTAAATCGGCTATGGCCATCCACCTGAAATCTTCCGCCTCGTTCGGATTCATAACGGGATCTGCATCCGAAATTCCTTTTAAAATATAATCCAGTTCATGCTCCATCAAACCATTCTCAAAATCTGTTTTGTAAATCATTGAATTTTCAACGGTCAATTGAATGCCTTTGATTCCCATCTCTTCTTCGAGTCTCCGGTTTGCCGCGATAAGCAAATCCTCTCCGGGAGAAGGATGACTGCAGCAGGTATTGGTCCATAAACCACCGGAATGGTACTTATGTGCAGCACGTTTCTGAAGCAGCAAATTTCCTTTCGAATTATAAATCAAAACAGAAAATGCACGATGCAAAATCCCTTTACGGTGCGCTTCCATCTTTTCCATTACCCCGACTTCTACATCGTTGCTATCCACTAACACTACATAATCCATAGAACGAAGATAACAGATGGAAACTGAAAATGTTTGGTACTGAATTTATAATGGAACCGAATGCAGGCTAACAATCACAGCCTCTGGCTTTTAGGCTTCGCCAGCTTTCGGCTACCAGCTATTCAGAAATACGAGCAGTAAAATCATCTAAATGAACCAGAATATTTTCAACTGATCAATTCATTTACTGTTAACCATGATCCGCCATCCTGTACATTTGTAAGACCTTGTTGAGTAAGATACATAGTGGCCTGACGACTTCTGTTACCGGAGGCACAACAAAGTACGATGGTGTTGTGGATGGATTTAAATTCATCCAGCCTTGCGGGTATCTCATGCAGCGGAATATTGATAGAACCGGCTACATGACCACCGGCAAACTCCCATTCATCCCTTACGTCAATGATGGTTGAACTTTTATCGGCTTGAAGCTTATTTTTCATTTTTTGATGTTTTAACTATGCAAAGGTAGACAGCCGGGGGAGCTCTAATCAGCAATAAAAGTTACATAGACATCATTCTCCTGCATTAAGGAATTGCTAGTTCTTCACCAGCTTCTCCCTTCCGGTACAGTTGCCATTTTCATACACTTCTATAAAATAAATTCCCGAAGAAAATTCAGAGAGTCCGATGGGCAATTGGGTTCCCTTTGCTTCTGCGCTGAACATGGTAGCGCCTGACATATTTTGAATGAGAATAAACCGGTCTTTACTGATGGCAGCAAAGCGCAGATTCACATTATCATCTGCAGGGTTGGGATGAAAACTAAATGAGTCCTTGTTCGCTATCAGGTAAACCACTCGCCACGGTAACCACAAAGTCGATAGAATCATCAGGACCGGGAACAATACCGGGAGAACAGGGCGAAGGTCCTATTCCGGTTTCTACATGAAAAAAGAACCTGTAATTGCCGGCAGGTAATAGTCCCACGTTAAATGTATCAGAATCATAACAAATAACGGAGAGCGCACCTAAACAATGTATCGCATTTGTCTCAAACTTATTTCCAACCTGATTAAAAGCGTTTTATCCTTGCAATCTCCTGAAGAGAATTGTACATCGGCAATCAGTTTCACCGGCGTATTTGTTGTAGGCTGCGCCGGATCCGTTTTCAGTTGAAGAATGTTTTGTGCATTGGTTTGCAGGGTCAGGAGGAATAAATAACAGAACAGGGAGTAGATTTTAATTTTCATTTTGGTAGAATTTAAATACGGGATTAAAAGTAAAAGAAAAAATTAATTTTAAAATCATTTCAATGTCATTTTTGGGGAGGAGGGTATTCACCTTTGGCTTACAACACTGGTCCCCCTACATCTGCTATTTTAATCCTCTCATCGCATCACCACCAATTTTTTCCCAACTCTCTCATACCCACTTTTAATAACACAAGTATATACGCCATTACTTAACATCGGTAAGTGAACAAATTGCAAGGTGCTCCATGGTGGTATATCTATAATATAAACCAAACGTCCAGATCTACCCCTATTAATTTAATACTTGGTTAAGGAATGGTAAAATCATAAGTAACCGCTGTACCATTAAACAGAATTGGGAATTTACTCCAGGTTTCGATGGCGTTGCGATGACGTACCACGATGTAATAACTATTCCCAATACTACTTCCGGGGAAAACAAAGTTGCCCATTCCGGAGTACTAACTGTACCGGAAACGCTATGTATTATCTGGAAAGGATTTTGTAGATTCGTGTAACTCTACCGTTATTGAATCACACACTGAAGGATAATTAACCGGGTCCAATACCTTGCATAAATCCGCCTCCATTGTAAAATCCCTGTAAATATGCTTTTAAGTTTAATGTAACCTGGCAGGCATTTATTGTTGTACTGACTGTTTCCGTGCATCCAAATGCATTAGTTACGGTAACACTAAAGGTGCCTGTAGTGGACACTGTAATATTTTGAGTAGTTGCACCTGTTGACCAGTTGTAAGATGAAAATGTTCCGGCATCTAACGTTGCAGAATTACCGGGACAAAAAGTTGAAGCGCCACTAATAACAGGTGCAGGAATTGGATTTACAGTTATGGTAATACTTCCGCAAAGACCACTAACTGCACATCCCCCTTCTCCTCTGGCAAAATAGGTAGTTGTTACTACCGGCGAAACTGCTATTGAAGTACCGGTACCTACAAGGTTACCTCCACAACTATCGCTATACCATTTCCAATTCAAAGAATTATTTAGATTTCCGCTGCTAACGCTAAGTGTTGTAGCCTGAGTACCGCAGTTTATGGATGAAGTAGCACTTAATACCGGTTGATCTGCGACATTGCATGGTACGAAGATCCAGGCTGCACCTTGAGAATTGTTATCAGCACGCCCACCTATTATTGCTGTTTTCCATCAGCAGAGAGTGAAACTGAATTACCTTGAAATGCACTGCCAGTATTTCCATTGCCTGCAAGTTTGCTGCCTATTTGTGTCCAAATACCTCCGATACGAGTATAAACCCATGCGCCTCCTTGTCCGTTATTATCTGACCATCCTCCTACCAGAGCTGTATTTCCATCAGCTGTTAATGAAACTGAAATACCTTGGCTTGAATTGCCATTATTTACGGTTCCAATCAATTTACTTCCTTGCTGTATCCAATTGCCTCCTGACCGTGTAAAAACCCAGGCAGCACCCTTATAATTGTCATCCGCCCAACTACCAACAATTGCGGTATTTCCATCTGCGGAAAGTTTTACGGAGCGCCCCTGGTTAGCCGAACCAACACTGCCAGATCCAATTAATTTGCTTCCCTGCTGGAACCATGAATTCCCGGAACGAATCCAAATCCAGACTGCACCCTGACCACCATTATCATCAAAACCACCGACGATGGCAGTATTCCCGTCAGCTGAAATAGATACAGAAAATCCTTGTTGTGCATTACCCACATTTCCACTTCCAACCAATTTACCCCCTTGTTGTGTCCAAACTGTTCCTGTTCGCTTAAAAATCCACGCAGCACCTATTCCGCCATTGTCAGCGTTTGCTCCCACTAATGCAGTGTTTCCATCTGCTGATAGTGAAACTGAAAATCCTTGTTGTGCAGGACCAATACTGCCGGTACCTACCAATTTTGTACCCTGCTGTGACCATACTCCTGCTGTTCTAACAAATATCCATGCAGCTCCTTGATTGTAGTTATCTGAACTCCCACCCACAATAGCAGTATTGCCATCTGCTGATATAGACACTGCAGTTAAAAATGCAGCTCCAACGTTACCTGTGGCTACTAATTTATTTCCTTGCTGCATCCAGGTAGTTCCTGTTCTTATATATACCCATACTGCACCCTGATTACTATTATCAACAGGACCTCCTACAATTGCAGTATTACCATCCGCTGAAACTGCGACTGAAGCACCTTGATATGCAGCGCCCACATTTCCTGTTCCCACAAGTTTATTACCCTGCTGTAATGAAGGATAAGGAGTTGGTGTAACGGTAAAATTATTGTTACTTACAGCTACACCACCGCTAGTGTTCACTGTTACAGTTCCTGTTATAGCACCGGGCATCACCATCCCTACCAGGGTAGTACCATCATTGGAAATGGTTATGGCTGATACTCCACCAATGGAAAATACGGTTGGATTATTTAAGTTGGTACCGGTAACAGTAACCAGGGTACCTACCGGACCGCTAACCGGATTGATAGATGTTATAGTTGGAGGTGGAACATGCACAAATACCCAGGCTGCTCCATTAAAAGGTTATCTCCATAACCACCAATTATGGAAGTTTTACCATCAGCTGAAAGTGAAACGGAAGATCCTTGCAAAACCCTATAACTGCTACCGATGCTTCCTGAACCCACCCTTTTATTACCCTCTTGTTGGGACCAGATACCACCGGAACGAGTATATACCCAGGAAGCTCCTGCCCGTTGTTATCTTCTTGTCCACCAACGATAGCAGTATTACCATCTGCAGAAAGTGAAACTGAGGAGCCTTGCTTCCAGCGCCATTGTTTCCGAAACCAACCAATTTGCTTCCTTGCTGTGACCATGCATTTCCTGCACGCGAAAACACCCAAACCGCACCTTGATTGCTATTATCACCATAACCGCCAGTCATTAGAGTATTACCATCTGCTGAAACCGCAACTGAAGCACTTTGATATGCAGCGCCCACATTTCCTGTACCTACTAATTTACTACCTTCCTGAGACCAGATTCCTGCTGAACGGGTAAAACCCAGATAGCACCTTGGTAATTATTATCAACAGCACCTCCCACAATTGCTGTATTACCATCCGCTGAAACTGCAACTGAAGCACCTTGATGTGCAGCGCCCACATTTCCTGTTCCCACAAGTTTATTCCTGTTGTGACCATGTATTACCTGAGCGAGTCCAAATCCAGGCAGCACCTTGGTTAGAATTATCATAATCTCCTCCAACAATGACAGTATTGCCATCTGCTGAAATCGAAACAGAAACACCTTGCTGTGAGGCACCAATATTACCACTTCCCACCAATTTACTTCCAAACTGAGTCCAAATAGCTCCGGAACGAAAAAAGGAGTCGGTGTAACAGTAAAATTACTGTTGCCGGTGGCCATACCACCATTTGTAACTACAGTTACAGCACCTGTAGCTGCTCCGGGCATTACCATGCCAACAAGGTTATTACCATCATTTGAAATAGTAATAGCCGGCACACCACCAACAGAAAAATTGGAAAGGTTGTTTAAGTTGGTTCCAATAACGGTTACCAGTGTACCCACTGGTCCACTTGCCGGTGTGAAGGAAGTTATTGTTGGTGGAAGCGCAGGAATAAACCCAGGAAGCGCCTTGCAGGCTGTTGTCTTTATATCCACCTACAAATGCAGTATTTCCATTTGCGGAAAGTGAAACCGCAAATCCTTGATTAGAACCACCAGCATTCCCTGATCCAACCAGTTTAGTACCCTGCTGAGACCAGGTGTTTGCAGTACGCGTCCACACCCATGCTGCGCCTAAAAGACTATTATCTTCAAACCCTCCTACAATAGCTGTATTGCCATCGGCTGAGAGCGAAAGTGTAACTCCCTGCATTGAGGCGCCCACATTTCCGGTTCCAACCAGCTTACTTCCCTGTTGCGTCCAGGTACTCACATTACGTGTAAATACCCAGGCTGCACCTACACCGCCATTATCAAGGCGTCCTCCAATCATAGCCGTATTACCATCAGCAGATAGTGAAACTGAATTGCCTTGAGCCGGAAATCCAATACTTCCTGTCCCAACCAGTTTGCTTCCTTGTTGAATCCAGGTATTACCACTACGGACATACACCCAGGCTGCTCCCTTGTTGACTATTATCAGTAAATCCTCCGACAATACATGTTTTTCCATCAGCCGACATGGCTGCTCGAAATACCCTGATTGGCAGCGCCGGTGTTACCCGTTCCAACAAGTTTACTACCCAGTTGCGACCAACTCTCCCATTGCGGAAAATATCCAGCCAGCACCCTGGCCGCTGTTATCATTTTTACCACCTACAATTGCGGTATTACCATCGGCTGAAATTGCAACGGACCAACCTTGTTCAGCAGTTCCAACATTGCCGGTACCCACCAGTTTACTTCCCTGCTGCGACCATGTAGTACCGGTTCGTGTCCATATCCATGCAGCACCCTGAAAGAATTATCAAATCGTCCACCAACAATAGCCGTTTTGCCATCTGCAGAGACTGCAACTGAAATTCCTTGATGTGATGCACCTACACTACCACTTCCCACCAGTTTATTGCCTTGTTGTGTCCATGTGCTACCGGCACGAACGTAAACCCATACAGCGCCAATTCCACCATTATCACTATAGCCTCCTACAATAGCAGTATTGCCATCTGCTGAAACGGCAACAGAAACACCCTGAGATGCAGCCGAAACATTTCCAGTACCTATCAGTTTGTTACCCTGCTGTGCTCCCGGATATGGTGTTGATGTAACAGTAAAATTGCTATCACTGTTAACAGTACCTGTTAGCGTTGATATTGAAACAGGTCCCGTAACTGCACCCGGCATTACCATTCCAATCAGGGTAGTACCATTATTTGAAATTGTTATTGCTGATACACCGCCAATTGAAAAGAACTTAGGTTATTCAGGTTATTACCGGTTATAGTTACCAACGTACCTACAGCACCGTTAGTTGGCCCTAATGAAGTAATTATTGGCGGAGGGGTTGGAACAAAATCCATGCAGCACCCTGACCACTGTTATCATTAAATCCACCAACAATTGCAGTACTACCATCAGATGAAAGTGAAACGGATGTTCCCATCGCAGCAGCCAAATTTCCGTGCAACAAGTTTACTTCCCAATTGTGTCCAGGTACCACCCGAACGGAATAAACCCATGCAGCTCCCTGACTTCCGTTATCGTCCTTTCCCACAATAGCTTTATCCCCATCTGCAGAAAGCGAGACAGCATAGCCTTGAAAAGCCACTCCAACGTTTCCGGTACCTTCCAATTTATTGCCTTGTTGTGTCCAGGTACTTCCGGAGCGGGTATAAACCCATGCTGCTCCTTGTGCACCATTGTCATAAGGAGCGCCCACAATAGCCGTATTGCCATCAGCAGAAAGAGAAACTGAAAAACCCTGTTGCGAAGGAGCTACACTTCCGGTGCCAACCAGTTTGCTACCCTGTTGTGTCCAGGTGCTGCCTGTTCTAGAAAAACCCATGCGGCTCCAGTTTCACCATCATCAAAATAGCCGCCCACTATTGCAGTATTACCATCTGCAGATAAGGAAACAGCACTGCCTTGAAGAGTCATACCCAAACTTCCGGTACCCACCAGTTTAGTACCCTGTTGCGTCCATAATGAACCGGATCGAACCCATACCCAGACAGCTCCCATACCGCCGTTGTCACCGTTCCCCCCTGCAATAATAGTATTACCATCGGCAGAAATAGAAACGGCCCACCCTTGATTTGCAGCTCCAATATTACCGGTACCAATCAATTTATTGCCTTGTTGGGACCAGATAGCACCCGACCGCGTCCATACCCAGATTGCACCCTGACCATTATTATCATTATAACCGCCGGTAACCGCAGTATTTCCATCTGCGGAAATTGCAACTGAATATCCCTGATAAGCGGCCCCTACATTACCGGTGCCCACCAATTTACTTCCCTGCTGAGACCATGTACCACCTGTTCGGGTATACACCCATGCAGCACCCTGCCCGCCATTATCTTCAGGTCCTCCAACAATTGCTGTATTACCATCAGCAGAAATAGCGACTGTATTCCTTGAGAGGCGGCTCCAAGATTGCCTGTACCTACTAATTTAGTTCCCTGTTGCGTGCCGGGAACAGGGTTGCAGTAACTGTGAAACCGGAGCTACTTGTTGCAGTTCCTCCGACAGTTGCAATTGAAACTAATCCTGTCACAGTACCAGGCATTGCCATTGCCACTATTGAGGTGCCGTTGTTTGATATTACTATTGCCGGTACACCACCAATAGTTAATGAGGAAGGGTTAATCAGGTTTGTTCCGGAGATCGTGACAAGAGTTCCTACTGCACCACTGTCCGGGGTAATTGTTGTAATAGTTGGAGGAGATAATGGAATAAAAATCCATGCAGCACCCTGTAATGAATTATCCCACGACCTCCGATGATTACTGTACTTGCATCAGCAGATAAATCAACTGATGTGCCTTGATAGGAAATACCGGAATTCCCTGTACCTATCAACTTATTTCCCTGCTGAGCCCAGCTACTCCCATTTCTTTTCCAAACCCATGCAGCGCCAATGCTTCCATTGTCAGCAGATCCACCGACAATAGCCGTACTACCATCTGCAGAGATTGAAACAGAAAATCCCTGTGATTGACTCAATACCACCACTACCTACTAATTTATTACCAAGTTGTAACCAAACACCTCCTGTACGCAACCATACCCAAGCCGCCCAATATTTAGGTTATCACCTGGTCCACCAACAATTACTACATTACCATCAGCTGAAATTGAGACTGAACGTCCTTGAACTTGAATGCCAACACCACCTGTACCAACTAATTTATTTCCTTGTTGTAACCACGTACCACCAGTACGAATCCAAATCCAAGCTGCACCATTTGGAAAGTTATCATTAGGACCTCCTACTATCGCAGTATTACCATCATCGGAAAGGCATACTGATCTACCTTGATTAGAACTACCAACATATCCACCACCAACAAGTTTTCCGCCTTCTTGAGTCCAGTTACCTCCATTTCTTTTCCATACCCATGCCGCTCCAACATTACCATTGTCAGCAAATCCTCCGACAATGACAGTATTACCATCTGCTGAAATTGAGACAGATGTACCCTGTTGTGCCGCACCCGTATTACCACTTCCAACAAGCTTAACACCCTGTTGGGTCCATAATGTACCTGTCCTTGTCCATATCCAGGCAGCGCCCTGATTACTATTATCGCCAAAACCACCAGCTACTGCTGTATTACCATCAGCAGAAATAGAAACGGAAATTCCCTGCCTCGCGGCACCTATATTTCCTGTGCCAACTAATTTACTCCCTTGTTGGTTCCAAAATCCACCAATACGAGTATAAATCCACAAATGAAATTCATGCTGCCTGTAGCGCTTCCTCCGGCAGTAGTGACAGATATCAATCCGGTGACAGCGCCTGGCATAACCATTCCTACCAATGTAGTTCCTGGAATTAGAAATAACCAGTGCGGAAACTCCGCCAATGGAGAAGGCCGACGTATTTCCGAGATCGGTTCCGGTAATGGTTACTAAAGAACCTACGCTACCACTATCAGGTGCAAAGGAAGTTATCTGTGGAGCCTGAGCATAAATTTCCTTAAATGAAAATAAAACTTTCAGTAGAATCAAACAAAATAAGATAACGGGTCTATTATTTATTTTCATAAAACATTTGTTTTAGGCTGGGTAATTAATGCATATAAAATCACTTGGCAGGATCCTGAATGTGAGGTAAATATTTCTTTTAGTACGGTTAATAGCGGCCCAATCCGGTAAATAAAAGCGGCAGTCTGATCAATATGATACATCTCTTTAGCCAATAATTTGCACTATATAAGTAATTGATATTTTTTTTGAAAATATTCAAGATATAATCATATTCAGAATGCAAGATATATAAAAAATTAATTTGATCAACAAAACGAACAAAAAATTGTAATGCAGGTGTTATTTGGGCGATATCCATTTCTTAGTTGAAAATTAAGAAGCAGACTTCAGTGATATAGATATTTTGACCCGTCCTCAAAAAGTTTACAGGTTAGCATGATAATCCTGATTTAAGTTTACACCAAATTTTAGTGCTGATATGGGTTTACAATATCTAAACTCATTATAAAAACTTTCCACCACTTCTAAAAATAATTCAGCAAATCAAAACAATTGCAGCAAATTATATGATAAAGCAAAAGTAAGATGTTCTATTTTCCTAATTTATTTTTCTCGTTTCAAAAAAATATGGTCTCTTAGATTGACGTCAAAAAGAAAATATCAACAAGAAAAATGATGCAAATATTAACAAACTAACACAATAAAATAACATGAGGGTAGTACTATTTTTTTCTGTGACAAACGTTTATCCCAAACGCATGTAAAGCATTGACATTGTTTGCACTTTAAATTTTGTATAGGGGAAATAAAACACGCTAATTCTTGATGTTATTAAAACCGGAAGTTTAGGTTAATCTAACCTGTTCATTTAATACTTGGTTAAGGGATGGTAAAATCATAAGTAACCGCTGTACCATTAAACAGAATTGGGAATTTACTCCAGGTTTCGATAGCGTTGGGATGACGTACCAAGATGTAATAACTATTCCCAATACTACTTCCGGGGAAAACAAAGTTGCCCATTCCGGAAGTACTAACTGTACCGGAAACGCTATGTATTATCTGGAACGGATTTGTAGATTCGTGTAACTCTACCGTTATTGAATCACACACTGAGGGATAATTAATCGGGTCCAATACTGCTTGCATAAATCCACCTCCAATGTAAAATCCTTCGATAAATAATTTCAGATTAAGCGTAATTCCGCTTGAACAATTGTTGTTGTTAATAACTATGCTCGTAGAAGGACTTGCTCCGCAATTGTTTTGTTGCACCACTTTAATAGTATCGGGTGCTAAAAATTTGAATCAAATAATACGCTTATACTATTTGTACCTTTGCCCACTGTCAATGATAGCCCCATAAGGCACGGTCCAGTTATAAGTAATACCGGGCACTTGTGCAACAGAAAAGAGACCGTGTCGCCAGGGCAAACAGTAGTCGCTGATGCGGCAATACTGCCTGATTGCACAGGCAGATTACAAGGATTGTATTTGATTAAATACTCTCTGTTATAGTAATAAAGATTAGCGCTGTTATCTACTGCAAAACCATTGTTTGCACCAAAGGCTGGATCCGAATCCGTATATTGCCATGCCAAAGCACCTGACGGAGAAATTTTATTTATTTTAAAAAAATAAAGAGCATCCCACTCATAATAGTAAAGATTACCTGCATTGTCAACTCTATATACGGGTGAATTATCGTAAAACGCTTCCATATCTGCATTTACCGTTCCGCCTGCACCAGTAGTCCAAAGCTCATTGCCGGTTGGTGAGACTTTTTTTATCGTAAAACTCGTATTGCTTGGAACTTGAGAATAATAACCCCAATAAATATTGCCATTCCCATCCGTTTCAATTCTACCTCCTCCACCAAAACTTCCATTAAGGTCAAACCTGTTCCATAAAAAAGCTCCTGAATTGCTAATTGCGGTCAAATACGGCACATAAGGTGTAGATGATAAGTCGCCGTTATTTCAACCGTTGTAATCACATGTTGAGTAATTTCATCATATTTCAAATTTTTTTGCGTAACATCAAATCCATCTGGATTATAGATACCCGAATAATAAATATTATTACAAACAATACTTCCTGCTGCACTTACCTTCATTACATGATACCTGATTTCTCCATTTGTAACATAACGCAACGTAGTATAAGAAAAATATATATTTCCGCTATCAATATCAAACAATGGTTCAGCGTTCTAAAATTTAAAAAAAGTAGTTACGTTAAGATATCCGTACACGTTACAGGCTGGTAATGAAAATTCATTACCATATTTCCTCCTCCATCCAGCTTTATAAATTCTACCCCTTCCATATAATTTACAAGATATTGCTGAGTACCCGGATCATAACAGGATATTGAATCCCTTGTAGTGTATCCCAAAACCACATTGCCTGCATTGTCAATTCTGATGCGAGCAGGGGCAACATAAAAATCCGGAGGCAGTGTATAAACCCATTGTTGCACACCAGCAGGCGAGTATTTAACTAACCATGCATCACTACCAGTGCCACCATCTTCACCAAAACAATAAACATTGCCCGATGCATCCACTTGCATGTCTTTGGCATAAATATTAGATTGCACAAAAGAATTCTGCCAAAGTAAGGTGCCACTGGCATTTCTTTTTTGAGTGAGCATGGTCCAATCAGGCGAGGTAACTTTAGTAGCAAGCGTATATACATTGCCCTGGCTATCAAGCCTTATTTTACTGGCATCTAATTGTACAGAATTATCGTTGGTATCCACCCATTGTTTAATTAGTTGGGCATGCGCATTTAAATTGGTTAAAATAAAAATGCATAATAGCAGTAAAAACTTAGGAATGCCGTTTAATTTCATATTGCAAGATGATGGATAATTAGAGGATAATTAAGTATCTCCATTGAGTAGGTTTCCAAATGTAGAAAATATATTATTTCCGTACAAGGGGGTATTCCATCCACCTGCTACCTATTTGGGGTCTTCCCCAACTAGTTGATTTAGTTCCATCAGCGTCTCTAGCCAATTCGCGGGCAATCTGATGCAATTGAAGGTATAAATAATATAGTAATTTTCCATCAATACAGATTTACTTCTTCCATTTGCAACACGAATAGGCAAAAACTTACTAGTGGAAAGAACACCATCAAGGGCGAAAAAAGTCGGATCTCCCAATGTACTATTTTTGACCCCTGAGAGTTGGTCGCGAGGCGTGGCTCGCGATGGCGAGCAACAATCCTCATGAAATGAGGCTGAGCGCCTCGCCACAGTGTGGTCGATTTTAATACGCCTCAAATTAGTTTTATTAAAAATGTATTTCGTCTATATTCTTTACTCAAAACAATTTGAACGCTACTACATCGGTCAAACGAATGATATTCTGCAAAGAATAAATCTTCACAATTCAGCCAAAGTCCCTTCCACAGCTAGCTATATTCCATGGGAACTTATTGGGTACATTGAAAAAGAAAACCGGTCTCAGGCTATGATTCTGGAAAAGAAACTAAAAAATCTGAATCAGCCTGATTTGAGAAAATTTATTCGAAAACATCTCCCATTCAAAATATCATTTTGATTATCAACCGAATGTTGAGATTATATTTCAAGCAAGAAAATTTCCTCATTCCGCCAACATATCTCCCAATGTACTATTTTGACCCCGGAGAGTTGGCAGAGCGGTCGATTGCGGCAGTCTTGAAAACTGTTGAGGTGTTAAAGCCTCCTGGGGTTCGAATCCCTAACTCTCCGCCAATTGAATATCAATGCCCCTCACGGGGCATTTTTTATTTCCGGACACCTTTTTATGATCGATATGAAACCCGGAAAGGCAGCAATCAATTAATATATACAACTAAATAACAGTTGATTAAGGTGGATATTAGGCAATAAAAAACGGCCGGGAAATGTCCGACCGTTTCTCATCTTTTGCAGCTGTTTCTTATTTCAGAACCACTTTGTTCAAATATTGGGTTCCATCCATCAACCTGGTTTTACAGATATACAGTCCCCGCTCAAATTCCGAACAACTCAACCGGACCTGATTCTTATTTCCACCACTGGCCGTGACTACCTCTTGACCTAAACCATTGAAAATGATGGTCTCAAAAATTACACCCGGGGCATTTATTTCCAGAATATTGGTTGCAGGATTCGGTGAAATGATGATACCCTCTTGTTTATTTACTTCTCCTATTGCCGTAGTAGACTCATTTACATCCGTAATTCTGATGATCATCGCACTGTCGGTAAATAATCCTCCCGCATCCGTGGCGCGGAGTCGGATGGAATAACTGTTCTTGATTTCAAAGTCAAAACTCGCGGCGGACAAAAGAGTATTTCCTGAAACAGAAAATGAACTATTGTCGGCATCACCTGTACCGGTTACCAATTGGTAGGTATGGGAATCGTTGTTGTCGGTATCTGTGCCTGATAAATTAGAAACGAGCGTTCCCGCTGCTTCATTTTCTGCAATGGAGTCTGCACTTAACATTAAAGTCAATGGTACTTCGTTGACATTGGTAACGTTTAATACAACCGCCTCTTCGTAATCTGCACCCTGACTATCTGTTATTCTCAAACGAATGTATAGCGGCGACTGCGATTCGAAATCAAAACTATTGAGTGTTTGCAATTGCGTTCCGGCAACCGTGAACGAAGCATTGTCCGTATCCCCGGCTCCGCTAACCAGTGAATAGGTATGCGCATCTACCGCATCCTGATCCACTCCGCTAAATGCTGCAATAGTAGTTCCGGCAGAGAGATTCTCAGCAAAAGTTGCAGACGATAGACTGAGATCAGTCGGCGCATCATTGTTATCATTTACTGTAATAGTTAATGATTTTTCATAGTTCAAACCTCCTGCATCGGTTGTTCTCACACGAATATTCATGACAGGCGTGATTTCATAATCCAAAGCAACGGCTGTTTGTACTTGTCCGTTAGTAATTGCAAAGGAACTATTGTGTGTACTTCCAGCTCCTGAAACCAACGTATAGGTATGTGAGTCTCCTGCATCAACATCAGTAGAACTCAAAGAACCAATAAGCGTTCCGGCCAACTGATTTTCATCTGCAGTAGCAGCAGAAAGCGATACATTTAACGGCGATTCATTGACATTAGAAACCGTAAAACTCAAGGCTTCTTCATAAGCAGCTCCCTGAGGATCTACCGCCCTGATACGAACTGATAATGGTACTGCAGTCTCGTAGTCAAAAGGAGAATTGGCCCTGAGGTTGCTTCCCTGAATGTTGAACTGCGCATTGTGTGTACTTCCGTTACCGGATACCAGTGTGAATGTATGAGTATCCAATAGATCAAGATCAATGGCATCCAATACCGCTACTGTAGCATTAGCCGGTAGATTTTCAGCAATGGCAGACTGAGTAGAGGTAATTCCAGTTGGAGGATCATTGGCACCTGTTACAGTGACTGTAAATGGATTCTCGTAATACAATCCACCGGGATCAGTGGTACGCACCCGGATGAAACATTGGGGTGTTGTATTGGAATTTAATACGGCTGAAGTTTTTAATTGATTGTTAACGATCGTGAATAATCCGTTGTGTTGATCATTAACGCCTGTGACAAGTGTATAGGTAAATGTTGGACTTCCTGCATCCGGATCTACCGTTGAAAAAGTCCGACACCTGTTCCGGAAGGAAGATTTTCCGCTACGGTCATGCCGTTTAAATTCAGACTAATTGGTGCTTCATTCACGTTGGTCACATTAACGGGATAAGGCTTGTCATAATACCCTCCGCTCTGATCCGTACAACGGATACGCACATTATATACATTCTGAAATTCATAATTAAATACGCCATTTGTCCGAAGTTCATTTCCCATAATAGTAAAGGAAGGATTTCCCTGCGACTGTGCACCGCTTACGAGTGAAAAAGTATGTGCATCACATAAATCAGGGTCTTGCGGGGTAAGTAAGCCGACGACAGTGCCTATGGGTGAATTTTCAGGAACTGTTGTTGCACTCAGCCAGATAAAGGTCGGATTCGCATTGCTGCCGTTGCCGATCACCCAGTTTTCTCCTAACTCCGATGTATTACCGCTACTGTCTGTAACGAGCATTGAAATAAATTCTCCTGAACGGACATTAGTATGCGAAATCGTAGTGGATATCTGCGCGATGCCATTGGAAGCGGTGGTCACATTCATGGAACCGATGAGTTCATCTCCGGCACCAAAAGTGGATGTAGTATTGCCGGCACTTTTATAGATCTGTACAATAAAATTCTCGTTGATGTTACTGTTCAACTCTGCACAGATGCGGACTCCACCTGCAACACTGTCGGCATCTAACATCTCCGGAAAATTCTGCAGATAATTATTGGGAGCACCTGTAGTTGGATCCGGATCCAGGTTATCATTATTGGTCACACCATCGCTTTTAAGGTCTATGGCCATTTCTTCAATGTTCGGAAAAGTATTACTCAGGAAACTATTTCCATATCCGCCATTGAATGTGCTGATTCCAAACAATGAATTTGCAATAACATTTCCTTCACCTGCTCCGGTACCTCCTACCCTGTTATTATTTGACGGAGATCCATCAATCACCACCGCCACATCATTGATGCCAAGGTCCGCTGTTTGTGTCGCGTCCGTTCCGATGTAATTTCCCTGAATGCTGTTGTTGGGACTATCATCAACCACAATGATGGCCTGTGAAGCGGTTCCAATTACATTTCCGGAGTTAGCGGTTCCAATCTGATTGTGATGAGTACCTGAATACATTCGAATCTGATACAGACCATTATCGAGGGAAGATTGCAAATCAGATTTTACGCCCATATAATTATTCTGCACTGTATTGTATGCTGTACCAGAGCCATAAATAACAATACCGTAATCGTCGTTTCCTGAAATCAGGTTTCCCATGGCCTGTTGTGAACCACCCACCTGGTTATAAGATGCGCTATCATAAATCATTATTCCGGCCGTATTCCGGTCGATCGCTGTATCTCCCGTTATATCTGTACCGATATAGTTACCATAAATTTTATTTCTCCGACTACCGTTACCGTAGATGTGAACACCACCTGGAATAATGTTGCGATCAGCATTGTTGGTTCCTCCAATAATGTTATCCGGTGAAGCATCGGTTCCGGAACCACCAATTATAATACCTTCAATATTGGCTTCGGGATACGTTGTATTTCTTATTCCACTGCTCGTGATACCAATATAACATCCCTTCACAACATTGTTTCCGCCATCATAAATATTTACGGCAGCATCGGAAGCATTATAAATTGCCATTCCCTGCAACGTCGTGTATTGTCCATTTACTAAAAATCCACTCTTATTATTACAGTTAATATTCATCAGCATGGCTGCATTATCTGTTTCTCCAAAATTATTGGAATTTGCCGCTGCACCCGGTTGACTAAAACCATTGATCAGCAAAGGATATTTTATCTCCGGAAGAGCTGCACTCAGTTGTATGGTTTGTGCTCCTGCACCCGGAATATTAAAATTCACAGTGAAGATACTGTCGCGATAATACCAGGGTCGTGCATTGGATTCCTGAATGATGGAGCGCAAGGTGACAGAAGTATTCCCTGCAATTCTCGAAAGGGCACTTCCATCTCCGTAGTTGGCATCGTTCGCGGTGGTGGTGTTTTCTGTGGTGGTATTAATCGTAAAAGACGGCGACACAATGTTGGAATTGAAGCGCACCTTTATCCGTACCAAATCACGATTGGTATTGCTGATTTGTTTGGTATAGTAAATATAAGCTTCCTGTCCCGAAAACGTGAAATTTCTCGACGTATCTGTCGGATCAATTAATGAAGGATAAAGCACTTTTGGATACGTTGATGTTGCCCATGCAATAGGCATTTGTTTGATGAGTTTGCGAAATGACCAATGTATAAGGTCATCAGAGAGGGAATAGTAAAAACCATAGACAGTAGTACCATTAATGGTTTGTGAACTTTCTCCGATCAGCATCCATTTATTAAAATAGGTATTGAAAGTAAGACTACTGCTCATCGTCCCGATATTATCGTTGAGGTCGTTCAGTGGCGCAAGGGTATGTCCGGCAGGTCCTGAAAATCCGGGTGCATAAGGATTTCCTGCCGTTGCATTAGAACCACTACCATCCCACCCTCTCCAACTGGTGGGGTCAGCCAGATCATTGGTTCGAATCAACCCTACACCGGTTTGTTGTATACCACGATCTTCCATATGTAACATGCTATAGTAAAACCCATCGGCAGCATTATAAACAATGTTGGAGGGTGAAAAATATCCACATGGACCGGTACCTGCCTGATAGGTATAAGGCAGACACCACACCAGATGATTCGGAGATGTGCTTTGCGTATAGGTCTTACCGGTATCTGTTGAAACGGTATAAGTGACTGCATTGTGCCAGTTACTACTGGTTGGACCATTAAATTCCGTGTGATTCAAGGAATGGATCGTTATGCCATCAGTAGTATAGGGGGAATTTATCCAGGTGTTCTGATTAAAATTAGAATAGGTACTGTTCAAAGCAGAGGTATAAACCGGACCATTTGCATAATCACGGGTCAAGGTTTCAAACGACAGACCTTTGAGTCGATAACAATCGTAATGCGATGCAATCATTTGTATATAACCATTGGCATCTCTGAAAGCGCGTGCAGGAGCATCCGGATAATCGTTAGGAATTCCTTGTGCTGAAAAATCGAATACCATTTCTTCTCCGGTTAATGTATCTACCGTTCCGGGATAAACAAGTTGCGCCTCCGCTTTTTGAGACGGAAGAATTAACAGGATAAGAAATCCAATTGTTAAGAATAAATTTTTCATTTGAATTGATTTAGAATTCATTCTTACGATAGAAAATTATAACTGTTCCTCCTTCTGGAAATAGCAGTTCTGCTTTTGGTAAAACAAATCGCTGACCCCTTGACGTATTACGCCTATATATCAATGGTTTACAATTATATGACAATAGGCAACTCCGCAATTGCTACCTTCGTTCTACTAAAACCTAACCCATGAAAAAGTTCATCCTCATCCTGTTGTTGACCGTTATTAGCGGCATACAATACCTGGAAGCCAAGAACCTCCATGCCCGATTTTCTTATACCTCTTTCTATGCTCCCGAGAAAGGGCCATATATTGAGACGTATTTATCGATTGAAGGCCATAGCGCTAACTATCAACTACTTGGGAGCGGGTTATTTCAGGCTTCCATCGAGGCTTCTCTTGTTTTTAAACAGGGCGACAGTATTCGGTATTTCGATAAATTCAATCTACTCGGGCCGGAAACTGCAGATACCCTGGCGGCAGTGAGTGATTTTACAGACCTGCACCGCATTTCACTGCCCAATGGGACTTACCAAATGGAATTGAGCATACGTGATAAAAACAATCCGGGAAATAAACCAAATGTCGTTCGACAAGAAGTGATCATTAATTTCTATCCGAATGTTATTTCGATTTCTGACATCGAATTGCTTTCAGCGTATAAGCCTTCCGAAGCCGTAAGTCCTCTGGTAAAGAATGGCTACGAACTCATTCCATTGGTCGATAATTTTTACGGGCAAGAAAGTAATCATCTTAAATTTTATTGCGAGTATTATCATACCCAATCGGTATTGGGCAATACTGATTTTTTACTTACTTATCAGATTATAAATTTTGAAAGTCATCGCATCGTTGAAGCCAACTCTAATTTTACACGTCAAAAACCAAAAGAGGTAGGCATCCTCCTCAGCGAATTTGATATCACCGATCTTCCCTCAGGCAATTACAATCTTCTGGTAAGTATCCGCGACAAAGACAATAATCTCCTGGCATCGAAAGAATGTTTTTTCCAGCGCAGTAAGCCCATCGCGATCACTGCTGATGCCGGTGATATGAATTATATGAAATTAGATGTTTCCAACACCTTCGCCGCGCAAATTTCCAATAGAGATTCATTAGCAGAATTTATTCGCTGCCTCTTCCCCATCAGCAGTCCCAAAGAAAATACATTTGCGATCAATCAATTGGAGATGGCGGATAGCAAATTAATGCAACAGTATTTTTACGATTTCTGGCAGAAGCGCAATATGCAGAATCCGGAATTGGCCTGGCTGAATTATAAAGAAGAAGTTCGTAAGGTCAATCAAACCTATACTGTAGGTAAAAAGAAGGGTTATATGACGGAACGCGGACGCGTCTATTTAAAATATGGAGCCCCGAATCAAATTTCAAAAGCCTACAATGAACCCAGCACTTATCCGTATGAAATCTGGCAATATTATACCTTGAGCAATCAGAGTAATCGCAAATTTGTTTTTTATTGTCCGGAGATTGGGGGCAATGATTTCAGCTTATTGCATAGCGATGCCCGCGGCGAAGTATTTGAGTCGCAATGGATGGTCATCTTAAAACGTCGTACAGAAACCCTGAATGATGTGGATAAAACCAAGGCCAGAAATATGTATGGCAATCAATTTGAACAATTATATCAGAATCCCCGCTAGGGACTCCGAATAAAGATCATAGTTTTGCAAGGCCGGAAAAAAACCGGCCTTCTTTATTAAAAGCCACTGATGAAAAGAGTTGCCATTGTCATTCTGAACTGGAACGGAAAGCATTTCCTGGAAAAATTCCTGCCGGAGGTGATACGTTTCAGTAATGATTTGGCCAGAGTTGTGGTGGCGGACAACGCATCGACCGACGATTCCATTTCTTTTCTTGAAAAATTTTCCTGAAGTTGAAATTATCAGAAACGATAAAAATTATGGCTTCACCGGAGGTTATAATGTGGCATTAAAAAATCTGAAAGATGAGTTTTTTGTGCTGTTAAATTCGGATGTGGAAGTCACGGAAGGATGGTTGCAGCCCTTGCTTTCGTTTATGGATACACATCCAAATACCGCGGCCTGTCAGCCAAAAATCCGATCCTATTCCGATCGTAACATGTTTGAGCACGCGGGCGCTGCAGGCGGGTATATAGATTTCCTCGGTTACCCCTTTTGCAGAGGAAGAATTTACAATACACTTGAAGAAGATCATGGGCAATATGACGATGCTCAACCTGTGTTTTGGGCAACCGGTGCTTGTCTGTTTATTCGCTCAAACGTATATCTTCAACAAGGTGGTTTTGATGATTCCTTCTTTGCACATATGGAAGAAATTGATTTATGCTGGAGAATTCAGCATACCGGAATGAAATCTATGTCATTCCGCAAAGCCTGGTCTATCATGTGGGGGTGGTACTTTGCCGAAAAGTAATCCCCGCAAGACCTATTATAATTTCCGTAATAACCTGATGATGCTCTTTAAAAATCTACCCGGACATCAACTTATTTGGCTGATACCGATTCGTCTCTTTCTCGATGGAGCAGCCGGAATAAAATTTCTTTTTGAAGGCGATTATAAAGATACCTTTGCCGTGTTAAAAGCACATTTCTCTTTTTATTACATGGTCATCACCTCATTTCCGAAACGCATGCGTCAACAAAAACATGTCGTGAAGCATGCTTCTAAAGGCATCTATCATAAAAGCATTGCCAAAGCCTATTACCTGAATAAAACTAAATATTTTAACGAATTACAGAAGGAAGACTTCAGCTAAACCCTCATGAAAATCATCTGTGTAGGACGCAATTACGCCGCGCATGCGAAAGAACTCAACAATGCTGTGGAAGAAGAACCTGTCATCTTCCTTAAGCCGGAAACTGCGCTCATTCCCAACCGTCAGCCCTTCTTCTACCCTTCTTTTTCACAGGATGTACACTATGAAACGGAGCTCGTCATCCGTATTTCCAAAGTGGGGAAAAAATATTGAAGAAAAATTCGCACATCGTTACTACGATGCTGTTAGTCTGGGTATCGATTTTACCGCGAGGATTTGCAGCAGAAACTGAAATCAAAGGATTACCATGGGAGTTAGCCAAAGGATTTGACAGTTCGGCTCCACTCGGAAAATTTATTCCGCTGGATGAAATTGGCAAACCGGTGCAGGATTTACATTTCAGCATGACCTTGAATGGTGAAATCAAACAAACAGGCCATACCGCAGACATGATTTTTCCGGTTGATAAAATCATCGCCTTCGTTTCCTCCTATTTCACGTTGAAAATCGGCGATCTGATCTTTACCGGAACTCCTGCGGGAGTAGGTCCGGTCAGTAAGGGAGATCTTATTGTTGCCAGTTTGGAAGAAACGGAACTATTAAAGGTGAAAATCAGGTAATAATAACCAACATCGTTTCGTTGATAGTTTTTTTACTTTTCTCTACATTATTCCCGCCTGAAATGCGTATTATTGAGTAATGTTTTCGCCCTTCTTCCATAAACTGATATTGCTGTTTTTTTCCATCAACATGCTCCTGTCACAAGTGTCTACAGCAACTCATATTGTTGGAGGAGAACTCAATTATCGCTATTTGGGCAACAATGTTTACCAAATCAATCTGACCGTTTACCGCGATTGTTTCAATGGTGTACCTCCTTTTGATAATCCCGCTTCAGTGGGTATCTTCAATGCACTCACTTATAATTTTATCCGAGAGAAGCAATTTAATTTTATTGATCTGGATACTGTTCCTCCCACCATCAATTCACCCTGCTTTATTCCCCCTACCAATATTTGCTATGAGCGTACCGTGTACTCAGATACAGTAATTCTCCCCCCTTCTGCCAATGGTTACATCCTCTCTTATCAACGCTGTTGTCGCAATATAACTATACTGAATTTAGTTACACCGGATGCGATAGGCGCTACCTATGAAGCATGGATTGCCGGGACCAATACCTTCTCACAAAATAGTAATCCTGTTTTCAATCTCTGGCCTCCTCCTTTCATCTGTGCCGGAATTCCTTTTGTCTTTGATCATTCTGCCTCTGACTTTGAAGGCGACTCCATCGTCTATGAATTAATTACTCCACTCAACGGAGGTACCATTCCCGATCCGATGCCACAACCGCCACTGGCTCCTCCCTACCAGACGGTCACCTTCCAGCCCCCCTACTCTCAGGCAGATATGTTAGGAGGTACACCACCGTTAGCTATTGATCCGGTTACAGGGGAACTGACTTGCTTTCCCACTACCATCGGGCAATTTGTAATTGGCATTCGTGCTAAAGAATTTCGCGGTGGAATTCTCGTGGGTTATACCAGAAGAGATTTTCAACTCAACGTGGTCCCCTGTCCTTCACTCGTTGTGGCTGCTTTGCAAAATCCGTTGATCAGTTGCGGAAGTAATACGGTGACCTTTCAAAATTTCAGTTTCAATGCAGGTTCTTATCATTGGGACTTCGGCGTAACCGGACAAACTAACGATACGTCCAACATCTTCTCACCCGTGTTCACCTATCCCGATACCGGAGTATATAACGTCACGTTGATCGCTTATTCGAATGTAGATCCGGGTTGTACGGATACCACCACGGGGACAGTCACCGTGCTTCCACCTTATGTAGCAGATTATTCATTTAGTCTCGACACCTGCAGCAATATAGTTTCCTTCAATGATACCTCAAATTCCATCAGCGGTGTTACCACAATCAGGAACTGGAGATTTGGTGACAATACAACTTCTTCACACGAAGATCCGGTACATCAGTATGCAGCTGCCGGAAATTATCTGGCCATTCTCATTGCCACATCTGCCAGAGGATGTAAGGATACGGTGATAAAGCAGTTGAACATTCCTCCGCTGTTGGATATTCAAACACAACAAAATCTTGCTGCTAGATGTCATACGGAATGTAACGGTCTGGCACAGGTGCAAGCGCTTCACGGACTTTCGCCCTATACTTTTCAGTGGAATGACCCGCTCAATCAAACTACATCAACTGCTGATAGCCTCTGTGCCGGTCAATATATTGTTCGTGTAACGGATGCCAGAGGGTGTACTTCCATTGACACCATTCAAATCACTGAGCCTTTGCCACTCTCACTATCCATGAACTCCACTCCCGATTATTGCAATCAGATTTGTGGCGGAACTGCAACAGCATTTCCTGCAGGAGGAAATGGCAACTATTCCTATCAATGGAATGATCCTCAAAACCAAACCGGGGCCATTGCTACAGGATTATGTCAGGGAACTTATGCAGTATTAATTTCTGATGGATTAGGATGCACTTCTACGGATAGCGTCACCGTAAATTATGTGGATTCCTTTCCGATCATTGCGGCAACGGCTGATACTAATTTACTCTACAGCGGACAAAGCACCGGACTTCATGCGAACCCTTCGTCAACGGGATTCACGTATAGCTGGACACCTTCTTCTTCTCTCAACAACAGCAGCTCTTCAGATCCCGTTGCAACACCTCCTGAAAATACTACCTACATCGTAATCGCTACAGACCCGAACGGATGTTCAGTGACCGACACCTTGATCATTCAAGTGAAGAATGTACTCTGCGATGAACCTGAAATATATATTCCGAGTGCCTTCTCCCCTAACGGAGATCAGAAGAACGATGAATTCATTGTGAGAGGGAATACCATTGAAACACTCTATCTCGCCATCTATGATCGCTGGGGAGAAAAAGTTTTCGAAACAAGAGATCAGCGGAATGGATGGAACGGATTTTACAAAGGGAAATTAGTTCCTCCTGATGTTTATGTATACTATGTGGAGACCACTTGCTTCAACAAAGCAGAATTCAGAAAAAAAGGAAATATTACGGTAATCCGATAACGTGAGACCCTTGCACTATATACCTGTTGTTTTACTCCTGTTGCTCCATACGGTGCTGCATGGACAGGATATTCATTATTCGCAATTCGCTCAATCGGCATTACAGGTAAACCCGGCCGATGCAGGAATGTTTCCGGCGGATCTCCGAATTACAGGACATCATAAACGCCAATGGTCATCCATCACTGTCCCCTATAAAACATTTTCAATTGCTGCTGATGGTAAAGTTGCAGCGATAAAGGAGAAGTTTAAAGGATTTGGTGTTGGTCTTTTAGTTCATCACGATGAAGCCGGCGACGGACAACTTCGATCACTGGATGTTCGCCTCTTCATCGCTTACCGTATTCCGTTGAATACTGATTCTGTTCATTTTTTCAGAGGAGGATTCATGGGAGGCTTTAGTCAGCGAACGATCGATTTTAATAAACTTACCTTTGATGAGCAGTTTGATGGTGATGTCTTTAATCCGCTTGCACCAAACGGCGAAACCTTCAACAGCAATAGCAGCTCCTGGGCCGATATGGGATTCGGGTTGGGTTGGGATATGCAGCAGGAAAATTCACTCTGGCAAGCCGGATTCTCTGCCACACATATTAACCGACCGGATCAGGGTTTCTTTACGGAAGCAGTACGCCGTCCTGTTTTATGGCAAATCAATACCGGAGGACAATTGAAATTAAATGAGTCAATGCTCCTCTTGCCGGGTGCTATTTATATGTTGCAGGAAGAATTTCGTGAATTCAATTTTGGTGCGGAGTTAAAAGTAAATCTTCAGCAGGAGAAGCAACAAACCTATGCTATCGGTTTTGGAATTCATCATCGGTGGAAGGATGCGCTCATTCCCTCGGTCGCATTGTATATGGGTAAATTCCGACTTGGATTCTCTTATGACATCAACACATCTCCCCTTAAGACGGTAAGCCGCAGCCGTGGTGGTCCGGAAATAAGTATTGTGTATATGTCGCGGAAAATTAAAGCCATTGTTCAACGAAGTGTAATCTGTCCGGTTTACTGATGGTCAAAGGAACACTATATACGCTCGCTTTCCTTGCCTTTATTCTGTATGGAAGTAATGCCCGTGCACAATCAAAAACTGCATATTTAAAAGCAGGCGATGAATGCTTAAACCGCAACGATCCTTTTTGCGCATTGAGTAATTATCGTCTTGCACTGGAATATAGTGAAGATGCAGAAGTGTATTTACATATCGCTTCTGCCGAAAAAATGCTGCATAATTATAAGGAGGCCTTGACCTGGTATCAACGATGTCTGGGTAAAAGCAAGGATCCGGAGGAAACGAAGACAGCTCTCCTCGCTTCTGCAGATCTTTATAAACGTCTCGGAGATTTTGCTGCTGCCGATAAATGCTTCGATGCTTTAACAACGAATGACCCTTCCAATGAAAAGAAATGGCAACAACTTAAATCAGATTATAAAAAAGCAGAACAGTTGTACCATGATAGTGTTGCATTTGAACTCTTCCCTCTGGCCGGAGATATCAATACGGCGTACTCTGATTTTGCACCTGCTCCCGTGGGAGATTCCGTACTCTTCTATTCTTCGCTTCGCTTCTTCCTCTTTGAGAACAATCAAAAAGTCGCCACTTCCCGAATCTCCTCCGTTCCGACTAATCAGGCATTGCTCCCTAAATCAAAAACTTTAAATGAAAGTATCAATCAGGCTGCTTTCAACAAGGCCAATGCTTCTGTTAGTCCGGATGAGAAAATAATGGTGTTTACACGATGCCTCTATGATGAGCATGGGAAATTGATTTGTTCCCTCTACGAATCGCAATTTCTAAATGGGATGTGGCAAGATGCCATCAAACTGAATGGTCAAATAAATCCTCCCGGTAAAACTTCTACACAACCGTGTATCACCACTAATAAATCGGAAGGTCACCTGCTTTTGTTTTCAAGTAATAAAAGTGGCGGAGAAGGCGGTATGGATATATGGTGGAGCAAGAGAAAAGCCAACGGACAATATGAAAGTCCCGGCAATGTCGGTAAGGAAATAAATTCTCCCAATGATGAATGGTCTCCCTTTTATGATGTAGAACTGGATAGTCTTTATTTCAGCACCGAGAAAGAGGAAGGTCTAGGAGCATTGGACTTGTATTCCATATCTTTCAGTAACCGAAACACTACTAAAGCAAGAGGTTTACCCCCTCCATTTAACAGTGGGTACAATGATTTATATTATTCACGAAGTTATGGCGAGAAAGTTCAGCAGTATTTAGTTTCCAACCGTCCTCCTGCTATCCGACTCAATGGATCATCCTGTTGTTATGATATCTTCCGTTTACAACCAGTGACGATTAAAACAGATACAGTTCTTACTGTAATTTCAGATCAGAAGGAGATCAGTGGTCATGCTCCGGTGAATGCTAAAGAATTTGCCCAACTCAATATTCAGCAGAAAATCGACAAGATCAAATTGAATTTCCCGCTTCGGCTTTACTTTGACAATGACCATCCCGATCCGCGCAGTATGTTGAAGACGACAGACAAACGCTACGATGTTCTGGCAGAAAATTACCTGCTGAGAACTTCAGAGTACACTGCAAAACAGAAAAACGATTCCCTTAAAGGTTTGATTACAGGCTTCTTCAGCGATTCAGTGTCGGCGAATTACAATAGACTAGAAGCCTTTACTGAACAACTTTATGAGACCCTGAATTCACAAACTGCAGGTGTAAAAATAACCATACAGGGGAGCGCAAGTCCTTTGGCTGAACGGCGATATAACCTAATTTTGTCCTCCAGACGAATCGAGAGCCTGATGAATTACTGGAAATCGTGGAAGGATGGTCTGATGAATACCTTATTACAAACAAATAAACTCGAAATAGTATTCATTCCCGCCGGGGAGGAGCAATCTCCAACAGGAATTAGCGATAATCTGAATGATTTATCGAAATCAGTTTATAGTAAAGAAGCTGCTCTTGAACGAAGAATTGAACTGGTGGATATTTCAATATTAAAATGAGAATAAAAATAATGCTGCGATTTTACGTAGGGCTCCTGTTGCTGATCGTTCATCAGAGCAATGCGCAGAATCTTGTTCCTAATCCGGGATTCGAAACTACGTTAGCGTCCCCCTCCTCTGCAGGACAATGGAATCTCGCGCAGCCCTGGGATGGCATCAATGGCACTCCTGATTTATACGGAAGAAATCAGGTGAGTCTTCCCCTACTGCCATGTGACAATGTCGACATTCCTTACAATGCCGGGGGATTTTGTGATGAAAGAACCGGACAGAATCATTACATGGGTTTACAGTTTGACCTGATCAATAATCAGCGGGAATACATCACTGCTCCACTGGTGATTCCTTTAAACAACGGCGATATTTATCGAATAGAATTTTATCTTCAGCGTGCGGATAGTTCCCGCTTCGCTTGCAATCGCATCGGGGCGCTACTCTCGAACAATATTCCCATTCAGCCCGGAACCGGTGTTATCAATTTCGTGCCGCAGTTGGAAGCATTGGCACAAGTTACCGATACAGCAGGCTGGACCAAAGTAACCGGAGTCTATCAGGCTTTTGGTGGTGAAAATTACATCACCATCGGAATTTTTAGAAATGATAATGATCCGCAATTATTTAAAACCGACTATGGAACGACGACCGCCGGATGTACAGCAATGAATGATCATGCGTATTATTATATCGATGATGTATCTGTGACTCCTGTGAATGTTACCGTAGAAATTGAAGGCGATACTGTAATATGTCCGGGACAAACAACTGTACTGAGCGCGAACTCCAATGTTCCCTTCTGGTGGAGCAGTTCTGATTTTCCGAATGACACCGTGGCACTCAGCGTAGATACCATTATTACACCTAACGCCCCCGTAACTTATTATCTGAATACCGATTTTAAAACAGACAGTGTGCGCATCTTAATTGTAAATCCACCTATTGTAAATCTCGGACCTGATACCTTACTCTGCGAAGGAGATACTATATTTCTTGATGCCACAGCACCGGATGGTTTACTCTATACCTGGTCAACTGGTGATACTTCATCTATTATTGCTGTAACGGATACAGGCACCTACAGTGTACTGGTTGATAATTTAGGATGCTCGACGGAAGATTCTGTGGTGATTCCCGCATTCCTGGAAAATCCATTTCTAACATTGGGTGAAGATTCCTCCTACTGCTTCTTCTACAATGATTCATTGACCTTAGATGGTGGTGCGGGTATTTCTTATCTCTGGCAACCTACATTAGAAACATCAAGAGAAATTACGGTTTTAGTTCCCGGCATCTATTCGGTTACTGTCAACAGAGCGAATGGCTGTAGAAGGACCGCCACTTTAGAGGTGCAGGAAATTTGCGAGCCTACTGTTTTTGTCCCTAATGCATTTACGCCGGATGATGATGGACTCAATGATATATTCCGCCCCTATGTGAACAATGTTTTGCTCTATAATTTCAGAGTCATCAATCGCAGAGGACAGATTATTTTTTATTCAGAAAATCCCACCGAGGGATGGGATGGAACCTACGATGGACAGGATTCACCGATTGGAGTCTATGTTTTCCGCGTGAATTACGAGGGACTGGATGAAGATGGAATCAAAGTGAAAAAGAAAATGATAGGTACAGTAACTCTTATCCGATAATTTATCCAATTAACAGACCACTACCAATGATCATTTCACAAGGCGATGAACGACACGATCAGGAAAAGCGAATGCTGGACCATGCCTTAAAGGTATTGTTGGTGGATGATAATAAAGTAAACCAATTTTTAGGGAAACGCATTTTGAACAACCTCGGCGTAACACAAGTTGATCTTGCCGGAAATGGGAACATTGCTTTGGAGAAAATCAATAACAAGGAGTATGATGTTGTTTTAACGGATGTGGAGATGCCGGGTATGACGGGTTATGAACTCTGTCATTCCATTCGCGCATTAGGTGCAGGAAAAAACCGATTGACGGTGATTGCTCTTACTGCAAATGCCTCTGACGAAGACCGGGAAAAAGCAGAAGCTGCCGGCATTGATGATTATCTGACAAAGCCTTATAGTCCACAGGATCTGCTGGATATTCTGAATAAAAATATCAATGTGAAAAAGCGAATTATCGTCGATGAGTTTTCGTCGGACGATGTTATTGGTATTGAAAAATTACATGCTATCTTTAATCATAATGCCGGGGATGTACTTCAGTTTTTGAAAATGTTGAGTCAGCAATTGCCGGAGATGATTGAGACCATTCGGACAGGTATCGCAGAAGGCAACAGTGAAAAATCATTTCATGCTGCTCATAAATTAAAGAGTCCTGTAAAACTTATGATGGAGAGCGGATTCGCGGCGGACTTCAGTACCTTCACCGAAAAGTTGCGGGATGAAGAATCCTTTGAAGAAGCCTCCGCCAATTTTCCCATCCTCGAAAATCATCTGGTATCATTACTGGTGTTGATCAATACAGAGTTGGAAAGACTTTGTAAATAATCATCTGCATTACTCCAATAAAAAAGCCTCCCTGTACAGGAAGGCTTTTTTAAGTTTTAAACGGTCTCGTTATTTTCCCAGGTCATCAAAGTCCAAATTAGAATAACCCGTGTTCTCAGGAGTCATCTCCTGATTAACGGAGGCATAGGTCGTTTCTTCACCAACTCTTTTTTGACGCATGAAATCCAGCGCCTCATGAAATCCGTCGCTAAATTTATCAAAGTCTTCTTTGTAAAGAAACAATTTATGTTTCTCGTAAATCGGACGATCTTCGTTTTCACCGGGTATTCTTTTACTCTCTGTAATGGTCAGATAATAGTCATTCCCCCTGGTAGCTTTTACATCGAAGTAATAAGTCCTTTTACCTGCCCTGACACGTTTGGAGAAGTGTGCTTCACGACTGTGCGGGTTGTCAAATTCGGTCATAGTGTAATGTTTGATAAGCGAAGCAAGATTAAGAAAAAAATTTGAACTAAAAAGCCAAATCCAAAAAAAATGAAATTATTTATTCCGAAATCAGGTTATTAGAGGATTGAACAAATGCATGACCTATGAAAGATCAGGTTCCGGGTTTTCCATCAGCTGTTTTTCAAACATTTGCCGATACATTCCATCCCGCTGTAATAATTCCTCATGCGTACCTTCTTCCACCAGCCGCCCTTCATCCAACACAATGATCTTGTTGCAAAATTTAACGGTGGCGACGCGATGACTAACAAAAACAGTAGTTTTATTCTTCATGACTTCGGTCAAATTCTTTAAAATTTTCTCCTCTGTAATGGTATCAACAGCCGATAAACAATCGTCAAAAATCAAAACATCCGGATTTCTGATGATCGCCCTGGCAATGGAGACCCTTTGCTTTTGCCCACCGGATAATGTGATTCCTCTTTCACCGATTCGGGTATTGAATTTATCGGGAAACTCCATGATGTTCGAATAGACTTCCGCATTGCGGGCAGCCTGTTCTATTAATGCATCGGTGACCTCTTTTCCTGGAATTCCAAAACCGATATTCGCCGAAATGGTATCGGAAAATAAAAAAACATCCTGAGGAACCAGTCCAATATGTTGACGATAACTATCGGTCTGATAGGTTTTCAAATTTTTTCCATCTAACAAAATAGTACCCTCTACCGGATCGGCTAACCGCAACAATAAGTTAACAAGAGATGACTTACCGGAACCTGTTCTTCCAACAATTCCCAACGAAGAACCGGCTGGAATTTTAAAACTTACCTCTTTCAAAACCAGTGGTCGGTTCGCTTCATATCCCAATGAAACATTAACAAATTCATAGTGGCCTTTTATCGTATCGCAAGGCTCAGCTCCTGAAACAATATCAGGTACTTCTTTTAAAAATTCAGAGATCCTCTTTTGAGATGCGGCTGCACGTTGCACTATCGTAATCACCCATCCCAATGAAGCTACGGGCCAGGTCAGCATGTTTACATAAATAACGAACTCCGCAATATTTCCCAGACTCAACCGGCCATTAATGACTTCAATACTTCCCAGATAGATCGTCAGGATCGTACTCAAACCTACCAGCATTAAAAGTGTCGGCATAAATAAGGCATTCACTTTCACCAATTCCATCGATCGCGTGGAATAAGCTTCTGTTTGCTTTTTATAAAAATTAAGATAGTCCGCTTCTCTAACGTAAGCCTTTATCAAACGTATTCCCGAAAAAAGTTTCCTGAACAAAAGTGGATAAAGTAGAAAGTTGTTCCTGAACTTCTTCGCTACGTTTATTGATGCGATTGTGAACAAAATAAACCAGATAGGTCATCACCGGCAAGGGCAATAAAACGAATGTCGCCAGTCGGGGATTAACAGAATACATAGCCCATATCACCAGGATAAACATGACCAGCATATTTATCGAATACATTATTGCCGGTCCTACATACATCCGCACCCGACCGACATCTTCACTGATCCGGTTCATCAAATCACCCGTGCTGTTGCGATTGTAAAAATTCATTCCGAGGCGCTGATACTGCGCATATACCTCGTTTTTTAAGTCATATTCTATATGGCGCGACATCACAATAATAGTTTGCCGCATTAAAAACATAAAAACACCTTTCATTAATGCCATCGACAATACCAACACTCCAAAAATCAAAACATTATATATCAGCAAATTATAAATCTCCTGTTGATGGTCAAACCCTTGAAAAAGGCGATAGCTATCGATATTAGCTGCAACCAGATCCAGTGCGTTTCGGGTCAATTGTGCAGGAAAAATGCCGAAAAGGTTAGAAATCGTCACAAACACTATCCCACTTAAGAAATGCAGACGATACTTATAGAAGAATTTATTGAGTGGGAGAAGCTCTTTCAAGAGGTTAAGTTCTGATTTTCAATATCAAAGAGAGTACAGTCAACTGTTTTGATGATCAAAGGGTAAAGATAGAAATTCGATAGCTGAGCGCCCTTTGCTCCTGCTTCATTTATTTTGCTCTTGAAGACATAAAAAGCCTAACTTTGCCGACACAACAGAAAGCCCAAGTTTCATGATCGAAGTGAAAGATAAAAAGCCAGAAGTAGCTGCCATTAACACCAATATTTTCGAAAACATCGCTGCCAGTCATCATGAGCAGGTTGTATTTTGTCATGATCCTGAAACAGGTCTGAAAGCCATCATTGCCATTCACAATACAGTACTGGGTCCTGCCTTAGGTGGTACCCGTATGTGGATGTACAAATCAGAATCAGAAGCGTTGAATGATGTGCTCCGTTTATCCCGAGGAATGACTTATAAAGCAGCCATCTCCGGTTTAAATTTGGGAGGAGGAAAAGCTGTCATTATTGGTGACAGTAAAAAGATAAATCAGAAGTACTTTTTAGAAAATTCGGAAGGTTCATTAAAAATCTGAGCGGAAAATATATTACTGCTGAAGATGTAGGTACCAGTACCAAGGATATGGAATACGTAGCGATGGAAACAAAGCACGTAACCGGTTTGCCGGAGTCGATGGGTGGTGGCGGAGATCCTTCTCCGGTTACCGCTTATGGTGTATACATGGGAATGAAAGCTGCTGCGCAATTTGCCTGGGGGAATGATAATCTGAGTGGTAAAAAAGTAGTAGTTCAGGGTGTAGGTCATGTCGGAGAAAATCTGGTAAAAAATCTCAAAAAAGAGAATGCTGTTGTTTACATCACTGACATCAACGATGAACAATTAAAAAAGGTATCAACAGAATATGGTGCGGTAGTCATCAAACCGGAAGAGGTGTATGATATGGACATGGATATTTATGCTCCATGTGCATTGGGTGCCACTTTGAATACAGAAAACATTAACCGGCTGCATTGTCAAATCATCGCCGGAGCTGCCAACAATCAGCTGGCTGAAGAAACGGTACATGGTCCGATGTTAATGGATAAGGGAATTATTTACGCTCCCGACTTTCTTATTAATGCCGGTGGACTCATCAATGTGTACTCCGAGTTAATTGGCTACAATCGTCAGAGAGCGCTCACACAAACAGAACATATCTACGCGGTCACGCTGGAAATATTAAAAAAGGCTAAAGCAGAAAACTCTTATCCACAAGCTTCCGCCATCATGTTAGCAGAGAAGAGAATTGCTGATATCAGCAAAGTAAAATCCAGTATGTAATTGCAATTATTGATTCTTCCTTTATAAAATATAAAACACCGTTCTTGTATTCCATGTTAAGTAGAAGGCATCTGCGCATACGCGTCATGCAGGCATTATATGCCTTTTATCAATCCGAACAGAAAGACATCCGTCGATCCGAACTGGAATTATTGAATGGAACCGAGAAAATTTTCGAACTCTACCTCACCATCCTGCAATTTTTTAACGAACTCGCCTATCAGGAGTACATGTACTATGAAGATATGCCTGCTTCGATGGTGACCGGTAAACGGAAAACAGCGGCATCTACATTAAAAAGTATTGGTTTCCTTCAATGGATTGAAGAGAACAAGCAGCTGACTGATGAAGTAAAGAAAAGAAAAATCAGCTGGCAGAATGATATTGACATCGTGAAGAAGGCTTTTTTTCATCTCCGCCAGCAGGATGCTTATCAGGAGTTTATTGTTTCCGACACCCATACTGCAGAACAGGAAAGTAAATTCCTGAAATGGTTGTTCAAAGAACTCTTCAGTACTACGGATTTTATTTCCCATCTCCTGGAAGAAAAAAATATTTACTGGGCAGAAAGTCTGGATCTGGTGGAGTCGATGGTAGTAAAAACGTATGAGAGCGCTAAGGGTGCAAGTAGTTTCCAATTGTTGCCCCTGTTTAAAGATCAGGAAGACGACACTAAGTTCATGCAGGAATTAATTCAGAAAACCATTCGCGACGACGCTTACTTTCAACAACTGATAGCGGATAAAACTAAGAACTGGGATGCCGACAGGATTGCACTCGTAGATATTATCCTGATGAAAATGGCGCTCTGCGAAATCCTGAACCTCTCTACCATTCCGGTAAAGGTGAGCATCAATGAATACATCGACATCTCTAAAGATTACAGTACCCCAAATAGTAAGTCCTTCATCAATGGTGTGATTGATAAATTGGTGATTGAATTAAAAACCCAGGGGAAAATTCAAAAAACAGGTCGGGGACTTGTAGAATAAGTCGAAGAAAGATGAAAAAATATTTCTGTTAATAGTGGCCTGCTGCTTCCTCCTGAGCGCCTGTTCTAATCCCGAAAAAGAAAAGAAAAACGGAGAAATGAGGGTATCACCGGACATCGTCAATAATCCGGCATCCGCCAGTGGGGAACAAGGTGAAAATCCGCTTCCTGCATTCAGCTTTGAAATGACCAATTATGATTTTGGGACGATCAACTCCGGCGATGAAGTGAAATATGAGTTCAAGTTTAAAAATACCGGCAATGCAGACTTAATCATTTCGCAGGTAAAGGGTTCTTGTGGTTGTACCACTCCAGAATATACCCAGGATCCGGTAAAGCCCGGTGATGAAGGAAATATAAAAGTGACCTTCAGAAGTGCCGGCATGGCGGGACAGATTGTGAAGGATATTACCATTTTGGCCAATACCCAACCCACTACAAAAGTGCTCACCATCAGTGGTGAAGTCATTCAGAAGAATATTAAGGAGGCTCAATAAGAGTCACCAGAGTACTTTTAACAAGACAACCAAATCTATTTATAGCCCATAAAACCCATAAAAATGAGTAATTTATCTATTCTACTACAGGCAGCCGGCGGAGGTGCCATGCAACAAATGGTGATGATCCTTATGATCATCGTTGTTTTTTACTTTTTCATGATTCGTCCTCAGATGAAGAAAGCCAAGCTCGAAAAAACCTTTAAAGAGAGTATTAAGAAAGGTGATAAGGTGGTGACTATCGGTGGAGTACACGGTAAAATTCTGGAAGTTCAGGACAAAACTTTTACACTCGAAATTGATCAAAATGTGAAAGTGAAAATTGAAAAGACCGCCATTTCAGCCGACGCTACCAAGCAATATTCAGCCCCGGAGGAAGTAAAAAAATAAGTGAAGCGTTTTCTTTAATACACTTTCGGTAACTTAGTCCCAAAGTGTCAGCGTTAAAAAACATATTCTCTTTTGGCAGAGGCAACAAATCGTCGGTTACTTTCCTGATTTGCTTTGTTCTGGCAACCTGCATCTGGGTGTTGAATTCTCTGAACAACAGTCATGCTACGACCGTGCGCATACCGGTCAGCTATGATCTGAAATTCAGAGACAGAGCAACGTCGCAGATACCTGAGTTTTTGGAAATTGATGTAAAGGCCAGAGGATTTACATTGATGGAGTTCGTGAAGGTGAGCAGACGCTATAAAATCAGACCGCTCGAAAATTCCAATTTCTCCACGGATACTGTCATGTCTTCCATGGATGCAGTCTGGCCCCTGATGCGGGAGTTCGGAAAGGAAATAGAGATCACGCGCATCCACCCCAAACAATTGTTTCTGTCGTGTAATAAATCCTTCTCTAAGAAAGTGGCGGTAAAAGGAAATTTCCGCTTGAAATTTAAACCCTCCTTCCTGGAATCCGGTCCCTTTGTTTTTTATCCTGACAGTGTATTCCTCTTTTCATCAACACCTATTCCGGAGGAGATGAAAGATATTTATACTGAAAATATTGTTTTCGAAAATGCAGATAAAGACATCTTCAGGAAATTAAAATTGCAATTACCTCGTGGTGATTATCATCTCTCCTCTAAAGAGAGCTGGTTGTTGATTCCTATTGAACCGGGAACAGAAATAACCCTGGAAGTGCCAATCATCAGCAATAACAGGTACGCTTCCGAAAGTCTTTATTCCCAACTATGTAAAAGTTACTTGTCTGGTTCCGCTAAGCAAGTTTACAGGCACGAAGCCCGGATTATTCTCTTTCGTTACCGAGGCTTCTGCTCTCAATAGTGATAAAGTTATCGTTCGTTTAAAGAGAAAACCCTATTGGGCCGGTAAAATACGCTGGGAACCTACTACTGTGAAGCGATTCGCAAAAAATATAAAATCATCATGATCAGGGCAGGTGTTACAGGTGGAATTGGATCAGGCAAGAGTATTGTCTGTCACCTCTTTTCGATGCTGGGAATCCCTGTCTACAATGCTGACCAATCCGCGAAAATGCTCATGGAACGGGATGATACATTAAAGAATGATATAAGAGTGCTCATCGGAACTGAAGCGTATTTAGAAGATGAAACACTGAACAGGTCCTATTTGGCCGCTCAGGTATTTAATAACGAGCAATTGCTTCTGGAGTTGAATAAGCTTGTCCACCCTGCTGTGATGAAAGATTACACCAACTGGCTCATGGATCATAGCAAGAGCGCCTACACCCTGCTGGAAGCCGCTATTATGATGGAGACAGGTATCCATAAAGAACTGGATGCGGTCATTGTGGTAGATGCCCCTGAACCGCTGAGGATAGCCAGAGTGAAAAACAGGGACGGCCGCAGTGAGGTAGAAATAAAAGAGATCCTATCCCGTCAATGGTCTTCCGAAGAAAAGATAAAATATGCTTCCTTTGTAGTTGAAAACGACGATAAAAATCTGGTCATCCCACAGGTGCTGGAAATTGATAACATTTTAAGAAGAAAAAGTAATAGTGGAATTACCTCTTGATGCACTGAGCAAAGGCTATCGTATTCCCGGGACAGAAATTTATATCGATCCTCTGGAGCCGGTACGCTGTGCTATTATCAGTCATGCGCATGGTGATCACGCTGTGGAAGGACATGAAAACGTGTATTGCAGTGCCGGTACAGCGGCGCTGATCAGTAAACGGTTTACCTACCCGGCAAAGAAAATTTTTGAAATGCCTTTTGGTGAGACAGTTACCATTGAAGGAATAAAAGTGAGTCTGCACCCTGCCGGACATATGTTGGGATCTTCACAAGTGAGATGGGAGAAAGACGGGAAAATTATCGTGTACTCGGGCGATTATAAGCGAGAAGAAGATAAAAGCTGCGAGCCTTTTGAAATTGTTAAATGTGATACCTTTATCACAGAAGTCACCTTTGGTCAGCAGGACAAAACGCATCCGCCGGCCGCTGAGATCATTGCTGCACTTAACACACACGATGGTCTCAATATGCTTATCGGGGCTTATAATCTCGGCAAAGCACAACGCCTCACCCGCCTGATCAACGATAATCTTCCATCGTACAGAGTGATGATTCATTCCAAGATGGTGGCTTATCATAAAGTGTACGAGAGCATGGGCTTTTCGCTGGGTCCCTGGGAGCCGTATAAAAGGGAGGCCTTCAAAAATCAGAAGAATATCATCTATCTGGTTTCGCCCGCAACCCTGCTTAATTTCCGTCCTGCCAAACATTTCATCAGAGCTTTTGCTACAGGCTGGGAAGAGAAAGCCGCGCGTTATGATTTTTCTGTTCCGGTAAGTGATCATGCGGATTGGCCTTCGCTGATACGTACAATTAAAGAATGTGAAGCGAAGGAAATTTTTACCATTCACGGAGAAGGGGAAACATTGAAGAACACGCCTGAATTATCCGGCATTTTCATAGCACCCTTAAAGCATTGATTAAGGTTATCTCCAACGAGCAAGTCCGGCTCATCGACAAACAAACCATCGAGCGGCAGGGAATTTCCTCAGACGATTTGATGGAGAAAGCCGCGAAAGCCTGTGCCGAACGATTGCTGGAGAGTTTCGAACCCGGCATCTCCTTCGCCATCTTTTGCGGGAAGGGAAATAATGGTGGAGATGGACTGGCTATAGCGAGAATACTCTGGCAACGTGGAAAAACAGTTTCGGTTTATATCGTTGAAGATACTGGAACGGCATCAGCCGACTTTCAACTAAATTTTCAACGGCTTACGGAACTAAAAAGATCTTGCTGTTGACGTTAAAACTACTGAAGACATTCCCACGCTCGAAGGTACGGCGGTTATTGTAGATGCCCTTTTCGGTTCCGGATTGAACAGAACTCCGTCCGGTATGGCAGCTGAAATCATTCAGGCGATCAACGCATCTGCAAATCCTGTTGTTGCCATTGATATTCCCAGTGGTCTTTACGGAGATAAACATACCGACGATTTATCGACAGTCGTACGAGCCACCACCACCCTCACCTTCCAGGTTCCCCGCCCTGTATTTTTTTATCCGGAATATGAACAGCAAATCGGCGAATGGCAGTTGCTGGATATTGGTCTCGACGTAAAAGCAGTTTTAGAGTCCCCGCCTATGCCTTTTGTTCCTGATAATAATGACATCACTTCCCTCCTGCCCTATCGTCCTTTGTTCGGACACAAGGGTATTTTCGGACATGCCTTGCTGTTAGCAGGTAGTTACGGAAAAGCCGGAGCCGCCATTTTAGCTGGACGCGCCTGTCTTAAAAGCGGAGCCGGACTGGTAACGGTACGCACCCCCGCAAAATGTGTGACACCCTTGCAATCAGCATTACCAGAAGCGATGTGCATTCCCGACGAAGAAGAAACTTTCCTCTCTACCATTATTAAACCGGCTACTTACGTTGCTATTGGTGCAGGACCCGGTTTAGGCATCGACAAGCAAACAGGCAATGTAATCAAGCGCATGCTCCAGGATTTTGATTGTCCGATGGTGCTGGATGCAGATGCGTTAAACATACTGGCAGAAAATCCAACCTGGCTTCATTTCTTACCTGCCGGAACCATTCTCACCCCGCATATCGGAGAATTCTCCCGCCTCGCCGGAAAAATTGCCGATCCCTTTGAACGCACAAAAAAACAAATCGAGTTCTCGAAAAAATTCAACTGCTACATCTTATTAAAAGGACGATTCAGCGCCCTCTCCTGCCCCGACGGACAATTATTTTTCAATCCCACCGGAAATAACGGCATGGCGAAAGGTGGTTCAGGAGATGTGCTCACCGGATTGATAACAGGATTGCTTGCACAAGGATTATCCCCGATGAAAGCTGCACTCTGCGGAGCCTACATCCACGGCTTAGCCGGCGACCACTGCGCTAAAACCAGCAGCCCCATCACCATGACCGCCAACGAACTCATTGACTTTTTTGAGATTGCTTTTAATGAAGTAAAAAAAATTTCCACCTCCTGACTCTTAGTGTCTCTTAGTGTCCTTAGTGGCTTAGTGGTAAAAAAGAAAGGTTTGAACAATAACTTCAAGTTCTAACTCTTCCCGAGTTCTACTGCCCGGTCGAGGGCTTTTTGAACGCCTGCGCCGATACGTTCATCGATTTTGTTTTCGGAAAATGAGCGGAGAGCGGCTTCGGTAGTACCGCCTTTGGAAGCTACTTTTTCGATCCATTCCTTGCAGTTGAGTTCGGATTGCTGATAGAGACTCATCGCTCCTGAAAAAGTCTGCATCACCAGCAACTCTGCTTCGGATTTATTAAATCCCATTTGCATCGCTGTATTCACCATCGCATCCATGAAATAATATACATATGCAGGACCCGATCCCGAAACAGCGGTAACGGCATCCAGCAAATCTTCCTTCTCTACATACAGCGTTTTACCTGTCGTAGATAAAAGATTCTGCACCAGGGCCTGTTCATGACGGGTAACGGCATCCGTAGCCGTAAAAGCGGTCATCCCCTGCCCTATCTGCGCCGGAAGGTTCGGCATCGAGCGAATCACCTTGTCTATATTCAACGCCTTCTTAATCGTGCTGATCTTCACCCCGGCCATGATACTGAGAAAGACCTGGTTCTTGTTTACCGCCTTCGCCATGCTCTCCGAAAGCTGCATAAAATCCTGTGGCTTTACGGCTAAGATGATGAGGTCGGCTTTAGAGATGCAATCACCCGCTTCATTATACACTTCCCCCACATTGAGGCTCTTCAACTCATCGGTTTTTCCAATGGTTTTTTCAAGAATCATCAACTGACTCCGGGTAACAACGTGCGAATTGATAAACGCCTTGGCATAGGTAATACCCATATTACCGCCGCCGATGATGAGAATATTCATTTAAAATTATTTTTCAGACTTTTTATACGCTCCATCCCTAAAAAAGTTCGTTCCTATTAATCCGCGAAAATCCTAAAAAATCAGCGTCACTTGTCTCGGCGCAGAATGTGACGAGATCTGCGCCTGCCTGCCGGCAGGCAGGTTCTATAAAAAACATTATTGTATCGAAAAGCAATATGTGCATAACCGTAAATTGATATGCGCCGGAATTAGAGCACATTCACATCTCCTGCTCCTTCCCGCTTCACCACCGGCTCATCCCCTGTGCAATCAATGATCGTACTGGGCACGATCGTCCCCATTCCACCATCCACCACCACATCCACCACATTTTCCCATTGCGATGCGATTTCATAAGGATCATTGGGATACTCCAGGAAGCTATCGGTATCATGGAGAGAAGTGGACACCATGGGATGCCCCAATTGCTCAATGAGCGCCATCACGATGGGATGATCAGGGACACGAAGACCAATGGTTTTCTTCTTGGAACGGAACAAGGAGGGTACTTCATTGCTGGCTTCGAGGATGAAAGTATAGGGTCCGGGAAGGGCTTTGTTGAGCAATTTATACAAGGCGCGGTCGAAGGGTTTCGTATAGACGCTGATGTTACTCAGATCGGCACAGAGGAGCGAAAAATTGGCTTTCTCGGGTTTGACACCTTTGATGCGACAAATCTTTTCGAAGCCTTTGAACTGATTCAGGTCGCAGACAAACGCGTAGATCGTATCGGTCGGAATAATGGCCACCCCTCCTTTTTGCAGGATAGCGATGAGCTCGGCGATCTTCCGCGGCTCCGGATTCTTGGGATGAATGTTTAATACCATGATGATGTGGAAACCTTAAAGGAATCCGGGAATGAATTTAATTTTACCTCATCTCTCCGCAGAGACTTCTGCAAGTGCAACAAGGAACATCTGATTTTCGCAACGTTTTACCGGTTCATTACGTATTGCATTTCCGGGACAATGAAACAGAAAACCATTTAACTTTACCCGGCAAAGATAATCGAAATGAACGCAGAAGAACTAGGCATCGGATCAAGAGTACGTCATCCTGAATTTGGGGTAGGTGTGGTCATCAACGTAAAACCCAAGACCTACACCGTCGTTTTTACAGAGAAAGGCCGCTTGGAAGTCTCAAAAACATTCAATGCGTTGGAGGTCGTGGAAGCCATGGAGCCGGATACCGATCTCATCAGCTTTTCGGAAGTGGAGCGGATCTTTACCAATATCATCAAAAAGCATAGCGATTTACAGGAGACTGTTCCCATTGGTAATCGCTGGTTGGGAGGCAAGGTCATTCTCATGCCGGGCAATGCCGGTCTGCAGCCGAAGGAAATCCCCATGGATGTTTTCTTCAATAAAATCATCATGCTGCGTGATCGCCTTCGCGTGATGGAACAGCGCATCAATGCCAGTGAAAAGTTAAGTGAAGAAGATAAAATCAATCTTCAGCAATACCTCACCCGCATCTATGGCAGCTTAACCACTTTCAATGTACTTTTTAAAGAAGAGAAGGATCATTTCGTAGGAGAGCGATCAAGTAAAGGTGATTCGTAAATTACTTTTTTTTTACGATAATAATATTCACTAAACATAAGAAACTTTAGGTCGCGATGATGCGGCTACCGGCCTCCGGCTTCCGGCTTCCGGCCTCCGGCTACCGGCTGTTGGCAGTCCGCTAGTAGCTGGTAGCTGGTAGCTGGAGTCTGGTTGCTGGCGGCTGAAGGTTGGAGGCTGGCGGCCAGGTGAATATTTCCAACTATGAGAAATAGTTCCACCTCACTACCAAGCCGAAAGCGGGGTTGAGTAATCGTGAGTTTTCATTTGGGAATTCCATTAAAATCATATATTTGTATATTCTATTCTATAGTTTTAAGTTAACTCTTTAATAGTGCTTCGCTATGAAAAAAGCTTTATTCCTTATTTTATTCGTTTCTTTTCAGTTTTATGTTAGAGCCGATTCTATACCGGTAAATTTATCTGCAAATGGGACCATTGGCGCATGCTTAGAGAATCAATTTGTGGCTATTTTTCAAACAGATAGTTTACATAGGTTAAGTATTGAGCCTCTTTTAAATTCTAATGATACAACTGTAAATAGTTGCCTTGATTCCATTTACCATCCTCAGTTACTTTTTTCTTTAGATAGTTCATCGGTACCCGTCAGTGATCAAGTTTTGGATACGAATACCGGGAGGTGGACAGTAACCATTAATAGTACGGGTATCTGTACTCTTTATTATCATATTTATATTGATTGTTCGGTCATACCTACATCAAATACCACTAGCACGCTATCTTTATCTCAAATTTGGACAGTTTCTTTAAGTCATATTTATTCATTTGGTGGGAATGTTGATACCTCCGCATCGCTTGTAGTTTTTAAGCCACATTTAGTGAGTATTGGCACTTCCAGTTTTTTGCAAATTATTTGGATACAATACAAATGACTTTTATGTATAAAAATACAAATTCAGGCACCGCTAATATTCTTGTTCGCTTCTTTCACGATAGTTCCCATTATTGTGCTAGTTTACCTCCCATTGCTCTTAATTTTAGAGTCGGAATAAATGGTTTTCCAATTGCATATACATCGGGAACCGAAATCCCAATTACATTATTTTCAAATGACACCTTGATATTTGAAGAATTAGCTATTGATAGTTTATGTATTTATTGTGATACGATTTGTACAAATAATACGTGCACGAGAAATGTCAATTTCAACTGGAGGTGTAATGTTCCCCCTGCCATAGATAATATCTTTTGTAGCGATTGTCAAAATAATTACATTAAATCATACAGCGTCATCAACTCCGAACTGCATCAAGTAAAAGTAGAGTTAGCTCCTGCATCTTTAACCAATCCTACCAATGATGAAAGCTGTCTTAACGATACTGCCTTTTTACATTGGGAATATATTATCACCAATCCTGGAGTGAGTGCAATTGATTCATTGAAGATAGATTTAAAATATTTAAATATTGAGAGTGTTACAAATTTAACATTAATCCCATACTCGACCTTCTCTATAATTTCTAATTGCTCTAATTGTATCATATCTACAGATACAATGATAAGGGATGATTCAGTTTTGTGTACCAATTTTGTTCCTTATCCATTGAAAAAGGCTTTGAGTTCAATTAAATATTTTTTACCCGGCGACACAGTTTGGTTGAGCTTTAGCACTTTTAGATGTGGAGAAGAAAACGATTTAGAATTACTCAATAAACCTAAGTTTTTAATCAATGGCGTGTCAATGTTGAAGGAATCACTGTTTGTGGAGATCAAGCTTCATTGGTTGTACCTGGAGTGTTACTTATATAATATTAATCCTACAACTGCATCTACTACTTTTAATTTGGATTTGAAATTACAGTTCATTCCTTCCATAACAGATTTAAGTGTTCCTACAGGTTCTATTTTTGGGGACTCTGCAAGATTTGAAATTGAAAGTAAGAATATCGTCGCAAGGCAAGTAGATTACCAACTATTTGGATATACAGGAGTACCTAAATTATCCGGCTGGCTGAGAGCTACCATTCATTGTGAGAAGGGTTTAGTGGTAAAAGATAGAGAGAGTGAAGTGTTTTTTCAGTATTTTGATGTGGATAGTGGGAAAAACATCATTATTACCCCTGAATTTTATCATGCTTCTATTCCGGTTTTTACTTGCGACACAGGAAATTATTTTTTCTATTTTAATTTGGAAGACACGCTCATGCTTCGAGCAATTAATGGTGGTAAGTTCATTTTTAATCTGCAGGCTTGTTGCAATAGTAATCCGGCTGCAACTGATTTTGAAGTAAAATTCCATCTTATCCCTAATCCTGATAACTGTTTGAATTTATCGTATACTGATACTTCACATTTGCAACCTCCAAATTGCACCGGTATTTCATGCCATGCCTGGATTCCTCTCTCCTCTTCAGGTAGTAGAATTTTCACTCATTGTCCGGGATGTTTAGCACCAGGCATTATTGTCAAGGACTATAAAATGAAACGCATTAGCTATGGTTTACAAGATTCAAACAACGATGGATTGGCTGATGATTCCTTAGTCCAAATCATGAACCCAAGCCCTTCGGTTTACCGCTCATGAAAATGATTTAATCCGACATTTCTCTTCTTATGGTGATCAGCTTGAAGATAAATTGACCTCATTTTTCCAGGAAGGCGATACCACCTCTGATGGGTATAGCTATCTCCAACTAAAAGATATTGGTCTTACATTACCTTATTTGCAATTATCCAGAATTATGCCTGCCGGACTCGATACCATGAAGGCCCTTTCCTCTGGAGTTCACTTTTTTTATTGATAGCATTATGACCCCTGCAAATTGCATTGATTGTGAAGGGTTCTCACTAGATACATCCAGTACACGTACACTGTATAAATTGAACGTAAGTGGAGCAAATTTATCCCAATATTTGGACATTTTCCAAAGTGAAAATCGAATGTTATTTACCTTTGATGGAAGTATTGATTCTTTTAATCAACTTATAGGAAATTTAGGGTCAAATACCCCCTATCTTGATTCAGTATACCCATTTAAAGGATTTTATGAGGGACAACGTTTCAGATTAAAAGTGAGATATGCTAATTGTGGCAATTTTATTGGTGGTAATAATGATTCACCATCATTGTCGAATTCAATGATTAAATCTGAGATAACAAATAAAATGTGGCTTTGCGGAAAAAAACAAGATCACGACATTCCGCAAATGGTTAATACGGTATCAGAACTCCGAGATTCACTTAATATTACTATTAACCCCAATGATACTTCATTTCAATTGATGGATACATCGCACACAAACAATCGCTTGTTTTTTTGCGAAACTTTTGGAGGTATTCATTATTTCTTTTCTCAGGAAGCTAGAAATTATTCTGTCCTTGATACGGCAATCGGATGTGATAAATTTCTGACAGTGGTATCCTATACGGTTTCCGCAAACTTTCCGGATGTAATCAATATGTATCCTTTTGAATATCGCCCTCCAATGCTCTGGCCTAAAAGTTATGAAATTGAAGTACCTCCCGGTTATTATATAAGTGGTTCAAAAATGAGGCATGAATTTAAGTTTATGAATGACCCTTATGCTAAATTTACAAATTGGGTTGCATTCGATGTGATAGATAGTATAGGTAATTTTACAATTTATGATTCCACTTTATCTCCTCCGGTTTGTATTTCTGATACTTTGTATCCTATTGCACTTTTAGATACAAATATGTATGTGAAATCAAACTTAACCCGTAGAATACTTCAATTTACTTTAAGTCCGTTAGGCTGTGATAGCAATTCTAATTTTCTTGTTTCGAAAGATTCAATGGCTATTATTAAATTTGGAAACAACAGTATTTCCTGTGTAGATACTGCCTATTGTTCAATAAATGAAATATCAAGAGAAGCTACCGCAACGAATCAAATATTCACGATTCTTCCTAATTTAAAATTACAAACCGATCCAACAACAATTAATGTGACAGGAAATGTGGTTTGTACACAAATATTTATTAAAAATTTATCTACTAAAATCAAAGATGATATAAATTCCTCTACAGCAAGTTATGTTTACCTTGCCATACCTGATTCCGCAAGTATGCCCTTCTTACATAATTGGGTATACTACACCCCTGACACTATTTATCCTATCGGGCAAATAATACCAATTGATAGTTTATTCGCTATAAATCAGGTAGATACGGGGCTTCTATGTGCCAGTTTTAGGAATTGCGATAGTACATTATCTGATACCTCTTACTTTACTTTTCATGCGGGATGGAATTGCAATGGATTTCCAAATAGCCCTTTTGATGAAGATTCCGTTTGTAATGATACTTCTCAAACTATTACCCTGATAAAAAGTAATGCCAATTTGAGCAATTCAGGAAAAAGTCCTAATCAATATAGTACCTATTCTTTATGTGATACCATTATTGTTGATGCTGATTTTGTTTCCACCGGTAGCGGATACTTATATCCAACGTTTATCAAACTTGATAGTATTCCCCAGGGAATGGGAGTACTGGCTCTTTACTTAGTAAACAGTGAAACGAATACTGAAAGTGATTTTTTAACTTATAATTCCACGACAGGTAATTATCCTATTGATGCCGGAGTAATGGATTCTTTGGGATTCTCTAATGGTGCTTTTTTTGAAGGGCAAGAAATAAAAGTAAAAGCATTACTTATACCATCTTGCTTATACACCAGTGATTCTCTTCCAAAAATCGTATTTAGTGCTCTTGATTATTGCGCAACTGTATATGAATCGTCTGCAACTTATCAAGGATCAATTTTAATTGAGGGAAGTAATTGCTTTGATTGTTTTTACCTAGACAAAATCGCTAGTCAATTCTCCATTCAAGCCGGAGACACAATGAGTTTTTACATCATAATCAGGGCTAACAATGCAGATTCCGGTTTTGTGTACATTGATGAAATACTGCCTCGCCAATTTTAATCTGATCGGCTCAATCCCACCTTATATTATTACTCCTGCTCAGGGTTATGATACGGTGGTGGTTACCGGTTTTTTTAACATTCCAAGTGCTTGCGTTGATAATTACAATGTAGTTAAGATTTTATTTTCCGACTATGATAGCCTTAATACTTATTCAGGTATAGATAGTTTGATAGATAGCACCTGTGTGAATGTAGGTGTCGCTTGTATAGATTCAAATACAGTATTGTTTCTGGCGGGTGATTCTTCGGGAAATTATGCCGGAGTTTATACAGATACCTCTATTTATGTGGAAGGGTCGTTTGTGATCAATAGTGATTTAACTTTAGTCAATTGCAAAGTGTTCACGGCCGCCGGCGCGCATATTATTGCAACGCGTGATGCCTTATTAGATTTAGATAGTACCGTAATTACTTCCTGCGATACCATGTGGCAAGGTATTACATTGACCCAAGATTCAAAACTTAAAGCCAGAAATCACAGCAGTATTCAGGATGCTGTTATTGGAGCAGAGATGTTGGATGCAAGCCAGGTATTACTTGAGCAATCGGAAATAATTAACTCCGTCAGAGGTGTAAAAGTGGTCGGACCAATTGGAAGTACTTTCCCGGGATATCTCATCATTTCAGAAGCTATCTTTGGGATGTTTAGTTCAAGCTTTAAGCCCAATTACACCGGTCAACCTGCACATGGTGCTCCCCTATGCCGGGATAGATATGAACGATGCGGTGATGTATCTGGAGATGCCGGCATACCTTCGTACTTTTACAGGATGAACAAAGGTATTGTTGGCTTACGCACATTAATGAAAATTCACAACTGCAAGTTCAACGGAATTACGTTTGATAAGTTTTATCATACAGATTCAGATGGTTCGGCAATAGTGATTGAAGGAGATATTAATTTAACACCGGCTTATCTGCATCTTTTACCTGCTAATTATCCTGACACAACCATTTTAAATTGTCATCGTGGTGTGTATAATAATTACAGTGATTTAATTTTGCAGTATTGCATCATGGACAATGTGCGGACTGGCGTAGAATGCTCCGGCAACAAATACAGACAGTATGCCCTGGTTACTGATAATACCATCAACGCTACACTCTACGGAGCGTTGTTTTATAATAATGCCGGTTCAGATTACAACATTATTGCCGGAAATTTCATCAAAGTGGATGGGTTGAGTTCAGGCGTGGGTATTGCCGTACGTGAGTCAAAGAACAGTGTGAGCGGAAATTATGAAGTCGCCTGGAACCATGAAATTCGTGTGGTAGATGGGACAGCAGGGATTGAGCTGTTAAATGTAGCCTCGCCCCAAGTGAGGTGTAATGTAATTAAACTGGATGAGGGTGATGAACAGGCGATCAGCAGTACCGGTATTTCAGTATTGGGCTGTAGTTCTGCCAACATTACTCAAAATAGTGTAACAGGATATACCAGATCAAATACCTCGAGAATGGGTCTTTCCTGTCAGGTGAGTACTTCCTGTCAGATCGGTTGTAATTCAGTAGATAGTACAGGCTATGGATTTCATTTTGGAAGCTCCAACCTTTTTACAAATTTCAGGGGTAATAAAATGAAAAGCCATTTGGAGGGATTACATCTGAACACAACTGCCGTGATCGACACGCAGACACATGCCGGGAATCAGTGGCTTGGGAATTACTCATCATGGTATGGTGCTGTGAATATGAATGCAGCAAGTTTTTTCGATGTATATAAATCACTTTTTGTCGTTGACCCAAGTCTGCCAGCATATTTATACCAACTTATCCAGATACTAGTATTGTTGCTCCCTATGTAGATAATACTGGGTGGTTTGTGTTCTTTCCTGATAACGGATCTTCTTATGCCTGTCCGGATTCAACTACTTGCTATCAGTCAGAATATGTTGGCGATGAAGGTTCTCCTTCACTTCTGGCAATGATTGCACTAGACAGTATGCTCAGCGTGGAGTACATTGAAGAAACCCAAAGTATTGCGCAGTTGATGCTCTATGAAAAATTGATGCGGGATACAGGATTAACGGGCAGCGACATCATTTTTCAGAATTTTATATATAACGAACCTATTTTGCATAATTTATACGAAGCGCGGTTGAGTCTTCAGGAATACGGTGAGGTAGAGGATTCGATGGCGGCGGTACTCCTATCAATGGACAGTACTATAAAAAGTTTTGGTGATTCAATCCGTTACTATCTCAACTTACAGTTAGAATCGGAAATGAATTACGATACGGTCATTACAGGTTCAGGACATCATTAAATCTTTCCCGCAACATTTATGCATCGGTTATACAGCAGATGCGCTACGAGAACAATGAAGTTTTAGCTGAGGCAGGATTTTACAATAGTTTAGTTGATAACTTAGATGAATTGCCACTGATTAACGAGGAAGTGATTAATGAAGTAGAAATCGCTTTTGAAGAAGGAGGCATTGAAAGTATAGTGCCTTATCGTGAACAAATTTTTGGAATTGCCAGCCAATGTCCCTTTCAAGGTGGACAAGGGGTATTCCGGGCACGGTACTTTTTCTCATTATTTAACGATAGCATAGAATACGATGATGGGGCGGTATGTCTGGCTCAAGGAATATTAAAAACAAGCCACCCAGTAAAAAACATATCTCCTCGCCTGATTATTAAACCAAATCCGGCATCATTTAGTGTTGAGATAAAAATATCAGATTTTGAAGATGGACAGTACTCAATAGCCATAACGGATATACGGGGACGTGAATTAATGGTTAAAAACAATCTTTCCGGTGATTCAAATATTCGTGTACAAACCAATGAGTTTGTACCGGGTGTTTACTATGTAATTGCAAGAAAAAATAAAAGCCACCTGTGTAGAGAAAAATTAATAATAATCAGATGAAATCGTTCTTTAAAATATTAATCTTACTTGTCATATGTCAAATCTCTTTTGGCCAGGGAAATAATCACCAATGGTTAATTGGGTATTGGCCACCGAATTACTTATGTGGCCGAATGGAATTTGACTCCTCTGGATTTACTTATAATACAGAAATTAGAAAAATGGGTTTTTGGGGCACCCAAGGCAACATTTGTAATGCCAATGGAAATTTTTTAATGA
>JADKIC010000019.1 GCA_016721435.1 Bacteroidota bacterium
ATATTTTATGACTATTACTTTGACCAGAAACATTTGGTACACCGTAAGGAGGCGAAGCGATGGGAAACTTAAACAACAAGGATAATTTTCACGAATCCGATCGTAAATGGTTGGAGGTCTATGAAACCTACCGGATCACTGATAAGATTGTTCTTCCACCTGTTCCAGTGGTTTCAATCAATGGTGAAATCATCAGCACTGAGGGAAATTTAACAACAATAAGCGGAGGAAGTAAGGACGGGAAAGTGCATTCACCAGTATATTGATTGCAGGGAATTGGTGAAGACGGTCAACTGGATGGTCTGGACTTGGTGGAAGTACTCCGAATCTTTCAAAAAGCGGTCATCCATATAGATACGGAACAGGCGCGTCATCGTCATCAAAGTAATTTAAAAACCATTTACGAAGAAGCAGTTTCACATCTTGTCCAGAATACTTTCATCCTATAATATTCGGGCAATGGAGGTAAATGAATACATGTCATTCACTGATGGATTGTGTCGTGCAGCTTCAACTGCATACAGTGGAATCCACCTTATAGTGATTGATGGGATCGCGGATTTTATTTATGATGTGAATGATTCAGAGCAGTCAAAATGCTATTGTCAAATTCTTTCGAAGGTCTTGCTGTCAAGTACCAGACTCCCATCATTGCAATTGTACATACAAACCCAAACAGCGACAAAGAGCGCGGTCATTTGGGTAGTCGCTTCAAAGAAAGTCTGAGAGTGTTTTAACGATTAAAAAGGATGGTGATGTTTCCTACTTAGAGGCTAAACTGCTACGAATGGCAGGAAAAGGAAGCATCCCACAAATACAATTCAGCTATGACCGGGACAAAGGGTATCATACCGGGTGGGAATGCGGACACCAAATCAGGAAAATAAGGACTTGCAACGGATTGAGGAGGTAAGGCGGATATGTTCTGAAGTATTCGGAGGACAAAAGTCATATAAATATGGAGAAGCTATTGAACAGATCATGAAGGCATCCAAAAGCAAGAAACTACTGCAAAAAATCTATTTACAGAAATGAAGGTGCATGAAATGATAATTAAGGGATGATGATAGGTGGAGGATAAAATTAACATAAACTGGTATGGTGGTATATACCGGTATAATTATACCAGTTGTACCAGTATAGTGGTATAACATGGTATAGGGTTTGTACCACCATACCACCATACCACCTCAAATGATGACAAATGAACATACTTGAAAAGAAGTTTCCAATGTACAGAAGCGCGACCGATCCAAAGAAAATTGGTGAAGTGAACCTGTATGAGTTTCCGAAAGTCCCTGATGAAAGTCGGTAAACCGATGAATCAAATAAGGAGCATTCAGGATGACGACAAGCGCAAAGCTGCAAAAGTCAAATGCCCTGCATAACGGTCAGCGGGATGTTTAACGATCCGCGTTCGGAGGCTAATCTGATCCATCATTCCGGTTTAATTGCAGTTGATATTGATAGAAAGCAAAATCTTCACAGGACGGACTTTGAATATCTGGTGGAGGAATTGGCAGGATCAAATGCATCGCTTATGCCGGGCGTTCAGTAACCGAACGGGATTCTTTTGTATAATTCCCATCAAATTCCCGGATCATCATAAAGAACACTCCTACAATTAGAATCAGACTTTCGGAGCATTGGCATCAAAATAGATTCAGCGTGCAAGAATATTGACCGTTTGAGGTTCTATTCTTTTGATCCTAATGCATATTTTAACCTCAATGCAGCGACCTATGAACGCTTATTTCCTCCACCTCCACCATCATTGCCAGTTATAAGAAAGCGATCATCTGGAGCAGCTAAAAACGTATTTAAATGGGCAAATTGATAGAACAGAAGAAAAGGGTTTCGCTTTTAAGGATGGTCAAAAGCATGATTTTATTTTTTAACCTATGCTGCATCCTAACTACATGGGCATAAGTCAGAATGAAGCGGAAGACTGGATTAACTCAAACCTGATAAGCCTATCAGAAATCCATTCCAATTGCATCAGCTACCCGTATAAACAGTATATGTCTGACTTTGGGCGCGGGTGCGGAAATCAAACAGCCGGATCAACCGGACATTCATCCATTGTAAAAAACAATTGAAATACAATAAAAAAATGCCATTCAAAAAAGGGAAATCAGGGAATCCGTCAGGGAGAAAACCCGGTGCAAAAAATAAAATAGGGCAAGACCTTAGAGAAATGATAGCAGATTTTCTATCCAGTCGCTTCATCAATATAGTGGAGGACTTTGATGATCTTCCTCCACAAGAGAAGCACAAAGTTTATACATCTCTCCTACCCTATTGTATAGGAAAGAAGCAAGATTTAACACTTGAAAATCAATTAGGCAAATGTCGGATGAGCAGCTTGATGAAGTCATTGACGTACTAAAAAGACATGCATCCAATGAACAGACGGCAAAAGATTAATTTAATAAAGAACATCGTCAAAGGTCATACATCTATTTCAGATCTTAAAAATCCTGATGATTCATTCCTTATTGTCTGGAAGTATAATGATGTGCTCGGATATTACTGCTGGAATTTTAGTCTGGAATGGACGGAAATTGAATACCGATCTTATTTAATAAAACATCCATCGGTTCAGCATTATCTCTTTACACAAGTCGAGAAAATCCCTGTATAGTAACTTTGCCCAAAAATCAACTTCAATGAAGAAGAAAAGCGAAAAATTGAAATTCCTGAGAGGACTTTGAAGGGTGAACGTTCTGTAAGTGACCTTCTGCCAAAAAAATATTTAGTTGTTTATGATGATGACGATGATCCAGAGGTCGTGAAGCAAAATGAGATCAATCGACGTATTGCAAAGAATGATCCATCAGTGACAATCATGAGGGTAGTATATGAATGAAACTTAAATTTTAAATTGGTCATAATATACTTCAGCACTATTGGGGTTCGTCTCGGTAATGTTTCCATAATCTGATTTAAACTTATACCTGAATTTATTTAATGATTTACTTATTACGGAATGTTCAGATGTTTATCGCATGTTTGAATACGCGACAACCGAAAGTGCTTTTACATTCGTACGAAAAGCGAGAAGGTTAAATATGATTTCTTACTATTTATAGTACCGTTTCACAACAAAAAATAAAGAAAATGAAGTGATAGTATTATAATACTGGAAAAGATATTTTTATGGAGGAAATCTAAACCAAATGACAAGACTCTATTCTTTGCACTTATTATACTTTCCAGTTGTGACTCAACCAATAGACTAACCAAGTACACTCACAACCGTTAGAACAGTCTTACAGACTTAATACAGGTATGTAAAACAAGAAGTGATCAATATTAGGAGAACCAATTAAAGCGATTTTATAAAAATGTGACGAATGGTTTTACTGCAAAACAGGAATTGGTGGCGACCAACACTTAGCTTTATTCTTTCTGAAGGTAAACTTATTGCTAAGAAAAAATTATGTTGTGACAATACAAGATGTAGATGGACAAACAGGATCTTGTGAATGGTTTATTAAAAAGGGGATTAACGGAACCTGACGAGGTTGAGAGATTGAATTGAAATAACAACAGTAAAAGTCTCTGTCAAATTTTAGTCAATATCTAAAAAGATTTTGATTAATCTGATTGAATCAGTAAATTAAGCGATTCATTGAACTTTTTCAGTGAATTTATAAATATCATCAATCTCCAATTTCAAATTTATTTTCATTTCAGGCTTTATCGAAAATTGATTTGTTTCTTTTTACCATTGAGATAAATACGGCAAATAGGTTTTCCGATTGTTATCATCAAGCAATACTGAAAAATATGATTGAGCATCTCGATAACAAATCCGCTTCAAGTCGATTTTACTTCTTACAATAGATTTAACAATATAGAATGCCCATTTCTTCAGAAGTAGTTTCTATTTTAGATTGATTAGACTCAGCCGATGTTTCCGCAACTCAATTGATTTTCAGTTGTTTGAACTTCCTTCTTTGTGAAGTGGGATTTTAACCTTTCAGTAATTAGATCAGAAATATATTGATGAATAGATTTTTTGTGAGTACGGTAAATTGATCCAGAACCTTTGGAAGTTAATTACAGAGGGGTATACTTGTCGTGCAAAATGTTTTATAAAATCAACACTGGATTGCTTAATTCCGCCCGATTAAATTTTCAACTCAATAGTATATTTTAAATCCGATGCCGTTGCATAAATGGAATCAATATCAAAGCAGGACTTGGAAACTTCTTCAATTCCTCGATTTGGGTATCTTTCAAATCAGTGATGTTCACTTCAAGGAAAGGCTTTTCATCCATCTTATTAGGCGTTAGCAGATCGGAGTAAAACCGGTATACAATACCATTGTGAAGTCCGAACTTTGCCTTACTTACATGATAATAGCGTAAAAGCTGCCCGTCATGCAAATCTAGATTTTTGTTGTGATGTTTACATTCAATGAGTAAAACAGGATGCCCGTCTTTTAGTATCGCGTAGTCAATCTTTTCACCTTTCTTAATACCTACATCGCTGATATACTCCGGTGTGACCTCAAAGGGATTAAAAACATCGTAACCCAAACATTGGATGAAAGGCATCACGAAGGCGTTCTTTGTGGCTTCTTCAGTTTGGATGCTATCTTTCAATTTAGCGACTCTGTCACCAAGCTGTTTTAATTGATCTTTGAAATCCATTCTTCAAAGATTTTAGTAGATAGGTTCAACAGGTTTTACTTCAATTTTAAGAACAAAATCATCCTCCAAAACAGCCGGAAAAAATGACTTTATGCAAATTAGTATGAAACGAAAAAAAAAGGTTACTCAATTTTATTGTTCGGAGCCTCGTGCAGGGCATTTATTAGTGGTCGCGGAGGGATTCAAACCCCCAACCTTCTGATCCGTAGTCAGATGCTCTATTCAGTTAAGCTACGCAACCGGTTTCCTTTCGGGGTGGCAAATGTAATGTAAATTTATGTTTTGGCAAAAAGGAAATTGTGGTGAAATTGGGGTGGGATTTTTTTAGAGGAAATTTGTGGGTTCCGGACCAGGAATTGAAATTCAAAAGGAGACTTTGCGGTGGTGCACTATTCCTTTTTTTTCTTTTAAGGATCTGCATTTTTTAAATGCGGCATTGGTTCCCTTGGTTTCTAAGCCGTGAAAAATGGTGTAGTATTTCTGATGAAGCATTGAGAAATAAACGCTTAGTTGCTTTTGCTGGTCATTAAATGAAGTGGGTAATTTGAAATAAAGTTCCAGTCTTCCTTTGGGAGGAAGTGTTTTGGTGGCGCGGTATTTTTCAGGGAGAAAGGGATTGTTGCTCTTGCCTAAATACAAGGTGATCTCTTTTCCATTGGATTTATTTTCTTCCCATTTATAGAGATTGATGAACGGAGGAAGTGCGGCTTCTTGAGTATGGAGGACCAGGATGCTGTCGTTAGAGGAGTTCCTGATTTCAACAGAGTAAATGGCATTTTCATCTCCGTTGGGATCGTAGACCTTAGATACCAGAAAATACTGAGCCCGGAGTGGATATTGTATACCCAACAGGAGTAAACCTGTGAGAAAAAGGATTTTTGAACTACCGGCAGTCATTTCAAGTGTTAAATTACGAAAAAAAGTACAAAGAGGGGAGGATAAATAAATAATTTCCGGTTTTGGCAGAAAGAGGATGAGGTATAGGCTCGTAAAACATAAGGTTTGTTAAACTTTTTTCCATGCAAATTCTCCCTAAAAACAAAAGCCCTCCTGTTTGAGGAAGGCTTTTAATGTATAAATCAGGTTTTATGACGTTTTTACATTTGCTCTTTTCTCTTCAATTCGCGCACTCTTACCGATCATATCACGCAGATAGAAAATACGTGCACGACGTACTTTACCGCGTTTGTTGACGTCGATACGCGTGATTTTTGGACTATGAATGGGGAAAATACGCTCAACACCTACTCCACCGGAAATTTTACGAATGGTGAAGGTTTCGGTATGTCCGGTTCCACGGCGCTGTAAAACAACACCTTGGAATTGCTGTTCACGCTCTTTGTTTCCTTCTATAATTTTATAAAAAACTGTGATGGTATCTCCGGCTTTGAATTCAGGCCAGCTTTTCATTTCAACCAGTTGCTCTTGAGCTACTTTCATTAAGTCCATGATCTTCTTTTATTACCCGCTTTGGGGCTGCAATATTAGTGAAAAAAATACTATCTTGTTTCTAAAAATTATATAAAATATCCCGGTGGCTGGTAAGTAGAAGATATGTATCTTTTAAAAGATTGTAATTCACTTATTTAGAAAATAGCAGAAAGAGGATGAATTCTTAAAAATTGTCTTCGAATTCGATACAGTGCCGGAATTTTCATGGGATACAGAGTTGAAAGTAAGCGTTTGGTGTAGTTTAATATTCAGGGAACGAAAAAGCTATACGATACGCCATGAAGTTCCTTAGTCGGCTTTCAGGTTTTCATAAAAGGTCATCAGGTCCTTGCCAATTTGAAGGTTGTTGAAAGATTTCATGACAAATGCTCGGGCATTATTTCCGAGCTCTTCCTGCAAGTGCGGCTGTTGCAAGAGCAGGATGACTCTTTCTGCAAACTCTTCCGCGGTATCCGCCAACAAAAATTCCGAGCCGTTTTTTCCGGGAATACCTTCTACGCCGATGGAAGTCGTCACAATCGCTTTTCCCATCGCCATCCCTTCAATAATTTTTACTCTCATCCCGCTCCCACTCAGTAACGGAACAATCATTATTCCTCCTCTGCCGATGAAGGCTTTTCCATCAGGAACAAAATCGCTGACGGTGATTTGCGCATTTGCTTTTGACTTCACAGACTCCGGCATTTTTTTACCGGCTAATGCCAACTTAGCCTGCGGGACTTTGGAAATAACGATCGGCCAGATCGATTTCAGAAACCAATCGACACTTTCCTGATTCGGAAGCCAATCCATGGCACCAATATGGAAGACCAATTGAGGATCCGGTTTTGGAAAGGGATGGTACTCGTTGATATTTACACCCACCGGTGCAATGGTAAGCGGGACTTCAGTGCCTAAGTCGCGGAGAATTTTTACATCTTCAGGCGTCATGGCCACAATAGCATCTACCTTGTTTAAAGCCAACTGCTCATAATGCCTTAACCTTTCTGAAAGTAAATTGAGATACCATTTCCTCAGCGGATTTGTAGCTGCCAGTGATAATCTCTTCCAGATGAGGTGTTCAATATTATGCGTTCGCAAAACAACATTTGCCGTACTGTATTTTCTGATGGTCTCGATATACGGGATCATGTAAAGGCTTTCCAGTTGTACAATATCGAACTGCTCCTTTTTCAGAATCTCAATTAATTTTTCTTCAAAATCACGACGGATGAAGCGGACAATATGATAGGATTCGCCGGTGAAAATATTGAAGAGTGCAGCAAATGGATTGATGCGGTTATCAAGGAAAATACCTTCAATGCGTGTCATGGAAAGGTAGTCCTTGTCGAGGGAATTTATATCCGCAAGTTGTTTAATGGTGTTAAAGGAAAGCACCTTTAAGGTGGCTCCGTTTTCATGCAAGGATTGCTGCATATGATACATGGCAATACTTCCACCGTCTACGGGAGGATAAGGGACACGAATGCACAATTGAAGTATGTTCACAGCAGATTGGATTTTTTCTTTTTCCTGAATATTTTAAAGAGATTCCGATAAGCATCACCATCGAAAATTACGGAGTCATGCGTGGCTTTATAAATCAGAAAAATTCCGATAGGCAATAAAATAAAGGAGGATAACCACATTCCCCGCCAGGCAGGAATGATACTTTCCTTTGCAAATTTTTCACCGGTAATACTGGTGATATGATAGGCCAGAAAAAACAATATTGATATTACCAGCGGAAGTCCGAGTCCGCCCTTGCGAATGATAGCTCCCAACGGAGCACCTATCAGGAAGAGAATGAAACAGGCTGCGGATAAGGTCAGTTTACGATGCCATTCTACTTTAAATCGCGACATCTGGTACATTCTGGAATCCCGTTCGTCTTTAACTCCGGTGAGATAGGTCTGCATGGATCTCGCCTGATTCATGGCATTGTCGAAGACCTGCGTGATAAGGAAGGAAGGCATACTATCATTTAAACCAATGGCAGTAGCTGTCGTAATTCCTTTGTCGAAACGGGAGGAGTCGCGCAACATTAAAAAATAGGGTTGCATATGCACCGTTGATAATTTTTCTTTCTTGTCATAATCCTGCGTGAGACTGTCAACGGCTTCATTGAGCTGGGAGAGATTCATCATCTGATGTCCCCCTTTAAAAAGATCTTCGTTGGTTCGGTTTAATTTAAACTGAGAGAGGTCGAAGCGAATGATGTATTCTTTAAACGCATTTCGCATCAGGGGATGGGTATCAATTCCACCTTTGTTTTTATTCTGCTCTTCGTAGCTGGTGCCGTTGAATAAGGTAAGAATCAGAAATTTTTGATCATCGGTGGATTCCATTTTTCCGCTCTCTGCCATCACGACTTTCCTGTTGCCCATTCCCCCGGTATGATCATAAATCATCACTTTGCGAATGGTTTTTCCGTCCTTGCCCTTCTCCCCGACTTTAATACTATAGCCTTCGATGCCATTGTAAAAAACCCCTTCGCGTATGGACAATGCCGGCTTTTGCTGTCGGATATCGTAGAGCAATGAGCCCATTTTTAAATTGGTATAGGGCAGGATATTATTGGAAAAGAAAAAGGCAAGTCCGCTGATCAGGAAAGCTGTGATAAACAAGGGAAGCATGATGCGCTGTAATGAGATTCCGGCGGCCTTTGCAGCGGTAAGTTCAAAGTGCTCTGCCATATTTCCAAAGGTCATGATGGAGGATACAAGAATCGCCAGCGGGAGCGCCAACGGAACCAGATTGGCAGCAGTGTAAAAGAGTAATTCGGCAATGACTATTCCATCCAAACCTTTTCCAACGAGATCATCAATGTACTTCCATAAAAACTGCATCAATAGCACAAACAGGGCAATGAAGAAGGTAAGGAAGAATGGCCCGACAAAGGACTTAAGCACTAGCGCATGGAGTTTCTTCACTGATTGCCGGGATTGGATGTGCAAAAATACCCTAAGTTTGGCTAAAAGCGTAAACATGAGCAATATTATTCTTGATAAGGAGGAGTTCGCCCTGCTTTCTGATGCAGAAATATTTTTGGTGAAGAAAAGGTTAAGTGAGAAATTGAATATGTTATTATCGGATTGTATCAAAAATATTGAACATTGTTTGACAGAACATCCCGGTTTTCTAGAGGAGGAAGTAGTGATGAATCGTCCAAAGATCAGTAAAGGAGAAAATTACCTCTCTTTTCCCTGGCAGATCTTAGATTACCCCCGTTTGTTTGGTCGGGAGGATATTTTTGCTATCCGGACGCTTTGTTGGTGGGGACAGAGTTTTAGTATTACCTTGCATTTATCCGGGAAATATGCTGATCAATTTCATAGTAAATTAAATCATCACCTTGCCTTTTTAGCAGACAACGATTACTTCATTTGCATAAATTCAAATCAATGGCACCATCATTTTGGTTCTGACAATTATTTATCTGCAGGTGAACTATCAGGAATCAACGAGACGATTACTTCCTTATACCAGCGTAATCACTTTATCAAAATCATGAAGAAAATTCCATTGTCCGATTGGATGAACCTATCTGAAAAGTCCGGTAATATCTACCGTGAATTATTCAGGATAATAAGTGATTAGTGATGGTTTATATCAAAGACTACCTAAAAGCATTCTCAGCTTTTGTACTTGTGATTCCCAGAGACGAATGCTGGTCTCCCGTTCACCCGGATTTGCAAAATCGGTGATCAGTAAAGCAATGTCGGAGGTAATATCATCTTCCTTTATTTCAAATTGAAAATAAGTGCCATCGGTATCGTCGAGCCATTGAAACCGGACCAGGTGTAAATCCCGAAGGGCAACCAGTTTCGCGACGGACTCCCCTCCTTCCCAAACGAAGGTATAAACATCATCTTTAGTATGCACTTCATCTGCAAACCAACCGGCCAGACCGCTGGAATCACTCAGTGAAGTGAATAAAATTTTTGGAGAAGAACGGAATTCAAATTCCACCTGATATTTTTCCTTCGTGGTATTGGTAGGCTCCGGAAGTTTTAAAGGTTGTGAAGGTGGTTTAGGAAGTGGTTTAGGTGCTGTAGTTCCGGTAGAAATCCTTGGACGAAGCTTGGAGAGATCCATGGTCTCTTCTAATTCCTTAATCACTTTCTCCGCCTTTGCCTGAAGAGGATCCGGCGCATTTTTATCGGCTTTCATCTTCTTTAAGAGCGCCTCTTTTGAAGTGTCCTTTTTATCCGATTTAAGCGCTACCGGTGCTTTTATTTCTTTAACACTCTTTTCTACTTTGGTGGAAACGGGTTTAGTTACTGCAACACTATTCGCTTTATGGGATGCCGGCTTCTTTGCTATTTTACCTGTATTCCCTTGAGGAGATTTTACAGGTGCCTTTGCAGGAGACTTCGCTGAAGAAGGCTTGGCGGCACCTTTTTTTGCAACCACTTTTTTAGCAGGGGTTGCTTTTGATGAAACAGTAGTTTTTACCTGCTTTTTGACCGGGAGTTTTTTAACTGCTTTTTTTGAGGTAGTTGCAGCGGATTTCTTCACAACCATTTTCTTCTTCGCCGCAACGGGTTTAGTTACCTTTTTTGATGCAACAGGCTTCGCTTTCTTAGTAGCTATTGCTTTTCCAACTTTCTTAGGTGCAGATTTTTTCACCACTTTTTTGATACTGCCCTTTTTTAGATTTTGCTGAAGCCATAGGATTCGAAATTGTATTTCACAATAATGTTCGGGACGAAATATAGTTAAAATTTAAAACGAAGTATCTTTATGTCCACAATTTATATACACGACCGATTGATTTTTACAACCCCCCACTATGAGATATAAAGTATTGATATACAGTACAATATTTATCCTGTCCGTTGTTTTAGCCTGCTACGCTAATTATGCAATGGTGTATAGAATCACTGCCATCGTACTCAGTAGGGTAGCTATTGCCTTTAGCCTTGGTTATTGCTTCTATCTATTGTTCTCAGACAAGGCCTGGCAGAACCTGAATAAGTATTTACTACTGATCTGGACCGGTCCGCTGATCTTCAGTTTGAATAAATGGATGGTTATTCCGGTTTTGATTTTATTTTATGGTAGTGAAAAAATGAGTTCTATACTGAAGAATGATAGTAGCAGCAACATCGTAAATCAAAAGAAATTTAAAGACCGCCTTTTGTTTTTAATGCCGGATATAATAGGAGTTGCTTGTACCTTTTTTATAGTAGATATTGTCAGGGAATACACCGTTTGGAAAGAGATTATTATAAATCCTCTAGCTCTTGGAGCGGTGGGTTTCTTCATTATTTTATTCCTTGTTCTTAGATACAAGATGAAAGCGGATAAATGAGATGTGTATTTCTGAAGAGGGATATTTACTTCAAAGGCTCATGAAATACTCCTTCTTTGAAATGAGAAAGGGAAAGCATCGACATTGTTGTCCGCTTTCCCTTCCTCTTTTAATATGGATGATAATATCTAGTGAATGATCGTAAAGAGTTTGGTGGAGACGAATCCAAATGGGTCGGATAGTTTAAGGAGATATGTGCCTTGTGGATACGACTGGGTGGACAGTGTAAATTCATTTGAAGACGAGCGGACGGAAGTATTATCCGTATGAATGAGTTGACCAAAAACATCAAATACATTTAACATTAAATCACTCCCTGAATGGTTATTTAATTTCAAGGTCAGTTTTTCATTGGAAGGATTAGGATACATGGAAGTGATGTAGTCCGTTTCAGTTTCATTAAGTCCGGCACAGGATAAAACTTTGGTGGCTTGAATATTTTTTACTGTACAACCGTTGTTATCCGTGAAGCTATATTGCACGAGAATGGTTCCTAATCCGGCTTGTCCCGGAGAAAATGTATTTCCATTCACGCCCAGTCCTGAAAAAGTTCCTCCCGAAGGATTACCGGTCAGGATGGCCGTAGATTGATTCTGGCAATAATTAGTATCTAAACCCGAAATACTCACTATAGGAGAAGAACCGGTAAGCACCACATGAACGGTATCCGAATTTCTGCAGATGCCCTGTGTACCATCTACGGAAACGATATAAGTGCCACTTTGAGAGATGGTAAGTGCGTTGGAAGTGTTGCCGGGTACCTGTGCACCATTGAAATACCAGGAATAAAATAAGCTATCTCCAAAAGGTGTTTTTAATGTCGCCGAGTTACCGCAAAGTTGAATCGTATCTTCATCCGCCAACCATGCTACAGGTATACAGGATGAGGTATCAGCAATTTTTCTAACCTGTCCATTATATAAATTAGCCACATAAAGTTCACCTCGAAAATCCTGACCAAAGCAACTGATGCCGGCACCTGTCCAGGAGTTATTCGTTGCATGAATAAATTGATTTCCTGTTTTTTTAATCGTACGGATACTGGGCACACAGAAGTCGGAGAAAAGATAATGTCCAAAAAGATTGGCATATTTAGATCCCCGGTAGACTTCCCCGCCGGTTACACTGCAATTGCCATTGGCATGCGCATATTCATGTACAGGCATTGTGAATGCAGACGGAGCCTGACAGCCGGTAAGATTAAAGGCTACTGATGCTTCATAACAACGCCAGCCGTAGTTTTCTCCACCCGGTGATGATGCATCCTGATAGTTTATTTCTTCCCACACATTCTGTCCTACATCTCCTATCCAGAATCCTCCGGAGAGTTTATCGAAAGAAGCTTTCCATGGATTTCTGAGACCTGAATTCCATATCTCAGGAAGATAGGCAATGTTATTTAAAAATGGATTATCCGGTGGAATGGCAAACAGGTTTCCGTGGTTGACATCAATGCGTAATGTTTTACCAAGTCGGTCGAGTGTATTTTGTGAGTGGTTCTGCGGATCATTCGCATTCCCTCCATCTCCCATCGGAATATATAAATAGCCATCATTACCAAACATAAGATCTCCGCCATTGTGATTCGAATAAGGTTGGTTGATGGTCATCAAGACTATTTCGCTGGAAATAAGAGCACGGTTGGAATCGAGAGGGTCAACACTGAATCGGGCGATTCGGGTATGACCGGAATTATTGATATAGTTCACGTAAAAATGACCATTGGTTTTATAGTCCGGATGAAAGGCTAATCCCAGGAGTCCCTGTTCATTTCCTGTAGAGAGTACTTGCGGGTTGATGTCGAGAAAGGGAGTTGAGAGTAAAGTATCATTTAAAACAACACGTATTCGCCCGTCCTGTTCAACAATGAATAGCCTGCTGTCATTGCAATGTGTAATATCAACCGGTTTCACCAGACCGCTAATAAATGGTATGGTATTCAACTGTGGAGTTTGAGCAGATACAATTCCGCTGATCAATACCATCCATAGTAGTTTTATTGAATTTGACATTTTCCTTGGTTTTTTTCAATTTAACGAAATGCAAAAAAGGAAGGTTGCAGAAATTGTAGTTTTATGACACTTCGTTGCAATTAAAATTGTGCAATATTCCGTTTGAATTTCTTTAGAAGACGCTGTTTACGAGTGTTATAACTAAATGCTATATTCTGAAACAGTGAACAAATTCTCCTGAAACTTACAACAGTGACGCCAACAACATTTCCATGAAACATTTTATTTCGATTTCAATTGTTCTTATTTTGTGGACGTGATAAAGTTTCGTCAGTATTTTATTGAACAGCTGTTAAGATGCAAGAATTTCTGCCTTCGACATAAGGTGCGCATTGGAGTCGCCCTAGCAATTTTGTTACTGGTGTCTTTTGGGCTCATCTACATCAGCAATGAAATCGTTGAAAAGAATACAGAGCAGTTCGTGTTCGATAAATTGCAGGAGATTCCCGAACATCAGGTAGGAATTGTATTGGGTACGAGCAGATATTTAACAAATGGTAAGCCTAACCCCTATTTTGTTTTTAGGATTCAAGCTGCAAAGGCTTTATTCTTTTCCGGAAAAATACATTATCTCATCCTGAGTGGAGATAATCGATTTTACTCCTATAATGAGCCGCGCGAGATGCGAAAGGATTTACTAAGAATGGGTATTCCCGACTCTGTCATCTTGATGGATTTTGCAGGATTTAGAACATTGGACAGTGTGGTACGCGGGAAACGGGTTTTTAAACTGAAGAAGTTTACCATCATTTCTCAGGAGTTTCATAATCGTAGAGCTGTATATATCGCGCGTCATTTTGGAATCGATGCTATCGCTTTTAATGCAGCAGAACCCACTCCCCTATTTTCTCTGCGCGTAAAGTCAAGAGAATATCTGGCACGTGTGGCCATGATATTTGATTTATATGTGTTGAAAAGTGGGCCTCATTTTTTGGGAGATGAAAAATTACCGGAGGATGCTTATTCCGAATAAAATAAGAATAGAGAAGACTCGAATGGATTGGAATTTAATGTTGCAAAATATTTACAGGAACGCGGATGATGCGGATTTTCAGATGAACGCGGATTTTAATGGGGACCTGCGGATTTTCAGATGAACGCGGATTTTAATAGGGACCTGTGGATTTTCAGATGAACGCGGATTTTAAAAGGAACCTGTGGATTTTAAGATGAACGCGGATTTTAATGGGGACCTGCGGATTTTCAGATGAACGCGGATTTTAATAGGGACTTGCGGATTTTCAGATGAACGCGGATTTTAATAGGAACCTGCGCGTTTGCGAATGAACCATTCCAGAGCGAGTAAAACAACAATCAATACAAAAATAATGGGGAGATTGAGTAATTCTTCCAGACGCTTATGCATAAAGGAGATGCTCTTCAAATTTTCATTCTTTTTAATTGCAGCTACCAGATCATCCGTTTTGCCGGGGTAAAATACCGCAGCTCCTGTTTCCGCTGCAATAGCATTCAGCAATTGATGGTCGGCAATGGTAATTGCGGTTTCAATCTGCAAGGCACTTACACTGAATTCTCCTTGTTGTGATAAAATGCGATCATCCAGCTTCACCTCTGCTTTGAACTTGTAATTTCCGATTGGAAAAACACCGGCATTCAATGTATACGTATTTTCTGATCTCGACATCGTAAATGGAAATTCCTTTCCTGCCTTATTGATAATTCTGAAATTGACTTCAGGAACAGAGGTCAGTTGATCAGATTGATTGTAGAGTCTGGCGTCAAAGAGTAAAGGTTCATTTTCTTTATAGTTGCTTTTCGAAAACACTCTGAACGGACTTCTGTTTTCCTTCACTGCTAAATATTGAACGATTTTAATAATCAATTCACGACTTAAATCGTGGCTTTCGTTCTCATTAAAGTCATTTAACTTCCATCTCCAGATTCCTTCACCTGCCAACACTGCTCTCTTTTGACCATTGACATCACTAAAGAATAGCAATGGCTGCCCTGAATTCACTGTCCCGATTTTTTGCTCGAGCAGGGTATAAATATTACTTTGAGCCTGATAAACACCAAAAGGGACTTTCAGTGGAGGCCATGTGCCGATGGCTGATTTTAATTCTTCACTAACAACAAACAAACTGAAATTGTCGGCAAGTCGCGCTTGTACATCGTTTAATTGTTGATTGGACTGAGTGACCTTCACTCCCGACCCCGTAGCGTTGAAAGCATCGATGGCGGTAGATGCACCAAGGATATACCAACAGGAGATACCCGCAGTGTTAATTTTCTCAATCAGCTGTTGGCCATCAAATACATTTCCCGGAATATTATGCAGAATAATCAGATTGTATTCACTGATACCTCCTGTAAATCCAACTGCGCTTTCTACTGTAATTTCATAGTTCGGACTACTTTCAAGAGATTGCCGGATGGCAGAAATATCAGGATGAGGTGCAGCATAAAGAAGTAACACCTTTTGTTTTTCGGCGATGACTTCGATGAAAATATCCCGGCTATTGTTTACCTCTGTCAACTCCCCCTCTACTCCCGATAATTTAATTTTATAATGATGAATGCCTTTTGATTTTGCTTCCGGAAACAGGTTCACGATCGTATGGTAATTTTTACCGGTAATATCCAGAGATCGTGTAAAAATGACTGTACTATCCTCTTCCACCGTTAAAGTAGTCTTGCTTCCTGCTGCTTCTTTTGCATCTACAATAATTTCCAGGGGAAATGAATTGCCCAGAAAGGCTTCACGGTTATGGTTTACCGCAGAGATAAAAATATCTTTCCTGATGGTCGTATCTCCAATGGCAATGCTATAAATCGGGACTTTTAATCGGCCCGGACCATTCAGTGGACTTGAGCCATCGTTATAAAGACCATCTGTTGCTAAAATAATGGCACCAACATTTCTATTATCAAATTGAACATCCAGATTTTTAAAGAGTCGACTGAAATTGGTGGATGCTTCACTGAAATTATACTTGGGTGAAGCTTCAACCTTATCTCCAAAGGAAAAAAAGCGAACATCATAATCTGCAGAAAGCTTATCCCGCAAATTATTCATATCATTTTGAATCTCACCCTTAATGCGAATGGAATCCTTGCTGTTCACCATGGATTTGGATTCGTCTAAAGCAACTATAACAATTGGTTTCTCAATATCGCGGCTTAATGACCTGATCATCGGTCCCAGCAATAAGAAGCTGAGTAGGCTGACCAGCAGAAATCGGGAGAGCACCAGAATTCGGGCGGTCCATACCGACATCTCACTCAATAGAGGTGATTTTCGATACATCAGCCAGGCATAAAGAGCACCGGCCAGCAAGCAGAAAGTAATGTACCACCAGGGGTACGATATGATTAAGGATATTCCCACGTTCCGCAAAATTAAGGGAAAGATGGTCATTGAGCCCAATAGATTTCAAAATGTGAAGGAATTTATAACTATTCGATTGTTTACGTTTGAAAAGTTGATTTTGAGGTGAGTATCAGTTGTATCAGGAATGAAATCAGAACTATTTCCACTTTAAAAATTTGTCATTTTTCATAAAAACGATGATTAATGAACATAGATGCATGATGTGTTTATCTTTGTTCCATGCTTGTAAAGGTTCAGGGGCTTGAAAAATCATACGGGAAGCTTAAGGTTTTAAAGGGTATTGATCTGGAGATCAGTCGGGGAGAAATAGTTTCAATTGTAGGTGCTTCCGGTGCGGGTAAAAGTACTTTACTGCATATGATGGGTACCCTCGATTATCCCGATAAAGGTCAGATTTTTATTGGAGACCAGGCCACTCATCAGTTACGAGGAGATAACCTTGCGAAATTCAGGAACCGTCATATCGGTTTTATATTTCAATTCCATCAATTACTTCCTGAGTTTACAGCTTTAGAAAATGTTTGTATGCCCGCATTTATCGCAGGTCAATCCCTGGCCGATGCCTCGTCGAAGGCAAGGGAACTTTTATCTTTACTGAATCTGCGGGACAGAGAAGAACATAAGCCTTCGCAGCTCAGTGGTGGCGAGCAGCAACGCGTAGCCATTGCCCGTGCTTTGATCAATGACCCGGAGTTGATTCTGGCAGATGAGCCCTCCGGAAACCTCGATTCCGTCAATGCAAGATCTTTGCATGAACTTTTTTTAGAGATCAGAACAAAATTGAGCAAAACGATCGTTATTGTAACCCATAATGAAGAGTTGGCAGAAATGGCTGATCGCCGACTGGTAATGTCAGACGGAAGGATTCTCCTGTAATTGGATTTTTTGATCTTTTTCCTACTTCCCTGGAATCATTCATTAATTCAATCGGGAGGTTTTACTTGCAACAATCATTTCAAAAACACTCATTCATTCATCAATTCATCAATTCATCAATTGTTCAATTCATCAATTCATTCATTCATCAATTCATTAAATGGCCCTCAATCCGCCAGATGAATGATCAGCATAGGAATATCAGTTTTATAGGATACCCTCTTCGTAATACTTGGATTGGCAAGCGCAGATAAGAATTTTCGATGATGTGTTGCCAGGGCCAGACAATCCGCCTTTTCATTTTTAAGGAAGAAACTGATGCCGTCGGCAATATTCAGGTCTGTGCATACATATCCCCGCATTTTAGGATATTGAACAAACTGTTTAATCCGGTGTGTGACCCGGGTAAGGTCGGTTTCATCATGAATGAGATTCTTATTATCGACATTTAAAAAGATAATTTCAGACTTGAACATCTGACCAAAACTGACAACCTGATTAGAAGCGATGAGGTTTTCATCACTGAGGTCGGTACTGAAAACGATTTTCTTGAAGCCATTGAATTTTGCCTTTTGCGGAATGAGCATCACTTTACAAGGGGCTTCACGTATCACTCTCGAGGCGTTACTTCCAATCAGAAACCGTTGAACCTGCGTAGATGCTGTTGTGGCCATCACGATCATGTCCACCTTTTTTTCTGTAGCAATTTCCACTGTTCTTGAAGAGGGCAAGCCTTGTTGCAGAATAAGTTCAAACTGCACATCCTTGACATGCTCCAGCATTTTGGTATAAAATTTTTTGAGTTGCTTCAATGCAGATTCACGTAACAATTCAAAATCCAGTTGCACGCTCGAAACGGTAACATCCGTATAGATCACCGGAGTTTCGTAGGCATGCATTAAAATGATCTTACTTTTAAAAGTACGTGCTATTTCTACAGCATAGTTTACGGCATTCTCTGAACTTTTCGAGAAATCAGTTGGACATAAGATAGTTTTCATGGTGAATGGGTTTATGGATATTTAGATTTTACGAATGCAATTTATGCTTTTTATTTTGCATGAGGTTATGGGTGTTCCAGTCAATTTTTTTTACGAATTCAGCTTTTCGGTAACTACAGTCATGCACCGAGCAAATATTACAGGGTATTTGCTGGCAGGGGTCGGTATGTACAAAGAGTTCTACATGATTGTTGAAGTCGCGGTTGAGATCACTTTCCAGGATTTTAATATGACGATGTACCTCATCCAGCGTATAATAAAATGGCAAAGTTAAGTGACAGTCCACATGCAAATAATGTCCGAATTTTTGTAATCGCAGGTTGTGAACATCAATCCATGCATCATTTCTGTACAATTGCAAGGATTGAGATAGTTTTTCAATAGTGGTAATATCGGCTTTATCGAGAAGACGGTCAATCGATTCTTTTATCAATTGAAATCCACTGAACATTATATGTAATGCCAATAAAATGGCAAGTAAAGGATCTACCCAAATCCATCCTGTCAATTTAAAGAGTAAAAGTCCTGCCAGCAAACCAATGCTGGTTAAGGCATCCGTTCTGAAATGCTGACCATCCGCTTTAAGAGAAAGCGATTGGAATTCGTCGCCTTTCCTGCGCAGAAAAGCACCGGTATACCACATCGCAATCGCCGAGACGGCCGTTAATATCAAACCTAAATCTACATCTTTCAATGGAGAGGGTTGAATCAGATCTAGAATGGATTGATAAATAATAAAGATTCCCGTTCCAAAGATTAAGGCTCCTTCAAATCCCACTGTTAGGTATTCCACTTTTCCATGTCCGTAGGGATGATCCTGATCCTTTAATTTGGAAGCATAGATTAAACTGTATAAGGTGAAAATGCTGGTGGCAATATTTATTAATGATTCTAAGGCATCGCTAAGGATAGCTTGAGAACCTGAACTGTACCATGCCAAAAATTTGACAAACATGATAAGGACTGAGAAAAAAAGTACCCATTTCACCGCCGATAATTTTGAACGTATATCTATCTGGTTGTTCTTCCTCATAACATTCCATGTGAATTAGAAAAAGTCAGAAATGAAGAGGAACCAACTTTACATACCTGCTTGAAAATCCCACCGGTTATTATCATGAATTCAATACCGGAAAATGGTGAATTATTGATTTTCATAACTGTTTCAAAATAACAAATGATCAAGTGAAATTAAGTCTACGCCTTCCGGAAGAAGCAATAGTACGGACAATAAAACTAAACGGGGAAATACAAGTTTCATATCCCATACCGGTTCCAGTATACTCATCCCAAAGATGACAATAATTAAATCTATCCCTAAAATATAAATGGCAGGATATGTCAGGAAGCCAACAATTAATAGTAATCCTCCAACTAATTCTATCCATGAAGTAAGATAGGAAATTAATTTCACACTAAAAGCCGGAAAACCTTTGGCCCTGTAGCTGGGCCCTACCGTATTAATGACACCTTGTATACCTATATGGAATACTTTGTCATAACCTTGAAAAAAAAACAAAATTCCCGCAACCACTCTGATAAAGAAGGACAGAAATACGAGAGGGTCTATTAAATTTTCTATCATTGATACAGCTTTAGAACGGAACGAAAGTAATTAAAGAATTTCAACTACTGAAAAAACGAAGGCTGTCTCAAAAAATGGAAACAGCCTTCGTTTAGCTAATGGATTATGAGACTTTTATTTTCTTAGTAGCAGAATTTTCAGTAACTTCTTTCTTTGGAAGGTCAACTTTCAATACACCGTCTACATAAGTAGCCATAATTTTATCCTGATTTACATGTTCAGGTAAATTAAATGACCTGCTGAAAGAAGAGTAATTGTATTCTCTTCGAGAATATTCTTTATCTTCTTTCTTGGTTTCCGTTTCTTTTTCGCTTGATATGGTAATGATGTCTCCATCCACTTTTATTGTAAAATCATCCTTTTTCAAGCCCGGAGCAGCTAGCTCTACATGATAAGCACTGTTTGTTTCAGTAATGTTTACTCCCGGAATGGTATCAACAAATTCCTTCCCAAACCAGTCTCCCATTTCTTTTTTGAAGAAAGGATCGAACATGCCTGAAATACTTGCCGGTTTAATTTTACCGGAATTGGTTTTAAATAACGTTGTCATGATGATTGGTTTTATTAATGTTACAATTGTAAAGGTATCCGCAAGTAGTCATAAAATGAATGATGGAAATTCGCTCAGAAAATGATCTAAATCAGGATGCGGCTATTCTGCAAAATTCCATTGAGATTTGTTGTTGCAAAAATCAGATAGTTGAATTGAAATCGTGTGAGGGCCGGTTTCTTTCCTGTTTCGGAGCCATCGTATTTTATTTGATTTGCTGTCATAAGAGGTCAGCCTCCATTTCCCGTTGACTTCAACTCTGATTCCATTTATACCGGATAGATCATCACGAATGGTGCAGGCAGCATATTCTTTACCATCAATGGTATCCGTTTCAAAAAAGAATTTGTCAATATCCGGTGGTAAAGTGTCTGCACCTGCAGCGAAGTATCCGCCATTTCTGAAAACACCCCTGATAAAACTTTGATTTATTGAATCAGGTATCGAAACATCTAGCCGCTGGTAATTTTTATCCATGCGAATCAACACTGCTTTTTCGTGTTCAAAGTGTTGTTCTGATTTTAGAGGAATCCGGATTGTTCCCGGTTTATGCAGAGATCCTTCCATTTCCTGCAATACGGGAAAGATATCCGAAATGAAAGAGTTGGAGGAGATTTTTGGAAGCTGATTCCAGCAAACGTTTTGATAGAGCGATTTTACAGGAAGATACACGCTCAACCCATTATCGAACCATTTTTCCCATTTCTTGTCGAAAGGAATTATTTCATCCGGGCAGATAGTGCCCAATGCACTGCTATCTCTCATTCTTACCATCTCCACTTTTATTTTAGACAGGTTCCCTGAAAAATCACTGATTTCTATGTCGATCGCCTGTTTTAAAGAATCTTTCATTACAATAGCACCATCTCCGGCATATTTAAAAATGGAACAAGAGTCGCCGGGAAGTTTGTAAAGCCGATGTGTTCGTTTCTGTCCAAAACCTGTTTTGAGCAGATCAGCATGAGCATTAGCATATCTGGTTTCATTAAAATTGAAACGATCAAAATTGAATTGAAAAAGTACGGAATCTTTCTCTCGCAGAAGTCCGGCATAAATTCCCAGTCTATTGGGAGGCTCCGGATCTGTGGTTAACAGGCCAAGAAATATACTGTCCCGATAAGCTGGAATACTATAAGTGCTATCGAAACCCGGTAAAATATTAATAACCGTATCAAGGATGTAATTATTTGAAATTAAATAATATATAAGTAGTTTTTCCAAAGTAGGAGGTAGGGTGTCTGAAGATGCATGGATAAAGCATAATGGATTTATAGGCTCCTGACTGTGGAGATCACGTATTTCGAAATGCAGATGAGGAGCCTGACTGGAGCCAGAGTTGCCGCTGATGGCAATCAAATCACCCTGCTTAAAGTTAAAGCGTCCCGAATCCGGAAAAAGTTCTACTTCAAAATTCTCCGTCGCATATTGCGCAGAATCGATATAGGCTCCAAGCACCGGATCAAAATGATGCAAATGCGCATAAACGGTTGTATATCCCTGTAAATGATCTAAATAAACAACGTTTCCAAATCCGGTCGCACTTACTTTTATTCGGGATACCCACCCGCCCATTGCCGCTCTTACTTCTGCCCCCTCTTTCCCATCGGTTCTGAAATCAAGTCCGGAATGAAAGTGATTTGCACGAAGTTCCCCGAACGTACCGGATAGCTGAAAAGGCGTATCCACCGGGGCGATAAACTTCTCCTGGCCAAAACCAGATAAAGAAATAAAAATGAAAAAAACAGGAAAAACGATAGATTTTAGTGCAGCCGGCATAACTACAAAAGTAGTCGGTTTCATTTTCGATTGAAACTTTAGATGAATACAGAGATGTTTTAATTTTAAATTGCTTTATCAATAAGATTAAGTTATCTTTGTCATGCATTCACTTTCAAATCATTATGTCTGACACTAAGGAACTTATTCTGGTATTAAAGCAAGAACTGAAGCGCGCTTTGGAAAGACATAACACCCTCAAGAAGGATTTGATTGCAGAAAAAGAAAAACATCAACAGTTGTACGTTGAAAAACAAAAGGTAGAAGAAGAAGTAAAAGACCTGCAAGAACAGGTTAAAACTATTAAATTAGCGCAGGCAATTAACGGTAGTGACGACCAGTCTACCCGGGAATTAAAAAATCAAATCAACCGTTACATACGGGAAATTGATAAATGCCTTAACCTTATCAATCGCGATTGAAGCCGTGAATAAAACAGATTCCATTAAAATAGAAATAGCCAACAGAACTTATCCTCTGAAGGTTAGTGCAGATCAGGTAGCCATTATCGAAAAAGCTGCATTGGTGGTAAATGAACGGCTCAAAGAATATGAAATAGCCTTTGGTGTACGCGACTTGCAGGATTTGCTTGCAATGTGCGCCTTACACATGGCCGCTGAGCAACTTGGTTTTCAAAAAAACCGGGAATTGCAGGAAGATGAAATTAATAAAGTTGCGTTCGATAACCGAATTGATAAAAGCCTTCCGAATAGAAGGATTGACGTTCTTAAAGATATAAAAGGGTAATCCTCTTCTGCAAAGAAGAATCATAACCCGCATTCGTACTGGTCGGCGATGTAAACTCAACATACATCCACTAGGAGAAAGACTCAGGCTGCCAAGAGCAAGTCCCGCCCGACGGGTAAGCACAAATCAGCCGGCTGACTCCGACCCTGTCTATAGGGGTTTACTCGCACAGTACGAATGCGGGTTTATTATTTTATTGAATTCATCCTTTGAATCAATAGAAAATAGGCAAATTAGATCAACGCCCCGAAAAATAGAATTGTATAACCTAAACATATAAATTACATAAACTCACACTATAAATGGATATTACATACATCATCATAGCAGCGATCGCTGGATTGCTCATTGGAGGTTTGATTACCTTTCTGATCACCAGGAAGAACAATCAAACCCTCGTTGCAGCGGCCGAAGAAAAAGCTTCTGCTATCCTAAAAGAAGCACAGTCAAAAGGAGATCTCCTGCTTAAAGATAAAACTTTAGAAGCCAAGGATCGCTTTCTTCAAATGAAAACAGAGCATGAAAAACACATCTCTGAAAAGGACAAGAATATTCAGCAAGCCGAGAATAGAATTAAGCAAAAAGAAACCACCCTCAATCAGCAAATCGAACAAAGCAAACGCAAGCAAACGGAAATTGAAACTTTACAAAATAATTTGAATGCGCAACTGGAGATCGTTGACAGACGGAAGGAGGAGTTGGACAAGGCACATCACAAGCAGGTTCAGGCTTTAGAAAAAATTGCGGGATTATCGGCGGAGGATGCTAAATCGCAATTGGTAGAAGCCCTGAAGGCAGAAGCAAAAACAGGTGCAATGCAGTTCATCAAGGAAACGATGGACGAAGCTAAACTTACGGCCAGCAAAGAAGCAAAGAAGATTGTCATTCAAACCATCCAACGTGTCGCCACTGAACATGCCATTGAAAATGCAGTTACCGTTTTCCATATTGATAACGATGAAGTTAAAGGTCGTGTGATTGGTCGTGAAGGTAGAAATATTCGTGCCTTAGAAGCCGCAACAGGAATTGAGATTATCGTTGATGATACGCCTGAAGCGATTATTCTTTCCGGCTTCGATCCGGTGCGCAGGGAATTGGCACGTCTGGCATTGCATCAATTGGTATCTGATGGACGAATCCATCCGGCGCGTATCGAGGAAGTAGTAACAAAAGTAAAGCGTCAATTGGATGAAGAAATTGTGGAAACCGGTAAGCGTACTGCTATCGATTTGGGTATACATGGTCTTGCTCCCGAGTTGATTCGTATGGTAGGTAGAATGAAATACCGTTCTTCTTATGGTCAAAATCTCCTGCAACATTCCCGCGAAGTAGCGAACCTTTGTGCACTGATGGCCGCTGAACTGGGTCTGAATGTGAAGTTGGCAAAACGTGCCGGACTCCTGCATGACATCGGTAAAGTAGCCGAAGAAGATATGGAGTGCCACACGCTATTGCTGGTATGAAGATGGCAGAGCGTTCGAAGGAAAACCCCGAAGTTGTGAATGCCATCGGTGCTCACCATGATGAAATAGAAATGACCAGCATCCTCTCTCCTATCATTCAGGTTTGTGATGCCATCAGCGGTGCCCGTCCCGTTGCCCGTCGTGAAATTGTAGAGCAGTATATGAAGCGTTTGAAGGAGATGGAAAATGTGGCGCAATCCTATAAAGGAGTTGAAAAAGCATTTGCTATACAAGCCGGCCGTGAGTTGCGTGTGATTGTAGAAAGTGAAAAACTGGATGACAAGCAAACGGAACAGTTATCCTTTGATATTGCTAATAAAATTCAAACGGAAATGACTTATCCCGGACAAGTTAAAGTGACTGTGATTCGTGAAACCAGGGCCGTGAATTACGCTAAATAACAAGGAATGAGCAATTGCACTATGCGTAGATGAAAGGTCTGTTCAGCAAGCGGTCGGGATTTGTAAAAAACGTTACCACCCTTGTAACGGGTACTGCAATTGCTCAATTCATAAATATTCTTAGTACCCCCCTGCTGACCAGGATATATTCGCCGGAAGAGTTTGCTGTTTTCCAAATTTTCTACTCTACCGCAGCTATCTTTTCCGTAATTGCCACCTTGCGTTATGAGTTGGCCATCATGGCTCCAGAAAATGAAGAGGAGGCGCTCGATTTGGTGAGTATCTCCTTTTATGCATCTGTGGGAATCGCCACATTGTCCTTATTGATCTTAATCCTTTGGAAGGGCTTTTTTACAGGTAAAAGCGAGACGGTTTTTAATGATTGGTTTTTTCTGATGCCCCTGTACATTGTTTTTGCAGGTCTGATGCAGAGCCTGAATATACTTTCTTTAAGAAGAAAAACTTTCCGAAGAAATCTTTTCGCCCGCGTAGGTACAGCCTTTGTATCGGCAATCACCGGTGTTCTGCTGGGTTGGAAAGGGTTCAAACCTTCGGGTCTGATTATTGGTTCCACTTCGGGACAAATGACAGGATTCTTACTGTTATTTCATGCAGTTCCGGGAATTGTCATTCGTCCTTTTTCACGTTTTCAGGAGATGAAATCTGCTATTCGAATTCATAAAAATTACCCTGTTTACAACGCGCCTCATGCCTTGATCGATACTTTTCAGGATCAGGGAATCGTGCTGCTGTTGAATTATTATTTTTTACCGGCTATCGTTTCATTTTATGGTCAGGCGTTTCGGATATTGAAAGCGCCTATCGGATTCATCGGATCTGCCATTTATCAGGTGATGTTTCCAAAATTCACGGAAATGAGTCGTGAAGGCATAGATATGCGTCCGTACGTGAAGCGGCTTTACATCCAGATGTTCCTTTTCGGACTCCCTGTTTTTACCATTTTATGGCTCTATGCTGAGCCGATTTTTGCCTGGTTTTTCGGACCGGGATGGGAAGAAGCAGGAACCATTGCCGGAATAATGGCGCCCTGGCTGATGCTCAACTTCATTGTGAGCCCGGTTTCCTGTTTCGCATTGATCAGAAATCGTCAGCGGAAAGCCGCAATAATTACTATTATTGAAGTAATACTACGGATTACAGCCATCGTGATTGGCGGCTATTTCGGCAGTTATAAACTTGGTTTCACTTTGCTGACACTGGCCGGAAGTCTGGTGATGATCTATGCCATGGTTTGGTATTATCGCCTCTCGGCACCTTTGATGGAGAAAAGATAGAGTGATAAAGTTTTGATCCGCTATCTTCGTGCCTGCATTTGATGCGGAATGAAGAAGCTCCTCCACATAGTAAGAACCATCCAAAAGCTGCCGCATGCGGAGATAAAGATCGATACGCAGGCAGAGGAAGGAAAGAGGATGTTTAGTTATTATACGAAAAGGCATTCCCGGTTTTTTATCATCAGGAATAAAACGATTGGAGTTGTTTTGTTGCCATTATTGTCTTTCGATTCTTTTGAGAATTATCTGTCTTCCGTTTCCGGAAAGAATTCAGCAGCCTATTATGCCAGAAAGGCGGAAAAAATGGCTATGCGTTCAAAAAATAGACCCTGATGTTTATGCAGATGCCATCCATCAAATTCATACTTCTTCTAACACCCGTCAGGGAAAATCGCTTACAGGAACTTATTTAAAGCCCCTGCTTATTTATCCAAAGAATGAGGTGAATACGTATTTTGGATTGTTTAAAGGAGAAGAATTGGTGGCTTACTTATGGTTGGTAGAAGCGGGGAACTGATCACATTCAACCGGTTGATGGGACATGCTGATTATTTAAAAGATGGAATCATGTTTATGCTCGTGCTGAAAGGTGTGGAACAAATTTTCACTTTGCCTGATCGCCCTGCTTATATCATGTACGATACTTTGCTCGGTGCGTCGGAAGGCCTGGGTTTATTTAAAAAGCGATTAGGATTTAAGCCCTATAAAGTCAAATGGAAAGCCTGAACTGATGGGAATTGCGCAACGTTTGTACTCTGATTTCCTCCTTCCTTCAAGGATGGATGAATACCGTCGTTTGATCGAACGGGCACTGGAAAAGAACTATATTCACTTGACGCTTCTTGAATATTTTTCATTGTTGAAAGAAAGCAAAATTGATCCTGACCTAAAGTACTTCCTTCACCGGCATGATATCGACACCGATCCGGATACCGCCCGTGCATTCTTCGAAATTGAGTTGGAATTGGGTGTAAAAACGAGTTATTATTTCCGCTTGAAAACGATGGATATTGATCTGTATCGTGAAATGGTTGATCAGGGGTATGAAGCAGGATATCATTATGAAGAGCTTTCGGATTTCTGTAAAAGGAATGGAATTAAACAAAAGGAAAATGTGCAATTGAGATTTTCGGAAATCAGAGAATTATTTAAAAAGAATGTCAGAGCAATTGAAGAGAAGACCGGAAAAAAAATCAGAAGTGTAGCTGCACATGGCGATTTCGTGAATAGAAAATTATCCTTGCCTAATTTCTCGTTCGTCAATGAGGAATTACTCCTTGAACTGAAAATTGAATTAGAATGTTATCATCCGATGCTGATTCATTCTTTGGATTTTATTGGATCGGATACGCACTATCCACGTTTTTATACGCCTTCAAGTCCGTTTGAAGCCATAGAAAAGAATATTCCTGTCATTTATCTGCTCAGTCATCCCAGACATTGGCGTAGAAATATATTACTGAATTTAGCCGACGATGTACAACGATTCAAGGAAGGAGTTTTATTCAATTAAACATAAAAATGCTCAAAGAACTTATCATCAGAAAATTGTCATCATGGATTCGTCCGGTGATGATTGGCGGCTATAAGAATAGCGACGGTAGTTTTCGAAAACAAGTTCGAATGGGCAGCTCAACTACGATAATTCGCCCTGAAAAACTGGATCTGCAAGATCATGTTTTCATTGGTCAGTATAATTTTCTGGATGCCAGCAATGAATTGCATATTGGTGAAGGTTGTCAGATTACGAATTATGTAAGTATACTGACACATAGCAGTCATATCTCTATTCGCCTTTATGGACGCAGTTATGTGGATGTTCCTGAAACAGAAAAACTGGGATATAAAAGAGGAGCTGTAACGATTGGCGACTATACTTTTATCGGTCCTCATGTGGTCATTATGCCCGGCTCAAGGATTGGGAAAGGTTGCATCATCAGTGCTTTTAGTTATGTGGATGGAGAGTTCCCGGATTTTTCGGTCATTGCCGGACAGCCTGCTCAGGTAATAAAAGATACACGATCCATGGACGAATCCTTCCTGAATGATCACCCGGAGTTGATGCAGAATTATAAGGAATGGGTAAACAGAAAGTCAATTTAAAGAATGAAGAAGAGCGGTAGACGGAAATTGGTCTTGGTAGGTACAGGAGTCGTTCATACATTCAAGTACCTGGATTTAATTGCTTCGTATTTTGATGAGATTTTATTGATCACTGATAAACCTAAACCGGATTTGAAAGTGAAACAATTTACTTTTGATTTTTCCCTGCGTTCTCCTCTACAGATAACGGCTAAAATTAATAAATTACGGACTGCAATAAAAGATTTTAATCCCGACATTGTTCACGTGCATCAGGCCAATAGTTGTGCATTTTATACAATTAAAGCTTGTAATAAAAATTATCCTCTTGTTGTTACCGCGTGGGGAAGTGATATCTTATCGACACCTTCAAAGGGATTTTTATATCGGAAAATGTTAAAATATATTTTGAAAAACGCAGATTGTTTTACCTCGGATGCTTTGTTTATGGCCAATGAGATGCGAAGGATGGCAGGAAAAAAGCACCTTGAAATTCTGGTTGCTAATTTTGGAATTGATATCACTCCTACTCCTTTGGAGAAAGAAGATTTAATTTATTCCAACAGGCAGTTGACTGCATTGTATCGTATAGATAAAATCATAGCATTATTCAAAGAGTTTGTTTCATCTGATGGCAAGCATCGACATTGGAAATTGGCTATTGCCGCCACCGGTCCTGAAGAAAGCAAACTACGTGATATCGTTAAAAAAAATCACCTCGAGGACAGCGTTCAATTTTATGGATGGGTAGATAAAGTCATGAATTCTAATTTATATGCTAAGGCAAAGATCTATATTTCCATACCGGAAAGTGATGCAACATCTATTTCGTTATTGGAAGCGATGGCATCGGGATGTTTGCCGGTGGTTTCAGATCTGCCTGCTAACAGAGAGTGGATCAGGGATGGGGTGAATGGAATAATTTATAAGGAGGGGCTTGAGAATCCATTTTTAAGAGCATTGGCAATAGATGCAGGAACCGCAACAGCTATGAATAAAGAGATCATCGATACTGAGGGAACGAAGGAAGCCAACAAAGAGAAGTTCATTGCTATGTACGAAAATATGCTGCATGGGAAGTAAGGTTTGTCATATCACCACTGTGCATAAACCATTCGATAACCGGATATTTTTTAAAGAATGTGTTTCACTCCGGGAAGCCGGGTATGAGGTGACCTTGCTATGTGCCCGGGCGACCACTCAACGTAGAGACGGGATTAACATCATCGGATTTCCCGGCCATACAAGCCGACTCAAAAGGTTTTTTCTGACCTCATTCATTGATGTTTATCAGGAAGCCATAAAGGTGAATGCTTCCATTTATCACCTGCATGATCCGGAGCTGATCTGGATGGGATTGCGTTTGAAGATGGCGGGTAAAAAAGTAATTATGGATCTGCATGAAAATAATGCTGCTGCGATCTTGTCACGACCTTATGTGAAATCGGCCTTCCTGAAAGAGTTTCTTTCGATCGCAATTAAGAAAGTGGAGGGATGGCTTCTCCCCTATTTTGATGCTATCGTCACGGCACGACCGGATATATCAGCACTTTTTCCAAAACTTCATCCGGTGACTTTAAGGAATTTTCCGGTCTTACCCGATTATGATTCCATTCCGGTTTCCACGATCGTAAAAACGAAGCCTGCGTTGATTTATGTGGGAGGTGCCAGTATCATCAGAGGGACGAAAGAGTTGATAGCTGCTATGGAATATTGCCCGGAAGCTGAGCTCTGGATACTCGGACCATTTGAATCCGAAACGTTCCAAAGAGCATGCGAAAATTTGGCAGGATGGAAACATGTAAAGTATTTAGGAGTGGTAGAAGCAACGGAAATTTTCTCGTATATTAAAGCTGCTGATATCGGTATTATCACTTTCCTGCCATATCCGAATCACATTACTACTTTAGCCACAAAGCCATTTGAATATATGGCTTGTGGTCTGCCTATGGTCATGAGTGATTTCCCTTATTGGAGAGCATTCTTTGGCGATAGTTCGCTGTATACTGATCCCGCAGATCCGAAAGCAATTGCCAACAGTATCCATCGATTATTGAATGATAACGAATTGCGAGAGAATATGAGAGAAAAATTTGAGACTGGCCCGGGAGGAATTTAACTGGCAGACAGAAAAGAAAGGACTATTGAAGGTATATGAAAATTTAGAGCTGGAATTGCGAAAATCTCCGGGAGTTAAAGTATAGAACACGAAGCATGAAAATATTTACTATCGTTGGCGCACGTCCGCAATTTGTTAAAGCTGCAGTGGTGAGCAGAGCTTTTGCAAATTATGACGAGATTGAAGAACAAATTATTCATACCGGTCAGCACCATGATCAGAATATGTCTGATATTTTCTTTGAAGAGATGGAAATTCCGCGTCCCGCCTATAATTTGGGAATACACGGAAAGGGACATGGAGCCATGACGGGACAGATGCTCGAGGGACTGGAAGGGCTATTCATGCGACATCAGCCGGATTTGGTCATCGTATATGGTGATACGAATTCGACCCTTGCCGGAGCATTGGCTGCCAAAATTGCACATTCCCATTGCCCATATAGAAGCCGGATTGCGTTCCTTCAATATGCAGATGCCGGAGGAAGTGAATCGTATTTTAACCGATCGCGTTTCTAACTATTTGTTTTGTCCGACAGATGCAGCCATTGAAAATCTCAGTAAGGAAGGGTATCCATTCGGAAATATGAAAGTTGTTTTATCCGGCGATGTGATGCAGGATGCAGCGATGTACTATGCCGGGAAGTCCGCTTTACATTCAACAATAATTAAAGATCTCAACCTTGGTAAATTTATTCTATGCACCTTGCACCGTGCAGAAAATACAGATGATGAAGGGCGATTGTCCTCCATCATGAATGCGCTCTCACAGATAAATAATGAGATTCCTGTGATGCTTCCATTACATCCCCGAACAAAAAAAATAATAGCAGAGCGGGGAATAAAAACGGATGTTCATATCATAAATCCGGTCGGCTATTTTGATATGCTGGAATTAATAAAGCATTCGTCATTGGTGATGACGGATAGTGGTGGTTTACAAAAGGAAGCTTATTTTTTCAAGAAACACTGCGTCACTCTGCGTGAAGAGACGGAGTGGATTGAATTGGTGAAAGGCGGTTTTAATCAGTTAGCAGGAGCAGCAGCAAATTCAATTCTCGAAGCTTACCATCTCATGAAAGATAAAGTATCTGATTTTACAGTGGAATTATACGGCGGCGGACATGCTGCTCATCGCATTGCAAAAGAAATAATCAGCTAGTATTGTGCGCATTCTCATCCTCACCCAATATTATCCGCCGGAAACGGGAGCCCCTCAAAACAGGCTGAGCGGATTGGCGCGTGAATTAAAAGCAGTTGGTCATGAAGTTTCAGTGTTGACAGCAATGCCCAATTATCCGGCAATGGAGGTGCATCCGAACTACAGCGGGAAGTGGTTTTTAAAAGAAGAAATAGAAGGAATAGCCGTTTTCCGATCCTGGATCTATGTCAGTAAAAGCAGAAGTATCGTCTCCAGATTAATGAATTATTTTTCATTTACTTTCTCATCGATGCTCACCTCTTCCCGTATTCATGGCGAGATGGATGTGTTGATGTGCGAGTCTCCCCCGCTTTTTCTTGGGATCAGTGGGTGGTGGATCAGCAAGAGGAAGAAAGCGAAATTGGTATTTAATGTAAGTGACCTCTGGCCGGAGTCGGCGGAAAAGCTGGGCGTCATCACCAATCGTTTTTTTCTGAGGATGGCCACCGGTCTGGAGGAATTCCTTTTATAGGAAATCGTTCATGGTGACCGGGCAAACACAAGGCATCGTAAAAAATATTAAAAACAGGTTTCCTGAAAAGACGGTGCACTGGTTACCCAATGGTGTAGATGATTCTATTTTTAATGCAGTTCCTGATCAAAATAAAAGAGCTGCTTTGGGTTTTTCTGAAGATGATTTTCTGGTCTTGTATGCCGGTATTATCGGACTGGCGCAAGGCTTAGATATCATTCTGGATACGGCAGCAAAAGTTCCTCCGGAGCTGAAAATTAAATTCCTGTTGCTGGGTGAAGGACCGGAGAAGGAAAGACTTTTGCTGCGGAAGAAGAATGAGAAATCAGACAATGTTTTTTATCGATCTGGTATCCAGAGAAGAGGTCCCTCCATAGTACAGGCTATCGATGCCGCGGTAATTCCCTTGAAGAAAATGGATTTGTTTTTAGGAGCAATTCCCTCTAAAATCTTTGAAAATCTGGCATTGAAAAAGCCTATCGTCCTCGCCGTTGATGGTGAAGCCAGACAGCTTTTCATTGAAGAAGGAAGATGTGGAATTTACTGCGAACCGGAAAACGCTGACGCCATGACTCAGGCGGTGATACATTTAGCCACACATCCGGCAGAAGCCAGACAAATGGGTGAAAACGGACGCGTGTATGTAGAGCAGTATTTCCTGCGTCGGAATATTTGTGCTGACTGGCTGAAGGCAATGGACAATATTTCAAAGGAAGGGCGGTCATGATGGACGATAGAAATACTGAAAAGGGGTTAGGATACTTATTAAGTATATCTGCTTTTTTTTTGCCGTTAGTTCAGACGGTTTCAATTGTATGTTTTATTTTGATAATGATCATTAGACTAAAGTCAAAAAATGAACGGGGAATCATCTCAGGTAATTTTTTTAAATCTCCATTATTCTGGGGATTACCTTTACTTTATTTATGGCATCTTGTCGGTTTAATATGGACTGAAAATTTCAAGTATGCGGACTTGACTTAGAAATAAAAGCCGCATTCCTGCTATTGCCACTATTTATTGGCACCTTAGTTATTTCAGAAAGGAATTATCGAACCACCCTCTACGCATTCATTGCCGGTTGCCTGACCGCTAGTCTCATTTTACTCGTTCATGCCGCTCTGAAATTCAATGAAACCGGATTACATACTGCCTTTTTCTACATTGATTACAGCTCGCTGTTAATGCATCCTACTTATATCTCCATGTATCTGAATATGGCGATTTTATTCCTGTTTCATTTAATGAATGGATCAACGGAGAATTGGAATCTGAAATTTTACAGTGCGCTAATTCTCTTCTTTTTTATTCAATTATTACTCTTATCGGCGCGAACGGCTCAGGCGGTAGCTTTATTGACCTTCGTCGTGGCAGCATTCCTGTATTTGCGAAAAGGTGAAGGACTTCGATTAAAAAGAATACACAGTATTGTCATTTTATGCTTCACCCTCCTCTCCTATTTTGCCCTGCAGAGTATCAACAATCGATTCAATCAGGTGGAAAAGGCAATGACCACTACCATTAGTGTTGATGCAGTGCCGGAATACAACAGCACCACCGGAAGACTTGAAATCTGGAGAGAAAGTATGGAAATCCTCCGAGGCAATTGGCTTATTGGAACAGGAACGGGCGATGTAAAAGATGAATTGATTAAGACTTATGAAAAGCATCAATTCAGTTATGCCTTAGATAAAAAACTCAATGCTCATAACCAGTTCCTCCAGGTATTGCTGGCACTTGGAATTGTTGGACTTTTTTTATTGATGGGAATAGTAGCTTTTCCTTTCTTTAAATGGAATTCCTCAGAACAGCCTTTGTTTGCCTTGTTTTCCAGTGTTATCATACTTAACGCAATGACAGAGTCTATTTTAGAGGTACAGAAAGGAGTGATGTTTTGCTTTGTTTATTGTATCCTTGCAGTGAAAGCAAAGTTTTAAGTATTTACAAATTTTCAACAAATAATTAGGATTTAATTGTCATCCTTATTAATTTTGACTCAATGGGAACAGAATCTATAAGACTTGAATTGATTGATTGGTTGAAAAGGTTAGATGATGAAAGTATTTTAGCATCATTGCTTCAATTTAAAAAATCGGCAGAGTCCGGTGATTGGTCTGATAATCTTTCTGCAGATCAGGTAGAATCTTTAAAAAGAGGGCTATCTGATGCTGAAAACAATAATATGATGACGAGTCAGGATTTCTGGACTTCCTATGGGAGAAAGGTATAAAGTTTTTTGGACCAGTGAGTCGAAAAGTCAAACCGACCAAATTCTAAAGCATCTTTTGAACAACTGGAGTGAAAAGGAATGTAAAGATTTTTTAGACCTGTTATATCATTTTGAGAATACCATTTCTTTATTTCCTAAGTCCTTTAAGCTTTCGAAAAAGTATAAAGATTGCCGGCTTGGCTTTATTCATAAGCATATAACTGCTATTTATAAAATTTCACGTAAAACAATCACCATTTTAACCATAATTGACAATAGAAGTATTGCCGCGAAATAATTTCTCAGACATCTCTCGGATTGTTTTATTTTTGGAACAATTCAAATAAAATGTCCCTCATCCCCTTCTCCCCTCCCCGTATTGATGATGAAATTATCAATGAAGTTGTTGCCGCGCTTAAATCGGGGTGGATTACCACCGGTCCCAGAACCAAGCAATTTGAAAAGGACCTCAGCGTTTACAATGGAAATCCCAATACGCTCTGCCTGAATTCAGCCACAGCAGGTCTGGAAATAATGCTCCGTTGGTTTGGCGTGAAAGAAGGCGATGAAGTGATCCTACCTGCCTATACCTATTCTGCCACGGCCAATGTGGTGATGCATTGCGGTGCTACTCCGGTACTCGTGGATGTAAATAGCGATGATTTTAATATAAATAGCGCAGCCGTAGAGAAAGCCATAACAGCGCGCACTAAAGTGATTATGCCGGTGGATTTCGGCGGACTTCCCTGCGATTATACGGCCTTGATGGCTTTGGTGAACAAACCGGCTGTTAAGTCCCATTTCAAGGCTTCTACAAAGGAACAGGAGCAATTAGGCAGGATCATGATTTTATCCGATGCTGCACATTCATTGGGAGCTTATTATAAGGGCCGGCATACCGGTGTCTGCGCTGATGTTTCGGTCTTCTCATTTCATGCAGTGAAAAATCTGACTACTGCGGAAGGTGGTGCTATCGCTCTTCATTTACCGGCTCCTTTTGATAATGAAGAGGTATACAAGTATCTCTGCATTCTAACCTTGCATGGACAAAATAAAGATGCTTTGGCAAAAATGCAAAAAGGAAATTGGAAGTATGATATCTTAGAGGCGGGTTTCAAATGCAACATGACCGATCTGATGGCGGCCATTGGTTTGGTGGAACTAAAAGGTACGATAACGATACCTTGATAAAACGTAAGCAGGTTTGTGAATTTTATTATAAGTCATTGCAACGGTATTCCTGGGCAGAATTACCTGTAATGCAGGATGAGGATCGTGAGAGCTCCTATCATCTTTTTCCGTTGCGAATCAAAGGGATTTCTGAAGAGCAGAGGGATGCGATTATACAGTCAGTGTTTGATGAAGATGTCAGTGTAAATGTGCACTTCATTCCTATCCCTATGCTGTCATTCTATAAAAACAAGGGCTATCAAATGGATGATTATCCGGTGACATATGATAATTTCAGCAGGGAAATTTCCTTACCTGTTTTTTATAATCTTTCAGAGGAGCAATTGCAACGGGTGATAGCAGCCGTGGTGAAAGCGGTGGAGAAACATATTCATTAATTCCGTAGGGTTGTCATGAAACGACTTTTAGATTTGACAATAAGTAGTATCGTGACGATTTTTGTCTCACCCCTACTCCTGTTACTTGCCCTAATTATAAAAGTAGATAGCACAGGACCTGTTTTTTACCTGCAGGAACGCATCGGAAAGAACAGGGTTCCCTTTCGTATTTTTAAGTTCAGAACGATGTATGTCAATGCTGATAAACAAGGGCTCCTTACTGTTGGAGAAAGAGATGCCCGCATTACAAGAGTCGGAGTCTTACTCAGGAAGTATAAACTGGATGAACTGCCACAGCTTTTCAATGTCATGGGGGGAAATATGAGTCTGGTTGGTCCTCGTCCGGAAGTACGGAAATATGTGGATTTGTATTCGGAAGATCAATTAAAAGTACTGAATGTTAAACCCGGTATCACGGATTATGCTTCAATTGAATATGCCAATGAGAATCAGTTATTGGGCAATGTTTCCAATCCGGAAAATGTATATGTCACTGAAATCATGCCTGCCAAACTCCTTTTAAATTTAAAATATATCGAGGAACAAAGTCTGATGACGGATTTGATGATACTTTTAAAAACTGTTCGGAAAATTCTGAGTTAATTTCGGGAGGTCGAGGTTACAGGTTGTAATGACAGGTCGCGACCTGTCATTACGACCTGTAACCTCGACCTGTCACAACCGATTATACAATTATTGATAGGGAGTAAATAATTTTCAAAGAAAATGATCCATCAAACAAACAAACCAATCATCTGATTCAACTCATCCACTTTTTCTGTATCCCCCAATTTTTGGTAGGAGAATGAAAGGTTGCGCAGCATTCTTAAAATCATATCCTTGTTTGAACAGGGTTTGTAATAACTGTTTTGCGGGTCCAGATTTAATTTTTTGACAAATTGATCAATGTCACCTTTACCAAAAACAGATCCTTTACTAAAAGGATTTATGTAAAATAAAATTTTTCCTGTGTTTCCCTCTTCCCCTTCTCTTACTTCAAGATACGTGAGGATGAAATGTTCAGGGAGATTGACACCATATACAGGTAAACCCAATGATTGAGCTACCAATAAATAAAGAATAGATAGTGCAAGCGGATTCCCCTTTTTACTTTCAATAACACAATTTATATAAGAGTTTTGCGGTGCATGATAATTGCTGGTGTTACCACTGAAACCATATTTTGTGAAAAAAATGTGATTCAAAATATTTACTTGCTCTAACGCAGTAAGACTTTCATTTAACTCCAGCCAGATGTCTTTTTTTACCTGGGAAATAAAAAGATTTAGTTTTTCCTGATCCAGTTCCGGATATTGATAACGTGCAATTAAAATGGCACCTCCCAGTAAGTTGTCTTCGGAGGTGTGAATCCATACTTTCAAATCTTCTACTACAGTGTCAAATTGTATCTTATGTACAATATGAGCGATGCGTTGTTGGAGTATTGGATCAAAGGCATTCGACCATGCATCTTCCAGAAATGGAATGACCTGATTGCCCATGCTGATTAACTTCTCTTCGATATGACCATACACTTCATGGTCGGAATCATCCAATAGACTAATGAGTGCTTTAACTTCCGGGTTGTTCATGTCTTCAGGCATTTACAATATTACCACCTATCTCCAATTACTATCACCTTCACCTTAGCACGTTATAAACGAATGAATGTTATTTTAAATTCAGTGTAATTATTTGTATTACAATTAATTGCAGTGACTGGTCGTGCTGCTTTAATTCTGAAAAGGACAAATTCAATTCCAGGAATGAATTAGTCCTATACCTTCTTTTAGAGATTTGAAAAAAGAGAAGACTCGTTCCAACAGTACGTTGTGTGCAGGATCCCTTCACTGGATCGAACCATCATTTATTTTCCACTTGAACGAATCTTCTCTGTATTCAATCTCAGTATTCCTGTTCTGTTTTTCTATATTCTTCCGTTAGTTTTTTTTGCAATTCTCCGGGCACCGTGGCATATTCTGCAAAATTGACTTTTACTTTAGCCCGGCCTTGTGCAATACTTCTCAATGCACTATTGAACTTATCCAGTTCGGCGAGGGGTGTTCTAGCCTTGATTATTTGAAAGCTACCCCTGCTGTCCATCCCCATGATGATACTTCTTCGCGTTTGCAATTCGCTCATGATGTCTCCCATCACCTGTTCGGGAGCCTCTGTTTCTACATCAAAGATGGGTTCAAGCAATTGTGGTTCTGCTGCATGGAAGGCTTCTTTAAAGGCCATCATTCCGGCAATTTTAAAACTGATATCATTGGAATCCACCGGATGCATTTTTCCGTCATACACGGACACTCTCACATCTCTTACATACGAACCGGTGAGCGGACCTTCCGACATTTTCTCCATGACTCCTTTCACAATGCTGGGCATGAATCGGGAATCAATTACACCGCCGGTGATACAATTTAGGAAAACCATCTTCCCGCCCCAGGGTAATTCATGAACTTCGGTATCACGTACCGTTATATCTTTTGGATTAGGCATGCCATCATGATAAGGCTCGATCCTCATATACACCTCTCCAAACTGTCCGGCACCTCCCGATTGTTTTTTGTGTCGATAAGAAGCTTCCGCGATGCGTTGTATTGTTTCTCTGTATGGAATTCGTGGTTTGATAAAATCTATGTCCATTTTATACACATGTTGAAGGCGCCATTTGGTAGCTGTAAGATGAAGTTCACCCTGCGCATAAAGCAATAACTGTCTCGTTTCCTTATCATATTGAACAACGATGGTTGGATCTTCAGCATGAATCTCATGTAAAACCTCGCCTAATTTTTCATCATCCGCCTTGTTTTTTGCCAGAATAGCCATCCTGATTTTAGGGTCTGGAAAATGTATCGGGTCTATATTCCCTGTAGCCCCTTTCGCATTTAGCGTATCGGAAGTGCGCGTGTTTTTCATTTTTAAGGTTGCTCCGATATCGCCTGCTTTCAAACTTTCTACTGCATTTCTATTTTTCCCATCGAGTATAAAAAGCTGACCGATTCTTTCATTGGTATTCGTTTTCTCATTGTAGAAATCCATACCCGGTGTAAGTTCCCCTGACATGACTTTAAACAAAGAAAGTTTGCCCAGATGGGGTTCTACTAAGGTCTTAAAAACAAAAAGTCGTGTAGGTGCTTGTACCGTGCATTTCAGGGCAGAGCCATCTTCAAGCATTTCTGCGGGCATATCCACCGCCGACGGAGCAACATTATCAATGAAACCCATCAATCGTCCGCTACCCATATCCTTTTTAGCAGAAAGACAGAAAACAGGAAAGACGTGATGATTCATCATACCAAGTTTGAGTCCTTCGCGTAACTCATCCTCATCAAGATTTCCTTTCTCGAAGTAGAGTTCCATTAATTTCTCATCATTTTCCGCTGCTTTTTCTACCAATTCATTGTGCAATTGATTTGCCCGTTCCAATTCAGATTCGGGTATGGGCAATTTTTCCGGTTTACCACCACCGGCCGGAAATTTATACATGGTCATTTTCAATAAATCAATGATGGCATTAAATCCGGGACCTGTTTCAATGGGATATTGCATCAACGTAACAGCCGGACCAAAAAAATTCTTTGCTTCCTCCAGCGTATTTTGAAAATCTGCCTTTTCATGATCCAGATGATTTATGGCTAAAATGGTGGGACGCTGGTAGCGGTCTACATAGTCAAAAATAATTTCTGTTCCGATTTCAACACCATGTTGTGCATTCAATAAAATTACTGCCGTATCACACACCCGAATTGCGGCAATAACTTCCCCTATAAAATCATCCAGGCCCGGTGTATCAATAATATTTATTTTATAATCCTTCCATTCTGTATGCAATGGGGTAGCATAAACTGAACTTCCCCGTTCATGCTCAATTTCGTGATAGTCAGAAAGGGTATTTTTCTCTTCCACTGACCCTCGTCGCCCGGTAATTCCGGCTTCAAATAACATCGTTTCGGCAAGAGTAGTCTTGCCACTTTTCGCGGAGCCGATTAGCACCACGTTTTTAATGTGTTTTTCATCGTAAGTTTTCATAATAGAAGGAATTAGTAATGTTCAATTAATAACCTTTTCAATCGTATCCCGTAGAAGGAGGATTTAAAGTTACCGAAAGGAACGATAGAAAATGTAGAAAAACTTAGAAAAGTGCATGATTTTAATCAAATTGTAAGCAATTTAAAGTCTTTTGGTTTTGTAATATTTATAGAAAAATTTTCAAACTATGAAGCGATGAAACAGGTTAAAAGGGCTGTTGTTATAATCAAATATGAAACAATTACCAGCAATGCCTCCTCATATCCAGGAGAAGTTTGAAGAAGAAATCAGAGTGGAAATTATCCGCCAGCAAACGGAAGAAGACTTAAAGTCCAATCCGGTTTATCAGGAATTCTTCACGCAGTTTAACCCGTCTTCCGTAGATAGTTTTATCCGTCATTATGCGCGGCGCAAGGCGTATTATCTTACCAGAGGTAAAGATTACATCAATCAGGAAGAACAAGAGTCTTTTCGTTATAAACTTTTTGCTCAGGAGTGTTTATGGGCCATCCAGCAGAAAAAGTTGTTTAATCTCCAGTGTCAATGGAGAGCAGAACAAGTTCGCTTGAAAGGAGTAGATCATACCACACAGTTCTTGTTGCTTTCTTCAAATATTCAACATTGCCCTTATTTAAGTCCGGTGAGCAGGGCGGAAATGGAGATGTATATTAAATTCCTTCGATCCGGCAATGCTCAACTTATCGTGAGTTATGATAATTGGCAGGATTATGAAGGATTCAAAGCAGAGTACGATAGTGAGAGAATTCCGTCAATTGATGATGATAGGGATGATAGTGTTCCTGCCTGGTACCGTTTCTATGATGAGTATATGGCCACACATCTGCTGATGGAATTACCTGATATGAGAGGTGAGAAAGAGCAGCGCTATCGATCGATAGCACGTCAGCGCCAATTGGATCAGATGAAGAAAAGTATTCAGCAAAAAACGATGGATGAGCGCCCTTATCTGAGTGTGTATGATACAGAAGTGGTGGAGTCGTTTGTGCGCAAGTTTGAAGATAAAAGTCTGCTCAAATTTTGCCGGGCAGTAGAAGCTTTTCAGCAACAAATGGATGAACAAATGGAGTTGGATGAAGCACTGGAAACTTTACGAACTGCCGATAAAAAAGTAAGTGTGAAGTCCAATAGCGACTGGAAGGAAGCGGTGATCAATGCTGCGAAACAGTTTGAATTGGAGCAAGTGGCTGAAATCTTGCCTACCGTCCACCAGGAATATGTAATCCGTGTGGAGAATGGAATAAATTTCCCGCAAAGTATTATAGATAAGAAAAGAGAAGAATATGCATTTCAACTTTGTGAGACGGCTAAACAACAAATTCTGGAAGGACGAAGATTTTTAGGCGAACCGGACAACATGAATTTTTAGTATTCAAAGTTCAAGGTTTAAGGTTTAAGGTTCAAGGTTCAAAGTTTAAGGTTTAAGGTTCAAAGTTTAAGGTTTAAGGTTTAAAGTTATAGGTTTAAGGTTCAAAGTTATAGGGCTAAATTACCAAATTATTGAAATGTTCTTGAGTATAAATATCCGGGTAAGTCAGAATGCGAGTCTTTCTTACCCGGCTTTAGATTTTAATTTTTTGAAAACATTTTCAGGATTAGTCGACGCGGTATACTTCTCCTTCAACGGCCAGATCGGTATTGGGAAACACGGCTGTGGCTTCTTCAAGGAACGCATCTAATTGCTTGTATCGCGCTGAAAAGTGTCCGATGAGTAATTTCCCTACTTCGCCTTCTAAAGCGATAGTGGCGGCCTCTCTGGCTGTTGAATGAAAGGTTGCCGTTGCCCTTTCTTTCAGATCATGCAAAAGGTCGCTTCGTGATACAATAAATCAACCCCTTTTACAGTTTCAGCCAGTTCAGGCATAAAAATAGTGTCGGAACAATAAGCATATCTACGAGGAGGAATAGAATCTTCGGTTAATTCTGCATTGCGAATTACAGTCCCTTCTCCGTCAGTAAAATCTTCACCACTTTTAATTCTGCTATACTGAGTAAATGGGATATTGTATTCCTGAAGTTTTTCAACTTTCAGCCTTCTTGGCCTGGGTTTTTCGCCGAAAATAAATCCGGTACATGGAATGCGATGATTTAAAACGACCGTTCTCACGTATATTTCTTCATCTTCCAATAAAGTTTCCGGAGAGTAATGTCGAATAGGATGGAATATAAGATTGTATCTGAGCTGTGTATGGGAAAGTCGCAGGTGCATTTCAATAATATCCATCAATTCCTGCTGGCCGAATAAATGTAAATCCGTTGTTCTTCCCTGAAGATGGAAGGTAGACAAGAGTCCGGTTAAGCCGAGGTAATGATCACCATGGAGGTGACTGATAAAAATATGGGTAATGCGATGGTAACGCAGCTTGAATTTAAGCATCTGCATCTGCGTAGCTTCTCCACAATCTATAAGAAAATGGCGATCACGAAAAACGAGTAGTTGTGAAGTAGGATGACGATTGTAGACCGGGGTGGCTGAACTGCTCCCTAAAATGGTGAGCTCAAAACTCATAATTATTTACGCGAAATCACCATACGTTTAGAAACTGTTTCACCATTATAGGTCATGGTGTACATATAAACGCCTTGTGAAAAATCACGGCTATCGAGGCGAAATTCATTCTCCCCTTGTTCCGCATTTATAAGACTGCGATACACTTCTTTTCCGATAAGATTAAACACTCTGAATTCTATATCTCCCGGTGCAGGAATAAAGTATTTAATTGCAGTAATTTCATTGCAGGGATTCGGACTGTTTTGATCCATTGTTAAACCATTGCCCGTACTTTCATAAATCCCACCACGATCCTGTGAATTTGCAGCAGTATAATGTTCGGCGATTTCATATTGCAACTTTAAAATATCTTCAGGAGACTGAATGGTGTTTAGCGCAGTTGCTTCAAAAGCTGTTGTGTTTGATAAACCTGAAGAATTCGCTTCAAGTGTATTTTGAGCTGTAACGTTTGCAATTCCTAAACCGACAAATAATATTGATATAAGTACCTTCATAATTCCTTCTACGATAAGAAGCAATAAAAGTACTAATCATTTTTAACATTTCGCTCAATTTCGCCTACTAAAACGAAATCGATTGCTTCAGAGCATGTTGCAGTTATATTTAGAACCTGATCCAATTGTGAAATTTGCACCAGCTTCCTTACGGTATCGCTAAGACCGGTGATGACAAACAGGCCATTAGAGTTTCTGCAAAGCCTGTTACCCACAAGTATGGCACTTAAACCCGACGAATCGCAATAAAGTGATTCGGTCAGGTCAAGGATAATATTGTTATACCCCTGTGTATTCAAAAGCAATAGCTCCGACTTTAACTCTGCCGCGATCAGCGTATTTAACTTTTGCTCACGGAGTTTCACCACGACATACTTTTCGGTTTTATCTAAGGTAAAATGCATATACGGCTGATTAATTTTAACAAATGTAAATTAACACTTTCGTTTATACAACCACTTTCGTCAACCTTTGTTAACCCTTCATTGTTCAAATCCTCTGATCTGCGCCAGCAAAAATAAAACAGCCATTCTTACCGCTACCCCATTCTCTACCTGATTGAGAATGATACTATTCTGACTATCAGCCACATCACTTGTTATTTCTACACCTCTGTTGATAGGGCCGGGATGCATTATAAGTATCTTTTTATCCAAAGCATCCAGGGTATATTTATTCAACCCATAAAGCATGGAATACTCTCTTAAGGAAGGGAAATAGCGGATATCCTGCCTTTCCATTTGAATTCTGAGCATATTCGCTACATCACACCATTGTAAAGCTGTTTTGAGGTCATGCTCGACTTTTACTCCCAACGAAGCGATGTACCTTGGAATAAGGGTTGCAGGTCCGCAAACCATCACTTCCGCTCCTAATTTCCGAAGACAAATGATATTGGATAAAGCTACTCTGGAATGCAGTATATCTCCGACAATAACCACTTTTACTCCCTTTACCTCTCCAAACTGTTCTCTTATGGAAAATGCATCTAATAAAGCCTGAGTAGGATGCTCTGCGTTCCATCCTGCGTTAATCATTTGCCTTAATATGCCGGGATAAAAACATAGCAGCACCCGGTTTTGGATGTCGCATGACGACCATGTCCACCTTCATGGCAAGAATATTATTGACGGTATCTACTAAGGTCTCGCCTTTACTAACGGAAGAACCTGAAGCTGAAAAATTGACTACATCTGCTGATAGTCGCTTTTCCGCCAATTCGAAAGATAATTTTGTACGTGTAGAATTTTCAAAGAAGATATTGGCAATGGTAATATCACGCAGAGAAGGAACTTTCTTTATCGGGCGGTTGATAACATCCTTAAAATTATCCGCCGTTTTAAAAATAAGCTCTATATCCTCTGTACTGAGGTCTTTTATTCCCAATAGATGCTGAACACTTAATTGTTCGCTCATAGGTTTTTTTCTTCTGAGATTAACCAAACGCCATCTTCTCCGTCCGGTTGTTTTAGGTGCACTTTGACTTTTTCTGAGGCAATAGTATCAATTGACTTTCCGATATAATTAGGCTCTATGGGCAATTGACGACTGAATTTTCGATCAATCAATACAAGTAATTCCACTGATGCAGGTCTGCCGAAAGCCAGCAATGCATCCAACCCGGCTCTTATGGTTCTTCCTGTAAAGAGGACATCATCCACCAGTACCACTTTCTTTCCTTCTACAATGAAATCCATCCGTGTCGCACTGGGAACAATGAGGTCACGCCTTCTGAAATCGTCTCTGAAAAAGCTGATATCCAGATCGCCGTTTCGGAGCTTAAGGTCAGTTTGAATAGTTGCCAACCGGTCGAAAATTCTTTTAGACAGGTAAACTCCCCTGGGTTGAAGTCCAACGATGACACATTCATTGAAATCATCATACGTTTCAATGAGTTGGTAGCAAAGCCGATCAATAGTAATAGCCAGTAACTCTTTATTGAAAATGAGTTTGCTGTTTTCTGGCATGGTTCAAAATTAAGAAAAATTGAAAGCTCCGGCCAATTATCGGGCATAAAAAAAGGCTGTCCGGTTAAAGGCAGCCTTTCAATAGTATTATGAATGACTAGTTTTCATCTTTCTTTTCATTCTCTTCCAGTGAAGTTCTCAATGCTGCAAGTTGCTTCAATATCCCCAAGCGTTGATTTCTCCTGAGTTTCCTTGATTTTTTTCACAGCTTTAGCAGTAGTAGCCACTTCTTTTTCGCGATCACCGGCTTCTGCTTTTTTCACTTCCTGTGCCTTTTCATCAAAGATTCTGGTATGAGAAACTACGATACGACGGTTCTCTTTGTTGAATTCAATTACTTTGAAATCAAGAGTGTCATGTTCTTTAGCCACACTTCCATCTTCTTTTGACAATTGACGGTAAGGAGCAAAAGCTTCTACACCATAGGTGCTGAAAATAACGGCTGCACCCTTGTCAGTTACCTTTCCAACAACTCCCTGATGCACGCTATTTACGCCAAATAAGGTTTCATAGGTTTCCCATGGATTATCTTCCAGTTGCTTATGTCCGAGGCTCAAACGACGATTTTCAACATCCACTTCAAGTACTACTACTTCAAGTTCTTCACCGATTTTCGTGAATTCTGCAGGATGTTTAATTTTCTTATTCCAGCTCAGGTCGCTGATATGGATTAATCCGTCAACACCTTCTTCTAACTCCACAAATACGCCGAAATTGGTGAAATTGCGCACCTTGGCTTTATGTTTAGATCCAACAGGGTATTTTGAAAGAATAGCTCCCCAAGGATCAGGAGAAAGTTGTTTTAAACCTAATGACATTTTATGTTCATCACGGTCTACACTCAAGATTACCGTTTCCACTTCATCGCCTACTTTCAGGAAATCCTGAGGGCTGCGTAAGTGTTGTGACCAAGACATTTCAGAAACGTGAATAAGACCTTCCACACCCGGGATAATCTCTATAAATGCACCGTAATCTGTCAGAACAACCACTTTGCCTTTTACCTTATCACCAGCCTGTAATGTCTGATCCAAGGATTCCCAAGGCTGAGGAGTAAGTTGTTTCAGACCGAGAGCGATACGTTTTCTCTTCATCAAAATCAAGAATAACCACGTTCAGGCGCTGATCCAGTTTCAATACTTCTTCCGGATGATTGATACGACCCCAACTGATATCTGTAATATGCAGTAAGCCATCTACTCCACCAAGATCCATGAATACACCATAAGAAGTGATTTTTTCACAGTACCTTCGAGTACTTGACCTTTCTCCAACTTACTCATGATTTCAAGCTTTTGTTTCTCCAATTCATTCTCGATAAGAACTTTGTGAGAAACAACCACGTTTTTGAACTCCTGATTGATTTTCACAATCTTGAATTCCATGGTTTTGCCGACATAAATATCGTAATCACGAATCGGCTTCACATCAATTTGCGATCCCGGAAGGAAAGCTTCGATACCAAAAACATCGACGATAAGTCCGCCTTTGGTACGACATTTAACGAAACCGGTAACGATTTCATCTTTTCAAGGGCCGAGTTGACACGATCCCATGATTTCATCGCCCTCGCCTTTTTATGCGAGAGGATCAGTTGACCGTTTTTGTCTTCGGCCGTTTCTACATAAACTTCTACCTCATCACCGACTTTAAGATCGGGCATGTGACGAAATTCAGTTAACGGTACGAGACCGTCACTCTTGTAACCAATGTTTATCACTGCTTCCTTGCTCGTGAGACCGATAATCGATCCCATTACAATTTCACGTTCTAAAACCTGGTTGAGCTTTTGATCATATAAAGCTTCGAGTCGTTGACGATCGTCAGCTTTATAATTGTCAAACGCTTTTCCTGTTGTTTCCCAATCGAAATCGTTAGGATCAGGAACTGCAAATTTTACGGTGGAGAGTTTCTCCGATGTATTGGTAGTTGATGCCATCTTTTGGACAATAGCCTATCAGCAGGAATGGCCTGCGAAAGGGAGTGCAAAGATAAACAAAGATTTTAATTCACCAAATGAAAAGTAAGGACTGAATTAGCATTGATTATTAAGCATATATGCATTTTTCGAAAGGCCTTTTCAACAGAAAGCCATCGCTTCATTCAAGGAATGCAACGATGGCTTTTTACTAAAATTTTAACCGGATTATTGCCCTGCTACCATTATTTTCCTGGTGGTAATATGGTCAGCATATTGCATGGATACCAGATAAATACCTGAAGGGAGATCAGCAATACTCATATCCGTGGAGGGTTGTTCGATTGATCTTGTTAATCGGCCATCGGTTGTAAAGATGTCTATCTTCTCAGGCACCTCGAAAAAGAAAAATCCATTGTTTACGAATTCGTATTCTCGTATACAAGCTGCAATATTTACCACCAACGATTTTTTTCCGCTCGTGCCGCAAGCATTCGTGGACCCTACTTTAATGGTACAAGGACCGGCTGTAGCTTTAGTGGCAGCAATTATGCTCGAGTTTCCCTGGCCGGAAGAAAGTGTCATTAAGGCACCAGGAACTGTCCAGGAATAAGAAGTGGCACCTGCTACCGGAGCAATACTATAGGATAAATTGCCGGTGTTTTTGCAAGGCGCAACCGGTCCCGTAATTGCAGTAGGAACCGCTGGTTTAGAAGAAAGCGTTTTTGATTTTTCTATACTGGCTCCACAGCTATTTTGAGCTTTTACATAAATTTTTGCATTCGTAAAATTGGATGGGAAGGTCAGGCTGACGTTTGGTAATGTAGTCGTCACATTTCCGGTTTGTCCGTTGATGGTGGCACCTGTAATATCCGTTCTCCAGACATAACTGGTGGCCGTAGGAACTGCAGTGATTGAATACGTTTTAGTGCTAATTCCGCAGTTGTTTGAAGCAGCACCTTTAATTGTACCGGTGTTGCCGGGGCAGAACATTGTAATTCAGTTGCGGTTTGCATACTGTTATAAACGTAATCACCACTTTCATTTCCATCGTTATTTCCTGCAATTCCTGCAAAATAAAATTTAACAGTGCCGGTTCCTGCTGCCGGAGCTGTCCAGTTAAAGGTAAATGCTTTAGAGTTGCTACTTGCTCCCCCATTGAGTTGATGTACAACATTTACTCTGTTGACACCGCTCACTGTGGCACTCTTTAGCTGCGTAGAGGCTGTATTGGTAATGATAAATGTTCCTGCATTTGTATTGGTAGCCGTGAGGCATTCTACACCAAGTCCAAATAAGCTCATGCCGGTTCGGGCAATGGTTACAGTAATGGGATACGTTTGGCCCGGAACATATTGCCAGTTCGTCATTCCGGTGTTTGAAATTGCTATAGAACCTCCGGCTGCATTTGCAGCAAAGTCGCCATGGCAATCCCTGCACGTTAATTCTCCGGGTGAACCGGTTTTCCCGGCCTTGCCATTGTCACTTAAGATTGAACTGGTCATAACGATAATCACCAGTGGTAAGAAGTAGAGTGAATACTTTTTCATTTTTTTGGGTTTTAGTTTGTTATTGTTTTGTTTTTCCACGCTTGCATATAGTACTATTTACATCAGAAAAAATCGTTACTTTTAATAAGAAATCAACTTTCGTTGAGGTTGATTTGTAACCTGATGGAAATGTATGGTAGCGGAAGGACTCCTATTTAATTATTTTATCGAAAAGGACCAATGGAGTGTTGAGCGGGAAAAAATGGCATTTCAATGGAATTCTACTCTTCTACCCGTTAGTTGCAAGGGTATAATTAGAAAGATTAAAAATTAGAAGTAAGAAATTTCTTAGGTCAATGTTGAAATCGTGGTCTTCTGAATTGCAGCTGCAACTTTTTCCATCAACCATAAGGGAGTTGAGGTGGCTCCGGCTATGCCTACACTAGCCGCATCAGTGAACCAATCCTCTTCCAATTCGTCAGTATTTGAAATGAAATAGGAATTGGGATTGATAGTTTTACATACAGAAAATAAGGCTTTCCCATTCGAGCTTTTTTTACCGCTTACAAAAATGATAACATCATTAGATGCAGAAAATTTTTTCAGTTGCGGTTCGCGGTTAGATACCTGACGGCAAAGTGTATCATTGGAGATGAAATCCCCTTCTTCAAGTGAACCTTTAAAACTTAAAAATCGTTCCTGAATGAGGCGCTCCATCTTTTCAAAACCGGCAGTGCTTTTGGTGGTTTGGGAGAAGAAATGTACCGGCTTGCTGTAGTCGATGGCATTCAGGTCTTCTTCTGAAAAAACGATAATAGCCTGTCCATTGGTTTGTCCGATTAAGCCATTTACTTCTGCATGTCCGGGTTGACCGTAAATAACAATTTGCCCGCCATGAAGAAGAATATCTTCAAAACTCGTTTTTACCCGATGTTGTAATTTTAAAACTACCGGACAAGAAGCATCAATTAATTCTATGTTATTCTGAAGGGCAAGTTGATACGTAGATGGAGGCTCACCGTGTGCCCTGATCAGCACCTTGCAGTCTTTGAGTCCTGCCAGTTGTTCGTGGTTGATTATTTCCAGCCCCTTCGCTTTTAACCGTTCTACTTCTTCCCCATTGTGCACAATATCCCCGAGGCAATACAATTTACCCGTTCTGTCGAGTTCATCTTCTGCCATTTGGATGGCATAAACAACTCCAAAACAAAAACCGGAATTCGGGTCGATATTGATTTTCATGAGTTCATTCACCTTTAATTTACAACGTCAAATGGACGATTTTGTTTATACAGAAGCCGGACGATGTTTCTTTGAAAGTTTTGCCACTTCTTCCAAAACAAATTCGACCTGTTCTTCTTGTGTCAAATAAGTATTATCAAGTACTATTGCTTCTTCAGCTTTACGGAGAGGACTTTCTTCCCGATGCGTATCCTCATAATCCCGCCCCACTATGTTTTGAATTACTTCTTCAAGTGATACGTTTAAACCTTTGTTTGACAACTCCTTATATCTTCGATCAGATCTGACCATAGGATCCGCTTTCATAAAAATTTTCAGGTCTGCATCCGGAAAAACAGTAGTACCGATATCCCTTCCATCCATCACCAGACCACCCTCTCTGGATGCTTGTTGTGCAATTTAACAAGTCGTTGCCGAACAGATTTCAATGCACTTACATGACTCACCTGTTCACTAATTTCCATCGAGCGAATTTCTTCCTCTACATTTTTACCATTCAGGAAGACCTCACTAAAGCCGGAATCGGGATTGTATTTAAATGAAATATGAATCTTATCCAGTATAGCATTGTAATCATAAGTGAAATCATGCAGTTCTTCCGGGGAAGGAATTGGGATGTTGTTTTGCAGAAAATACAAGGTCACTGCTCTGTACATGGCCCCGGAATCGATATAATGAAGCCCTAATCTACGAGCTAAAGCCTTAGCCACAGTACTCTTGCCACAAGAAGAATAACCATCAATGGCAATGATAAGATAGGGATTCATGCGATACAAAGTTATGAATTTTACCTGCTTTTTACTAGTGAAATTGTATTTTTAATAACAGAATAACAGGAATAAGTTTTAACTATTAAAATATGGTCATTTTAAGATGGAGGTAAGAACTTCCTGAAACGCAAACAGGACCCCTCAAGGAGATCCCGTTTACCCAATCAAACCATAAAACACATCTTTATACTCAGCGAACCAGTTCTATGCGCCGATGTAATACATTTTTATCCGTCTCTATTGTGTAGAAATAAACTCCGGGCGCCATTTTACTTCCATCCAGTTCAAACTGGTAGGTTGCCCCTTTTTCTACAAGGTCATCAAATATTTGTCCCATAAATCCACCCAGATTATTGAATAGTTTTACCCGAACAAAGGCATCCTGATCTGCCATATAGAATATTGTGGTGTTATCCGTGAATGGATTGGGATAGGCAGAAGTAATTTGCTCCGTATGCAATTTGAGCACATTAGGGATATGCCGTACTCCATCCGCCTTTCCATAGCTGTACATAGTTGCAAGAATTAAGGCAACCATTAGGAAATAGAAAGGTTTTGACAACATGTTGTTTTCAGGTTGCCTGCAAATTACATCGCTTTGCCACTTACTACTTTTACTTTTTTACCAAACAAGTAAAATCCTTGATGAACATTGAAAAAATGAACGTGAAAAATTATTGCCGGAAGGGATCTCTGGGAATCCAGTCCTCTGAAATGTTTTCAGGTAGTAGTTTCTTTTAAAACGCCGTTTAACAGTCTGTTATTTAGCTTTATATAGGCATTATAAGGATAACTGACCGCCCCTACTGTTGTTTTCATTTGGAGTGCGGTCCGACCAAATGACACGACCCGGGCTTTTACATCAATGGCCATTTCGATGTAGAGGTAGAGGATGTTCAGGTACAATGAAAACTCCTTATTGTGATGATAATCAATACCAATATGGTGAGCCTCGAAATGATCCTCGTCTTGAATTCCTATTAAAAATGCGATCAACTCATTGTTATAAAATAGTCCCTTGATATCGACTTTTTCTCCTAAATGCTTCGAAAGCGAAATGATATAATTGACATCCGGTTTTATAATTCTTACCGGAGATTTTTCCTGGACAGCAGTGTACAATTCATTTATCCGTTCCCGGTTTTCGATTATAAATGGAGTATCAAGGGAACGTACTTCGCAATGTCCGAGTTTTTTTTTCGCCTGATTAAAGCGCTGACGGTATTTTGAGCTGAGTGCATCCACATAGTCCGAAATCGATCCCCATGCCGGTCGTATGGCCATCTTCATAATGGGATCCATCGCCAAATGATGGTAGTACGCTGGCTTTAGAATAGTATGAAGCGGGTCGGAATCCACAGGAAAATCCTTAATAATCTCAGCTACAACTTTACCATTTCGCTCCAATTCATGACGAAGCTGGGATAATGCATGCGGAAAATTTGAGTAGATGGACTTATCGTCAGAAGTTAATCTTCCGATACCATAATCCCCGCTTAAACACATGCTTCCGGATATAATCAGGTAATGTGGTTTATCTTTTTTAACGCCGAAAAGTAAATTCTGCAGCAGCATTGATAAACCGGATAGTAACTTGTTGTAAGGCTCAAAATGAACGATTTGTCCCAGTTCCTGAGCAGATAAATTGATGATCTGAAAATAATACAATCCTTCTACCCTTCCCTGCTTCAGGTAGGGAATATAACGGTACTCCACACCCGGAATGTCAGCTTCTTCAACTGCCTCCAGGTATTCTTTCTGCAAAAAAAAGGAATGAGAAGGAGAAGGATTTCCGGGCAGTTCTTTGAAATGACTGTGAATAGTAATGCGATCGGGAAGAATGGTGGTTTGTTTATCGAACATAAAGAGGAAGCAAATGTAGGACGGATCAGTACAGCAGTTATTTGAATCAAGGATTAATTTTCAATTTATTGTAATTTTTAAGTGATACTTTGTCTTTTTCACCTTCTAATCACAAAAAATGATTTTATTTTACCGGTTCAACTTACAACATGAAAAAAAAGCAATTATTGTTAGTGCCCTACTTTCCTTTTTTACCATTGATGTGCTGTTTAGTCAGGAATTCATCTACCCTGAAACAAAAAAAGCAGAACAGAAAGATGATTATTTCGGTACTTGTCGAAGATCCCTACCGGTGGTTGGAAGATGATCATTCGCTCGAGACCAAGGCCTGGGTAATGAAGCAAAATCTGTTTACCGAGAAATACCTGGTACAAATCCCCTTCAGAGATTCTTTAAAATCAAGAATGAAGCAACTCTGGAGTTTTATCAGTTATAAGGCACCCTTCCGTTGTGGAACGGGTTATTTTTATTATCGTCATGATGGAGTTCAAAACCAACCTGTATTATTCTTTATGAAAGGAGTTGATTTCGTGCCCTACTCCTATTTCGATCCCAATTTAATTTCCAAGCAAGGTACAACTGCCTTAACGCAAACAGTTCCTTCTTCTGATGGCGTATACCTCGCCTTTCAGGTCTCAGAGGCAGGCAGTGACTGGAACGATATACGGATCAAAGAGGTCAAAACCATGAAGTCGCTTCCGGAAGTACTTAAAGGTGTAAAATTCAGTAATATCGCCTGGTTTAAAGAGGGGTTTTTCTACAGCAGATATGCGAGCACCGAAACCAGCTCAATGCAAAAAATGAGTATCATAAAATTTACTATCACACGCTGAATACTCCTCAAGAAAAAGATTCATTGATTTGGGAAGACAAAGAACATCCGCTTCGTAATTTCTCGGCAACGGTGACCGATGATCAGCGATTTCTGGTAATTAGCGGCCACGAATCCACTTCAGGAAATAGTGTGTATGTAAAAGATTTGAAATCAGGGAAGGGCGGTATTGTACAAATCGTGAAATCGTTTGAAAATGATTTTGATTTACTCGGAAATATTGGAGATCAGTTGGTCTTTATGACCAATTTTAAAGCCGAAAGAAAAAAGGTGATCGGGATTGATTTCAAAAATTTCCAGCCGGTCAACTGGAAAGACCTGATCCCGGAACAAACGGAAATATTGAGAGATGCCAAAATGTGCTGGAAGAATATCGTGGGACATTATATGAAGGATGCGGTGAGTAAATTGTATGTCTTCAAGCCATCGGGTATAAAAACCACAGAGATTCCCCTCACCGGTTTGGGAACCATAGATGATCTTACGGGTTCCGTGGCAGACAGTATGATCTTTTTCTCGTATTCTACATTTACTTCACCCGGCATCGTCTATCGATATAATTTATCGTCCTCTAAACTGGGCGTGCAATTTAAAAGTCAATTGCCATTTAACCCGGATGATTTTGAGACGAAACAGGTTTTTTATACCAGCAAGGATGGCACTAAGATTCCTATGTTTTTAGTGCAGAAGCGAGGTGTGAAAACGGATAAGTCAACCCCTACTCTACTTTTTGGTTACGGGGGATTTAACATTTCCAAAACACCTGAATTTAAACCGGAGCGATTGGTATTCCTTGAAAATGGAGGATTGTTCGCTATGCCTTCCTTGCGTGGAGGTGGAGAGTATGGCTCTGCCTGGCATGAAGCCGGGACCAAAGCAAAGAAACAAAACGTTTTTGATGATTTCAGCAGCAGCCGAGTACCTGATTCAGGAAGGATATACTTCTACGGAGAAATTGGCTATCAGTGGACGGTCCAATGGTGGATTATTGGTGGGAGCTGTAATGGCGCAACGCCCGGAATTGTTCAAAGTTGCATTACCTGCTGTGGGTGTCATGGACATGCTCCGCTTTCAGAAATTTACCATTGGTTGGGCATGGACGTCCGATTTCGGTAGCAGTGACGATCCGGAGCAATTTAAAGCATTGATAAAATATTCACCCTTGCACAATCTCAAAGAGGGTAAAAAATATCCTGCCACCCTGGTCACCACTGCCGACCATGACGATCGTGTGGTGCCGGGTCATTCGTTTAAATTTATATCGAGGTTGCAGGAAGTCCAAAAAGGTGAAAATCCTGTCCTTATTCGTGTAGATGTGAATGCCGGACACGGCGCGGGAAAGCCCACCGGAAAATTAATTGATGAACAAAGTGATATCTTCGCTTTCCTGTTCTATAACCTTGGAATGAAATTATGAAAATTAAGCAACTATTACCTGTATTCTTTTTCACTTGCCTGGCGCTTTTAAATTCCTGCGAGGAGGACGACGCATTGGGTCCGATGGAATTTAAGTTTACAGGCTTGAAGGATACCCTCAATTACCAGGGCGTTACCTTAGAGCGAACAGTGAGTGTTTACTTTTTAGGAGGTTCAAAAGAAAAGGTCACCCTTTCTGCAACAGGAATGCCACAGGGTACTTCGATTTCATTTTCACCGGCTACTTTGGATGGCGAAGGTTCCAGTACCCAGAAAATCACATCCACCGCCATTGCCGATACCGGAAATTACGTAATTACCGTAACGGGAACTACGGAATCCGGGAAAAGCCTGATAAAGACCTTTAATTTATATGTTTCCCGGTTGCCGAACAATGCCCCAAGGGTATTTTTAACCGGAGGAAACAATATCATCCATGAATTGAATGCTCCATTTGTTGAACCCGGCTGGATTGCAGGAGATGAGGAAGATGGAGATTTGACAGCGCAGGTCACCAGTAGTGGAACTGTTAATGTGGATTCGGTGGGCTTGTATTTTCTTTCCTATGTAGTCACCGATTCCGAAGGTCTTAAAGACAGCGTGGTGCGGACGGTGAATGTCAGAAACAGTCTTAATTTTTTAAGTGGTCAATACAATGCCACCACTACCGATTTGCAAACCCTCGCTATGCGAAACTGGATCACTACGGTTTCAGCATCGGTAAATACAAACAATCAGATCACAATATTTAAAATTTCAGATTGCTTTTATGCCAATGCCATTCTGACCTATGATCCGGCAAAAGACAGCATTTATTTGCCTTCACAAACCTTCACCTGTGTAACCGCCATTGATAGTCTACCCCATACTTTTCAGGGTGCCGAGTGATAATTCCCGGAGCGATTGACCGGATCAGAATTGAATATACCAATACCTGGATTGATACCAGTCTGGGAACGCCGGTTACCTTACAACTGAAGGATGAGTATGAAATGTTTTAATTGCTGTTAATAGTCATTCTACGCAGGTAATTCACTTGTCCGGTATGATAAGCCAGATGAGCTAAAAGATGAGCAAGTGCATCATCAATACAAAGCGTTTTCCCTTTAAAGTCCTCAGGATAATTTCTTAATTTATCCTCCGGAGTCAATGGGCTTAACACCGTTATCACGATCGATCTGGCTTTCTCCAGTTCCCTAACACCTGAGATTTGGATAAACCCTTTACACTAAACTCCAACTCGTTGCCGCACATACCCGGATTTGCCCAAAATGGCCCCAAGAAAATGCTGCAGATTTCCGGCAATATGCAAGGCCAGATTCCCCGGCGAATTACTGATTCCTTCGTGAATAGCCCAAAGCGATTGATCATCCGGAAAACCCTCTACTTCCTTCTTCAACTGCTCCAAATAATTTTCAAACTGAAATAATGCTGCCATAATTTAATTGTCTTTATATTTTATATGATCCTTGCAAAAATCAAAAAAAGCATTTTCATCACAATAAAATTATGAATAAAATTTGAAAAAAAGCGAAAGCTCAAAACCTAACTTGAATTGATGTCCCGAAGCCTCGGGATGATGAATGTTTTGAATGAATTTAGAGTTATTATTTTAATAAAATTCCTCCGTGCCCCCTTCGTGTCCTGCGTGCCTCAGTGGTTAAAAAGGAAAATTCCTTCGAAGACGGCAATTGCTATTCACCTAAAATTTCTTTTTATATTATTCGGTAATATAAATTATTTTAAACCGAATGTGACTGCAAAGGTGTCTCGTAGCTCCCGATAGCTATCTGGATCGGAGACGCAGAGACCCTTTAGAGAGGCGCAGTAAACTTTATGCCAATGTTAAGTTTTCACATCTCCCAAAAAAGCAAGCAGCCAGAAGCGAGAGGCTAGCAGCAAAAAATACCATTGTCAATTAAAATCAATAATCACCTAAAATTTGATGATCTTCAACGAAACACATTATAGTTCACCTCAAAACGGCATCCCCGGCAATAAATCTCTTCCTGCGGATTTCATCTCTGCTTCGTTGACTTTTTCTGCGGCTTCCAGGGCTCTGTTCATGGCGATTTCAAGGAGTTCTTCTACTTGTTCTTTTTTCTCCGGGAAGAGTAAATGTGGAGCGATTTCCACGGAGAGCACTTTCCGGTTGCCATTCATAGAAATTTTGACTTCATTGTCGCCGGCAGTTCCTTCCACAGAGATGGTTTCGAGACGCGATTTAGCCTCTTCCATCTTCTTTTTTAAGTCTCCAAGTTTGTTGATCAGGTCGAACATTTTATTCAGGGTTGGGTTTGAGTAGCAAAATTAAACTTAGTTTGCCAAGGGAGGTAAAATATTTACTAAATTGATTTTTAAGCATTAATAGTCGATGAAATCTGGAAAATTGCCGACATATTAAACAGTTTAGGACGATGCTGATCTTTTCTCTACATTAGGGCCGAAATACCTAACAACTATATGAGCGATCAACGGACCATCGGCCATCCCAAGGGCCTTTATGTACTCTTCATCACAGAAATGTGGGAGCGATTCAGTTACTATGGCATGCGTGCCATTTTTTGTTTTGTTTCTCACCAAGGCGCTGGTGATGAGCGATAAGGATGCATCTAATATTTATGGAAGTTTTACAGGTCTTGTGTACCTGACTCCATTGATTGGCGGATATATCAGTGATAGATACTGGGGGAACCGAAGGAGTATTTTTATAGGTGGAATTATGATGGGTATCGGACAAATTTTAATGTTTATGTCGGGTAATTCATTGGGTACGGCTATGGCGAGTCCGCTCATGTTAAGCGGTCTTACTTTGCTGATCATTGGGAACGGTTTCTTCAAACCCAATATTTCAACCATGGTGGGTCAACTCTATCCTAAAGGAGATGGACGTATTGATGGTGCATTTACCATCTTTTATATGGGAATTAATCTGGGTGCTTTCTTTGCTCCATTAATTTGCGGAGGATTGGGTGATACAGGCGATGTAGGCGATTTCAAATGGGGCTTCCTGGCGGCTGGTGTTGGAATGATTGTATCGGTCATCACTTTCGAGTTTTTGAAAATAAATACATCATCGATCCCGATGGAAATGCAGTGGGCTTACCTCCTTCTCATTATAAATCGTCAGCGCCATCGGATCAAAAAGAAGCATTGCCTACCAATTATGGGAAAATGGGAATGATTGTTTTAATAGGAGTTGTTTTAGTCTATGTCTTTCATAATTTCATGGGACTTGATTTAATAGGTGGCTTCATTTTCGCTTCTGCAATCGCTGTCCCGGCTTTAATTATAACGGATAGTTCATTGAGCAAAGATGAAAAAGAACGCATATGGGTAATTTTTATATTGGCCTTCTTTGTGGTCTTCTTCTGGAGTGCATTTGAACAAGCCGGAGCCTCTCTTACCATTTTTGCTGATAAACAAACTGACCGGCATATCGGAAGTTGGGAAATGCCCGCTTCCTGGTTTCAATCGATAAATCCATTGGGAATAATACTCCTTGCGCCCTTGTTCAGCAGCATGTGGGTTGGAATGAACAGAAGAAAGATGGAACCTTCCTCTCCGCTGAAAATGGCTGCAGGTCTGGCTTTATTGTGCTTAGGTTATATTGTAATTGCCGTTGGTGTTAACGGTGTGGATGCCTCAACTAAAATTTCCATGTGGTGGTTGATCACCCTGTACATTTTACATACCATGGGCGAACTTTGTTTATCACCTATCGGACTTTCCATGGTATCTAAACTGGCTCCGGTACGTTTTGCTTCTCTCCTTATGGGCACATGGTTTCTGGCCAATGCAGCAGCCAATAAGCTGGCAGGTAGTCTGAGTGCATTGATTCCTCCCGGCGCAGGTGAAGCAGCAGTAGCAGCAGGTGACAATCCAAAATTACTCGGTTTCGAAATTTCCAATCTCTTCGAATTCTTCAACATCTTCATCATCATGAGCGGCGCTGCAGCAATAATTCTATTCATACTGTACAGGAAGCTACTGAAGATGATGCATGGTGTTAATTAAGAATTCAGAATGCAGAATTCAGAATTGAAAGGTGGTATTAAGAATTAGGAAATGTAAGGTGGTATTCAGAATTCAGATTACGAACTGAGAATTGGAATGTTGAATGGCAGGTCCTAACTTCCAATTCATTCTTCCTAATTCTGCATTCTGAATTCTGAATTCTGAATTAATCTATTTGGTATAAAAATAAATTCATTAATCAAAGATAATGGCGCAAACACTCGAACAAATACAAGACTTTAAGGGTAAATATCCAAAGCAATTATGGTATCTCTTCTTTTCAGAGATGTGGGAGCGTTTCTGCTTCTACGGCATGCGCGGAATGCTCACCGTCTTTATGGTGAGTGAGCTCTTGATGAAAGAGGATACCGCAAATCTTCAGTATGGGGCCACACAGGCATTTGTCTACGCGTTTACATTCATTGGCGGACTCTTCGCGGATAAGATCCTAAGGTTCAGGAAATCGCTCTTTTGGGGTGGATTGATGATGATTACCGGCAGTTGTATTCTTGCCTTCAATCCACATGATTTATTCTTCATGGGTATCAGCTTCACGATTATTGGAACCGGATTTTTCAAGCCGAATATTTCCACAATGGTTGGAGCCTTGTATCACGATAACGATTCGAGAAGAGACGCCGGATTTTCATTGTTTTATGCGGGCATCAACGTGGGGGCCTTGTTGGGAGGATATGCCTGTATTGCCATTGCACAGAGTTATTCCTGGAACCTGGCTTTCGGACTAGCTGCCATTGTGATGACCATAAGTTTACTTACATTTCTTTTCACGCAAAAGAGTCTGGGGCCTATTGGACTTTCTCCCTATCTCGTTAAAGGTATCAAAGGAAAGCAATGGCACGAGTACGCTACCTATCTGGGCTCGCTTGCCGTGATTCCATTGATCATGATCATGGTATCAAAGACAGAGTACACCGATTATTTCATGTACACCATCGGACCGGTTACGCTGATTTATATTTTTTATGAGATGTCGAAATTTAGTATGGTGGAAAGGAAGAAGCTGATGGCGGCACTGGTATTTATTATCTTTTCTATTCTCTTCTGGGCATTTTTCGAGCAGAGTGGTGGTTCACTGGCTTTGTTCGCTGCAAACAATTTGGACAATGACATTGCCGGAATTCAATTCAATCCCAACGGTGTTAACAACGCAGCCAACTCGCTCTTCGTCATCATTTTTGCTCCGCTACTCGGTCTGTTGTGGGTATGGTTGAGTAAACGAAATAAGGAACCCAATACCGTGATAAAGTTTGGACTTGGATTTTTATTTCTTTCGTTAGCTTTCTATGTGTTTTATGCCACCCGTTTTTTTGCTACTGTTGAAGGGATGACATCATTGGAGATATTTACACTGGCTTACTTTATCATCACTTTCGGGGAACTCTGCCTCTCGCCTATTGGCTTATCCATTATGACGAAGCTTTCGCCTCAGCCGCTGCAAGGGGTGATGATGGGCATGTGGTTTCTTGCCAGTGCTTACGGACAATATGTAGCCGGAATTTTAGGTGCAGGTATGGCCTCTCCAAATGATAATGCAAGTCTGACTGAAAAGCTGATCTCCTATACCGATGGTTATCATCAATTGGCCATTTATGCACTTGTTTCAGGAGTGGCGTTAATTATTATTTCTCCCCTGGTTCGAAAATTGATGGGCGAAGTAAAATAAAATGAAATTATTCTTAAATTAGAACGTTAATAATAAAAAACTATCCTTCATGCACATTCGTCTAAAACCTTTCGTTATTTCCTTAATCCTCTTCTTTACATTTCAGTCTTCCTCTCAAGCACAGCATGCCAAACCCAACACCGGTGTCATTTCGTGGATGAGCTTCGAAGATGCCGTCGCGTTAAATGATAAAGCACCCAAAAAAATATTCATTGATGTTTACACGGCCTGGTGCGGCTGGTGCAAAAAGATGGATGCAAGTACTTTCAAGGACACAGCAGTTGTTAAATATATTGCAGACAACTATTATGCGGTGAAATTAGATGCAGAAACGCGCGATACCATTTTATTCAGAGATAAGATATTTGTGTATAAGCCGGAGTTCAAAGCCAATGAATTAGCGGTTTCCTTACTCAATGGAAAATGGGCTATCCCAGTTTTGTGGTGATGGATGAGAAATATTCTCTACTTACTCCACTTTCCGGATTTCAATCTACGCAGGATTTAATGCCGGTATTAACTTTTTATGGCAGCAATGCCTATCAAACGGTGAAGTGGGAAGAGTATAAAAAGTAATGTCCCGGCTACCGGCTGCCAGCTTCCGGCCACCGGCTTCCAGCAATTGGCTGCTTTTTACTCACTCGGTTGTAGGTTTGAGTTTAAGATGATGAGGCTTTGATGGAGAGTTGTTTACTCATAGAGATGGATTCTCTCGACAAAGTGTTTAGAATAAAGTATGCTTCATTTATAGAAAAGTTTTATTAGTAATTGAATTTTTTCTAGGGTTCACGCAGCCTACTTCGCCAAAGCTTCGTAGCCCGACGGAGGCGCTGAGCCGCAGAGATAACTTCTTCATTTTAACTTACAAGTTTAGAAGAGAAGATGAGAATTCTATTTTATTAAAAATTCATCCCTTCAATACCTGGTCCGCAACTCACCGCCCAATGCCCTTAGCTCACAGCCGGAAGCCCATAGCCCAAAGCCGGTAGCCGGTAGCCGGTAGCCCAAAGCGATACGTTTAAAATAGAAATTCAAATTCAACGATCCTGATGCATTATCATTGTCGAATTGAAAATTGGATGATTTACCCGAATTGGTGACGGTAGATTCAGCGGAAGAGCCATTCCATGTTTCTGTTTCCACTTCTCCACGTCCTTTTGATTGCAAAGTAGGTCCCCAGCCGAATTCAGCGCTCAGGGAAGCCTTTGCAGCAAAGAAATATTCAACACCAATTAATCCTCTCAGGTTAAAGCCAAAACCATTTCCGGGTTTTGAAGATTTTAAACGCGTGACCTGATTTTCGCTGCTAAGCGGATTTCCGTAACTATAAGTCGTTTTATCAGTTGTTATTTTGAAAAGCAATTCTCCTCCGTAAAATCCGCGAACTCTTCCCTGTCCGCGCCATTTTTGAAGTCCGCCACCAATGGTAATGTTGCTGGTAGATAATTTGGTTTCATCTGAAACCGTTTCATTCGGATTCGTGCTTCCTATTCTTGGCACTAAAGTATCCGTTTTTTCAACACCGAATCCCATCCTCACCTTTCCTCTGATCGCTGTATTTTCCTTGATCACATAGAGACCGGTTATGGTGAGCGGATGATAAGCGGTGAAACCGGCAATGGGTGTTTCATTGTTATCATTAAACAAACTCCCCATAAATCGAAGAAAGGGTACGGCATCAAAGCCAAGTGCAATTTCTCCTTTTTCAGGAGTGATGACGATGCCATCACGGTTTTTAAAAGGTTCCTGTGCAAATGACAGAGAAGTGCTTAGGAGCAGACTGGCTAGTAAAACCGTTTTTTTCATAAGTGTATTTTTCAAATTACGATTGTTGATGAATCAATTTTAAATGAGAGGTGTTGCTGAGAAATTCGAGGTGAATAGTTTGCTTAAGTACTCCGAATTGCGTTTTGTTATCTTAAATAAATCAGGTAGCCAATATTGTATTTATTCTGAGAAGCTCCATGTCGAGGGGTTCATGTTGTTTGGTAGCCTGACTGAATGGAGTAAAGAATTTTTCTCCTTTCAGAATCCCAATCATCTTTCTGTTTTCACCTGCTAACAGCGATTCTACCGCCCATACACCGAACTTCGCGGCAAGGATGCGGTCAAAGGCAGTTGGACTTCCTCCTCTCTGCACATGACCTAATATGGTAACTTTCGTGTCGTAATGTGGTAACAATTCCTTTATTTTATGTGCAACTTCATCCGCCCCGCCGTTCTTCTCTCCTTCTCCTACAATAATAATACTGCTGTTTTTATTATTCGATTTCCCTTCTTCCAGCTTTTGAATCAATTCATCAAAGTCAGTCATAATTTCAGGTAATAAAATTTCTTCAGCGCCCCCTGCCAATCCTGCCCATAAGGCGATGCAACCCGAATCTCTCCCCATCACCTCAATGAAGAAGCAACGGTCATGCGAAGCAGCGGTATCCCTGATTTTATCGACGGCTTCAATCACATTATTCACGGCCGTATCAAAACCGAGCGTGTAATCTGTTCCTGTAAGATCATTGTCAATAGTACCGGGAATGCCAACGATTCGAATATCCGGATATTTGGTACAGAAGGCTTCGGCACCTTTAAAGGTTCCATCTCCACCAATAGCAACAATAGCATCAATTTGATGTTGCTTTAAATTTTCATACGCCTTTTGCATCCCTTCCGGTGTCATAAAATCCTTGCTGCGCGCTGCTTTCAGGATAGTACCTCCCCGTTGAATAATATTACTCACTGAACGGGACGTGAGGGGCTTAAATTCATCTTCAATCATTCCCTGATAACCTCGCATAATGCCATAAAGCCGAAGCTTATTGACTAACCCTGTTCTGACCACCGCCCTGATACAGGCATTCATTCCGGGAGCATCACCTCCTGAAGAGAAAACGGCTAAACGTTCAATTTTTTGCATCGTAATTTAATAGGGTTTTTTAAAACTAATCGTTTAACGTTAAAGTTCGCAGGTTAGTATAACCGGTTAATATTTGTAAGGGTATCGTGGAGAACACTTTTTCAATTAGAGCAGTCCTCTGTCCATCATTATTTTTACTTTCAGAATAGAAGCAACACTTAACCCATCTTTTATCTCTCCTCGAAACACCATTTCTACTACCTCTTCGAAAGGCAATTTTCGCACGTGCAACTGCTCCGTTTCTTCCGGAGAACTTCCAACTTCCGACAAATTCTTTGCAATATAGGTATACCCTGTTTCATCCGAAACGGAGTTGCTTAATTGCGTTTCTAAAACAAGTTCCCAATGTGCTGCCTGCAGTCCGGTTTCCTCCTCCAATTCACGTTTAGCGCCTTCCAGTGGATCTTCTCCTTCCGGACACCCTCCTTCCGGCACTTCCCATTCGTAGGTATTTAAGGTGTAACGGTATTGACCAACGATCCAGGTATTGTTATTTTCATCGAGTGGAATAATAGCAATAGCTTTGTTTTTAAAATGTACCACTCCATAAATACCCGGATTACCGGAAGGGTTCAGCACCTTCGACTCCACCACCCGAATCCAGTTGTTATCATATTTTACCTCGGAGCTTAATGTGGTCCAGGGGTTCTTTGTAGATGGTGTTGTCATTTTCAGAACTTTTTCATCAGTTATTGATCCATTCATTTAACGCGAACCCTGCTTAAACTTAGAGATCGCGTTACGTGTAAATTCACTCAGTACAAGAGCGCCGCTCATCCCTGCTCTTTCCAGCAGGAGTTGATCCCAGTTTTCAGTGCCTTCCCAAAATATTTTCTTAAGCATTTTCATCGCTTCGGGATGACTTGTTGCAAGCGTATCCGCCAATGTAGTTACTGCCTTATTTAGTTCCTCATGAGTAGAAAACACTTCATTGTAAAGTCCTTTTTCTCTTGCCCATGAGGCATCTTTCCATGATGCAGCATTAATGGACAAGTGCATAAAAGCAGCCGTTCCAATTTTTCTTTCCACCGCCGGACCCACCACAAAAGGTCCGATTCCGACTGCAAGCTCACTGAGTTTTACAGACGCACTTTCATGCGCCAAAGTATAATCAGCTGCAGAGGCAAGACCCACTCCGCCGCCAACAGCCTTTCCCTGAACAGCAGCGATAATAAATTTGGGTGCCTTGCGCATGGCATTGATCACTTCAGCAAAGCCCGAAAAGAAAATTTTTCCGGTTACGTCATCATGAATCGACATCAGTTCATCGAACGAAGCACCTGCACAAAAAGCTTTTTCTCCTTCACTTTTCAACACAATTACTCTAGCATCATCATTTTCACCTGCTGCTCTTATTTCCGCGGCAAGTTCTCTGAGTAAAACTCCCGGCAAAGAGTTAGACTGAGGATGAAAAAATGTGATCGTAGCTATCCCCTTGCTTATTTCCGTACTAATTTTTTGAGTCAACATTCTTTTTATTCTCCCGTTTGATTCTAATACAAACAAATTTTTCAATTAAATTAACTTTTACTATCTCTCTTTCAATTCTCAAGTCTAATCTAAATTCCTAATTCTAATCTAAATTCCTAATTCTAATTTAAATTCCCAATTCCCAATTCCCAATTCCCAATTCCCAATTCCCAATTCTGAATTCTGAATTCTGAATTCTGAATTCAGAATTAATCTTGCTGAAGCTTTTTAACCATCGTAAGAATCGTCGCAATCGCCACCGTCTCCCCTGTTTCATCATACACATCAACGAGCCACTTTACAATTCCTTTACCAATATCTTCCGGTGTTCTCTTTTCACTGTCTACCTTTTCTTTTACTGTTAAGCGAACGCCAATCGTCATTCCCGGATAAACGGGTTTTGTAAAACGGCATTCTTCTAATCCATAATTCAACATCACCGGACCCTTTTTAGCATCCACAAATAATCCTGCGGCCTTGCTCAATACAAAGTATCCGTGTGCAACTCGTTGCGTAAAGATGGTTCCTTCCAGTGATGTAGCATCCATATGAGCATAGAAATTATCTCCACTCACATTCGCGAAGTTCACAATATCAGCTTCACTAACGGTATGCTTATGGGTAATTAATGTTTCACCTATTGTCAGCTCTTCAAAATGCTTTTTGAATGGATGTTTGACATCTTCTACCTGCTTTCCACCTGATTGATAGACACCGGTGATATTGGTCAGTGAAGTAGGAGAACCTTGTATAGCCACTCTGTTCAAATAATGAAAGACACCACGCATTCCGCCCATCTCTTCTCCACCTCCTGCTCTTCCCGGACCACCATGCGTTAACATCGGCATTGGTGAGCCATGCCCGGTACTTTCTTTTGCACACTCATTATTCAGAACTAAAATACGGCCATGCATGCAGGCCGCTCCCAACACATATTCTCTTGCAATTTTGTCATCAGCGGTTATGATACTACTTACCAGTGAGCCCTTTCCCATTTTTGCGAGTTCGATAGCGTCATGTATAGTTTTATAGGGCATAAGTGTAGACACCGGACCGAAAGGTTCCACTTCATGACAATCGGTATTTTTGAAAGGATCTTTATTCAGCATGAGAATTGGCGAAAAGAAAGCTCCTCGCTCCGTATCTCCACCCATCACTTCTATTTTATCCAGCGAACCATAAACGATTTCCTGTTGTTTGGATAAGAGTTGAACTTTCTCACGCACTTCTTTCACCTGGCTTTTCGAAGCTAAGGCTCCCATACGCACACCTTCAACATTCGGATCACCAATAGTAGTGGAAGCAAGACGTTTTCCTAAAGCGATCTGCACATCTTCAATTAAATTTTCCGGTACCATAATGCGGCGCACGGCAGTACATTTTTGTCCGGCTTTGACCGTGATTTCTTTTTGAACTTCTTTAATGAAAATGTCAAATTCCGGCATACCGGGTTGTACATCCGTACCGAGCACCATGCAATTCAGCGAATCCGATTCCATATTGAAAGGCACTGCTTCTTCTAATAGACGAGGATGAGCTTTCAACATTTTTCCTGTCGATGCAGATCCGGTAAATGTCACCACATCCTGACTACTGACATGATCTAATATTCCGTTTGCTGAACCACAAATCAACTGCAGACTTCCTACCGGTAAAATGCCGGAAGCCACGATTTCCTTCACTACTGCTTCTGTCAGGAAGGAGGTAATGGTGGCAGGCTTCACTACAGCAGGTACACCGGCCATTAGGTTTACTGCAATCTTTTCCAGCATACCCCATACCGGAAAGTTGAAGGCATTGATATGAATGGCAACTCCTTCACGCGGGACACAAATATGATGACCGATAAACGTACCGTTCTTACTCAGTTTCACCATATCCCCCTCAAGGCAAAAAGTTTCATTTGGAAATTGACGACGCAGACTGCTGTTCGCAAATAAATTTCCTATGCCACCTTCAATATCTATCCAACTGTCAACTCTTGTGGCACCTGTAGCCCAACTGATCTTATAAAAATCTTCTTTTTTTGTTCCTAAATGCAGGGCCAGCGCTTTGAGCATACGACCTCTTTCATGAAAAGTCATTTTTCTTAATTGATGCCCGCCGGTTGAACGCCCATATTCCAGCATCCTTGCAAAATCGAGTCCTTTACTGCTGGCCGTCGCGATTATTCCGCCGTTAATAGCATTATAAAGTGTTTGACCATCTCCATCTCCGCTCACCCACTTTCCACAATAGTAATTCTGAAGTTTATTCATTGTCCTGTTTTAACTGCTGCAAAAGTAAGTTTTTTAGGTCATTGCCTCTTGTTATAGACGATGAAGTTCAGCTTTTAATCTTTTTGAATTAGTTCGTCCAGTTTTCCTCAATAATTTCAATAGGCTTCAAAATCAAATGATTAAATTCAATCATTTTCCGATCCGGTCTTCAATTTATCTGTTTTAGACTTCCTTTTAGACCGTTCATCCTTATGAGCGATATAAATAAATTTCGCTGATTAATTTTGTATTAGAATATACCTTTAATTTTGAAAGGAAGAAGCATGCTTACATATAAAGTGAATACCTTTAATGCTTCAGGAAGAATGAAGGAATCAAAAGCAGCGCTTATCAGCAAATTGAATGATGGTTGGCTTCGACTGTTGGGGATACCGACGGTGGCCTTCGTCATTACATTTTTTTTCTATTCGGAAGAGTGGATTGTAAAAGGTCATGCTTTTTCTTTTTGCTTTTTGACATCGCTGGCAGTGACTACTTTTGTTTGGTACCTGAATCGTTTTATTTTACTGTATTTCAGACGTACCTATACGTCGATTGATGCTACAGGCAAAAGGATCGCGATTCAGTTGTTCACATCATTAATCGCATCCGCCGTTTTATCTCTTGGTATTTCATGGTTCTATGATTTGAGTGAATACTGGGGTGGAAGTCTGTTTTGGCAGGATTATCTCTATAACCTGATCATTATTTTAATGTTTGTTTTTATTATTTCAGGTATCTATGAAGCCATCTTTTATTTCGCGCGCTGGAGATTTAGTGTAAGGGAGACAGAGGAGTTGAAGAAAGCGAACCTTCAAAGTCAATTTGAATCATTAAAGAATCAGGTAAGTCCTCATTTCCTTTTCAATTCGTTGAATACTTTGTCATCATTAATTGAAGAAAATCCTGAAACGGCTATCCGGTTTGTTAATCAACTCTCAAAGGTTTATCGTTATCTATTACAGAGCAATGAAAAAGAATTAACGACGATCAAAGAGGAGCTGGAATTTCTGGATGCCTATATATTTCTTTTGAAAACAAGATTTGGTGAGGGATTAAATATGACCAAGGTACTACCCGATGAATATTTAAGTACTCTTATACCACCATTAACGTTGCAAATACTGATTGAAAATGCAGTGAAGCATAATATTGTTTCTGCTTCTAACCCACTGACCATTGAAGTCAATTCATGTAAAGAAGAACATATTTGTGTAGTGAATAACAAACAGAAGAAAACGATTAATGTTGCTTCAAATGGATTGGGATTAGCCAATATAGCCGCCAAATACAAGTTGTTGAATAAACCTGCTATCAATATTGATGATGGTGCCACAGAATTTATTGTTAGTTTACCTATTATAAAAATTAAAGTTATGAGAGTGTTAATTGTCGAAGATGAAAATCTTGCCGCAAAGAGGATCCGTAAAATGGTGGAAGAACATGAACCTGATTTCATTGTTGAGGAAATAACGGATAGTATTGCCTCCACAGTCAGCTGGCTCAATACACATCCGCATCCTGATTTAATTTTAATGGATATTGAACTGGCAGATGGTCAGAGTTTTGAAATATTCAATCAGGTAGAAGTGAAAAGCACAATAATTTTTACAACCGCCTATGATGAGTTTGCTATCCGTGCCTTTAAAGTGAATAGCATTGATTATCTTTTAAAACCTATTGATCCCGAAGAGTTGAAGAAAAGTTTTGAGAAACTGAAACGACTTACCGGAACCAACGCTGCTGAAGTATCCCGTATTGATATGGATTCCATCGTTCATGCATTGCGGGAAAAGAATATCCCTGCTTTTAAACAACGGTTTTTAGTTAAGCAAGGACAACGACTTATTCCTATTGACATTAATGAAATTGCCTTCTTTTATACTGAGGATAAAATCAGTTTTATTAAAACATTTAATGACCAACGGTATATCGTTGACCACTCGCTGGATGAACTTGAAGAATTGCTAAATCCAATGGAATTTTTCCGCGCGAACCGTCAATTTATCGTTAGTCCGCGATCGTTGGAAGGAATTCATCATCATTTTAATGGAAAATTAAAAATCAACTTAAAGCCGCTTGCGGCTGAAGAAGTATATGTAAGTCGCGAACGGGCTTCAGACTTCAAAAAATGGCTGGGTGAAGAGTAGGTAGTTCAGATGAAATTGTAGAATTTATTTTTTTAAAACATTGACATACTCATTCTTGTTTCCTGACGTAAAGCGAACTGTTGCTTCCTTTCATCTCTAATCGGTAATTGGCGTCGATTTGTTTTTTGAGATCTGCATCGCAAGAGTCATTATACTCAATTGGTGAATGCCACATGGAAATATAATCTACCTTCATACCGGTTTGTTTCTCTGATGAACGAATTCGCACACAGGGATGGTTGGAAGAAACGTGGTTTCCCATATGTATTTCCGGATCCATGCCTTTTTTCCATAGCAAAGGAAAGAGGTCATGTGTAGCTTCGTAGTTATCCAGCACAACAATCTTTTTTGTAGCTCCCAGATAACAGGATAAATTGGAATGCATCCAATTATTGGAATAGTTAAGTGGAAGGACGATCTGACTATCATCTATTTTATCTGCCAATGAAATATATTCTTTTGCATCACTATTTAGCTCCAGTTGTACTTTCCAATGTGTTCTCAACATCCCGATACTAAAGAGTGCGGAGAGTATGGCTCCAGCTACCTGAAATTTTTTGGGATACGCAACGTAACTAACCATAAAATCAGAGCCATAAAGAACCATTGAACCAATCTTACAGAAAGAATACCTCCAGAGGCCATGCTATCGGGCATAATAAAAATCAAGGCCAATGAGATTATTAAAATGGTAAAAAATGTTTTTTGGAAACGTTGAACGGTTCGGTGAAACACTCCGGTAAAAATGAGGAATACCATCAACACGGAATAACCTAATGTTATGCTACGTTCGTTAGGATAATCATAAACTATAAACATTCGCGAGTATATGATATCACTTAAAAGCTGCAAGACGGGTAATCGACTCACTTCTCCTCTAAATCCACCGGTGCCGGCAGAAGCAAGAAAAATAATGGTAAAAAGAAGGCCTGGAGTACTGCAAACGAGCAATATTTTTAAATCATTTACTACTGCTTTTTTGGAATGGTTACCCTGACTGAATATGCTGATTAATCCTGCGAAGAGTCCGGAAAGCAGGAATACCACTAAATGTGAAAAGTACATGACTATTAAATATAGTGTTACTTGCAGGATGAGTTTTGATGTAAATTTCTTTTTGTGATTTATTATCCAGAAGGATAGCCACCAGGGAAGTATTGCAAGTGCAAAAGAGAAATTGTAGAATCCCAGCAGAAACGGAAAACTCAGCAGAAATGGGAAATACAACCAGGATAACCATATGGAAGATGGCTCAATCGTTTTTACTAATTTTCTATAACCCATTGCAGAAAGTACAATGATGAGCATCAGAAAAATTTTCTCAGTAAATAATGGAGGAAAGACAAACAGCAATGAGGTCAATAGAAAATGCCCGGTCCAATTCGGATGCGGAAAACCATTGAATTCAAAGAAGTGATTTACCGCGACATTATTTTCGGATAAAAGTGATTTCATCAAATTGGCATTGTATAAATGGGTAGGACCATCTAACGTAACAAATGGACTTAGTACGACAATAGGAAAAAGGTGCAATAATAGGAGCATGATAAAAAAAATCATCTCCGTTTTGTTCTCTTTGTTTTTCATCATCAGCGCTGAAAAATATCTTATTTTTTCCGATGTTCCGAAAAGCAGGAATTTTTCTCTATAAACTTATTGTTAATGAATAGATTATGACATAGAAAAAAATGATGATTTTACGCATTTTTAGGCTATTTTTGTTTTATGAATCCCTTCGTTGTCTCTGCCCGGAAGTATCGTCCTGCAACATTTAATACCGTTGTTGGTCAGGAACATATAACAAGTACATTAAAGAATGCAATTCGTACCAACCATCTTGCTCAGGCCTTTCTTTTTTGCGGTCCCAGGGGTGTTGGAAAAACAACTTGCGCCAGAATTCTCGCAAAAACGCTCAATTGTAAGCAACTCACTCCTGATTTTGAAGCCTGCAATACATGTGACTCTTGTCTATCTTTCAACAATGGACAATCGCTCAATATTTATGAGTTGGATGCGGCTTCTAACAACTCGGTAGATGATATCCGTAGTTTGGTAGAACAAGTTCGATATGCGCCCCATTCAGGAGAATATAAAATTTATATTATTGATGAGGTGCATATGCTTTCTCCCAGTGCTTTTAATGCATTCCTTAAAACTTTGGAAGAACCGCCCTCCTATGCTGTGTTCATTTTAGCGACTACCGAAAAGCATAAGATCATTCCTACCATCCTTTCCCGATGTCAGATTTTTGATTTCAACCGTATTCAGATGGAAGATATTGCCAATCATCTTGCCTTTGTGGCAAAAGGAGAAGGCGTACATGCCGAAGAAGAAGCATTGCATATTATCGCTCAGAAAGCAGATGGTGCACTGAGAGACGCGCTTTCAATTTTTGATCAGATAGTGAGTTTTGCCGGGACTAATCTGACGTATAAAGATGTCATTAGTAACCTGAGTATCCTCGACTATGATTATTATTTTAAACTAACCGACCAGATTAGAAATGGAAATATTCCACAGGTATTAGTCACGTTTAATGAATTGTTGGCAGATGGTTTTGATGGACATCATTTTATCAGTGGATTAGCTTCTCATTTCAGAGACCTGCTGGTTTCTAAAGATGAATTGACGCTTCCCTTGTTGGAAGTCAGTAAGGGAACCAGAGAGAAATATAAGACGCAGGCAGCAATTATTGATCAATTACATCTGTTGAAGTACCTCAATATTTGTAGTAAATGTGATATTGATTTCCGTTCTGCCCGAAATCAGCGTTTGCATGTGGAACTGGCACTCATTCGCCTTTGTTCGGTGGGTGGTTCGGTCACAATAGAAAGCGGATTTGATGCAGGTACTGAAAAAAAAAGTCCGCTTAACATTACCAATGTAGGTACAGTAGTTAAGTCTGATATTACGATAAAAACCACCCCGGTTGCGCGGTCTGAAAAGGAAGTGGTATTGGAGTCAAATGAAACCGCTGCAGTTCCGATTGCAGGCTCGGCAACCCAATCTCCAGCGAAAGTTAAACCTCAGGAGGTCAGTCCTGCCGAATCTACTTACCGAAGCACCGGATTGCTGCAGGGGACTTCTTTATCTTCACTGAAAAAAGTTCAGGTGGAAGTGGCACAAGTGAATATTCCGCAGGTTAAAGTGAATGAGAAAACAGAAATTTTTGATAAAAACCAACTTCAACTCATTTGGAAGGAATATGCTGATAAAGTGAACGCTGATGGTAAACTTCAATTAAATGCTACTTTGACCATGAATGAACCGGTGTTGAAGGATGGTTTTGAAATTGAACTTATTTTAAATAATCAGGCACAGGAAGATTTGTTAAGAGATGAAAAGTCGGAGCTAATTCATTTTCTCAGAGAGCGACTCAACAATGGTTTGATCAATGTGATTACCAGAAAGGAGATGAAGTCGGATGATCCTGAAAATGCTTACACCAACAAGGAGAAGTATATAAAAATGGTGGAAAAAAATCAGGGACTTGATGATTTTAGAAAACAATTGGGATTAGAATTAGAATTATAAAAAAATATTGTATTTTACACCAACTTACAAGATAAACGAATCGAATGGCCATACTTGCCAGTATAATAAAAAAGGGATTATCGCTGCGTCATCGCATACGATTAGCAGAGAAATCTCCTGATTATTATCAAAAGCGCGAATTAAAAAAATTGTTGCGAAAGGCACAGTTTACGATGTTTGGTCAGACCTATAATTTTCCGGAATGGTCAATAGCCGGAATTTCGTTAATAAATTTCAGAGCATCCGTGCCTGTGCATGATTATAACGCTATTTATGCGCGTTGGTGGAATAAAGTCTCCATAACGAAGAAGATGTTGCCTGGCCCGGAAAGGTTCGCTATTTGCACTTAGCAGTGGTACCTCCGATAGCTCCAGTAAACATATACCCGTAACAAGTGAAATGGTGAAATCTATTCAGCGCACCAGTATACGTCAGATTATTAGTTTGGGTGGATATTCCGGTTTACCTGATGATATTTTCTCCAAAGGAATTTTAATGTTGGGTGGCAGTACGCATCTCCATCACCACGGTTCTTATTTCGAAGGGGATTTAAGTGGAATTACGGCAAGTAAAATCCCATTTTGGTTTCAGCATTTTTACAAGCCGGGAAAAAAAATTGCGAGAGAGAAAGATTGGAATACGAAATTGGAAGAAATTGTGGAGAATGCTGCTAAATGGGATATTGGCATTCTCGTTGGCGTTCCTGCCTGGTGTCAACTGCTCATTGAGAAGATTCTTGATTATCATAAAATAAAAAATATTCACGAGCTCTGGCCGAATCTAACCATTTATGTACATGGTGGTGTCTCTTTTGAACCTTATAGAAAAGCTTTGAGAAACTGATCGCAAAACCATTGACGTATATTGAAACCTATCTCGCTTCTGAAGGATTCATAGCCTATCAGCATGAACAGGATAACCGTTCCATGCGTTTGGTGGTGAATAATGGATTGTTTTTTGAATTTATTCCGTTCAATTCTGAAAATTTTAACGTAGATGGCGAGTTGGTGCGTAAACCCAAAACACTTCTTATTAATGAAGTCGAAGAGGGTGAAGAATATGCTTTATTGCTAAGTACCTGTTCCGGAGCCTGGCGTTATTTGATTGGTGATGTGATTAAGTTTACCAGTGTAGCAAAAGCAGAAATAATAATAACCGGCAGAACAAAGCACTATCTGAGTCTTTGCGGAGAACATTTATCGGTCGATAATATGAACAAGGCCATTGAGATGGTTTCTGATGAATTTAATATCAGGATAAATGAATTCAGCGTTTCCGGAATTAAACATGGAAGCCTTTTTGCCCATAAATGGTACATTGGCACTGATGATCCTGTGTCTGCAGAAGAGTTGAAGATTAGCCTGGATGAAAAACTGAAAATTTTAAATGATGATTATCGCGTCGAGAGAAAGTCGGCATTGAAAGAGATCTTCGTTGAGGTTGTTCCATTAAAAGTTTTTTTAAGTTATATGGAGAAGAATGGAAAGATAGGCTCTCAGAATAAGTTTCCACGCGTGTTGAAAAATCACCAATTTGAAGATTGGGAAAAGTTCGTTAAGGGCGTCCTCGTTTAGTTCTTCCTATGTTTGTATCCGGATTTACCTTCGTCAGGAATGCTGTTAAATACGATTATCCTTTTGTGGAATCCATTCGCTCCCTTCTGCCTCTGGTGGATGAATTGATCGTTTGTTTGGGTAATTCTTCCGATGACACTGCCTCACTCCTTTCTGAAATCAATGATTCGAAAATTAAAATTGTTCCCTCTGTATGGGATGATTCATTAAGGGAAGGTGGTCGGGTGCTTGCGGTGGAAACGGATAAGGCTTTTCATGCAGTTTCACCGACTGCCGATTGGTGCATTTATTTGCAGGCGGATGAAGTAATTCATGAAGAGGATATTCCGGTAATAAGAGATGAAATGGAAAAAGCTCTTCCGGATAGAAATATAGAAGGACTTCTCTTAAATTACATTCATTTTTATGGCAGTTATTCTTGTGTTGGCAGTTCAAGGCGCTGGTACAGACATGAAATACGGATAATAAGGAATGACAAACGCATTCACTCCTATCGCGATGCTCAGGGATTTAGAATAGACGGAAGAATGTTGAACGTGAAAAAAATTGATGCCCGGATTTTTCACTATGGTTGGGTGAAAAGTCCAATGCTTCAAAGAGAAAAGCAAATGAACTTTCATAAACTTTGGCATGCGGATGAGAAGGTGGAGAAGATGGTTCAGGATGCCCCTTTGATTATTCGAAGATTGATTTATTACTGAAGTTTAAAGGTACGCATCCTGAAGTGATGATTTCTCGAGTGAAAGCTCAGGATTGGGAACTGAACTTTGATACTTCAGCAAATAATCTGAGTTTTAAGAATCGCGTTCTACATCTTATCGAAAATCTGACGGGTTATCGCTTATTCGAATATAAGAATTATAAAATTATTAAGTAGAAAAGTTTAGATTTTCATAGAAGTATCCACCGTTTCTTTTTTGGATAACCGACATATGATGTTAGTGATCAGAAATGGCAGTGTAAAGAACAAAAGAATGGCTAGTGCAAGAAAGTAAATGGGACTATTTTCCATGGCTATGTTGTTTTCGGAAACATAATATCCAATGATTGGATCGAGTACAAATAGTACAACCATTATAAAAACAATAATTCCTATTGACATCGAAAGATAATATGTCCTTCTTTCATGAATAAAACGCACTTGATTTTTTTTTCGGTATCTTCTCATGGCTACTCTGGTTAGAATTGCCCATGCAAAGAAAAGTAAAACCCAGCTGAGCCATTCCAGCAGTATATTTAAGAATCCTGGTGTGCTTTCCATATTCTGTATCAGATTGGAATTCCTAATGATCGGTAAATTTTAACCATCAACCAGGCCGGTCCAATTAATAGAAATTGTAAATCTTCTAAAAAGGAAGGCTTTTTACCCTCTATTTTATGTCCTGCAAATTGTACGATCCATGCGATTACGAATACCATTAAAAAAATATCCAGGCCGCATCCCTGAAAAATTGAATAAAAACATAATAAGTCAACACTAAACATAAACTACTGAACAGCAACATACCTACCCATAGGGTTTTTGACAGCATGAAGTAATAAATAGTTAGGATCAGTAGTGCAGGAATAGCAAGGTTTCCAACTACAGGCAAGGTGACCAACAGCAAAAAGCCCGTTATACTCCAAAAAATGAGCGGAACACATATCCAGTGAATCACGATATTGGTGGGGTTTTGATGACTCCGGGCATACTCATCCAGTAAAGGTTGAAGAGCTTTCATGTTAAATGATGTTTTAATAATCTGATCAAAGAAATCAAATTTTGTATTTCAATAATCATTCGCTTCTATTATTTTTGAACCATGAGAATATGGAGTCTGCTGGTTCTTACTTTTTCCTGAGTTGTTCAGGGGAGAGTAGAGAAGAATCGGAAAATAGCAACCCGACAAATACAAGTGATGTCTCCAGTGTTAAACAAGGGGCCGGTTCAGGTCAGATGCTAAGTCATCAATCCTGTTTTGCAGACAATCAACTGAGCTATTCGGTTTATTATCCGACTTCGTTTTCGGAACATGCCAATTTTCCGGTATTAATACTTTTTGATCCGCATGCAGATGGTGATTTGCCACTGAACCTTTACAAATCGCTGGCAGATAAATATGGATTTATATTACTCTCTTCCAGTGATAGCAAGAACGGGAATTCGGCCGAACGAACCGCTGCCATTTTACAGGGGATGATGGCTCAGGTAAGCCATCTTCAGAAAGCCGATACTTCATTAATTTTTTGTGGTGGATTTAGTGGTGGAGCAAGGGTAGCCGCCATGCTGGGTTTGGCTCCGTCCGGAATTAAAGCAATAGTTGTTTGCGGCGCAGGTATCCCTCAGGGAACCTGGCAAGGCATTCCTCCTCACCTTATCGTTGCTATTGCAGGAAATCGTGATATGAATCTCTCTGAAACAATTCGTTTTCAAGTGCAGGATCAACGGTTACAAAGCAGGTATCAGTTGATTCGGTTTGATGGAGGGCATTCCTGGCCTCCTCAGAAGCAAATGGAGCAGGCTTTTATTGCTTTTAAAAGTATTGCGCAACGGGATCGGATGGAAGATGCCGATTTACCCTGTTGGTGAGCATGGCTTTGGACCAACTGAGAGCCTATTTGGCTGAAGAAGAAAATCCCATCATTAAAGCAGAAAGCTACAGAAGTCTATTGAAAAACTTTCAGGGTGTGGTTGATGTTTCGAAGGATGAGAATGAATATGACGGTCTGGTAAAATCGAAGGTCTATATTTCTGCACAAAATAGGGAGATAGCACTATTCCAGGAAGAAGAAAAAATTAAATCAGCCTATTTTCAAGCATTCGGTTCCAGGGGATACTTCCTGGTGGAAAAGGAGATGAACAGGTTTCTGGATACCCACTTTTTCAAATGATATTGCTAAAATTTCCATGATCAGAAGAGTGCAGGGCGCACTAAGTTTGACAATTTATATGTCGCTTACAAGAGCCATATCTGCATTGGAGAACAGTCAGCAAATGTACTTTTCCGCTTTATACCGCTATACTGATCCGGACAATACAGAAGCCTGGTATCTATCGTCGGTAGTGGCTGCCAATATGGGGAATCTGGCCGATGCAAAATATTTTTTGAGTACTGCTTTTAAAAAAGGCTTTAAAGATGTGGACCGTTGCAAAAAAGAAGCTTCATTTGCATCCATAGTATCGGATTATGGATTTCAATCGATTATCAATCAAACACCCTTATAAAATAAAGAATGATTTCATCTATTAGAGCGGAATACAATAGTGCCTTTACCGAAGAAAAATACTTTCGTTTCCTGGAAGATATGAATGCTACTTTCGGTTATGATATTGAATTCAGAGTTTCGGAAACGCCCATTTTTATCGATAAGGAATTTAGAAAAAAAATTGAGCGTGCCGGTGAGGAAATTGTGGATGTGCTGGTCGCTCCTGAATTTAAAGCTCAATCATTTGCTGCCATCCCTCCTGATCTCCGTGTCGGCAATGAGGATGAGCATACGAATCTTCTGGCTATTGATTTTGCAATATGTGAGGATGGAAATGGAGGCTTTACTCCTCAGTTGATCGAGATGCAAGGTTTTGCTTCTTTGTATTGTTATCAGGAATGGCTGGCGGAGATGTATAGAAAGCATTTCCCCATTCCTTCCTCGTTTGATAATAAATTTAATGGCTTTACGCATTCGACTTATCTGAAGAGATTGAAAAGTGTGATTGTTGGTAATCAGGATCCGGAACAAACCATCTTGCTTGAAATTGAACCCTGGAAACAAAAGACCCAAATAGATTTTTATTGTACACGTGAATATCTTGGCATTCCGGTAGTTTGTTTGTCAGAATTAATCCGGGAAGGGGAAAGTTTATTTTATAAGAAAGCCGGAAAGAAAATTCCTGTGAAGAGGATATATAATCGTGTGATTTTTGATGAACTCTTGCAACGTAAAGATTTTGCTAATCTTCCTTTTCATCTGACAGAAGATGTAAACGTAGAATGGGTATCACACCCCAACTGGTTTTTCAGAATCAGTAAGTATACTATGCCATTTCTTAAAAATCAATTTGTACCGGAAACACATTTTGTCAAAGACTTAAAATCAATTCCTGATGATCTCGAAAACTGGGTACTCAAACCTTTGTTCAGTTTCAGCGGTCAGGGAGTCGTTTTCGATGTGAAAGAAGAGGATGTGAAGCAGGTAAAAGATCCTTCCAATTTCATTTTACAACGTAAAGTGACATATGCTCCCGCTGTTCAATCACCAACAGGTCCGGTAAAATGTGAGATAAGATTACTTTATTTATGGGATAAAGGTGAAAAGCGTCCCCAACTCACGCTCAACTTAGGCAGGATGAGTAAGGGTAAAATGATTGGTGTGCGTTACAACCAAAACCTGGATTGGGTAGGTGGGACGACTTATTTCTTGAAAAAGATTAGGATTCCGGGAAATCAGGGCTTTGGTGCAGGAGGTGGTAGTTCAAAGGCTTTGCAATCATGTTCAAATTGACCTTTATGAGCACCATCGCAAAAGGGTTTGTTCCTCGAAAGCCCGCATCGGCATAAGGAAACAGTTGTTCGGCCATTTAGGTTGAAACTATTCCCTTCCGGGTCAATGATATTGAAGTCGCCCTCAATACGAATGGAGCCATTCGAATTAATTTTTATCGTTGTTGACATTTTTAAATTTCTTTTCAGGTAAATAAGTATATAATAGCATAAGTCCGCAAAGACAACTACAGCTCATTAAAATATAAAACACTACCATGATGGATTTGTTATACGCATCCAGGTTCATTTCATGCTGAACAATTCCAATAAGAGATAGGAAATTTGCAATGGTTCGTTGAGTGAAGACCAACAAACCCCCAAAGGATAATCCCAATCCTACCCAAATGGCTTTAGGATTTTTATTGCAAAACCAGGCTACGGCCCATAATGCCAATCCCAAAAATACTGCTGCAAGCATCATTTTGATTGCCTTTCCACCAATGATAGCATAGGTTGCTAATCCATTGATTATCAATAAAGAGCCCTGTACCACTAGTGTGCGCACGTAAGGAAAAGAATGCATGGATCGATTATTTTTTATAAGGGTATGAAGATATTGATTTTAGCAATTGCGACAATTTTATTTGTTGATTTCGGATATGTTTCAAGTGGAATACTTTTAAACATTGCCGGCTTAAACAAATCGTTTGATTTTAGTTCTGCATGCGTCTTATTCACTAATTTTACAGCATTATAAATTAATTGCATGGTGATCGAACCCCTTTCTAAGCAAGCTGAGTCAACGGCATATGTCCCAAAAGTATTAATGCTCGGATGGGAGTTTCCTCCGGTAATTAATGGAGGGTTGGGTGTAGCCTGTCATGATTTATGTATTGCAATGTCAAAGTATTCGAATGTGACCATGATTATACCAAAATCAAATCCTGATTTTGTTGTTAAAAATCTTAATCTGATTGGTTTAAATACGATTGATGCAAAGACGTTAAGAAACATCGGTCATGCAGATTCTTATCGAAAAGTAAAGCAGGTTCATTTTATAAATACGCATTTAAATCCCTATTACAACGGAAACCTTGAGCCTCATCATGATCTTCAGAATTTAACAAGTCAATATTTAAAGGCTATTAAAATTGGAGATGAAATTGTTGAGGTTTTTCAGATTGACGACCTTTATGGTGGAGATGTCATTGAAAAGGTTACTATTTTCGGCAAACTTGCAGCCAAACTGGCGCTTTCTCTCGATTTTGATGTTATTCATGCCCATGATTGGATGACCATGATTGCCGGTATGGAAATTAAAGCCAAAACAGGAAAACCATTGGTAATGCATATCCACTCCCTGGAAGTGGACAGAGGTGGTCCACAGAGTAAGGGCTGGGTGTATCAGGTTGAGAAACGTGGGATGGAATATGCGGATATTCTTATGCCCGTAAGTAATTTTACCGGTCATGTGATTCACGATTATTACCATATCCCCTGGAGTAAAATCGTTCCTGTTCATAATGGTATCCGTCCGGTAGAACCTTTTAAAAGTGAACAAATGTTCAAAGAGAAAATGGTGCTTTTTGTTGGCAGATTAACCCGGCAAAAGGGTCCTGAATTCTTTGTTGACATTGCTGAGAGAGTCCTTGAAAAGGATCAGAATGTTCGGTTTGTAATGGCAGGAACAGGCGAATATTTCAATCCTTTGCTGGAAAGAGCTGCTCAAAAAGGAATTGCACATCGATTCCATCTGACTGGATTCCTGAATTTGGATAAAGTCAGAAAATTACTTTCCATTGCGGATGTTTATGTGATGCCATCACTTTCGGAACCATTTGGACTTTCAGCAGTTGAAGCTGTTCAGTTCGGAATTCCGGCAGTTATTAGTAAGCAATCGGGCGTTTCCGAGGTATTGAATGGATCATTAAAATTCGATTATTGGGACATCAACAGAGCAGCAGGATATATTTTAAGCCTTTTACATGATCCTGTATTGGTGGAGAATGTGAAGGCGGATGCGTATAAAGATCTGGTCAATATATCCTGGGATAATTCTGCAAAAAAAGTAATCGATGGTTATAATAAGTTTAAATTAATACCGGAACCGGTTTGAGTTAATACTACTTCCACCCTACTCTGTTCATAACCTGCGCTTCCATTTTTTATTTTTTTCTAGTTCTGCCGTATATTCGTCATTCATAAAGAAATTGAGCTATGCCATCTGTTTGCTTCTACTTCCAGGTTCATCAACCCTTCCGTTTAAAACGATATTCCTTTTTTGACATTGGTAAGGATCATTTTTATGAGGATGATGAAAAGAATAAACTGATTCTTGATAAGGTTTCAGAAAAATGTTACCTGAAAACAAATCGGAAAATTCTTGATCTCATCAATCGGCATAAAGGGAAATTCAAGGTTTCTTACTCTATCAGTGGAACGGCCCTTGAACAATTCGAAAACCATCGCCCTGACGTTTTACAGTCGTTTATTGACCTTTCTAAAACCGGTTGTGTAGAATTTCTATCCGAAACGTATTACCACTCCCTTAGTTTTATTTATTCGAAAGATGAATTTAAACGGCAGGTGGAAATGCATAGGGAAAAAATCAAGTTGTATTTTAATCAGACACCCAAAGTTTTTAGAAATACAGAGTTGATTTATAACAATGAGCTGGCTTCCTTTATTGAGAAAATGGGATTCAAAGCAATTGTTTGTGAAGGTGTAGACAGGCATCTCGGCAACAGAGCTCCCAACTTTTTATATCAACCTGCCGGTACTTTGAAAATAAAATCATTCTTAAAAAACTATAGATTATCTGACGATATCGCCTTCCGTTTTAGTGACAGGAATTGGAATGAATGGCCCTTGCATGCGGATACTTTCGCATCGTGGGTGCATAAGATTGCCGGAAATGGCGAGGTTATGAATCTCTTCATGGACTATGAAACCTTTGGTGAGCATCAATGGGAAGAAACCGGAGTATTTGACTTTCTGGATCATCTGCCCATGGAAATCATGAAACATTCCGATTTTGATTTTAAAACCTTATCGGAGGCTGCTGATCAGTACAAGGTAAGGGATATTTATGATGTTCCGGAATTTACCAGTTGGGCCGATGCAGAGCTGGATTTGAGTGTATGGTTGAGTAATGCTATGGAAAAGGAAGCGGCAAAAAGAATTTATCAGTTGGAAGAAAAAGTACTGCTTACCGGTAATAAAGACCTTATTGATGTGTGGGGCAAGATGCAGACTAGTGACCATTTCTATTATATGTGTACTAAGTTCTGGAGCGATGGAGATGTACATAAGTACTTCAGTCCGTATGATTCTCCGTACGATGCTTATATTTATTATATGAACGTGTTGGCTGATTTTGAAACAACAATTGAGGAAACGGTGAAGGATATTGCTCCCGTAAAAAAATCACGCAGAAGAAAAGAGATTGCGGACAACTAATCAAAGCGTCCATTAAGCTAATCAGTATATATTCGGGAAATGGCCAGCGGGCATATCAATCACTCCAAAGTTACTACTGCCGGTATGTTGGTAACCCTTGGAATCGTCTATGGCGATATTGGAACATCACCACTCTATGTGATGAGCGCTGTGATCGGCTCGAAACCCATCGAAGAAAGTTTGGTCTTAGGGGGGTTATCCTGTGTATTCTGGACACTCACCATTCTTACAACATTAAAGTATATTATTCTTACTCTTCGGGCTGACAATAAAGGCGAAGGTGGCATTTTTTCATTGTATGCGTTGGTGCGGAAGATGCATATCAAATGGTTAGCCATTCCTGCCATGATTGGAGGTGCTGCTTTGCTCGCAGATGGAATTATTACTCCACCTATTTCTGTCTCCTCAGCAATAGAAGGATTGAAAGTGATTAATCCTGATATCCCAACCGTTCCGATTGTCACTTTTATCATTTTTGCATTATTTTTTATTCAACAGTTTGGGACAAGATTCGTGGGTCGTTTTTTTGGACCGGTCATGCTCATCTGGTTTTCCATGTTATTAATCCTGGGTGTAATTGCCATCTTTGATAATCCGGTTGTGTTTAAAGCTGTTAATCCATATTATGCATACAACCTACTAACATCCTATCCCGAAGGATTTTGGATACTCGGAGCGGTGTTTTTATGTACGACAGGTGCTGAAGCCTTATACACTGATTTAGGACATTGCGGTCGGAATAATATCAGAGTGAGTTGGGGCTTCGTGAAGGTAGCGTTACTTGCAAATTATTTTGGACAGGGTGCCTGGCTCTTAAATCACACCGGCAAAGCGATTGAAGGGATAAAACCCTTTTATGCGTTGATGCCGGATTGGTTTGTACTGACCGGAATTATCATTGCCACGTCTGCTGCTATTGTCGCCAGTCAATCGTTTATCAGTGGGATATTTACACTGATTAACGAAGGCATGCGGCTGGATTTTCTTCCAAAGGGAAGAATAGAATACCCCACTGATTTAAGAGGGCAGTTATATATCCCCACCATCAACTGGTTATTATGTTTAGGTTGTATTGGAATTGTACTTTATTTCCAGCAGTCCTCGAAGATGGAAGCCGCTTATGGACTTTCTATCATCATTACAATGCTTATGACAACATTGCTTTTGACCTATTATCTCTATCTGAAAAAATACAATCGGGTATTGATTGGATTTATTTTTGTTGTTTTAATGTGCATAGAAATCGCTTTCCTGGTGGCGAATCTCAGTAAGTTCTCTCATGGAGGATATGTTACTATAATCATTCTGGCAGCCATTGTTGGTATCATGTGGGTATGGTACGAAGCACGGAAGATCAGAACCGGGATGGTTGAATTTGTAAAACTGGAGAAGTATTTTGATATCATCTCGGATGTGAGCAAGGATGAAACTATCCCGAAATACGCTACTCATCTTGTTTATTTGACGAGCGCCAGAACCGATAAGGAAGTTGAAAATAAAATCATTTACTCCATTCTTCAGAAACAACCCAAGCGAGCTGATGTTTACTGGCTAGTGCATGTGGATGTAGTAGATGAACCTTATACCCTGGAGTATAGTGTTAAGGAATTGGTAGAAGATAAAATTGTGCATGTACGGTTTAAAATTGGATTTCGCATTGAGCCGCGTATTAATCTCATGTTTCGTCAGGTGGTTCAGGAATTGGTGGAACGAAAAGAAGTTGATATTACCAGTCGCTATGCTTCCCTGAATAAAGAACACCTGGCCGGAGATTTCCGATTTATTGTGATGGAGAAATTCCTGTCGTATGAAAACACACTTAAGTTTTACACGAAGTTTATTCTCAATATTTATTTTTTCATGAAGAGAATGAGTCTGAGCGAAGAAAAAGCTTTTGGGCTTGATTCCAGTACGGTTTTGGTTGAAAAAGTACCGTTGATCGTAACACCACCCGGTTCATATAGTTTTACCAGAGTGTACTAAAAAAATTAGAGTTTTGCAAAAAAAAGGCTGACCCTTTCGGAATCAGCCTTTTTTTAATTGAACTGTATTTTATTTTTTATAGAATGATTTTAACGATTGTTGATCGCCAACGCTAACCAGTAAACGATAAATTCCTGTCTCTAATTGGGCAGGAACCGTAATATTAAAATCCTGTAAACCGGGTCTTCCGTTGTAAGTGATCTTTTCAGAAATAATTTTTCCGGTAATGTCCAGATATTGAATGCTGACCGGTGAATTATCTATCAGATTCAACCGTAAAGTTGCATCATTGAATACAGGATTTGGAAAGAGTAAGGTGTTAAATGGATCAGCCTTTACAGATGAAATTCCGGCTGTTCCCTGATCTTCGGAAACTGTGAGCGTATTGGTGCGAATGATGTCACCATTGGATTGTGAATTTCCATTAGAGAAATTAAAAGCACCATAAAACGTTACATTACCGGTACCCGCGACCGGAGCTACCCAGTTGAACGTCCAGGTTCGACCTCCGGTGCCGGCTGTCCCACTGGAAGTATGCGTAATGTACTTTGTACTTACGATCTTAGTAGTTGAGGGATTTGTTACAACGATAGTGCCTTGTAACGCTCCACTGGCATTCATGGGTGATATCTGGAAACCATATTTATTGATCCCGGTTTGTGCAGGAGATGCCGTAATCGTGTAAGTCTGTCCTGGAACACTAGCCTGTAACGGGAATATTTGAACTGATAATTTGTGTTGGCGATACGGTTGCTGTCCCTGAATGGCAATTGGATGCTGCACAGGTTGCATTATCAAACGGAGATCCCGTTCTACCCGCTGGAGCACCCGTGTTATTACTGATCGCTTCATTTCCACTGGTCTGCAGTAGGATGATAATAGTTACCAGAAATATTGAAATTAGTGTAAAGGTTCTTTTCATAATTTAATTCGCTTTTTGGTTTGGAATGCCAATTATACAAATTATATGTTTTAACATTTTAAAATCAATGTAAAATCTTTGTAATTATTGTAATTTAGCAGTAAAGACACACTTATTCACCCGATTGATCTATTTTCGGGCCTATTGGTAATATACAATGAACAAGGAATCAGCTGAAAAAAAAATCATAGAACTTACTGCTGCGATAAATGAACATAATTTCAAGTATTATGTCTTGGCTGAACCTGCAATTTCAGACAGAGATTTTGATGAGCTTTTAGAGGAATTAATCACTCTTGAAAAGCAATTTCCGGACTTACAACTTTCCGATTCACCCTCTCAACGCGTTGGAGGTACTATTACGAAAGATTTTAAAACTGTTAAACATAAGTACCCCATGCTTTCGCTGGGAAATACCTATTCAGAACAGGATTTACGCGAATTCCATGACCGCATTGAAAAGACCTTGGCCGGAGAGTCATTGGAGTATGTCTGTGAACTAAAATTTGATGGTGTGGCCATTGGGCTAACTTATAATAAAGGTAAGCTGGTACAAGCCTTAACACGGGGCGATGGTGTACAGGGAGATGACGTCACATTGAATGTAAAGACGATTAAATCTATTCCACTCACCTTAAGAGGGGATAATTTTCCTGAAAATTTCGAGATCAGGGGAGAGATTATTCTACCGCTGGCCATCTTTAAAAAAATCAATGAAGAACGGGTGGATATTGGAGAAACGCCTTTTGCCAATCCGCGAAATTCTGCTGCAGGCACCTTGAAATTGCAGGATAGTACAGAAGTTGCAAGGAGAAAGCTGGATTGTTTTTTATATGCTGTGTATGGTGATCAATTGCCCTTTTCCACTCATGAAGAATCATTAAAACAGGCTGCTTCGTGGGGATTTAAAATTTCAAATGAACGTCAGGTTTGCAGAAGTATGGAGGAGGTGCTCCACTACATTAAGCATTGGGATTCAGCCCGCGAAGATTTGCCATTTGATATAGATGGCGTTGTCTTAAAAGTGAATAGTTTCAGACAGCAAGAAGAACTGGGTTTTACAGCTAAATCTCCCCGATGGGCTATTGCTTACAAATACAAAGCTCAATCTGTATCCACCAAACTGTTAAGCATTAATTACCAAGTTGGAAGAACAGGAGCCATTACACCTGTAGCTAATCTCGAACCTGTCCTTCTTGCCGGAACTACAGTGAAGCGTGCTTCGGTACATAATGCAGATCAAATTGAAAATTGGATTTGCATGATGGGGATATCGTTTTTGTGGAGAAGGGTGGTGAAATTATACCCAAAATTACCGGTGTTGATCTTTCAAAAAGAAAAGAAGGTGCGAAACCGATCGGCTTTATAGAAGAATGCGTTGAATGCGGTACTAAGCTTATTCGCAAAGATGGGGAAGCACAGCATTATTGCCCGAACGAAAGCGGCTGTCCGCCACAAATTAGAGGAAGAATCGAACATTTTACTTCCAGAAAAGCAATGAACATCGAGGACTCGGTTCAGAGACTATTGATTTGTTCGTTGCCAGAGGCTTATTGAAAGATATCGCTGACATCTATAATCTGACGGCACAGGATATCATGAAACTGGATAGATTTAAAGAGAAATCTGCCGGAAATATTATTGATGGTATCAACAAGTCGAAAACTGTTCCTTTTGGCCGGGTATTATTCGCTATCGGCATTCGATTTGTCGGTGATACGGTTGCGAAGAAACTGGCACTTCATTTCACAATATGAATGCTATAGCTACTGCAACAGCTGTTCAGTTGATGGAGGCTCCTGAAGTGGGAGAAAAAATTGCAGAAAGTATTTTGGAGTATTTTGCTGATGAAAAGAACAGGACAATTGTCGATCGGCTTAAAAATGCCGGATTAAATTTTGAAATTTCAGAAAGTGAACAAACCCTTAAAGTGAGTGAAATCTTAAAAGGATTAACTGTTGTGATTACCGGTACTTTTGAAAAGCACTCCAGAGAGGATTATAAACGTATTATTGAAGAGAATGCTGGAAAAGTGGGTTCGGGTGTTACTAAGAAAACATCCATTTTACTTGCAGGCAACGATTGCGGTCCTAGTAAATTGGATAAGGCAACTGATCTAGGCGTGAAAATAATGAATGAAGAGGCCTTTATTGAGATGATTGGAATACATTAATCCTTCCCCCACCTGTTGTTATTCTAATTTTTTTGATAATATCCCTTGTTGTTATTAAATTATTAATTTTATGCCCTTAAGACGTCTTGTAAATGAAGAAATCATTCCGTCAGAAAGTTGGCGGTATCTGTTTCTGCGAGAGTATAGAAGCGATCGGCATAACAGACGTTTGATATCTTTTGAAAAGCAAAATCAATTGGCATTTTGTATGACTCAACCAATGAAAACATTTTGAGTTGGTCAGGAAGTATGTGAAGTTGATGAGAGAGCAGGATCATAAAGAAGTACTCGCGCTGGGTTACTTTGATGATAAGGAGTTGCCTCCCATGCGATTTTCGAAATTAGGTCTTGACTTTTTTACCCGTAAAGATCTTAACTGGTATTATAAACCCATTGCCCCTGTTGTTAAGAATTTTGTGCAGCGCGGTTTGATATTTTAATCGATCTTCATACAGGCAATAGTGTTCCTTTCAGGTATATCGTTGCCAGTTCCAATGCAGGATTTAAAATAGGAAAGTACGATCGACTTGCTGTTCCGTTTTATGATTTTATGTTGAGTGTTTCTGATACATTGACATTTTCTCAATTTGTTGATCAGGTAAATCATTATTTAAAATCCTTCAATTATGAATCAGCTCATTAAAAAATTAACCGGGACGGGTGTTGCAATAGTTACTCCATTTCATAAAAATGGCAGTGTTGATTTTAAATCACTCACCCGTTTGGTTGAACATATCATCAAGGTAAATGTGAATACCTCGTTCCACTGGGAACCACAGGCGAAAGTGTAACATTGAATGCCAATGAAAAGAAAGCCGTTGTTGATTGTGTTTTGGAAACAAATGCTAACCGTATTCCGGTTGTGCTGGGTTTAGGTGGAAATAATACACAGGAAATACTAGAGAAAATAAGGCAATTTGACTTTGAGGGAATTTCAGCAATGCTTTCTGTGTCTCCCTACTATAATAAGCCTTCTCAAAAGGGTATAATTCAACATTATAAGGTTATTGCTGAAGAAGCTCCTGTTCCGGTAATTATCTATAATGTACCCGGTCGGACAGGCTCTAATATTCTTGCTGAAACTACACTTGAAATTGCAGGATCTCAAACTAATATTATTGGAGTTAAAGAAGCGAGCGGTAATATTGAACAGATTATGTCTATTATCCGTCAAAGATCAAATGGTTTTTAGTGATTTCCGGAGATGATGGTATCACACTTCCACTCCTTGCAGCTGGTGCAGATGGAGTGATTTCTGTAGTTGCAAATGCTTACCCGAAGCAAGCCTCAGAAATGGTTCGGAATGCTTTAAAGTTTGACTTTAAGAAAGCTCAACAATTGCATTATGATTTATTGCCATTGATACCATTGCTGTTTGCTGAAGGAAGCCCGGCAGGTATTAAGTATGTCCTAAAGCAATTGGAAATCACAGAGGATGTTGTTCGATTGCCTTTGGTCGGAATTTCTAAGCAATTGGCACAAAAGATTACCCGTTGTATGGATGATCTTTAGTATTTTGATGTCAAATCGATTTTTGATTTTATTTCAGTATAACTTAACAACATCCCATCTCGTTTTTTTTACACTTTATTGATTATTCCATTGTATTTTCTGCATTTAGTCAGAGATTTAAACCTACATTTGAATACCAAAATCCCCCAATATTATTATGAATAAAGTATACAGTTTAGTGCTCTTGTTATTAATTCAAACCATTGCTAATGCTCAATTTAACTTAAATTTGAAGGGTCATCTACCCTATCCTTCAAATACTTGTGCAGGTATTTGGCATTATGTTGATTCGCTCGGTAATGAATATGCTTTGGTAGGTGTGAATGATCGTCTTGCCATTGTCGATGTAACCGTTGCGACAAATCCTACGGAGATTCTCTCTGTCCCTGCTCTACCCGGTCAGTCCAGTTTATGGAGAGAAGTGAAAACAGCCGGAAAGTATGCCTATGCAGTGAGTGAAGGTGGTGGTGGTGTGATGATCATTGACCTTAGTTATCTCCCGGATTCTGTCCCTTCTAAACATTATTATGGAGATGGTTTAATAAACAACCAGTTGGGCGCAGCGCATACGATTGCTGTAACTGATGGATATGCTTATGTTTTCGGTACAGGTGGTGGCCTTGCTTCCGGAGGAGCTGTTATCCTTGATCTGGCTGATCCATGGAATCCGGTTTACGTCGGACAGTATAATCTGAATTATATTCATGACGGTTACATCAGAGGAGATACCTTGTGGGCTGGTGAGATTTATGCCGGATTATTCAGTGTCGTAGACATCTCTGATAAAACAAATCCCGTATTGCTGGCCACTCAAAGTACTCCCGGTCAGTTTTGTCATAATACATGGCTTTCAGATAATTCTCAGTTCTTGTTTACTACTGATGAATTGCCCAATAAACCCTTAGGATCTTTTGATGTGAGTAATTTAGGAAATATAAAATTGGTGGATGAGTATTTTACTGATAGTATGCCTGCCAATGAAGTTCATAACGTGAGAGTGTTGAATGATTTTTTAATCAATCCAAGTTATGGTAGTCAACTCACCATTTGTGATGCGGCAAGACCGGATAATATCATTGAAATTGCCTCTTATCCCACAGGTAGTTATCTCTGCTGGGATGCCTCCCCCTATCTTCCCAGTGGTAATATTATCGTTGCAGATGTGGATGGCGGTGTTTATGTTTTAGAACCTAATTATGTAAGAGCCTGCTATCTCGAAGGAAATGTTACAGATTCTATTACCGGCCTGCCATTATCAAATGTCAATGTAAGCATCCTTCCAACTGATAAAAAAAGTAAAACCAATTTGTCAGGAGACTTTAAAACCGGGCTGGCCACTGCAGGTACATTTGATATAGAATTCAGGAAACCGGGCTATATCACAAAAACACTTCAGGGCGTAGTATTAACCAATGGACAATTGACTTTGTTGAACGTAGTTCTTTCTCCATTCGTACTTTTAGGAACTGTCACAGAACAAGGAAGCGGGAATCCTATTCCCGGTGCTTCAGTATTTGCTGATGACGGTGATAACAGTGCATTTACAATCGCGGATGGTTCCGGAAATTTCAGCTTTACTACGTTAAGTTCAGGGATGATGGATATTACTGCCACAAGTTGGGGGCATAATTCATTTTGCCAGAGTGTTTTTGTAGACGGTCAGGCGCCTGTAGTTTTATCTTTAAGTTCAGGTTACTATGATGATTTTATTACTGATCTGGGATGGACGATAAATTCAACTGTGTCAAATGGTGATTGGGAAGAGGAAATTCCTAGCGACAAGTTTAGGTGCAATTCCATTAAATCCTGGAGTTGATGTTGCAAACGATTGTGGAGAATTTGCTTTTGTAACAGGTAATGGTGGTGGTT
>JADKIC010000020.1 GCA_016721435.1 Bacteroidota bacterium
TATCTTAATTCTACTCATCCAAACATCATGGGCGCAGCGTCTTGAACCTTTCGGATCCGGTGGAAATAAAAAAACGGGAATAAACGTCAGAAGCATTCCTTATGAAAATACCTTGTTTTATTTTGAATGTATTAATGATAATAATGACTTCCTGGTCAGGGAGGAAAAAAAGGAAACCTATGTGATGTATTTTTTTCTGGAAGACAGTGTGCAGGAGATCGGATTACGGGTACTCTCCCCCATTCCTGAACTCGTGAGCCCTAATCGTGGACATATCGTTACTGCTGCTTATTCGGATAGCTGCGATTACAAGGAAAAAGGCTTTGATCCTGTCCTTAAGATCAGCCGGTCGAAAAAACAATTTTCTCGTACGGACCTATCTCAATCAGAAACGAAACCGGAATTTACTTTACTTGCCGAAAATGATAATAACGATGAAATGAATGTGAAAGAATATGCACTCATCCGTTTACAGTCGGAAGCTGATAGCCTGAATTTATCCCCGGGACTGTATTCCATTAGTATCAGTTCAGCAACAAAATATCCGTTGAGAGGGAATTTCTTATTGCAAATCGGTACTGTTCCCGCTACACGGATTTCTCCACTTAGCAGGGACTGGAGAGATTTGTAAGTATTTACATCTCCTTGTTTTTCCTAAAAAGTAGATCCCGCTTGTTGTGCTTCGTCTCCTTTAGGCATCTCCGCCTACAAACTTATCTTCCTGTATACACCAGTTTAAAAGACTTCTGTGTATTTCCCGCTCTAAACTTCAAGATGTACACACCTTCATTGAGTTTTCCTGTATTCAGGGATAAACGCATAGAGTGAAATCCGGTTTGCATATAACTATTGTCGGCAAGCGTGGAAATCAATTGGCCATTGATGTTGAACAATTGAATACTTACCGGCAATGCTTCAGGCAAACTGAAATCAAGAGTGGTAAATTGGTCAATCATCGTTGGATATACATTGGCTAAAGGTACATCTCCTGTCACTTCAAATACCGGTGTTGCAAAACTAAAATGAGCAACGACTGTATCATTAGAGGTGAAATTCACTCTGGAAATGATGGCACTGTCATTCGGTAAAAACACCTGTGAACCGGAGGACCAATTCACGAATTGATAAGGCGTATTCGGTAATGCCTCCAAGATATTCACCATCCCCCAAAATAAGAACCTGTCCATGGCAACGAATCATGCACGAGTGTATTTAATTTAATACCTCCGGCACTGATGGGGTCAGCAGTAAGTGTGATTTCATACGGTCCATTAAGACTATAACAACTGTTAATTCCGGTAGCAAGATTATTACAACGATTTAAAATAAATGTTCGTAAGGTGTCGACATTTAATAACCATTCTGCATAGGTGCCATTCCAACGATTGGCATGAGCTGACATTTCAGGATCCAATTTAGCAACTATACTATCTAATTGTCCGATCATATTATCACAGCTGAAAACGGTATTCCATAAATCAATGATTCGGGAAATATAAAACTGATTAAAATCGGGATTTTGCCGTAGTCGGTTTAACACCTGAATATGTCCTTCCGGATCAGAATTAATGGTAGTTAATCCTTCGGGATCACAAATATCTGCGTAGGCGCTAGTGTTGGGAATACCTGTGTAATTAATATAATGTCCAAAGGTTGCATCATTGTCCCAAAGTATATACCCCCAACGTCGATGTGTTCCTGTTGAATCCATGCCTCTCCACCAACCGGTGTTGTAATTGAGCCAGTCAGAGCAAACCGTCATGGCATTTGCAATCACATAATCCACAAGGCTTGTACCATCATAAAGATTATTTACATAATTATAGTTAGCAGCATTCGCCATACTGTTCGTCATGATATAACTATACAAGGCTGCCCAGTCAGAAAGAGCGGTTGGTCCGCCATACTCTGCCCATGTATTTCCCCATGTCTCGATGTATTGCAGATTGTATTTATCCTGTCCGTAATAATATTCGGTATAATCGTGTTCGTCGGATTTTCTCTGATATCATATACACCCCAATAGGCACCATTTATATAAACAATCGCCTTTTCAGCATTTCGCACATCCAGATTCATCCCCCCCTTTTGCGAGCATATGGATATAGGCATCTCGCACATGGGCACTTCCGAGATTGGCTTGTCGATGATCGGCCGGATAGTTATCATCTCCTGCAGCACGTAAAATGATGCGTTGAAAATTTTCTCTGGGGGAATACTCAAACAATTTTTCCTCGATGCTATGGTTATAACCCATTTCGTCACGGGAAATAAAATCGAGACTTCTCTGACTCAATACCCATGAATCCTGCCCGTGCCGATTGAACTCTCCATAAGTATTTGCTTTTCGTACACCTGCTGTATCAAAATATTCAAAGGTACCCATTGGCTCAAGTGCACCACTTCCATTTGCCAGATTAGTTAACTGAGAGGCGGAGATGGAAACGATAGGAAGCGTATGACTAACATTCATAAAATACGTTTGAAACTCTACAAAACTGGGCAATACATTGGGGTCAGGACTCCAGGTAATAGCTTTCAAAACCGAGGTGTTTGAAATTAATACACCGGTACTGCAAATAGGCGAAGTAAGTGTTGGCAAAGAACCATCTGTTGTATACCTCATGGTACTACCAGGCTCAGTATTGGTTAAAATCACAATGATCGGAGGAGGATAAAAACCTGCTCCAACTGAAAAATCCGGTTTATCAGCATATCTTGAATAAGGGGTTGAAAAATCATTGGAAGTATTCGGTGAGGGATTTGTAAAAACACTCCAGGTACCAGCCCCATCAGTAGTTCTTCCGCGGGAATGTCCAACTTGTGTTTTATTTAAGGATAAACTGTCTAACACTATTCCGGACGGATCTGAAAAAACAATCTGTTCCTTACTATTTTTAGTTTGTGTCAATCTGAAATTTGTATGATAATTATTTGTTGAATAATTATCACGTCCGGAGCACCAAAACCTCACAAAACCGTTGGCAGGAACGACCAAACCTGCAGGGATCGTATACTTTAAAATATTAGTTGAATCATCACTCAAGTGGAATCCCCCCAAAGGCATAGGAAAAGGAGCTGTGTTGTACAATTCTATCCAATCTTCATAATCAGAATGATTATCAACAAATTGTGAAAGATTTGACGCAGAATATTCATTAATTACAACCTGTGCTTTTATGTTAGAACCACATAATAATACCACGAGGAATACAATTTTCTGTAATTTTTTTATCACAATGCAGGATGTTTAATTGTTTGTGGTCTAAAGGTATTAAATAATTGTTAAGACAGGTATTCTAAATTTAAAATGTATCAACAGTCTAAACGAATGTGATTCAGCCATGTTCCAAAATCCTATTGATTTGACCATGAAGAAGACCCCCTGTTATCTTTCTGTCTATTTTTATAATACCTGTCCTCGATGCAATTTAAGAAACTGATCCGTCGCATATAATCATCCAAACTTGGAACACTACGTTTTTTGAAATGAAATGTTACATGTGTACTAAACGGAACATTCCGGTTTCACTGAAAAATCAATAAAACATGATTCTTCACATTGATTGACCAATCACCAAAAGCTCATATTAATCATTCAAACGAAAGTAATATATGTTAGAATTTACACTTCTTTGGTTTGGTCATAAATTAAAATAGCTTTGCACTTATCTGAATAAATATTCATTAAATCCGAATAAAGCTAAACTAATCTCCAACAATTTCGTAAGATGTTCGAGTAAATGTAAAATAATCTGATAATAATGCAACGAATAAAAAATCTAACAAAGCGAATTTTAAAGATTCACCCGAAGTCTAATCTTACTCCTTTAAAGGATATCATTCAACTTGGAACAAAAGTTCATGGATATTTCATTCCTGAAAATTTCCTTAACTCCTCTTCCTTATGCTATTGCGTGGGTGCCGGCGAAGACATTTCCTTCGACACTGAACTCGTTCATCATTTCAATTGCGATGTGGTCATCTTGATCCTGCTCCTGAGGGCATAAACCATTTTAATCTTTTGAAAAGTAAAATTGAAAATCATGAAAGTTTATCTCTTAATAATTTGGAGACTAAATTTACTTATCGTATCAAAAAGGAACAGCTTTCAAAATTAAAATTTATTGAACTTGGTGTGTGGACAGAGGCCACTATGATTAAATTCTATAAACCGAATATTGGCGACTACTATGTTTCCCACTCCATCGAACTTTTCAAAGAACATGGCGAATATATTGAAGTACCTGTTGACCGACTGTCGAATATCATGAAGAAACAAGGCCATACATCGATTGATCTGTTAAAACTCGAAATTGAAGGTGCTGAATATAAAGTGATAGAAACAATTGTTGAAGACAAACTCGACATCAAGATAATTTTGGTAGAATATGATGAAGTATACCATTGTAAAGGTCTTGATTATTTAAAGAGGATAAAAAAATCATCCGAATTACTACTCGACAACGGATACAAAATCGCACACTCTACGGACATGTTAAAAGACTCTTTGTGAGAAACGATGTTTTCGAGCAAATTTCCGCACAGGAAAAATCAAAAAAAAGAGCCTGACACACTGACTAGTCTTTTCCAATCGCCTCTCGCTTCGCTAAACCAATAAAACCAATTCCGGTTAGGGTGCTCAAGGCGATGAGTATGGAGAACATGCTATGAAATCCATAGTGATTTGCTATTCCCAACCCAATGACAGGTGCCGCTATATTGGCAATACCAAAAGATATGGAATACAATGCAGAATACTGACCTTGTCGTTCCTTTGGAGGTCTGGACAACGCATAGTTCATCATAAATGGCATTGCGAAAATCTCCGATAAGGTAATGGTTACTGTATAAAATATGGCCCAGATCATCCATCCTTTTCCATATTGCAACATTAAGAAGCAAAGAGGTAAAAGGAATGTCCCTACAATGATAAAATGAAATATCTTTTTACTTTTTTCCAGTTTTAAAATCAGCGGCATTTCTATTAATACGACCAGCAGACCATTCAGAGCCATTAACAGTCCGATAACATCTTCATTGTAATGACAAATTTTACTGAAATACTGTGGAATACTGGCAAATATCTGGAAGAAACAAGTACCGTAAAATGCCACAAGGAAAATGAAAAGTAAATAACGGCGATCCCTATACGCAGATGTACTGGAATCATTTAATACTTCGGAGGATTGGCTGGAATGCGGGGATTCCTTTCTTGGCAAATAGAGATAAAGCAGGACAGCTGCTCCAAAAGTGGTGATGGCATCAATAAGAAATAACCATTTATAGCCAAGGTACATTGCAATAAACCCACCTGCTGCTGGCCCCACAGTAAATCCCAAATTGATAGCCAACCTGACCAAGGATACCGATCTGGTTCGATTGGTACTATCGCTATATACGGCAATTGCCTTTGAATTGGCCGGCCGGAACATATCGGCTGCGAATGCATATAAAAAGATAACGATACCTAATCCAACTATTGAAGTAACCCATAATAAATTAAGTAAAACCAATCCACTTATAACAAGTGACAATACCATGATGTCAAAATAATTCTTTCTGTCGGTCAGCCATCCGCCGGCATAGCTACCTAACACACTTCCTATTCCATACAGACTCATTACTGTGCCGGCATTACCAATTGAAAAGTGCAATACATTGGTCATATACAGCGATGTGAAAAGCAATACCATCGACCCACTTCTATTGATGAACATTACAATAGCGAGAATCCAGATATTACGCTGCAAATTCGAAAATGACTGACGGTATAGATTCAGCAAGATGATTGTTTTGAAGGAGTAAATCTATTAAATCTGATCAATACTGAAGGCGCAATATCAAACCTGATTCTTAAAAATAACTTAAAGAGCTTTAAACGCTCATTAAAATCCCAATAGAATACTGATTTTCCTAATAAGCAGTCGCGTTACATGATCGAATGCTGTTATTGCGAGAAATGCAGTCGCGTTACATGATCGAATGCTGTTATTGCGAGAAATGCAGTCGCGTTACATGATCGAATGCTGTTATTGCGAGAAATGTAGCCGCGTTACATGTATCGCGGCTACATTTCTCGCGGTTACAGAATGGGTTATAGGATATCTAAAACATCTTTCCTCTTTTTTGCAAATAAGGCATTAGCACTTGCTTGTAACCTTTATTTACATCGGCTTCTACAAAATCGATGCGATATTGAGCACATTTCAGAGTTAATTCCTTTCTAAAAGCATCCATACTTTTAAGATAGGCCTCACGTACTTGTGCGGCATGGACTTTTACTTCCTGCCCGCTCTCAACATCAATAAACTGATAGGGTCGGTTCTCAAAATTAAAATCCAACTCCAGTCGTTTATCAACGACATGAAAAAGTATTACTTCGTGTTTATTGTAACGCAAATGTTGCAATGCGCTAAACAATTCTTTAGCATCGGAATTATTCTCGAACATATCGCTAAAAATAATTACGAGCGAACGCTTATGAATATTTTCCGCAATCTGATGCAAGGCATTGGCAAGAGCTGTAGAAGTACTGCCCTTGGATGCAATGGCTTCCTCCAGTTTATGTATAAGTAATTTATGATGAACGCTGCTACTTCTTGCTGCTGTACTTACTTCTACCTTATCCGAAAAAATACTTAAACCTGCAGCATCCCGCTGCATTTTTAAAAGTTGAATAATTGCTGCTGCACAATGTGACGAAAAAGTTATTTTATTGAGGATATCAGGATGTTTTTTATCAAATTCCGGAAAATGCATCGAAGCAGAGTTATCTACAACAAGCTGACAGCGGAGGTTGGTTTCTTCTTCATACCGCTTGGTAAAAAGTTTATCTGTGCGTCCGTATAACTTCCAATCGATATGCCGTGTGGGTTCACCGGTATTATAAATACTGTGTTCTGCAAATTCAACCGAAAATCCATGGAATGGACTTTTATGTAGCCCGGTAATGAAACCTTCCACCACTTGTCGGGCGATCAACTCGAGATGAGTAACCTGCTGGTATTCCTGGGGATTTATTGCCATCTCTATAAAATGATTGTAACCGGTCTTGTCTTAAACGCAAAGAACAACATTCTGTTGCACATTGCAAGAACATGACCGGCTACGAATCGCTCAAACCATCAACGCACTTTTATTTATTCAATTCAAGACTCCTGATTTACAAAAATCAAACGGTATTACATTTGGGCATCCAGCTTACCTGCCAATACAGACTTCGGTGCCGCACCCACTTGCTTATCTACCACTTGTCCGCCTTTGAAGAATAATAATGCCGGTATATTGCGAATACCAAACTGCATAGAAATATTAGGATTATGGTCAACATTTAATTTACCAACCACTGCCTTACCCCTCGTATTCCTTTGCGATTTCTTCAACAAATGGTCCTACCATTCTGCAAGGTCCACACCACTCTGCCCAGAAATCCACTAATACCGGTTTGTCTGATTTCAGAACTAGTTCGTCAAAGTTCTGATCTGTTAATTCTAATGCCATGATTCTATATTTTTATTTATTGAACGTTTGTATTGACAAATATTGTTCCTTCTCAAAATTCTGCCATTCTGTCACACAAGAGTGACATCGCCGTTAGTGATTTTTACGATTTGCTCAATGAGTGGATTATTGATCTTCACTTTTATAGACTTACTATGAAAGGGTAACTGCCACCTTTTCTCGTCATCATATATTTTGAATCGAACCGGCGTACCGCCCTGATGCTGACGGAGTAAGTCCTGTAGTGCACTACCTATAGACGCATTCAGATTTCTTAGTTTCATATGAACAACCAGTTCTTTTGACATCTTGTCACCGATATCTGTAAGATAGTGAATCGCGTAGGGTTTCAATTCAAATTCGTCTTCCTTTTTAAAGCGGTTCTGCACTTTCGCTTTGATGAAAACCAGGCTCTCCGGCTCCAGATACTGCTTTAACTTACCATAATCCTCGCCAAAAAGTGCAATTTCCATACTTCCGCTAAGATCTTCAATGGTGAAGCTTCCAAAGGGTTTTCCTGCTTTACTCATCCTATGGTTCACCAAGGTGATGATTCCGGCAAAAGCGATGTCACGTCCCCGCAACTGTTTCAAACCTTCACCTGTTATCAAATCATCAATCGTATGCGAGCAAAAGTTTTTAATTTCAAACTTGAAGTCATCCAACGGATGTCCGGAAATATAAAAACCGATGACTTCCTTTTCCTTTCCTAATGCTTCCAGCTTACTCCAGGGTTCACACTTGGACAAAGCCGGTTGCGTAATTTCTTCTACCAAGGAATCACCGAACAAGCTTTGTTGCTGACTGTTGGCCTGTAGAGTTGCTGCATTTCCAAACCGTACCGCCTTTTCCAATCCATTTATTCCATCTCTAGGATCGATGTAGAAATATTGTGCTCGATGAACTCCTTCGAAACAATCAAGTGCACCGGCTTGTGCCAGACTTTCCAGACAACGTTTATTCACTGCTTTTCCTGAAACCCTTTGTGTAAGGTCGAAAACTGATTTAAACGGTCCATCCAACTCACGTTCACGGATAACCGAAATAATAGCCTGCTCCCCTACTCCCTTCACTGCACCCAAGCCAAATCGAATTTGCCCTGACTTATTTACACTGAAATTATACTGCGATTCATTGATATCGGGACCGAGGACGGGTACACCCATTCGCCTGCACTCTTCCATGAAGAAAGTTACTTTCTCTAACTGACCGAGGTTATGGGTTAGCACAGAAGACATATACTCACCCGGATAATGTGCTTTCAGGTAAGAAGTTTGAAAAGCAACAAAAGCATAGCAAGTGGAATGTGATTTATTAAAGGCGTAAGATGCGAACGATTCCCAATCTTTCCAGACTTTATCACAAATCTTTAAATCATGTCCGTTCTTCTCACATCCCTCCATGAATTTACCCTTCATTTTATCGAGGATATCCTTCTGCTTCTTACCCATCGCCTTTCGCAGCGTATCTGCTTCTCCTTTTGAAAAGCCGGCCAGCTTCTGCGACAACAACATCACCTGCTCCTGATAAACTGTGATACCATACGTTTCTTCCAGATACTCTTCCATCGCCGGCAAATCGTATACCACCGCCTCACGACCGTGTTTACGCGCTATGAAATTGGGTATATATGCCAGAGGTCCGGGACGAAACAAAGCATTCATCGCGATCAAATCCTCCAGTTTATCCGGCTTCAGATCTTTGAGATACTTCTGCATTCCCAAAGACTCAAATTGAAAAGTTCCATTTGTTTCACCCTTTTGATACAACTCAAATGTCAATGTATCATCGAGTGGAATTTTATCAATATCAATTTGCACACCATGATTCTGATGAATTAACTCCAAAGCATCTTTAATAATGGTAAGCGTTTTCAAACCCAGAAAATCCATTTTGATTACGCCTGCGTCTTCAATCACACGACCATCAAACTGTGTAATTAACAATTCTGTTTCCTTAGAGGTGGCCACAGGAATAATTTCCTTCAAATCTTTAGGGGCGATGATAATTCCCGCGGCATGAATTCCTGTGTTCCGGACTGAACCTTCCAGCACCATAGCCTCATGCAGCACTTGAGAGCGAATATCCTTTCCATTTAATATCTCGCGCAGTTGTTTCACCTGTTCAATCTCATCGCTGTTCAACCCTTCTTTCTCTTTCAGACTTTTTTCACCATCAATAGGGGCTTTCAACACACGATTCAATTCAATTCCCGGACGTTCAGGAACTAATTTTGCGAGAGCATTTGAATCAGGTAATGGAAGATCTAATACGCGGGCAACATCCTTAATACTCATCTTTGCCGCCATCGTTCCATAAGTGACAATTTGCGCCACCTGATTCCGGCCGTATTTCTGCACCACATAATCAATCACTTTCTGACGACCATCGTCATCAAAATCTGTATCAATATCAGGCATACTCTTTCTATCCGGATTCAAAAAACGCTCAAACAGCAATTTATATTTAATCGGATCTATATTGGTAATTCCGGTACAATAGGCAACCGCAGAACCGGCCGCTGATCCCCTTCCCGGACCTATAAAAACACCGATATCACGACCGGCCCTGATGAAATCTGCTACAATCAAAAAGTAACCGGCAAAACCCATTGTCTTAATGGTAAACAACTCGAAATTCAGGCGTTCTTCAATTTCAGGAGTAATTTGTCCGTACCGTTGCAACGCACCGGTATAAGTGAGATGATGCAGGTATTCGTCCTGTGATGTAAACTCAGCAGGTACCTGGAAATTTGGCAAAAGAATATCCTGCTTCAAACGCAACGTTTCAATTTTGCCTACAATTTCATTCGTGTTATCAATTGCTTCGGGAATATCAGAAAAAAGTGCTGACATCTCTTTTGTAGTCTTGAAATAAAACTGATCATTATAAAAGGCAAAACGCTTTCCTCTGGTGGACATATCATCATCGGCGAATTCCTTCATCGTTGGCGTACTTTGCTTTTCTCCTGTATTGATGCAAAGAAAATATCATGCGCATTATAATCATCCTGATTAACATAATGCGAATCATTTGAAGCATTTACTTTCTTCTGCTCCGGAATATCATGACGTTGCAATTCGATATAATAATCCTCTCCGAAAATATCCAGCCACCATTTAAATTCTTCCTCAGCTGCAGCCTCTCCTTTTTTAATGATTGTCTTTGGAACGATGGCACCCAAACAACAAGTGGTAGCAATCAGTCCTTTATAATGCTGCAACAAAAGTTCCTTATCAATACGAGGATATTTTCCATATAACCCTTCAATATATCCAAGAGAACAAAGTTTGATGAGATTACTGTACCCTTCTGCATTCTTTGCCAGCAATAATTGATGATACCTGACATCACGTTCATCACGTGTAAACTGTTGCTTATGGCGAGACTCAACCATATAAAATTCGCAACCTACAATCGGCTTAATGGTGTCCGGATTTTCCTTTGTATTGTATTTTGAGGCTTCGGCTACAAATTTGAAAGCCCCGAACATATTTCCATGATCAGTGATAGCCAATGCAGGCATTTTATCCTCCACTGCTTTTTTATACAGTTTAGAAATATCTGCGGCTCCATCAAGCAGAGAGAACTGCGTATGGACGTGTAAGTGGGAAAATTTTGTCATTTGAACCCCAAAGTTAAAAATGGAAAGATTGATTTCCTCCCCGGATATCTTAACCCATTCAAATTGAACAAGCAGATAGTTTTAAACACCTTTTTACACTTCTCTATCCAACTTTCTTAAAACTCTTAATATCAAAGCTTTGCGTCCATCCTGATTTATTTCGTTTTAATTTCCATTTCTTATTAACCATTCGTGCCTACACCTGTTGTTCTAATAAGAAACTTTAATCAAATTCATCATATTTCAAAATCAAACCAAATCCATGTTTAAAAAACTACTCCTATTATCCGGTTTTACAATCGGTTGTCAAATAGCCAATGCACAACCTACCATCCAATTTGAAAGAAACTTCGGTGGAACAAACAACGAACAGATTAACAGCATGTTACAAACTTCCGACGGAGGTTATCTATTGGTGGGCACAACCAATTCCACCAATGGCGATGTATTGAATCCCATCAGCGGAGATGATGTGTGGATTGTTAAAACAAATCCAAATGGAACCATTACCTGGCGAAAAACTTTCGGTGGTACAGGGAGATGACAGGGCATTCGCTGCCCGACAAACCAGTGATGGCGGCTATATCGTTACCGGAACATCGAATTCACCGAGTGGCGATGTCACCAATAATCGAGGTGGATTTGACATATTCCTTCTGAAAATTAACGCCAGCGGTATAAAAATCTGGTGGAAAAACATAGGTGGTTCTGATGATGATGAGGCACGGAGTGTTTGGCAGCATTCAGATGGCGGATATATTCTTGCCGGCGGTACCAAATCGGATGACCAACAACTGAACAACAACAAAGGCGGGTATGATTTTCTAGTAGCCAGAGTGAACTCAGCCGGAAGTCTCCGCTGGTGCCGAAACTATGGCGGATCCTCTGATGAGATTGCCTCCGGTTTACAACAAACAAGTGCAGGAGACATTATTGTTGCCGGTTCAACTACTTCAAATGATAACAATGTCAGTAATAATAAAGGTGGATCTGATTATTGGGTGGTAAGACTTAAAGGAATGGCGATATCAAATGGGCAAAAACCTTTGGAGGTACGGATTATGATGAAGCTGCTTCTATTCAACAAACCAGCACTGGAAACTTTGTTGCAGGAACTGCCATCAGTAACAATGGTGACGTTCCGGGAACAAAGGCGGGGCTGATTTTTGGGTAATCCGAATCAATGGAGTTGGAGGAATAGTGTGGTCCAGGAATTATGGTGGTGGAACTGCCGATGATGCAAGATCCATTCGCCAAACTCCTGATGGTGGTTTCCTGATTGCCGGAGAGACGGAATCAGCATCTAACCAGGTTCCTAACAATTCCGGAGGCGATGACTTCCTGATAGTAAAAATCAGTTCGAATGGTGCCTTCCAATGGGCAGAAACCTCGGGTGGAAGTAATGATGACCGCGCTTACAGTGTAGTCACTACTAACGATGGAGGATTTGCTGTAGCAGGTGCATCACAATCGGATGATGGTAATGTTGGAAATAATAATGGAAATAATGATTTCTGGTTTGTCAAATACAATTCTTCTGCGAGCAGATTAGGTGAAGAATCCGCTGCGTCCATTGTGAAAATTTATCCTAACCCGGTCTTTGATCAACTCTTCATCAACAGTGTTGAGCAAATGGAAATGATCAGAATTTACAATTCAATGGGCAACTTCAATTGACGCATACTATTGGAAATACTACTGGGGTGATGAATCTATCTAATTTATCTTCCGGTCTATATATTTTAGAATCAATAAACGATCAAGGCATCGGCACTCGCCATTCCTTTATCAAGCAATAATCAATAAGTAATTTTTTGATAAAACAGGGATTCGAATAGAACTCCCTGTTTTTTTATGCATTAAAAAAATCTGAATACTACTTTTCAGTTTCCAATTATGGAATTTATATTCAGTGTAACCTCTTCGATTTACCAAGAAAAATAATATATAAAAAGGCCCTCCGTCAACGAAGGACCTTTCATGAGATCTTGTAGTTTTTTTTTCTTTATTCAGATCATAGGCAACAGGATTTAATTAAATAATCGGTTTGAATACATAGCAATGATAGGGCAGAAAAAAAGGGTTGTCAGATCAATAAATGTGAATTTCTTACATCTTTGCAGAACGCTATGAAATACACCTTATTCTACTTATCGTTATTGATTCATGCATTGCCTTTACCGGCGAAGGCACAGGAGATCTGGGACAAATACAAAAGCAATGTATCTGCCACCTACAAGTGAGACCATATTTATTTTTTCAAAGAGATGGACAAAAAGTATCCTCAGGCAAAACTCATAGAATATGGGAAAACCGATAATGGCAAGCCGTTGCATTTGTTTGTGATTAGCCCTGAAAGAATTTTTAATCGCGACTCTTTGCGAAAAATGGGTCATACCGTTTTACTCATAAACAATGGAATTCACCCCGGTGAACCGGATGGCATCAATGCCTGCATCAGGTTGTCAAAATTTATATTAGACGGGACGGAAAATTACCGGCAAAAGTAGTTCTGGCAATAATTCCAGTTTACAACATTGAGGGGGCTGAGATAAAATCAAACTTTTTCCGCGCCGGACAAAATGGTCCTAAAGAAGTTGGTTTCAGAGGTAATTACAGGAATCTTGATCTCAACAGGGATTTTATAAAATGCGATTCTGAAAATGCCAAAAGCTTCACCATGATCTATCAAGCCTGGGATCCGGATGTCTTCATCGACACACATGTTACAGACGGGGCAGATTATCAGTATGTGATGACATTAATTGATTCGCAAAAAGACAAGCTCCATCCTATCATCAGTAAAGTCATGCAGCAAAACATTCTCCCCACCCTTTATTCGGAGATGGAGAAGTCCGGCCAGCCTATGTCGCCCTATGTGAATGTTTGGGGAAAGAGTCCGGAAGAAGGAATGGAAGGTTTTTTGGAATACCCTCGTTTTGCCTCAGGATACAGTGCCCTTTTTAATGCTTTTCCCTTCGTAACTGAAACGCATATGCGAAAGCCTTTTCCAGAGCGGGTAGATGTGACTTATCAGTTTTTGAAAGTCGCCCTCAACACCTGTAGTAAATACGGTAGTGTTATTCAAAAGTCCCGCAAGGAAGCCAACGAATTCATAAAAAATCAGCAAATTTTCCCCTTGCTTTGGAGCATTGACAGTACACAAAAAGACAGCCTGTTTTTTAGGGGATATTCCACCACACTTTCTACAAGTCCGGTCACCGGTCTCGATCGTTTAAACTTCGACCGGGGTCGTCCGTATTCAAAATATATCCCTTATTTCAACACCTTTAAAACTGCTCTGAAATAACTCGCCCACCGGCCTACCTCCTTCCTCAAGCATGGAAAGAAGTTATAGCGCGAGTAAAATATAACGGAATTGAAATGGTTCGTTTAAAAAGTGATACGATCATTGAGGCTGCTGTTTACTATATCCGGGATTACACTACAGTTAAAAAACCATATGAAGGACATTATCTGCACAGCGATGTAAAAGTGGATTCCGATACCCAGCGCATTCAATGTTTTGCCGGTGACTATGTTATTTCATGCAACCAGCCTGCCAACCGCTATATCATTGAAACATTAGAACCTCAGGCACCGGATGCTTTCTTTGCCTGGAATTTCTTTGATGAAATTCTACAACAGAAAGAATGGTTCTCAGACTATCTCTTTGAAGATGAAGCTGCTACTATTCTGAATCAAGATCCTGCATTAAAAACTGAATTTGAGAACAAAAAGGCGACTGATCCTGAATTTGCTAAAAGCTCTGGGCAATGTTGAGCTGGATCTTCGAACGCTCTAACTGGAAGGAGCCCAGTCATTTACGCTATCCTGTCCTTCGATTATTAGAACCATTTCAGTTGAATCCAACGGGAATTAAGTGAATATAAAATTTCAAATGACTGATTTTCAAGTAATTTAATTCGACCAAACTTGTTAGAACGGAAATATTTTGCATCTTTGCGGCCCCTCATGCGGAGAATGAAGGGAGAATAAAACAACAACAATAAATTATGCCAACAAAAATCAGATTACAACGTCATGGAAAGAAGGGTAAGCCTTTCTTCCATATTGTGGTGGCAGATGGTCGTGCTCCGAGAGATGGACGTTTCATCGAGAGAATCGGTTCTTATAACCCGATTACTAATCCTGCTACCATTGAGTATTGATACTGAGAAAGCTGCTGATTGGATGATGAAAGGAGCTCAGCCTACTGACACGACCCGTGCTATCCTCAGTTACAAAGGTGTTCTCTACCGTGTACACTTGAACAAAGGAGTTGCGAAAGGGTAATGACACAAGAACAAGCGGACGCAAAGTTCGATCTCTGGGAGCAGGAAAAATCAACAAAATCGAAAAAAAAGAAAGCGCGTAGCTGACAAAATCAAAATCGCATACATCACGTCTTGCTCAGGAAGCAAAAGTGAACGAAGCCCGTCTGGAAGCCCGTAAGCGCAAGGAAGCAGAAGCCGTATTGGCTGCTACTCCTGTTGTTGAAGAAGCGCCGGCATCTGAAGAAGGTGAAGCACCCGCAGCTGAAGGTGAAGCCCCTGCTGAAGCATAAGTTTCTAAATAAAATTCCGGGAAGGCTGTCGCTTAAGAGTGGCAGCCTTCTTATATTTACACCCTCTTATCATTCCCGATTATGAATGAACATCCGCAACATTTTCTATTTGGTACAATAATTCGTACTCATGGCGTTAAAGGTGATTTTTTAGTTGCCATGGATACGGATAGCCCCGGTCGTTATAAAAGCCTCAAAGTTGTTTATGTAGAGGTCGATGAAGTTTTGAAAGAATACAACGTTACTAAGGTCTCGATCAAAGAAAAGGAACGGTCAGCCTACCTGCATCTTCAGGGAATAGAAGACATGAGTACGGCAGAAAATTATTTAAAATACAAACTTTTTTTGCCCATAGAAATGCTACCTAAACTTCGTGGGAAAAAATTCTATTTTCATGTAATCATCGGATTTAAAATATGTGATAAAACCAAAGGTGAACTGGGTCCTGTCACCACTGTATATGACCGGGGAGAACAACCGGTGCTTGAGTTTCTTTACAACGATCATAAAGTATTATTTCCCATCCACGATAAACTCATTGTAAAAATTGACCGTGAAGCAAAGGAGTTTCATGAATATGCCGGAAGGGCTTTTGGATATTTATCTGGAGGAGTAATCTGTCCTCAACCGCCTATTTCAGCAACACAAACTTATAGTCATCAAATTTTATGATATTGACTGATTTTCTTTCAAATCCACAAGCATCACAAACCGGTAATAATTGTTCAGGACCATTGGAATGATATAAGAGATTTGAATAAACAAGTTTCTTACCACCGGAACGAAATTCCTGAGAGGCAATAAAAGAAATTTGATCGTAGGCCATATAAGCCTGAATCAAAGGATCCGCATGATACTCGCTGATAAATTTTTTCCTGAAAGCATTGACGGAAGGAGATGAAATATCCGCATACATTCCATTAAAAAAAACAGCTTCCAGTTCTTTCATTAATTGGGGATCAATAGAATTAAAAGTTTCCCAACCGGGCATGCCGCATAACATAAAGGAATAATCGGTTTTACTTCACTTATTTTATTGAGGATAGATGATAAAAACGATTCATCTGACGTAGGAATGATGATTAAATTTCGCTTATTCTTCAGTAACTTACTCTTTAACAATGACCAGCCATCTGATTTGTAATGAATCACTGTTCCACTAGACTTTCCTCTAATACTATCAATAACCGAGGCGAACAATGCAGCGATATCATTCTCCCGCCGTTGCTCTCTCGAAACAATGATGAAATTAGATGCAGGATACTTTTCAGCCATAAAAATAGCTGTCTGCCTGATTTGAGTATTGTTACTGGGACTCGCCAAACGCAACCAAGGGTGATTTTCTAAAATCTGCGTATTACTTCCATAGAAAAAGTAAAAGGGCTTCTTTAAACGATCTGAACAGGTTACAGATGCTTTGAAATACATCGGCGACAAGAGGGATATCACTGCATCTACTCCTTTCAAAGACGCTGTCTGCAACGTTTTCACAGTAGACAGGGAGTCAGAACCTGTATCAATAATTTTAAATTCAAGATTAACTAAATCATTTTTCAAATCTGCTTGTGCAAGTTTCGCCCCTTCCAGAAAATTCAAAGCTTGCAATGCTTCCGGTAAAATAAGTGGGGATCCATCCGGATTGGTATCATTTTTAAAATGAGCATCAATTTGCAGGGGCAATACTAATGCAATGGTTAATTTATGAATGGACGGGATAATAGTTGGAGTCGTGTCCTTTGCAACCACTAAAGAATCTCTTTTAACAGGAACATTAGCACTTCCTGAAATTACGGGCGCTGTGCTTTTTTTAGATGTACCACAAGACATCCAAAAAAAGGATAGACCTACTATAAAAAATAAAAGTGTTGATTTCGGTTTCATTATTCCCATTCAATAGTAGCAGGAGGTTTCGAGCTGATATCATACACCACCCTGTTAACACCTTTTACTTTATTGATAATGTCATTTGATACTTTACCCAGAAACTCATAGGGCAAGTGACACCAATCGGCAGTCATTCCATCCGTAGAACTTACCGCACGCAGCGCTACCACATGTTCATACGTTCGTTCATCCCCCATCACACCCACCGAGTTGATCGGAAGGAAGATAGAACCAGCCTGCCACACTTTATCATAAAGACCGGCACTCTTTAATCCATCAATATAAATGGCATCCACTTCCTGAATAATTCTCACCTTCTCTTCAGTGACATCCCCTAAAATACGGATACCTAAACCAGGGCCGGGGAAGGGATGACGGTTAAGCAGATCTGCCGGCATACCCAGGGCTTTACCTACCAACCGAACTTCGTCTTTAAAGAGACTCCGCAAAGGTTCCACTACTTTTAGTTTCATCTTTTCCGGTAATCCGCCAACGTTATGATGGGATTTAATTGTTGCAGAAGGACCTTTCACCGAAACCGACTCAATCACATCCGGATAAATTGTTCCCTGAGCCAACCATTTCACGTCCTTAATCTCATGTGCTTTTGCATCAAATGTCTCAATAAAGACACGACCTATAATCTTCCTTTTCTGTTCAGGATCAGTAACGCCCTTGAGTTCCTTATAAAATTCCTTACCGGCATCTACACCATGAATATTCAAACCAAAATGCTGATAAGTGTCTAACACTTGCTCATATTCATTTTTTCGAAGCAATCCATTGTTAACAAAAACGCAATGTAAATTTTTTCCTATAGCACGATGCAATAACATGGCGGCCACTCCTGAATCCACACCTCCACTTAACCCTAAGATCACCTGATCATCACCGAGCTGTTTCTTCAACGCTTCAACCGTTTCATCGATAAAAGAACCCGGTGTCCAGTCGCCGGCACATCCACAAATGTTGTACACAAAATTCTTCAGGAAATTCTTTCCTTCCACGCTATGCACCACTTCCGGATGAAATTGCAACCCATATGTTTTTTCACCTTCTACATGATAAGCGGCAACAGGCACATCATGCGTACTCGCTATCACTTTAAAATTTTCTGCTACCTCAGTAATAGAATCAGAATGCGACATCCACACCTGAGATTCCTCTGCAACGTGATTCATAAAAACATCACTACGATTTTTTACAGTAAGCATTGCCCTACCGTATTCGCGTGTTTTAGAAGGTTGAACTTTACCTCCACCCTGCAGTGCCATCAATTGAGCGCCGTAACATACCCCGAGAACAGGATACTTGCCTCTCAGGGAAAGTGTGTCAATGATTGGAGCATTTTCTTCGCGGACTGAAGCCGGTCCTCCACTAAGGATCACCCCTCTAACACCTTCATTCATTTCAGGAAGGTGATTAAATGGATGAATCTCGCAATACACATTCAATTCGCCGAACACGTCTTGCAATCAATTGTGTGAACTGAGATCCGAAGTCAATGATTAAAATACTCTGATGCATTTATTCAATTAATGAATTGATGAGTTGATGAATTGATGAATTGAAGATTTGAAGATTTGAAGATTTGAAGATTTGAAGATTTGAAGATTTGAAGATTTGAAGATTTGAAGATTTGAAGATTTGAAGATTAAATGTTTCGTTGTGTTGATGATCTCCATGTCGGGAGACAGGTTTGATGACCGGATAAAGCGATAACGCGTGTGTTTTCTTACCAGCGAGACTTAAATTTATCTTTTCGACTGGAACCGCCTGCACTTTGCTTTTCAGGAGCCGGCTTTTTCTTGCCGGGTTTATCGTCCTTCCAGGGATCACGACCTGTAAAAGCCTTTTCTCTTTTTCCATCGCCTGACATTTCACGCTTGCGTTCAAAGGATCGTTCTCTTTTAGGTCCTTCACTCCTTCCACTACCTTCTGATCTTCTGTTTCCACTGCTTTCAGACCTTCTTCCTCCACCACCGCCTTCAAATCTTCTTCCTCCACCACCAGACGGTTTGCTCTCACTGATTTCAGTTCTCACCTTACGGTCCTGAAACATGGAACCATTTAAGCCCTTCATCACAGCATCTAATCTTTCCGGTTCAACATCTACAAATGAATACACTCCCTGCACATCAATTCGTCCGAAAATAGCACCCTTTTCGCCGGTAGTATCGCAAATAAATCTCAATAATTTTCCTTTATCCAGACCATCCTTAGAACCAATGCTAACAAACATTCGACTATGTTTATCGCCATAAGCTCTTCCACCTCCACTCTCTCCTCTTGTTGCACGCACATCGGCGTTCAGGTCAGGTGCATTTTTATAATAATCAAGGAAGCGATTAAATTCGATGGAAACAAAACGATGAATCAAGGCATCTCTGTCCAGATCTCGCAATTCGTTGTAAATGGACTCCAGATAGGGTTCAATCTCCTTCTCATTCACTTCCACATCGTGAATACGTTTCACCAGCTTCAGTAATTGCTTTTCGCACACCTCCATTCCATTGGGCACCTGAAGTTGCTTAAAAGTTCGTCCGGTAGATCTTTCAATCTGACGAATACGATTAATATCTTTTGAATGAACAATAGCCAACGACATTCCTGTCTTTCCCGCACGAGCGGTTCGACCACTTCTATGCATATAATTTTCCAGTTCATCCGGAAGATTATAGTGTATTACGTGAGTGACATCCTGCACATCAATCCCCGCGCAGCTACATCTGTAGCAACCAGTAATTGAAGTGAGCGATCACGGTAACGGCCCATTACTTTATCGCGTTGTGCCTGACTCAAATCTCCATGAAGGAATCGGCATTGTATCCATCACGCATCAGATGTTCCGCTACGTCCTGAGTCTCCAATTTAGTTCGGCAAAAAACAATTCCGAAAATTTCCACATTCGCATCAACAAAACGTTTTAAAGCAGCATAACGATCTTTCGCGCGAACAACTGCATAGCAGTGTTCGATATTTTCATTTCCTTTTTGACGGGACTCTGTGGTGATCTCAAAAGGATCCGTCATATAATTCTTTGCAATCTCACGCACCTCACGGGGCATCGTAGCACTGAACAACCAGGTATTTCTTTCTGCAGGTGTGTTTTCAAGAATAAAATCAATATCCTCCTTGAACCCCATGTTCAACATCTCATCTGCTTCATCCAAAACAAGAATTTTAACCTTGCCCAAATCGAGTGCCTTCCGGTTGATCAGATCAATTAAACGACCGGGGGTTGCAACAACAACGTGCACTCCTTTTTTAATTTTACGAATCTGGTCCATGATACTTGCTCCTCCATAAACCGGAACGGCATCAAATCCTTTCATCTCCTTAGAAAAATTCAGCAGGTCATTATAAATCTGCACGCATAATTCACGTGTAGGTGCTAGTACGAGTGCCTGCGGATAATTTTTTTGGATATCAATTAAATGCAAAAGCGGGAGTCCGAAGGCAGCTGTTTTACCGGTTCCTGTTTGAGCGAGGCCCACCAGATCGCGGTTACCCTCCAGCAGTGCAGGAATAGCTTGTAATTGTATGGGTGTAGGGGTTGTAAACCCTAGAGCTTCAACGCCTTTCAATAATCGAGCGTCAAGGCCCAGGTCTTGGAATGTATTCATGGCGCAAAGATAGTAAAAACGAACGGTTGTTTGATTGGGAATCAGTTGAATAGTAGAAATATATAAAATCAATGTCGGGTGGTATTTGATACCTAAAATCGTTAATTGTGAAAGACAATAGCTTGAGTCGTCCATTCGATACTAACCGACATTCAATCTTATTGAATAAAAAATTTAAATTTTGGAACAATACTATTTTACAAACTATTTTTCAATTCCCTACATTATAAAAACGAACTCCTCCATTTCATCGGTTAAAAGTTGAAAGCTTTGGCAGAATTCTTTGCACATTTCTAATGCAACTGGCAGAAGATGATTAAAATCATGTGGGTGAAAAAACAAAATAAATACATTCTAATTAAAATTAATAAATGTTTGAAAAGCTCAGAAAGACTTAGAAAACACTAAAAATTAGCAAAAAGTTAACATTGACATTATTTAGATCCAACAAGTAGGAATACAGTAACAAATTGCAAGCCCACTCAACATCATTATAACTCGTTCAACTATTCAAAATCTCCATCCATCAAAATAAACAACAGAATTGAACATTTTTTTGTACCTTCACGTTGTGAAAGCGTTAGCAACCATATTTCTTTCTGTATATCTCTTTGCACAGAGTCTGGTTCCGGGCAACATTCTTTCAAAAACTAATGAAATTATAGTACTCTTAGAGCATTTCGAATTTCATAAATTGCATTCAACTTCTGAACTGAGTTTTTACGATTTTCTAATTTTACATTACGGAAATTCTGAACACGAAAAGTCGGATATAGAAAATCACAAGCGCCTTCCTTTGCGCCATAAATCAATTAGCAATTCAATAAATGAAACAATTTTTATAGTTGAACATTGCAAAGTTTCTATTGAAAATCACAGCCTCATTCCTGAATATTGTAATGAAGAGGACCTGACATTACCTAATCAAAAAACGATCGGTGTTTTTCATCCACCCAAAGTTTAATTTTAAATAAATATTTGATCCTTTAAAAATCAACTTGCTCATCACAGCTATAAGTTATGATGATTCTTGTTTAATAACCTATCTTAGAAAATAGGGTCAAACGTATTATTCCATCTCCATTTCCCTTAATTCAAGAGCTTAAAAATCGTAGTAAAACTCACGTTTCTGTTACAAAAATAGATTGAAAAATGAAACATCTCTTCTCACCAATAATTATTAAATTCAGTTATCACCTTTTAACCTTTCTCCTTACTTTATTTTGCGGGGAAATTAAAGCGCAAACATCTTACCAGCCAACATCACCTTTTTCAGAATATGTCAAAGGGAAAATAAAGATATCTATGGAATATCGCGTGGGTTCATCGAAAACATAGGTCAATATGGCGAAGTATACAATGAGCACCCCGAAATGGGTAAAATTATCTATGCATACGAAGGGTTTGGAATCCGTCCTGTTTACAGAAAAAGGAGTAATTTATTTACACAGAAAACTTTCCGGACCTACATTTAGCAGAAAAGGAAATAGAGGAACACAAGAAAAAGCATAAGAAGAAAGAAGAAGAAATTGAAGAGTTGAATTTAAGCAACAAGTCAATTACGATTACATGGGCGGATGCGAATAAAGATGTAGAATTTATTGCTGAACACCCTTCCAATGACTACCACACCTATGGCCTATCGGATGGAAAAGCAAGAGCTTTCAGCAAGATTACTTACAAAAACTTATATGAGGGAATTGATCTTGTTTACCACTTTGAAGATGGCAAAAATGACGGATACGAATACAGCTTAATTGTCAAGCCGAATGCTGATTTGCAAAAAGTTAAAATGCGGATTGGTGGAGATTTGAAAAGACTCCATATTGACAAAAACGGAAACTTAGTCTTAAAATCAGCTGCAGGAAAAACTATTGAATCCATTCCGGTTTCCTATTATGGTGATGAGATATCATCCAATTCAAGAAACGTTGCTCCAATTCTTACTTCGTTTGAAATTTCCAATCGTTCAATTCGCTTCAAACTACCGGCAAATTATAACAAGTCAAAAGGTATCATCATCGACCCTTTTGTTTCAGGAACTACGAATTTAACAGGTATTGGTGTAAATGCAGGTTTAGCGAAAGATGTTGACTTTGATTATGCAGGAAATGTTTATGTAACCGGAGGCGGGAATGGATCCAGTTATAAACTTGCAAAATATGATCCAACAGGAACCTTACTCTGGACATTCAGTGGAACATTGACCATTCCGTCATGGACGTTTGGAACCTATTACGGCGGTTGGGTAGTTGATAAAAACACCGGACATATCTACCTTGGACAAGGATTCGCTCCAGCCGGTGGACATCGGGTGATCAGAATAAATACTACCGGTGTTTATGACAACTACATCTCCACTGCCAATGGAAGTTTTCTCGAAAACTGGAAAATGTACTGGAGCTGCAACAGCGGAACTCCACAGTTATTAATTGCCGGAGGAGGAACCAATTCGAACATCAATTTTGGTATTCTATCTCCACCTGCAACCGCAATTTCTTCGGTCAATGTAACAGGCATCCCTTATGGGAGTGGAGGCTGGGCTCAGGATATTTCAGATGTAATTATTGACCCTGCAACAAATGCGCTGTACACCATTTATGGTTCACTTTATGGAACACCATCTTTATCCAATAAAATTTATAAAAACAATCCCCCCTATAGTGGCGCATCAGTAGCATGGAATGTACCATCAGGTTTTGTTGCGATTCAGGAAATTGCCAACCGCCCATATTTAACAGGACCGGAGATTGACAATTCCAGTAATGTTTTCGCCATAAACTCCTCCTATCTTTTCTACTGGGATGGTAAAAATTTAAAAGCCTTCAACAAAGCAACTGGAGCAGGAGTGGGTACACCACTATCTGTTGCAGGAAATACTTTGCTTATGAGCGGAGGTATTATAGCAGATGAATGCAACAACATATTTGTTGGTTTTCCTAACGGAACAATAAAAGTGTATTTCTTTAACGGCTCTACTTTTGATGATGCCTCTAAACCTGACATTCTGATTCCAGGATTCACCACAAGTGCTGTATACGATCTCGCTTTCTTTGAAACCCAAAAAACCTGTATGCTTCCGGAAAAGGATTTGTTGGTTCATTTGATCTAACCTCCTATGGATGTGCCAATGCTTCGTTTACTTTAAATGTAACTTCCAGCTGCGGAACATTAACCGCAAGCAGTTCATTGACGCCAACTCCACCGGCAGGGGCAACTATTACATATGTATTATTGAGCGGTACTACTCAAATCTCCAGCAATACAACGGGCATCTTTTCCGGTTTAAGTCCGAATGTAAATTACACAGTAAAAGCAACCATCAATCAAGCATGCGGTGGTGTTGTAACAACAACAAATTTCACATTGCCCGGACCAGCAATTGTGCCTTTAATAACAAACACCAGCTGCGGTACAAATAATGGATCTGTAACTATCACTGTCGCCGGTGGTGTAGCGCCTTATACCTATAGTACTGATGGTGTTACTTTTCAACCTTCAAATTCTTTCACCGGACTTGCAGCAGGATTATATACGCTCACTGTAAAAGACGCTAACAATTGCAGCAATACCTTACCAATAAACATCATTAATTCCAATGGACCAACAGTTGCCTTTACAAAAACTGATGCTATTTGTGGAAGCAGTACCGGTTCAATTACTGCCATCGGAGCAGGTGGAGTGGCTCCTTTAACATATAGTATAAACGGTTCCACTTTCCAGACTGCCAATCTTTTTCCCGGCGTGGCTGCTGGGACATACACTCTTACCATAAAAGATGCCACAGGCTGTTCGAATGTAACAAGCGTACAAATATTAAACAGTGCCGGACCCTCTGCCACTGCCATTCCTGCAGCTACTTTCTGCAACAGCAGCAATGGAAGTATTACTGTAATTGCAACCGGAGGTGCGGCACCTCTGGAATACAGTATCAATGCCAATATCTATCAGCCGGGAAATACTTTTACCGGTTTGCCTGCTGCAAGTTACACCGTAACCATTCGCGATGCCAATGGGTGCCTGAGCACAACAAGTGCAATTATTGCAAACTCTGCAGGGCCAACTTTAACAGCAACGGCGGTTACGGCTTCCTGCAATAATTCAAATGGAAGCATTACGGCTAATTCAACAGGGGGTGTGCCACCACTGCAATATAGTATTAACGGTAGCACCTATCAGTCAGGAAATGTATTTACCGGATTAGTGGCTGGCAGCTATAGTGTGTATGTTAAAGATGCAAACAACTGTATAACCAATGCTACAGCAACGATTAGCTCAACAGGAGGGCCGACTGTATCGGGGACATCAGTGGCTTCTTCCTGTGCTGCGAACACAGGTACCATCACAGCGAGTGGGACGGGAGGTGCAGGAGCATTGCAATACAGCATTAACGCGATAAATTTTCAGGCCAGTACCTTATTTAACGGACTCGCACCGGGAAGTTATACGTTATATGTTAGAGATGCAGGTGGGTGCATGGGAGCAACGATAGTTATTGTTACTGCATTAGCCGGACCAACACTCACCACTACCACACCAGCAGGTTGCAATCAAACCAATGGAGTAATTACTGTAAATGGATCCTCCGGTACTTTGCCATACACCTACAGTATAAACAATGGAACAACTTATCAGGTCGGAAATACATTCTCCGGATTGGGTGTTGGTCTTACACAGTTATAATCAAGATGCAAACGGATGCACTGCAACAAGTACTACGTTTTTGAATAATATTTCAGGACTGAGTATTCAAGTGGCTAACACTTCCAGCGCCTGTTTTGCAAACAATGGAAGTATTTCACTCACCGGCACCGGTGGAATAGCACCGCTTCAATACAGTATAAATGGTACAATCTATCAGAGTTCAGCAGTATTTACCGGTCTTGCAGGAGGAACTTATACCGTATATGTTAAGAGACGCCAATGGATGTATAGTAACTGCCACAACAACTATTTCTATTGTTCAAGGCCCCTCCATCAATGCCACAGCTTCCAATGCGTCATGTGGCGTGAATAACGGTGCCATCGTTGCCAACGGTACAGGAGGTGTTGCCCCCTTACAATACAGCATCAATGGATCCACTTATCAAGCCGGAAATACATTCATCAATGTTGCACCGGGAACATACACGGTTTATGTAAAGGATGCGTTGAATTGCATTGGTACAACAACAGTCGTAATAACGAACACTGTTACAGGTACTCCCATTAACACATTTACAGTAAAAGCAGATGACGCCTACCCCTGTAACACAAGTCTGGGAAAATCACCAATCCAGTGTAAATGGTGCAAATTGTGCCGGTTGCACTTTCAGTTTAAACTTCGGACCCTTTGTTGCCAATCAAACACAGCTCTTTTTAAATCTTAATCCGGGTATATACTATGTCACTGCAAAGAACGCTGCAGGATGCACCTACACCATTATGGCGACTATAGGTATAGGTGTAAATTCTACCGCTTCTGCCGTGGTTACCGGAACACTCTGCAATACCTCAAATGGTTCCATTCAATTGACAGGGATTGGACCCAAGACTCCCTATCACGCCAGCATCACCGGTATGGGTGGACCATGGTTAACTTTTGATCCAACGTATACTTTCACAGGACTTGCCCCTGGCACATATACCTTGCTGATGGCGGATGATGAAAGTTTTGACATTGGACCTCCGATTATACCAGGTGGATGCATTACCACCCAAACTATCGTGGTACCTTCATTAAATGGCCCGGCTATAGTTGCCTCACAAACAAGTGGAACGTGCGGATTAAGTAATGGAACTATCTCTGCTGTGGGATCCGTAGGTTCCGGGGCATTAACATATAGTATTAATGGCGTCTCTTATCAATCTTCAGGAGTTTTTACCGGACTTGCTTCAGGAACATATTCTGTTTCTGTAAAAGATGCAACGGGGTGTATAAATGCAACTTCCGTTACGATCGGCAACACCGGAGCTCCAACAGTAACCGCAGTGAGTACAGCTTCAGCGTGCGGTTCAGGAAATGGAACTATTACTGTAAATGCAACAGGTGGTACCGCTCCTCTCCAATACAGTATTAATGGGACCGTCTTCCAAAGCAGCAATCTCTTTACCGGACTCGCCCGGGAACATATACTGTAAGAACAGGAGATGCAGGAGCCTGCATTACCAATACTTCAGTAACAGTTTCAGCTGTTCCTGCACCTACGGTTACCGGATATACTATTTCTGCAACATGTAATAATAGCAACGGAGCCATTATCGCCAATGGAGCGAGTGGTGTAACGCCCTACCAATATAGCATTAATGGAACAACATTTCAAAGTTTAAATCAATTCACCGGATTAGCGCCGGATCTTATACCATTACTATAAAGGACGTGAACGGATGTATAAACAACAGGAATATCTGTTGGCAATCTACAAGCTCCTTCACAAAATCTTGCTTTTACTGCGGCAACATGCCTGAATTCAAACGGTACCATTACTTCAACGGCAACTGGTGGTACTCCTCCTTATCAGTATTCATTAAACGGAACAACTTATCAGGCTGCCAATCTTTTTTCCGGTTTAACCGCAGGCAATTATACCGTTTATGTAAAAGATAATAATGGATGCATTCATACGAAGGGGATTCAAATTACTGCACCCAATATTCCTCAAACATTAACTGCAACTATAACAAATTCAAGTTGCGGACTAAGCAATGGCAGTTTAGTGGCTGTAGCAACAGGAGGAATTGCGCCCTTACAATACAGCTTAAATGGAACAGTATTCCAGGCTTCAACTTCGTTTACTTTAGTGGCAGCAGGAACCTATCCGCTAACAGTTCGTGATGCAAATCAATGTATGCGCACATTGAATGTCACTGTTGCGAATCAGGCAGGGCCAAACATTAGCACTTCTTCCACCCTATCCTCTTGTTTCGCTAATGATGGAACAATAACTGCAACAGGTGCCGGTGGAACAGGTGCATTGCAATACAGCAAGAATGGAGTTACTTATCAAAGCAGTCCTGTATTTACAAATCTTGCACCCGGACCTTACACGATTACTGTAAAAGACACTAAAAACTGTCTGAATACTACTAATATTATTGTTGGTCGGGTACCTGGACCCATTATTTCTGTTACTTCCTCTCCATCAATTTGCGGAGATACAATTATAGTTGGTCAGACGGGTGGCATGTCCGTTTATCAGTACAATATAAATAATGATCCCTATCAAAACAGCAATGAATTTCCATGTAAACCAGGGGAACATATATGGTTCGCATTGTTGATGCAAATGGTTGCAAAGACTCGCGATTATTATTCTTCTGGTAATTCTTTGCCGATAGATCTCATCTCCTTCTCCGGAGAAGCATTGTACAACCACAATTTATTGCAGGGTTACAGCAACAGAAACCAACAATGACTACTTCACACTCGAAAAATCTCTAAACGGTACTCATTTTGAATTCATCGGAACCGTTGATGGTGCGGGTAATTCAACTACCATTAAACAATATCTTTATAAAGATATTAAGCCTGACGTCGGAATAAGTTATTATCGACTGAAGCAAACTGATTTCGATGGCAGCAGCGCATATTCAGATATTATCGCATTGCAGCGAAACAACAAGTCTGGTATTGGGTATACCTATAATGGAACGGACCAACAATTGATTGTGTTCTGCAATGAATGCACAGATGAAAATACTCAGATAGAAATAACCGATGCATTAGGAAGATTAATTCATAAAAGCGAATTCAACGGAAATCGTTCTACAATAATATCAGAACACTTCGCAAAAGGATATTACTTTATTAAAATTTCTTCACTAAAAAATGTCCTCACTTCGAAAGTTCTGATTTATTGATCCATGCATTATGAATTGTTCAAAGTTGTTGGGCAGTAATACAAACTAAAGTTGAGGTGGATTGCTATTCAAGAAATTCTTGCATACGCTATTAAGCCTGACTTTTCAAGATCATATTCCTATTAGGAACATTGTGGTTTAAAAGCCTTTGGTTAACACCTTGCGAAAAACTCCAGGCCTCACAGATATAGTAGAATCTTCTGTGAGGCCTCCTTTCATGTAAAAAGTATTGAATCGTTATATCCAGCTATCTTATTCAACTATAATACAATTTGTTAGGAGATCATTATTTATTGGAATTTCAGCATGCTATCTTTTAACTAATTTTGCACTCTCAAATAAAAATCATGAAAGAAGTCTATATTGTATCCGCTGTGCGTACCCCTATTGGAAGTTTTAGCGGAGTATTATCCGGAGTTCCGGCCACTCAACTTGGAGCAACCGCAATCAAGGCCGCACTGGAACGTGCCGGCGTAAAACCGGAGCAAGTGAATGAGGTGTATATGGGCAATGTTTTACAGGCCAATGTTGGTCAGGCTCCTGTTACTCAGGCTTCCATTTTCTCAGGAATTCCAACGAATGTACCCGGCACCACTGTGAATAAAGTTTGCGCTTCAGGAATGAAAGCCATTATGCTGGGGCTCAAAGTATCATGCTGGGAGATAATGATGTGGTGGTTGCCGGTGGAATGGAAAACATGAGTGCAGTCCCCTATTACCTCGACAAAGCCCGCAACGGCTATCGTTTAGGTCACGCACAAATGATTGATGGTTTAGTAAAAGATGGTTTATGGGATGTTTACAAAGATTATCATATGGGCAATGCCGCCGAACTTTGTGCGACGGAATGTAACATCAGCCGTGAAGAACAGGATGCTTATGCTATTGAATCCTACAAACGTTCACAGGCAGCATGGGCAAAAGGTCTTTTTAAAGATGAAATTGTACCGGTGAGCATTCCACAAAAAGGCAAGGATCCTATTGTTGTTTCTGAGGATGAAGAATATAAAAAAGTGGATTTTAATAAAATCCCTTCGCTGCGCCCCGTATTTGTGAAAGACGGAAGTGTAACCGCAGCCAATGCCAGCACATTGAACGATGGTGCCGCTGCGGTGGTGTTGATGAGTAAGGAGAAAGCCGATGAATTAGGAATTAAACCTCTTGCAAAAATTCGCGGATTCGCAGATGCACAACAAGCTCCGGAATGGTTCACGACAACACCGTCAAAGGCATTACCGAAAGCGGTTGAAAAAGCAGGATTGAAAATGAGTGATGTAGAGTACTTTGAAATCAATGAAGCCTTCTCCGTAGTGGCTCTTGCCAACAACAAAGAGATGAATCTGAATCCCGAAAAAGTGAATGTAAACGGTGGAGCTGTTTCCATAGGTCACCCGCTCGGATGTTCCGGAGCAAGAATAATAGTCACTTTAATTAATGTTCTGAAGCAAAACAACGCGAAAATTGGAGCGGCCGGTATATGCAACGGCGGTGGCGGTGCTTCAGCAATTGTTATTGAAAGGATGTAATAAAACTTTCTGCCTCAATATTGAGTAAAAGGCCGAATAAAATATGAGCTACGGTATCTGCCCTTTAAGTCTTATTCCTGTCCGTGCGGAAGCTTCGCATCGTAGTGAACAGGTAACGCAGATGCTCTTTGGTGAAACGTTTACAATACTGGAACAACAACAGGATTGGATAAAAGTACATTTAAATTTTGACGACTACGAAGGATGGATTCAGAAATCACAATATTATCCTTTATCACTGACGGAATTTAATGAATTACAAAAGAGCAGAGTCTATCTGAGTTACGACCTTGTTCAGATTCTTATCAATCACCAGAGCATAACCTCCATTTTACTCGGCAGCGACTTACCCTGGTTTCGATCCGGAAACTGCAGAATTGGAACTACCAATTATAGCTTTGAAGGAAATGCCCGGCAATCGGATGTAATGGCCATCGGAAAAATGGTAGTTGAAAATGCTTACATGTATCTCAATGCGCCATATCTCTGGGGTGGCAGAAGTCCTTTTGGTATCGACTGTTCCGGATTGACGCAAATGGCTTATAAGTTATGTGGAATCACTTTAAAGCGTGATGCTTGGATGCAATCAGAGCAAGGACAAGCTGTGCACCTTCTCGATGAAACTCAAGCCGGAGATCTTGCCTTTTTTGACAACGAAGAAGGTCGCATTACACATGTTGGGATTCTTGTTGCTAAAAACAAAATCATTCATTCCTCCGGACAAGTTCGGGTTGACAGCATTGACCACCATGGAATTTTCAATAATGAGTTACGAAAATACACTCATAATCTTCGGTTGATAAAAAGAATATGTGATTCAATTCATTTGAATGGAAAGGGGCTCATCACCATTAAAAATGAAATCTTATGCAATGGCCGCGTTTCGGGAACAGGCTACAGGCAATGCATAAAGGGTTTTGGAAAAAGAAAGTCATTAAGGCTGATTAAATCTGCGAGAAATTTATCCCAACAATCCATGTTCAGGTTCGAGTACCTGCTCCTGAAGAAGTCTTGCGATAGAGGCATAACTATTTAACAAAGCCTTTTTAATTTCCGATTTATTCATCCATTGAACATCGAGAATATTCTCTTCATATTGAGGGACCGGAGTGGCAGTATCCTTTGTGCTCATCAAAAACCAATAGGTCTTTTTGAGGACTTTACTTTCTTTATAAGGATAGGTATGAAAAGTAGTTACAATTTGCTTTGATAATTTAAGCATTCCAATTCCGCATTCTTCATACACTTCACGGATTGCCGCTACATCTGCTTCTTCGCCCGCTTCAATCTTACCTTTTGGTAAATCCCATTTTCCATTTCTAAAAATCATTAACAGTTGATGATTTTCATTGATCACCACACCTCCGGCAGCATGCATCACTGTATAAAGCGATTTGAATGTCTTCCATGTTTTATCAATATTCGCCGATTGCAAGACCATTGTTTCAGTAAGTAGATTCTGTTCAAAAGCGTCAATCAATACCCTTAGATTGCTTTTGGATTCATCCCCGCTCAGCTTCAGCACCATATCGGCGGAACCTAAAAGATCGTGCACACTAACAAAGCGAAGTAACCGTTCATTGATATATACATTATACATAGAAGTAGGAAGGATTATTTAAAAGATTGGTATTTTCAATCGAATGCTGTAGGTTTGTAATCATGGATGAAACCGCTTCAAAAATAGCCGAATTCCTGCTTCAAATCAAAGCGATTAAACTTCAGCCCGAACAACCGTTCACTTGGGCTTCGGGCTGGAAATCACCCATTTACTGCGATAACCGAGTAGCCCTTTCCTATCCGCGTGTCCGAACTTTCATTCGACAAGAGCTGGTTAAGCTCATCGAAAGCAAATTTGGGCGACCCGATTTAATTGCCGGAGTAGCCACTGCCGCCATCGCCCCCGGGGTTTTGGTAGCTGAAGCGATGGGCCTTCCATTCGTTTACATTCGCGCTTCGGCGAAGGATCATGGTCGACAAAATACCATTGAAGGAGAAGTTCAGGCCAATCAATCGGCTGTAGTTATTGAAGATTTAATCTCTACCGGAGGGAGATATTCTTTGAGTAATTACGACCACCTTTTGCAACAAGCCATACAAAGCGGATATGTCAGAAAAGCTGACCTCCCTGCACTTGAAGCCTGGAGAAAAAATCCCGAAAAGTGGAAAGGCATTTAAAAGTTTAAAGGGTCCCATGAAGTGTATCGCTTTTCGCGATTCTGCTTCATGGTTTAGTTCAGGTTTAAGGTCCGTTTAAGGTTTAGGTTTAGTCCTTGTTAGGTTCAGTTGTCAGCTATTGTCCGAATATAGTGATTGCTAGTAGCCCGAAGCTAGCAGCCAGAAGCAAGTAGCCTATTTTTTATTGTCTACCTTCGCTTAATATTTAACAATTCTTGAATTATTATGACACGCATCGAATCTGAAAAAGTTAAAATCAATAAATCTGCCTCTGAAGTATTTACCTTTTTAAGCAGCTTTTCAAATATAGGCTCTTTAATGCCGGAACAAGTAGAAGGTTTTACAACGGAAGGGGAAACCTGCAAGTTCACAATAAAAGGAATGGCAACATTGGGCTTAAAATATGAAAGTAAGACACCAAATTCAGAAGTGGTGATGACCAAGCACGAAAAAGGCTCCTTTTGATTTAAAGCTTATCTGCAAGATTGACGAACTTAGATTCGCAAAATGCTGATTTACAGCTTTTTTTTGATGCCGATCTCAACCCTTTCCTGAAGATGATGGCCGAGAAACCCCTGGCTAATTTTCTGAACTTACTGGTCAGAAATATCAGTCAATGACTAATTCCTGAAGCGTTTATCTCTTAAATAAAAGCGAGTTCCCGGGTGAGTTGCTCTGATGGTCCTGCCATTTTCTTCGATGAGAGCAGCACCACTGGCATCTACTGACTTTAATACCCCATAAAACAACCCCTCTCCTTTAATAAAAAGAGCCCGCTCTCCCCTCTTAAATAAATAATGACTGTAATGCTCTTCCATCGTTTCTGATTCGCCGGCAATAATTTGACAATAGGCCTTCCAAACCTCCCTGAATAATTCTACTGCTTCAGTTTCCGGATCAAAATTCTTTCCGGTAATAATTTTCAAAGAGGTTGCAGGTGTTTCAAACTCTCGGGTAAAATCATTTTGGTTCAGATTGACGCCTATTCCCGCAACTACTGACGACACCATTTCCCCGCGGATGACATTCTCTATCAGTATCCCGGCAACTTTCTTTTCTGCTATCAGGATATCATTTGGCCATTTAATCCGAACATCTTTGTCAGTCTTTGAGTCGATATACCAGGCCACACCAACAGCTACAGCTTTGTTCAAAATATACTGCTTTTCAACAGTCCAATCCTTGGGTTTTAACAGAATAGAAACGTAAAGGCCAAAGCCCGGCTTGCTTTCCCAGTCACTTCCCCTCTGACCTTTACCCTTGCTTTGCTCCAGACTCAGGACAATAGTTCCCTCCTCAGCCAGGCCCTTTTCAGAGAGTTCTTGTAAATAATTGTTAGTAGAATCAACAGAAGTAAGTAGGATCAGGTTCATATCGGGCGTAAAATTGAGTAATTTTGTGGCACCAAGTACAGGAATTCATAAAGAATGGTAAAAAGTGCCAGGGTAGCCCTGAAATTAGAGAAAAACGCAGTAGATCTTTTATCAGAGGCTATCATCAAAGGTTTGCTTGAGAAAAAAGGGAAGGAAATTGTACTGATGGATTTAAGAGGTTTAAGTGGGCGGTAACTGATTTCTTTATTGTTTGCCAGGGTGATTCTTCCACTCAAGTAGAGGCTTTGAGCAGGTCGGTGGAGGAAGTTGTAGAAAGAGAATGTGGAGATTTTCCGGCACATATTGAAGGAAAAACAATGCACAGTGGGTCTTAATCGACTATATCACCGTAATCGTGCATATCTTTCAACCGGAACAACGTGACTATTATGGAATCGAAAAGTTGTGGGCTGATGCCGAAATAAGAATCATATCAGGTAACTAATCTTAACTTCAAGTGTTTAAGCTTAATTACCCAAACATTATTTGAACAGAAAACATAAGATGTCTGAGCAATCGCAAAAAGAAGAAAAAAATAAAACAGGCAGTAATTTCACTAAACCGAAACCGCCTCGATTCAACTTCAACCTATACTGGATTTATGCATTAGTGCTATTTGTTATCATTATTATCAACTCATTCGACTTTGGTAATCACGCCAGAGAAGCGACATGGTCTCAATTTTCTACCTGGATCAGGAGCGGAGATGTTGATAAAGTAGTAGTGGTCAATAAGGAAGTTGTTAATGTCTTTATTAAAAAGACAAGTCTCGCAAAGCCCGAGTTTAAAACAGTCGCAAAAAAAGCTTTCGGGAACGGTCTGAATGAAGGTCCGCATTTCGCCTTTACCATCGGTGATGTAGGTAGTTTTAAGAAAGATCTTGATGATGTACAAAAGGATTTGCCTGAAGCAAATCGGGTAAATATTATTTACAACAATAATGATCGTAGCTACTGGGATGTATTGAGCTGGATTTTCCCTTTTATACTACTGATCGGTATATATATGTTTTTTATGCGGAGGATGGGCTCCGGGCCGGGAGGAAGTCAGATTTTTAATATTGGTAAATCGAAGGCAACTTTATTCGATAAGGATTTACATGTAAAAGTTACATTTAATGACGTTGCCGGTCTGGAAGAAGCCAAAATAGAGGTGATGGAAATTGTTGATTTCCTTAAAACTCCTAAGAAATACACCCAACTGGGAGGTAAAATTCCAAGAGGCGCACTCTTAGTAGGTCCTCCGGGAACAGGTAAAACACTTTTGGCGAAGGCCGTTGCCGGTGAAGCACAAGTACCTTTCTTTTCGCTGTCAGGTTCTGATTTCGTGGAGATGTTTGTGGGAGTGGGCGCCAGTCGTGTGCGTGACCTTTTCCGTCAGGCGAAGGAGAAAGCCCCCAGTATTATCTTTATTGATGAGATAGATGCCATCGGAAGAGCAAGAGGAAAACAACCTTCTTTTAGCGCCAATGATGAGCGTGAGAGTACTTTGAACCAGTTGTTGACAGAGATGGATGGGTTTGGATCCAATTCAGGTGTCATCATTTTAGCAGCAACCAACCGTGCTGATATTTTGGATAGGGCATTGCTTCGTCCGGGGCGTTTCGACAGACAGATTTATGTTGAACTTCCTGATCTGAATGGCAGAAAGGAAATATTTAAAGTACATGCTAAACCACTGAAACTGGATCCGGGTCTGGATCTTGATTTCCTGGCCAAGCAAACTCCGGGATTCTCCGGTGCAGATATTGCCAACCTTTGCAATGAAGCGGCATTGATTGCAGCAAGACACAATAAAACCTCCATAGGTCATCAGGATTTCCTGGATGCCGTAGATCGTATTGTGGGTGGACTGGAGAAGAAAAATAAAATCATCTCCGTACATGAAAAGAAAGTGATCGCTTATCATGAATCAGGACATGCAGCTGTGAGCTGGTTGCTACAACATACTGCTCCATTGGTAAAAGTCACTATTGTTCCCAGAGGTAACTCCTTGGGAGCGGCATGGTATCTGCCTGAAGAAAGACAAATTACCACCAAGGAGCAAATCATGGATGAAATTTGTGCTGCTCTAGGTGGACGTGCTGCGGAAGCTGTAACTTTTGGTTCCATTTCAACAGGTGCTTTGAGCGATCTGGAAAAAATTACCAAACAGGCGTATGCTACTGTAGCAGGTTTCGGACTTAATGAAGAGTTGGGCAATATCAGCTACTACGATTCTTCAGGAAATGCTGACTATTCTTTTACCAAACCATACAGTGAAAAGACGGCTGAATTGATAGATTCAGAAGTAAAGAAAATGATTGACGAAGCCTATGTTCGTACTGTTGATTTACTTCGGGCGAACAAGTCTAAATTGGATGCATTGGCAACACGATTATTAGAAAAAGAGGTCATCTACAAGGAAGATCTGGAGAAAATTTTCGGAAAACGAATCTGGGATAAAGAGGACAACGATAAACTCGTAAATGCCCTTCCATCTAATGGAAGTACAACAAGTACACCTCCATCGCCAACCCCTTCAGAGGAAAATATTGCAAAAACAGGAAGTACTACTGAAACTGTTTAAACAATGGACGAGAGTACTAATCGGGAAAAAGTACTGAAAAAAATCCGTACAGCTCTTCTGGCGAAGACGGACAACCCCTATCCCAAAGTTTCCTTCGATAGCAACGTTTACAAAACTACAGATGAAGACTTGCTACTTGTATTTGCTGAAAAAGCCGAAGCGGCAGGAGCAAAATTTTTCCTGATTGAAAACGAATTGGAGTTCATGGAAGCGTTGGTGAATCTAGGCGCGCAATACAAGTGGAAGAACATTGTTTGTGTAGAGGATGGCCTGAGCAACCTCTTAACAGAATGTGAATTACCTCATCACATCAGCACTGACCATACGGACATCATTGACGTGGCCGTTAGTACTTGCGAATGCATGATTGCCAGAACAGGAAGCATAGTGATCTCTTCTAAAGTGCAATCCAGAAATGCACCGGCCTATACTCCTATTCATATTATCCTTGGCAAATCCAGTCAGATCACACAGGACCTGAAAGATGCTATCAGTTGGATTCGTTATAAATATCCCAAGCTCCCTTCTTCTGTCAACATCATCACCGGCCCCGGACGTACTGCTGACATTGAAGGAAAGGCAATCATCGGAGCTCATGGTCCCAAACAAGTTTATGTCTTCGTAATTGATGACAGGGAAATCTAATCAGTCAGAACCCGGCTTTGCACTCCTGTTTGCAAGCACCAAACCCTTAGAGGTGGAAGCTGCTATTTCTTATCTTGATGAGGAAGGGATTCATTCTTTTAAGATTAACAAGAAAGATTCATCCTACATATTTGGGGAGATTGAATTCTAAGTGGAAGAGGATCTGTTAACACGGGCGCAAATGATTCTTACGGAAAATAACTTGTTGTGAATAATTTCTGGCAACGTATTTTAACCGGCGCTGTTTTCACAGGAAGTATTGTTGCAGCTATATGGTGGGGACCACTTCCATTTGTCCTTCTTTTCCTGCTAGCTGCATTGCTAAGTCTTAACGAATTTTACTCATTGTTGCAGAATGAAGGTCTGGAGATCAACCGTCAATTTGGAATGTTTTGTGGTCTTTTAATGTACCTCATGATCGCCATGCGTTCTTATTGGCCGACAGCATATAATTGGGAGGTCCTGATTTTCCCTTTACTCACCACGATACTCTTTGTTGAATTATATCGAAAAAAAGCAAACCCATTCGGCAATATAGCTTACACCCTACTCGGCATCCTCTATACCGTTTTGCCATTCGCTTTCTTAATGAATATCTCTGTATTTAGCGGAGACTATGATCGTGGAATACTATTGGGGTATTTCTTCTTACTATGGAGCAGTGATAGTTTTGCCTATGTATTCGGAAACTTATTCGGTAAGCACCGTCTGTTTGAAAGGATCTCTCCTAAAAAATCATGGGAAGGCAGTATCGGAGGGGGAATAAGTACACTAGGTGTGGCGCATTTGCTGAGTATCTATCAGCCACAACTCCCCTGGCTTCATTGGATGATCATCGGGTTGATAATTATTGTTACAGGTACATTGGGAGACCTGGTCGAATCATTGCTTAAACGCAGTCTCCATGTGAAAGATTCCGGATCCATTTTACCGGGTCACGGTGGATTATTAGACCGATTTGATGCCCTCTTTCTAAGCACTCCTTTTGTGTGGGCCTTTCTGGAAATAGTTGGTTAATAATTGCTGTAAAGATTTGATATTAATTCCAACATTTTCTCGTTCTAAGCGTATACTTTAGTCAGGTCGACTACGAACTATGAACCTTCACCGGTACGCTTCCAGATTATTTTATTCCTTTCCGGTACAGCTGATGATTCTTCATTTTAAGAAGAACCAGGTGATCATGTTATTCTGGTTGTTACTGTTTGGGTTTATTACAGAATCGATCGCATCCCGATTTGGAATTCCTTACCTCTTCCTTGATCCGGAATACATGGGTCATGTGGGCTTAAGGGCTTTCTTTATTATGGGATTAAGTCTGGGGGCCTTCATCATGGCTTTCAATATTTCAAGTTTTATCCTGAATAGTTTCCGTTTTCCGTTTTTAGCAACGCTTTCGAGAACATTTGTAAAATATGCTCACAATAATTGCATTATCCCCGGACTCTTCATAATGGTATATTGTATTATGATTTTTCAATTTCAATCCGTCAATCAGTTGAAGTCAGTGGGAGAAGTTTTGCTTAGTATTTTAGTATTTCTCTTTGGCATCATGCTGGTGATTCTGGTCACACTTCGTTATTTCATGATGACGAATAAAGATATTTATAAGCTTTTCGGAATTACGCATGCGGATAAAGATGAAAGCCCGATTGTTCGCCCTTTAACCGGAATACCCAGAAAAAACACCTGGAGAGTAGATACCTACATGGTATTTCCTGCCAAATTTAAAATTGTGCGGGACACTCGACATTATAAACGCTACATGCTGGAACAGGTGTTCAAACAGAACCATGTGAATGCAGCGGTGGTGGAGATTGTGGTATTTGCTACGTTTATTATGTTGGGTTTATTCCGGGATTTTCCATTTTTTAAAATTCCTGCAGGAGCCAGTGTCATTTTATTGCTCACGATGTTTATTATGTTGAGTGGTGTCTTTCGTTACTGGTTGCGATCCTGGGCGAATACTGCATTGATCCTCGTCTTTTTATTTCTTAATTTCCTTTCGCAATTTGAACTTTTTAATCCGCGTACAAAGGCCTATGGAATTGATTATACTAAATCAACCCCGGCCTATAATCGCGAATCACTAGAAGGACAGGTAAATGATAGTTTACTCACGCATGATAAACGAAACACCATTGCCATACTTGAAAAATGGAAAGCACGATGGACAGGAAGAGGTGTAGAGAAACCAAAAATAGTTTTACTGAATGTTAGCGGTGGCGGATTAAGATCCTGCGTTTTTACATTTAGAAGTCTCCAGCTAATAGATAGTGTTTACGGAGGAGAATTATTACATCATACGGCATTCGCTACAGGATCTTCAGGAGGTATGATCAGTCTATGTTATTATCGCGAACTATTTCTCAACCACCGTGATTCTCTTATGCGCGCGGATCAGGACATCAACAACCGCTACCTTAAAAATATGGGTAAGGATTTGCTGAATTCACTCGTCTTTAGTGCGACTGTTGCAGATATCTTCCTCAACAATCAGCAGTTTAAAGATGGCTCCTATTTTTATACGAAGGATCGTGCATGGGCCTGGGAGGAGCAACTCCTTGAGAATACCGGGAATGTATTAAACAGACGTTTGAGTGATTATGATCAGGCCGAAAAGGCAGCAGAAATCCCGTTGCTGGTGATAAGTCCAACGATTATCAACGATGGACGCGCATTACATATTTCATCACAACCTGTATCCTACCTGCTGCAAAACGAACATTTAAATGAATCCGGCATACAACCTGCTGCTAACGGTGTGGAGTTCCGAAGATTTTTCAAAGAGAACAATTCCGGCAACCTAAAACTGACAAGTGCACTACGCATGAATTCTGCCTTTCCGTATGTGATGCCGGCTATCTCTCTTCCGAGTTCACCAACAATTGAGGTAATGGATGCCGGTATCCGGGACAACTACGGTATTATGAATTCCATTCAATTCCTTCACACTTTTCGCGATTGGATTGACGAAAACACATCAGGCGTCGTTTTCCTCCAGATTCGGGACACGTACAAACATCTTAAAGTTGAAGATAACTCGATTAAATCTCTGGTTGAAAAACTCATGACACCTATGCGCAATGTATCCGGAAATTTCCTGATCATGCAAGATTATAGTTTCGACCGGTATTTACAACATGCCAGAAGTTGGATGAAAGTGCCCATGGATGTAGTTATTTTCCAAATGCCGGAAACAGAAGATCGGGTATCATTAAGCTGGCATCTCACTGAAAGAGAAAAATTGTTTTTAAGAGATGCCACACAAAACATTGAAAACAAGAATGCTCTGGAGCGCCTGATGCATTTATTACCTGTTGACTCTAATAAGCCGACAGCGATAGCAGGGCCTGTTCAAAGCGGTGCTTCGGTAAAAAATTCCATTCTAAAGCATTAGACATAGGCACAGCAGTATCCAGTGCAGCAATTCTTACAGGGGCTGCATCAAGATATTGAAAACACTTTTCGGCTATCCTTGCCGTTATCTCCCCTCCTATTCCACCGGTCATTGTATCTTCATGCATCATCAACACTTTTCCTGTTCTCTTTACAGAATCCAGTACGGTCTTTTCATCCCAGGGAAGCAAGGTACGTAAATCAATCAGGTCGGCAGAAATATGTTTATGCTTATCTAGTATTTCCATCGCCCAATGCACGCCTAAACCATAGGTAACAATAGTGAGGTCATTTCCTTCACGCACCACTTTTGCTTTACCAATTTCTGTGGTGAAGTAATCATCATGCACATCGCCGCTAATACTTCTGTATAGCGCTTTATGTTCGAAGTACATCACCGGATTTGGATCTTCAATAGCTGCCGCCAGCAAACCTTTGGCATCATCAGGAAAAGCCGGGTAAACAATTTTCAGTCCGGGTACGTGAAAAAACCAGGCCTCCGTAGATTGTGAATGAAAAGGCCCTGCACCGACAGCAGCACCGGTAGGCATTCGAATCACGACATCTGCATGTTGTCCCCATCGGTAATGCGTTTTCGCCAGATTATTTACAATCTGATTAAATCCACAGGTTACAAAATCGGCGAACTGCATCTCCACAATAGACTTACAGTTATTGATACTGAGACCCAATCCGGTTCCTACGATAGCAGATTCACAGAGTGGTGTATTGCGAACCCTCATCTTTCCAAATTGCTCTACAAAGCCCTGTGTCGCTTTAAAGGCACCACCGTATTCTGCGATATCCTGCCCCATGATTACCAGGTTTGGATGGCGCTCCATCGCTTGCTTCATCGCATCTGTGATGGCATCTAAAAAACGTTTTTCTGTTTTGGTGGAGGAAACCGGTCGAATCGTTTCTTTAGAAGAAGGAGCATACATATCGGCCAATTCTCTTTCATCATTGGGCTCGACATCCTTTTCTGAAGATGAAATTTCAAGTCCGAGTTCAATTTCTTCCTTGATAGCTGCACGGACCATCTTAACAAAGTCCTCATCAATCACCCCTTCACTTAGAAGAAACTCTTCATAATTGCGAATCGGGTCCTTTTTTCCCCACATTTCAAACAATTCCTGAGGAACATATTTAGTTCCGGAAGCTTCTTCATGACCTCTCATACGAAAAGTCATACATTCTAATAAAACCGGACGAGGTTTCTCCCGCATGGAAGATGCAAGTTGATTCACAGTATTATAAACTTCAAGTATATTATTTCCATCCACCTGAACGCCTTCCATTCCGTATCCTATGGCTTTATCAATAAATTGCTTGCAACGGAATTGTTCACTGCTGGGAGTACTCAATCCATATCCATTATTTTCAATGATAAAAATAACCGGTAAATCCCATACAGCCGCCACATTGATACTCTCATGAAAATCGCCTTCGCTGGTAGCTCCATCTCCTGTAAAAACAGCAGTGACATGAGGGTTGCCCTTTAGCAGATTTCCCAATGCAATACCATCCGCAACACCCATCTGAGGACCTAAATGAGAAATCATTCCCACAATATGAAATTCCTGTGTGCCCATGTGGAAGGAACGATCACGGCCTTTTGTAAATCCACCGGGCTTACCTGCGAATTGCGAAAACAAGCGATTCAAGGGAATGCCTCGCACCGTGAACACACCCAGATTTCGATGCATAGGTAAAATATACTCGTCACGATGCAAAGCCATCGCGGTCCCAACGGAAATAGCTTCCTGACCTATTCCACTGAACCATTTCGCCAACTTCCCCTGACGGAGGAGCACCAACATCTTCTCCTCGATAATACGGGGTTTAATGAGCGCTTTATAAAGATCAATTAAGGTTTCATCGGAAAGTCCTTCCCGATTGTACCTGATAAGGGTGCAGTAGATAACATAGGGCAAATATTGCGGCAAAGGTAGGGCTTTTGCTTCTGTTAGCCTTATATTTGCAGTATGCAAGAAGTAATTGTGATTGTGATTGTTACAATAGCTGCAATCTATATTATCAGCAGGATAAGAGGGAGCATTTCCAATTCCGGTAATTCAGGCTGCGATAAATGTTAATACAGCAAGGGGATCCACTTCCTAATCTCTTTTCCGAAGTCAGCATAAGTTGACAACCTTTATTTACGAGCTGACTTTTTTTGCCTTTACTTTCACCGACTTTCGGCTTTCAACCGTTTTCACCGCAGAGGACTTAATTGGCGCCACACCATTTTCCTTGCCATTGAATGAAATGGCATTCTTCACTTTTTGTGCAGTTAAGGCGACATCCAATACTTCTGACATATTCTCGACATAGTGAAAGGTCAGGTCCTTAATATAATCTTTCTTAATCTCCTGAATATCCTTTTCATTATCTGCACAAAGAATAATTTCCTTTATACCAGCCCTTTTTGCAGCTAAAATTTTCTCTTTAATACCACCCACCGGTAGCACTCTTCCCCGCAATGTGATTTCACCGGTCATCGCCAGTTTGTTTTTCACGACGTTGTGTAAAGGCGGAAGCAAGTGAAGTCAACATCGTGATTCCGGCAGAAGGTCCGTCTTTAGGAATAGCGCCTTCAGGAACGTGAACATGTATATTCCAATGCTCAAAAGTCTTGGGGTCAATCCCAAAGCTATCTGCATGTGCCTTTAAAAAAGCGAGTGCAATCATGGCTGATTCTTTCATGACATCACCGAGATTACCGGTAAGTGTCAGTTTCCCTGTTCCTTTGCTGAGTGATGTTTCGATAAAGAGAATACTCCCTCCGTTCGAATTCCATGCAAGTCCGGTCACTACTCCTGCCGTATCATTGCTGATCAGTTTGTCGGGTAAAAAACGAGGAGCTCCTAATGCTTTTCGTATATGCGTTTCCGTTACTTTAGAAGGGGCATTTTCTTCCATTGCGACCATCTTTGCGATAGACCGCACCACTGATGCAATACATTTTTCCAGAGTACGTACACCACTTTCCCACGTATATTGCTCGATGATGACTTTGAGCATCTGTGGCGGAAAAGCAAGCTGACCATTCTTCAAACCATGCGCTTCCAACTGTTTCTGCACTAAATGCTGCTGTGCGATATGTACTTTTTCTTCGAGTGTATACCCGCTGATATCAATGATCTCGAGACGATCGCGCAATGCTGGTTGAATACTGCTTAATGTATTGGCTGTTGCGATAAAAAGCACCTTCGAAAGATCATACTCAATCTCCACATAGTTATCATAGAAGGTGGTGTTTTGTTCCGGATCGAGTACTTCCAGCAATGCAGAACTTGGCTCTTCAGCTTAATCACAGCCAGGTATTCAAGAATGCGATTCTTCACTTTCTCCAACCCGAAATGATCACGATTCAATATTTTCTCCGCACGTTTCAGATCATAATTATCTGAAGTATATTCTTCCCATGGCAATTCAAGCAACAGGTCGAGATAATTCATTGTCACGGAATACTCTGCTGCCGCAGGATTTATACGATTGAGACGATCCATCTCCTTATTAAAAACTTCCTCTACTGCCTTACTCCATTTCTTATTACGACCTCGTTCACGCATTTCAGAGATCTCTTTGTCGGGAGTATTTCCGCCAAGTTCTTCCTGAATAGTTTTCAATTGTTGATTTAAAAAATATTCACGCTGCTGCTTATCGAGATCTGTTTTCACTTTGCTCTGAATCTGATTCTTCAGTTCGAGCATTTGCAATTCCTTGGTGAGGTGTTCAAGTACTTTCGTTGCACGATCCTTAATGTCGTTCATCTCCAACAACATTTGTTTCTTCTCCACATCCGCATTCATATTGGACGAGATGAAATTGATGAGGAAGGATGGACTTTCAATATTTCGAATGGCGAAACTGGCCTCGGTAGGAATATTCGGCGATTGCTGAATGATCTGCATGGAAATATCTTTCAGGGAATCTACAATGGCAGTAAACTCTTCGTCCTTGATCACTTTTGAAGTATCTGAAAAGGCTTCCACTTTTGCACGCAGATAAGGTTCATCCTGCACAATGTCTGCTACTTTAAAACGACGTTTACCCTGTATGATTACTGTTGTGTTTCCATCGGGCATCCGAAGCATCCGTAAAATCTGAGCGATGGTACCGATGCTATTTAAATCGGTCAATTTGGGATCTTCAACGCTTACATCTTTCTGGGAAACTACACCTATAATGCGATCACTGGCATATGCATCCTTTATCAGTTTAATAGACTTATCGCGACCAACAGTGATCGGAATCACTACTCCGGGAAACAGCACAGTATTTCGAAGTGGCAGTACCGAAACTACTTCCGGTATCTGCTCATTATTCATTAATTCTTCGTCCTCGTTCGTCAGAAGAGGAATCAATTCAGGCTCATCATCGTTAATGGCCATCTGACCAATAGGCAGATCGTTATTATCAAATTGTGATGTCATGGTTCAATTTTATGTCAGATTGGCAGTAAATCTGGTCTTTTTATAATTCTCCGCCGTATTCAATCATTGTGCCAACTCGCCTCTTGCTGCTGGCTTGGTTATATGAAATGATCAAGTGGCAAAGAACGGGTGGTCATGAGTCCGGTATACAAGGTCCAAGTTATAAGTTACACTTTTGTCGAAGAATTTTGTCTTCCATCCCACCGATGATTCAGAGCCAGAAGCCAGCAGCAAGAAGCAAGTAGCAAGGAGCATATGTATGAAGATTGAAATCTAATTTCAGCTAAGAACTCAATCCTCGGCTGTTGGTTTTAATTGCATCAGATAGAGGTGACTGAGGATATTTTTATCAGCTTCTGTGAGAGTGATTTTCCTTCTTGACATTACTTTTTCAGCGAGTTCAAGCGCTTTATCAATCAGGAACATTTCTCCTTCCTTATCAGCTCCCCAACTAAAAGAGGGAACGAATTTCGAGGGGAAGCCTGCACCAAAAATGTTCGCGAAAACACCCACCACTGTTCCCGTATTAAACATAGTATTAATGCTACATTTGCTATGGTCACCCATAAACAAACCGCAAAACTGTAATCCCGTTGCGATGTAATCTCCGGTGGGATAATCCCATACCCGTACTTCCGAATAATTGTTTTTTAGATTCGAATTATTTGAATCCGCACCCAGATTGCACCATTCACCAATGACACTATTTCCCAAAAATCCATCATGCGCTTTGTTACTATTCCCAAAAATCACCGAATTACTCACCTCTCCTCCAACTTTTGCCCCCGGCCCAATGGTGGTAGCACCGTAAATCTTCGCCCCCATCTTCAGCACACCTTGCTCTCCCAAAGCAAATGGCCCCCGAATCATGCAGCCTTCCATCACCTCTGCATCTTTACCAATATAAATGGGACCTGTTGAAGCATTCAGCATTGCGCACTCAATTTTAGCCCCCGGTTCTATAAAAATATCATCCGGTTTAAACGTTTGATTAGTACCTGAGATCAATTCCGACTTCCTACCCTTCTTTAACAATTGAAAATCAGAACGAATAGCCTCATCATTTAAAGTAAATATATCCCAGGGATGCTGCAATAACACCGGCAAACCAATATAATGCACGGTTTCAATTTTATCGATAGGTTTAACGAAATCAAGACCAACCAATTGATCTCTATGAAGAACAGCTGCCAGTAAACGATCCTTCAGACAATTTGCTGTCCAATTTTTAATGCAGTTATCAAGCGCAGAATACTTTCATCGGGAAGCAAAGCTCCATTAATGACCAAACACTCTGTTCCGGCTACCAAAGGATAAGAACCTGACAAGTAAAACTGTGTCAGAGAACCGGATGTCCCGGAAGGAATATTCAAGAGGATTTCCCATTTACGACGAATCGTCAGGATGCCACAACGGATATCAGCGCAGGGACGGGTAAATGTAAAGGGAAGGAGATGGTCACGGTATTGATCATCAGCCAAAACAAGTTGCATAGGAGTAGATTTACGAGGGTGAAAATAACGGTTTCTATTCAATTAATTCTCTTTCTTTTCTGATCTTCGCCGCAGAAAATGAAGAAACAATTCCGAATTACATTTTTAAGTATTCTATTGATTTGCGGGGCCGTATCCACCGTCAGTGCGGATTATTTCTGGTCGGAGAACTGCCAAAGAGCTTATGCTGAAGCCATTCGACTTGATTTTGAAAGCGCAACAAAGCTGTGCAATCAGGAGAAAAAGGAACGACCGGAAAATTTACTACCCATCTATATTGAAAGCCAGATTGACTTCCTCAAATCATTCATCGACGAAGACAAAAAACAATTGGAAGGGATTAAAGCCAGAAACAGTGAGCGGATCGACCTTTTGCAAAAACACAAAGGCAATTCACCTTACCAACGTTTATGTATAGCCGAAATGTATCTTCAACTGGCCATTGCACGAATGCGCTTTGAGGAGTTTATTGTTGCTGCCTACGATGTAAGAAAAGCCTATAAATTACTCGAAGAAAATCAAAAAGAGTACCCCGACTTCAAACAGAATCTCCGTGGACTCGGATTAATTCATGCTGCAGTGGGGACCATTCCCAAAAACTACCAATGGATAGCAAATATGCTGGGATTGAGCGGCAGTATTAAACAAGGCCTTGGAGAACTCAAGTTATTATTAAACGCCTGCTACCGTAACAGTGAATTACATTATCTAAAAGACGAAACCATTGTTATGTTAACCTTTTTGGAGCTCAACCTGGGCAAAGAAAAAGACAACGATGTCATTCGTAAAAGATTCTATCCGGTAAAAGACATCCATCAGCGCCCTATACTTTTATTTGCAAAGAGCATCTTCCATTTCGCAGCAGCAGAAAACGACAGTGTTATTGACTTACTTTCCAGGCGCCCTGCTGAAACTAAAGTACAACCTCTTCATTATTTGAATTTCATGGAAGCCAATGCGCGATTATTTACAATGGATTTTACTGCTGAAAAGTATTATCTGAAATATCTTCAAAACTATCGGGGAACGACTTATGTAAAATCCGCACGGCAAAAACTGGCATGGATCAGGCTTTTGAAGGGAGATATGGCAGGTTATAAAAACTACATCTCGAAATGCACTATTGCTGCCAAAGGGAAGACCTTACCGACGAAGACAAAGCCGCTATCAAAGAACTTGAAAGTGGTGAAGTACCTAATACCATCTTATTAAAATCAAGACTTCTTTTTGATGGCGGATACTATCAACGCGCCTTAGCTGAACTTGCCGGTAAACCCATCTCTCTTTTTCCTTCTCTAAGAAATCAACTAGAATACACCTATCGCCTGGCCCGGATTTTTGATAAGCAAGAGAAAAAAGAGAAGGCCTTAGAGTTGTATGAAAGCACCTATCAAAATGGCGCTAGTCAAAAGTTTTATTTTGCGGCGAGTGCAAGTCTCCATACCGCACAAATTCATGAAGACCTTGGCAACAAAACCAAAGCGATTGAATGGTATAAGAAAACACTGGAATTACGCGACCATGAATACCAAAATAGTTTAGATCAAAAAGCAAAAGCCGGTCTTAATCGGTTGGAGTAATAATAAATACGAAATACGAAATACGAAATATTACGAAAATACGAAATACGAAAATACGAAAATACGAAATACGAAATACGAAATACGAAATACGAAAATACGAAAAATACGAAAATACGAAATACGAAAATACGAAAATACGAAAAAACGAAAATACGAAATACGAAATACGAAAAAACGAAAAACGAAATACGAAATACGAAAAAAAACGAAAATACGAAATACGAAAATACGAAATACGAAATACGAAAATACGAAAATACGAAATACGAAAAGACGAAATATGAAAAATATGGATGTACTGAAGATTTCGAATGGCGTTTAAAAAAATCTGTGAAAATCTATTTAATCCGTTTAATCCGCGTTCCTGATGGAATTTATAGCTGACGAAATACTGAAATATTGCGAAGACATGAGTTCGCCCGAGGCGGAGGTATTGCAGGAGCTGAACCGTGACACCTATGCGAAAGTGTTAAATCCACGCATGCTCAGCGGACATTTGCAGGGCAGATTTCTGGCGATGCTCAGCCAAATGTTGCAGCCGAAAACAATTTTAGAGATTGGCACCTATACAGGTTATTCTGCACTTTGCCTTTGCGAAGGACTCCAACCGGATGGGAAACTCATTACCATCGACATTAACGATGAACTGGAATCCTTTAGCAAACAGTATTTTTCGGCCTCGAAATGGGCTTCTCAGATCATACAAAAAACCGGGAACGCCCTGGAGATTATCCCACTTCTTCCAAACGTTTTTGACCTCGTTTTTATTGATGCTGACAAAGAAGAATATATCCGCTATTATGATCTTATCATCGATAAAGTTCGTTTGGGCGGAATTATCATCGCCGATAATGTTTTATGGAGCGGACATGTATTAAAACCGGCAGAAAAACAGGATTTGGAGACCAGGGCGATTGCAGCATTCAATTCTAAAGTTCGATCTGATGACCGGGTCAGTCTAACCATGCTACCCATACGTGACGGACTGAGTTTGATTCGGAAAAGTGACTTCGAAATATTATAAAATCGAAGAACTATACCACATAGTTTTCGTACATTCGTGCATATCCGAAGCCTATGCATGACGACCATATTTCTTTGAAAAAGCCCAATTACCCAATAAGTCCTTTGTTGCGGAAATATCTAAAAGGTTATGGAAGAAAATTTCAAGCTGAAATAGATTATAAAGATCTCCTCCACTTTAACGGAGCTTTCCCCTATTATGATCGCGCAGGAAAGGATACATTATGGGAAAGTGTATATTATCCACCTTCAGAAATGGCGCATATTAACAATGCACTAACGCATATATATGCTCAACTAAAAACGGGAGGAGATTTATCGGTCATAGAACACTTATATGTCGAACGTGTGGATTATTGCACCTTTGGTAACTCAAAACCTTTTCGAATAAAAATCGTGAATAACCTAAATGATAATTTTGATTATTTTTATATCAAGCAAGCAGACGCCTCACGAATTTACGGATTGGAACTGGAACATATTTTATCACCCAACCGCATCAGTTATTTTGTAAGTAATGACACCTGGTAGAAGAACATATAGCAGGTATTCCCGGCGACATGTTTATAAAAACCATCTGGAGAAAAAGGAATTAATGCCATACGCCTGGCGAAAGAATTTGTAAAATTTAATGAACGATGCTTTCTTCGTTTGCTGGGAGACATGCGGGCATACAACTATGTAGTTGACATCACGCCCGACTTTGAAGAAGTTCATTACCGCATCCGTGCCATTGACTTCGACCAGCAAAGTTATGAAGGAAGAAGAACCTTATATATGCCACAATACTTCAAAGAAAATAATGTTATTGTAAAGCTTGCTATCGATCTGATGACGCACGAAACAGTTCATCAATATCAGTTTGAGGAACGAACCCTTATTGCCAAACGAATTAAAGCCGGAAAAGGATGCTGAAAGACCTCCTCGACTGCATGAGTCAGGACACCATAAGTACACCGGAGAAAACGGACCAGCTTAAAGATGAATTGTGCCGGTATTACGACAACCCTGTATTCCTGAAGTGCAAAAGCATGGGAGATCTGGTTAAAATGAGTCTGAAAGAAATGCTAAGACAGAATAAGAAAAATTTCCAAGGTCCTTCAGAAAAAAAACATACTATCAATTAAACTAATTCATATATTTGATATCTTAAACTAAACGTATAACTATGAAAAACATAATTTGCCTGATCGTATTCATACTCGGAATTTCATTCGTAAACAATGCAGAAGCTCAGGAAAAAAGACAAGCAGCGCAGCAGTTAACACCTGAACAAAGGGCTGAAAAACGCACAGAATTATTAAAAGCAAAACTCTTACTCAATGACGATCAGACTTCAAAAGTAAAAGCCGCAGCTTTAAAAGTTGAAACACAACGTAGCAGTGACCGTGAAAAATCGTTAGAAGCTCGTCAAACATTTGATAACGAAGTAAAAGCGATTCTTGACCCTGAACAACTGGAGAAATATGAAGCCATGAAGGATCAACGCAGAACTCAGGTTAAAAAAAGGGTTGAAGAGCATAAGAATCAGCAAAAATTGAATTCTACCGATACGGAAGAGGGTCAAAAGGATGTTAAGAATTAGCAATTTGAAGATTTGAAGATTTGAGAGTTTTTGGTTTGATGATTTGTCGTGTGGCGTTGCTGGCGTATGATCATATAATTGAGAACTAAAGAGTCATATAATTTCTCCGTGTCTAAAAATCGGAAACAAGAATCTTAAATTCCAAACTATATTTGAAATCAATCCGAAGGTTTTGGAATGATGTCATTAGTAGTTCTAAGCCCGTAGTTAAAGGCTATATAATTTAAATATTTATTCGATAAAACAAATTTTAAAAAATGTAAAATGGAAACTTGCACAATGAAAAAGGCTTTTAACACGATTGCTTTCATGCTTTTTACTTTTATGTTAGTAAGTTGCAATCCGAATAACAAAATTGAAAAGATTGAAAGCTCGACTGTTTCTTCTGTTAATGAAATAATACCTGATTCAGTTGTTCGGTTTTTAATAATGTCAGCTTCCAGTGATTTTAAAAACCATCAGCCACCAACACCTACTGATTTCCGAAATGTAAAAATTGGCTATTTTGCTTCAGATAAGACTGAGAATATCTATTTACTGTGTGGTGAATTTCTATCGAAAGAGGATAAGAAATGGGTAGAATTTACAACTATTAAGACATCTGGATACGAGCAATACCTTGGTAAAACACAATATTGCCAAGATGCAATAATGGTTCTAACGGATGAAAACTTAACACGTGAACTAAAAATTAAATTTAATGAGTAAATAAATATTGAACAACTTTACAAAGCCACGAAATTACCATATGAATAAAAGAAAGTATTTTTATTCAAGCGACAACGATAAACACAACCTAAACAGGTCCTTTGCGTTAGGCAGGCATTTTGCTACATAGAATATAATTGGTAATTTAATTTCTAAATTAAATAGAAATCACGCTCCGTTCGCGAAGCCTCCTTTAGACCGCCTTAGTGCAATGCTCCGGAACGCTCAAGCCATTCGTTAAAAAAGAAATTTAATTTCATCCAAAACAGGCAAAGACGACATTCTTGCATGTAATATTTTAGAATACTTTTGCAGTATGTTGAAACGGTTGAAGGTCTTCCTGGCGCTAATTTTCCTTAGTACAGAGGCGCTTTCTCAGGAAAATTGGGATACCACCTATTATGTATCCTGCAAGAATAGACTGAGTCTCGGCGTAGTGGTTTCAGAGCGAAGCTATAATGTTGACTTAAGCGCTGACACCGGCGCTGCCACTTCCATCAATTATGATACAGAAGCACGCAATGCCATCGGCTTTATTGCAGATTTTGATAAGTTGGCTTTAAAGCTATTATTCAAAACCAGAGAAAAGCTTAACGAAAGGAAAGGTAATACCCGAAACAGCAATTTTTTCCTTGGGATTGGATCCAATAAAATTTTATTTGAAGGCAGTTACCGGTTCTTTAAAGGATTTTACGACGAGACATCTGGAAATTATATCCCACAATTTAATGACACGACTCCCTATTTCAAATCGTCGGGCATGAGTGCCAACCTCATTAAAGCAAAGATTTATTATTTCACAAATCATAATAAATTCGCTTACAAATCTGTTTACTCGTGTGGCTTCCGGCAACTGCGCTCGTCTTTTTCCGGAGTGTTAACAGCTAATTTTATGAATGAACGAATCATGTCCGACTCTTCCATGATTCCAGCATTGCTTCAAAATGAATACGGAAGTTCAAGTACAATAAAAGGCCTTTCGCATACCGGTTTCGGGGTAGGAGCCGGCGTGCCAGGAACACTTGTTTCTTCAAGCGTTTCTTTGCAAATTTATTATTCGTTCCCAGCTTACATGCTCAACAACGCCATTATCATTATCTGAATAAAAAAGGGACTTCCGGATATTATGCAACTCTACTACTTGATACCAGAGTATCCTTGGGCTACAATGCAGAACGATTTTTCCTGTTGGTCACCGGAACCAACGATCGGCATTGGATAAAAGGTAAAGGAGTCAATATTCAACCCTCGTTTATTTCCGGCACCTTCATTCTAGGCTATCGGTTTAATGTTGCCAATAATGGATGGCTAAAAAGTCAGATCATCAGGAATTTACAAAAAAATATAATGAGAGTTCCTGTTAATTAGAATTTAGAAGCGCTCACATTTTGTTTAAAGAATATAAAATCATTACTTGAATCATCATGAAATAGTGTAGAAGATATAAAATAATTGAAGCAGAAAAAAATAAAATTTCCACTTTTTTAAAAGATCCTTTTCACGCCTCCTTCTTCCATTTCCCACAACGCGCTTCTAATTGTTGGCGACAGCGCTCCCGTTCGTCAGGTGACATTGCGTCCAACTTTTGTTTCATATGTTCCCCCCATGCGCCCTTCCATTTATTTTTAAAATGTCCTCCACCACCACCGAAAAGAATTTTAGCAATTAATAATAAACCCCATGCCTGAAATATGGTAATTGTTTGCCATTGGAATAATTCAGGCATTAACCAGTTCCATAAATACATCAGTACAACACCAACGATTAAGAACATCGCAATAAATCCTGCGACAGCTTTGAGAATAAAATTAGAGTTCATAGTTTAAGGTTTAAAGTTTAAAGTTCAAGGGGTCCCATGAAGCGTATCGCTTTTCGCGATTCTGCTTCATGGTTTAAGGTTAAGGTCTGAGCGAGTGATCCTCCCATCTCGTCAGATCATATCATCGCAGATGAGATGGGAATGACGAGACGTTCCTATTCGATATCATCGAATAATTCTTTATATAACGAAGTTAATCTCTTTCTTAAGAACTTCACTGCGTAATGTTTTCTGGATAGAAGGGTATTTACCGGCACTCCTGTTTCGTCACTAATTTCTTTAAAGCTACGCTGATCCAATTCGTGCTGCACAAAAACATCCCGTTGTTCGGAAGGAAGCTCTTCTAATGCTTTGAGCAATGCTTCACGGATCAACTCATTATCCTTTGATAAAAAACCGGGATCATCCCCTGCTCCCAACAATTCTTCCAGGAAGGAATTGGGTTCACCATCTTCCGAGTTTCCCTGATGCATATCATCATACAACAAGGGTTTATGTTTTCGGTATCTATCTGTGATTTTATTGCGTGCGACCCGAAAAAGCCATGCGGCCATTTGTTCTACCGGTTGTAAGACACGATAGCTGGATGTTAATTCATAGAAGACATCTTGTAATATATCTTCAGCATCAGCACTTTCCTTGACTCTCACTCGAATGAAATCATACAATCTCTTACGATACTGCTGTACCGCATTGAGAATGGTTTCGTCCTGTGTGGCCATCGGAAGGTTGTAAGTTGAGGTCGTTGACATTGCAAGGGTAATGACGATTAACCATATTTCCTATTGTAACGGATATAGATTTGAATTCTGAAGCGTAGAAAACGCCTGATGAGGCTAATAATTCCTAACTTCGTCCGATCTTAAAAGGTAGAACCCGAAGAATTAAAAATCTATGGCACAGGTAGAACTGAAAATGCCCAAAATGGGTGAAAGTGTTCACGAAGCGACGATAATCAAATGGCTTAAAAACGAAGGGGATCGTATAGACGCCGATGAATCTTTATTAGAAATTGCTACTGACAAAGTTGATTCTGAGGTCCCTTCAACAGCCGGTGGCATCCTTACCAAGAGGCTTTTTAATGAAGGCGATGTTGTTCAGGTAGGAACTGCCATCGCAATTATTTCAACAGAAGGATCCAATGGGTCAGTTTCAGGGAATGGGCAAATGCTCGCTACACCTGCTCCATCCACTCCTGCCCCTCAAAAAATCACACCAGAAGTAGTTGAAACAGTTCCTTTTACACCTGCCCCATCGGCTGTCCCGGCTGTCTCTATTAATAATGGGAATCGATTTTATTCGCCGTTGGTGAGAACAATTGCAGGTACAGAAGGTATCAGCCAAAGTGAACTGGATAATATTCCCGGCACAGGTGCAGAAGGAAGGGTGACTAAAAAAGATATTCTAGGCTTTGTTGAATTGAAAAAGAATGGTCAGATTCCGCAGGTAATAGCTGCTCCTGCACCAACTCCTGTACCGCCTCCTCAAAGTTCACGCGTAGCAGAATCGGCACCCCTTCCGGCATCAAAACCATCTGCTTCCCTCTCCGGAGATGTAGAAATTATTGAAATGGACCGCATGCGGAAACTTATTGCGGATCATATGGTCATGAGTAAGCAAACGTCTCCTCACGTAACTTCCTATGTGGAGGCTGATGTGACCAATATTGTCATGTGGAGAGAGCGGATAAAAAAATCATTTGAGAAAAGAGAAGGAGAAAAAATCACCTACACACCCGTCTTCATTGAAGCAATTGTGAAGGCCATCAAGGATTTCCCTATGATCAATGTAAGTGTGGAAGGAACCCGTATTCTGGTCAAAAAGAACATCAATATTGGAATGGCCACAGCTCTCCCTTCCGGAAATCTTATTGTCCCTGTAATTAAAAATGCAGATCGGATGAATCTGATCGGTTTGACAAAGGCTGTCAATGATTTAGCAAACCGTGCACGTCAAAATAAATTACAACCAGATGAAATTCAGGGTGGTACATACACCATGACTAACGTTGGCAGTTTTGGAAATGTGATGGGCACTCCTATTATTAATCAACCTCAGGTCGCTATTATGGCTGTAGGAGCGATTCGCAAAAAACCTGCAGTTATTGAAACTCCTCAGGGTGACACCCTTGGGATCCGTCAAATGATGTTCTTATCCATGAGTTATGACCATAGAGTGGTAGATGGCAGTTTGGGTGGCAGTTTTATCAGGAGAGTAGCTGATTATTTGGAACAATTTGACCCAAACAGAGAAATCTAATTGGAAAAAAAGCTTTTAAGGCTTGCCTATTCCAAATATTGCGCTAATTTTGCGCTCCGTTTCGTAAGAAACATCCCCTATGGCCCGTTCGTCTAGGGGTCTAGGACATCTCCCTTTCACGGAGGAAACACGGGTTCGATTCCCGTACGGGCTACCAAATCAGTAAACTCACTGTAGAAAGTGGGAAGTAAAGAGTGAACTGAATTAATTAGTATTAAACATTGAAATTCTAATGGCAAATCACAAATCAGCCGAAAAGCGAATCCGTTCAAATGACTCAAAAAGAGTCCGTAACCGCTATCAAGCTAAGACCACCCGTAACCTGCTGAAAGAACTTCGCGGTACAAAGGACAAGAGCACAGCAGCTACTTTAGTTCCTGAGTTAAGCGCGATGTTAGACCGACTTGCGAAGAAAAACGTTATTCACAAGAACAAAGCGGCTAACCTGAAGTCCAGTATCCAGAAGCATGTGAACAGTCTGGCTTAAACATACTCGTATTTAAACGATTGCAAACGCCTTCCTTTGGGGAGGCGTTTTTATTTTTGCCCGGTCAGGGGTGAATTATTTAGTGCTACGTCCCTGTTCTCTTTATGAAAAACATCACAATCAAGGAGTGGTCATTGGCAGATCGACCGAGAGAAAAGATGCAACAACTCGGTTCTTCTGCATTAAGCGATGCCGAGTTGATCGCCATTCTTCTCCGAAATGGAACTGCAGAACAAACGGCTATTGATTTAGCACGGCAAGTTCTTGCCTATTGCAATAACGACTTACCTGAACTGGCAAAAGCCGGATATCAACATCTGGCTAAGACAAAAGGAATCGGTCCGGTAAAAGCCATAACACTCGTTGCTGCAATGGAATTGGGGAGAAGATGTCGATCGGTTGAAGCCCGAAAAAAAGAAAATATTAGCTGTAGTCTGGATGCCGTAAATATGCTGGAGCCCCAATTACGCGACCTTCCCCATGAAGAATTCTGGATAATTCTCCTTAACCGTGCCAATCATGTGCTGGATATTCGACCGATCAGCAAGGGAGGGATAAGTGGAACAGTTGTAGACCCAAAAATGATTTTTCATGAAGCCTTACAGATAAGGGCGAGTGGCATCATCCTCAGTCACAACCATCCTAGCGCAAACCCTAAGCCCAGTGAAAGTGATATTCAACTTACCCGAAAGCTGAAAGAAGGCGGGAAATTGCTTGAAATATCCATTCTTGATCATATCATCATTGCAGGGTCAAGTTTTTATAGTTTTGCAGATGAAGGAACGCTTTGATTTGGTCATGCAGTAATGAGCAATATCAGAGGTCTAATTATCCATGACAAATCGCCTGCTGGTCTATACGTCTAAAAAATCTCCCCGGTTGAAATATATTTTCGACCTACTATTTACGGATCTCCTTGGGTTAGCGTATACCACGACTATGAACCCCAAAGTATTTAAAAAACATGAAGGGCCAAGGATGAGTTATGGTGATCATGCGATTGGCGATGAACCCTTCTTCTTTGCCACCCGATTGTTATTCGAAAAAGGAATTGAAGATCAACAAATCAATGTTTTTGAATGGAAAGGTATGCCTGCTTTTTTTGGAACCCATCCAAAATATCTCGTACCATTTGATCTATTTGCCGCCAGTTTTTATCTGGTAAGCCGCTACGAAGAATATCTTCCGCACATTAAAGATGAGCATATGCGCTTCAGCCCGCAGCAGAGTTTGGCCTATCAAAAAGGTTTCCTGGACAAACCACTGGTGAATATTTGGGCATTGGAGCTAAGACAAATTCTAAAACAACGTTTCCCTGATCTTGTTTTTTCGGATACTCACTATCGCTATATCTCTACTTTCGATATCGACTCCGCTTTTGCTTACAGAGAAAAGGGGATGGTTCGGCATTTTGGATCCATTGCTTTAGGTCTTTTCACTTTGAATTTTAGAAAAATTGGTGAGCGATTAAAGGTATTACTGGGTCTGGAAAAAGATCCATATGACACTTATGAATGGCAATTGGAGATTGCCCGAAAATATCACCTGAAGCAAATCTATTTCTTCCTGGTTGGTGATTATGGAGAATACGACAAGAACATTCCTGTAGAAGGGAATCGCAATTTTCAGTCCCTGATAAAATCTATTGCTGATTATGCTGAAGTTGGAGTTCACCCCTCTTATTACAGCAATGTTAACAAGGATCAGTTAAGAAAAGAAGTCCGAAGATTGAGTAAAGTTTTAAAAAGCGAAGTAGTGAAAAGCAGACAACATTTCCTGAAAGTAACTTTCCCCAACACTTATCGCAACCTGCTCGAATTTGATATTAAGGAAGACTATTCAATGGGCTATGCTTCAGAAATCGGTTTCCGGGCCAGTATATGCAGCTGTTTCAATTTTTATGATCTGGACCTGGATGTAGGTACGAAATTAAAATTGATACCGTTCATGCTGATGGATGGGACCATGAAGGATTATATGAAACTGAGTCCCCAGGAAGCAATTCACAGAGCAAAAACACTAATAGACGAAGTAAAGGCGGTTAACGGGACTTTTGTCACCTTGTGGCATAATCAAAGTGTTAACGATAAAGAGGAATGGAAAGGATGGCGGGATGTATATGAAGATATCGTCATCTACGCCATGAAGGACGTTCCCGTAAAAACACTTCATACTTTATGAATTTAAAATTACGTCAGTTGGTATTAAGGTTCAGTCCGGAGTCGTGGCTGGAATCAGCGAAACGTATTAAGAAGGCACTGAGAAGAAGGTCGCTCAAAAAACAGGAGCAGTATGGAGGAATCACCCCTTCTGAAATAACCAATCAATTAAAAAATCTTGGTCTCAGCAACGGCGATTCAGTTTTAGTACATAGCAGCCTGAGTAAAATTGGATTTGTAAAAGGTGGCGCAAGTGCAGTCATTGCAGCTTTACGTGAAGCAGTCGGTAAGGAAGGCACCATACTCATGCCTTCATTTCCGGCGAGCGGAAGAAATAAAGAATATCTGGAAAGCGGTATTGTGTTCGATCAGCGTCTAACGCCATCGGCTATGGGCATAATCACTGAAACTTTCCGAAAAATGCCGGGAGTAATACGCAGCTTGCACCCTACTGATCCCGTTTGTGCGCAAGGTCCTCTTGCAGAATTCTACACCTCCACCCACTTCGGGCAACTTACACCTTACAATGAAAAATCACCTTTCAGAAAACTGACAGAAAAAAAAGGGAAAATTCTTATGTTGGGCACCACGCTAAACGGAGCAGGAACAAGTTTGCACTGCCTGGAAGACGCCGTTGAATTTCCCTATCCTGTTTATGACAAAAAAATATTCGAAGTGACGATGATTGATAATTATGGGGAGCAGAGAACGATGCAAACCAAAGTTCATAACCCCGAATGGTCAATAAAAAGAAATTGCGATGCACTAAAACCTGTCTTTGAGAAAGAAGGTGTATTAATTAACGGTAAAATAGGCGAAGCTGAGGCCATGTTAATAGATGCTGCTCTAATGCTGGAAGTAATGATCAAACAATTCAAAGATCATGGTGTAACGATGTACACCCCCTACGGCAATAATAAACACCATTCCTGATGCGAATATTTATTACGCTTGATTATGAGTTATACTTTGGTGACCGCACAGGTAGTGTGGAGAAGTGTATTACAGGACCAACAGAAATGTTAACGGAAATGGCCGAACGACAGGGCATCAAAATATGTCACTTCGTGGATATTGGTTTTCTGCTTCGTTTGGAAAATGAAATGATAAAACATCCGCATCTGGAGAAAGATCACACCTTGCTATGCTCCCAGCTTCAAAAGCTCCAAAATAACGGACACGACCTTCAACTGCATATTCATCCACATTGGGAAGACAGCTTTTATAATGGAGATGAGTGGATCTGCAAAGTAGACAGATACAAATTATCCGACTTCAGCGATAATGAAATCAGAGAAATTATTTTCAGGTACAAAAACCGGCTTGCCCAATTCAATCCGCAGATTACCGCCTTTCGTGCGGGAGGATGGTGTATTCAGCCCTTCGAGCGACTCGCGCAACCACTTTTTGACGCGGGCATTCGAATAGATAGCAGTGTATTTGCGAATGGATATTTTGAATCGGCCCAATACAATTATGATTTCAGAGGAGCTCCCTTGAAAAGCAGATGGAGGTTCCAAACTGATCCACTGATAGAAAATGAAGAGGGTGCTTTCACAGAAATCGCCATTAGTTCAATTCATAACTCTCCTTTATTTTACTGGCGACTATTCCTTCTGGGGCGTTTAAATCCCTATGAGCATAAACCTTTAGGTGACGGAATACCGATTCCAGCTCCCGGCCAGCGATTCAACCTTCTTACGCGATGGACACATAATACAGTTTCCATCGATGGGTTACAATGCAAGTCTTCTGAAGAGATCCTTCCGGCAACATTTACGTACTAAAAAGGAAGACATGGTCATCATTGGTCATCCTAAATCACTCACCCGATATGGATTAAAGGCACTGGAGAAGTTCGTCAGTGAGGTAAAATCAACACATCCGATTTGCACTTTCTCCCATCAAACAAAAACGGGAAATGATCCGTATCCTCAATCGAAAAGAAATCAACGATCAACTCTGGAATGATTGCATTGAACTGAGTCCGGATGGTCAGGCATTTTTCTATACATGGTACCTTGATGCTTGTTGTCCTGAATGGTCTGCACTGGTGGAAGATAATTATTCAGCTGTTTTTCCATTTGCCCACCGCAGCAAATTTGGCATTGACTATATCTATCAACCATTTTTCACACGTCACTTTGGTTTAATTGCAAAAAGCAAAACCGATTTTTACAAACAAGAGGCATTTCTCTCTGCCATACCTTCTGATTATAAATACCTGGACTTTTGTCTTCACACCGCTCATCAACAACTGCCGGAAGGGATTATTCCGGAACATAAAATTTACCAGCAATTATCCCTGCGCACAGATTATTCGCAGATCCAAAAAGGATATAATGAAAATCTAGTTCGCAATTTGAAAAAAGCAAGCAAGTCAGGTTATATTTTAAAACACAACTTTCAACCCGAAGCAGTTGTAGATTTATTTTATACGCATCAAAAAGCACTGCGGGAAGAATTCAAAGAAGCGGACTATAGAACTTTAAAAAATCTCATGATTTCGGCTGCTAAAAACACTACTACCTATTGTTGGGCTGTACAAGATCCATCAGGAGAAATTCATGCGGGAGCTTTTTTCATTAAGACGAAAACCCAGCTCCTTTACCTCAAAGGTTTTTCGAGCGAGAAAGGAAAAAAGCAGGGTGCAATGCATTTTCTTTTTGACCAACTCATTCAGTATCATGCCGGACAAGATATCACCCTGGATTTTGGCGGATCATCTGTTAAATCTGTTGCTCGTTTCTATTATGGTTTTGGAAGCATTGATTGCCTATATTTACGACTTAAAATTAACCGACTACCCACAGCATTGCGCTGGATCAAAAGTTAAATTATGACAAGGCTTGCCTTAATTACTGGAGCATCAGGAGGTTTAGGAAGTGCTATTGCTGCAAAGTTGGCAATGGAAGGTTACCGATTGGCACTTCATTATTTTAAGAATGAAGACAAAGCAGAAGCACTGAGAAAGAGTCTTCCGGCTTTAAACGGAGAACATACACTAGTCGAAGCGGATTTGCGGAATGAAGCTGCGATTAAATCCATGACGAAACAGGTTCTTCAGGAAATGGGACCGATAGACGTCTTAATCAATAATGCCGGTATTCCTTTCAGTGGACTCAGTTGGAAGCAAAGTACGGAACAATGGGAGGAGGTTTTTGCTATCAACACTACCGCGGCATGGATGGTCAGTAAATATTGTATTCCGATGATGCGGGAGAAGAATGAAGGGAGGATAATCTACATTTCTTCGGTAGTTGCACATCGACCATTAACCGGAACTTCTGCTATGCCGCTTCAAAGGCTGCACTGGAAGGTTAACGGGCACAAGCGGTTGAGTTATCACGCTTTGGTATAACCGTAAACTGTATTGCTCCCGGTTATTTTGATGCCGGCATGATCAGTTCAGTAGAAGATGACATTCGTAAAGAATTACAAAAGCAAACACCTGCAGGGCGTTTAGGACATGCCTCCGAACTTGCTGCAGCTGTAGTATATTTGTGCAGTACAGATGCCTCCTTTACAACGGGGCAGATCATTCATATTAACGGGGGGTTATACATCTAGAAAACATGGTACATCTACTTAGTGAAGGCAATTCCATTATTAACCAGTTTATCGCTGAACTTCGCAATGTTGAAGTTCAAAATGACCGTATGCGCTTCAGAAGAAACCTTGAGCGGATCGGTGAAATTGCTGCCATGGAAATTAGTCGCAAGCTCCCATACACTAATCAGGAGGTCACAACTCCGCTTGGTATTGCAAATGTTTCACTGCCCTCAGAACAACCAGTAGTAGGTACAATACTTCGGGCAGGTCTCCCCTTGCATCAAGGTGTATTAAATTACTTTGATCACGCGGACAATGCCTTCATCAGCGCGTATCGTAAACATCATAAAGATGGTAGTTTTGATATTCGTCTGGAGTATGTCAGTAGTCCTTCCCTTGAAGGAAGAATATTAATTCTGGCCGATCCGATGCTGGCAACAGGTGCTTCTCTTGTTACTACATTTAAGGCCATTCTTGAATATGGCAAACCCCGCCATACGCATATTGTTGCGGCTTTGGCCAGCTCACAGGGAATTGAATTTATTAAGAAAAATATGCCGGAAGAGGTAGATCTCTGGATAGGAGCCATTGACGAAGAATTGACGGCGCAAGCCTATATAGTTCCCGGATTAGGAGATGCCGGTGACCTTGCCTATGGAGAAAAACAGTAATTTTAAAACTCTTCATTAATCGTAAAGACCGGATTTCACATCCGGTTTTTTCCATTCTATCTAAATGAATGGAATTTAATCCGAAGTTAAAACAATTCAAATTTAAGGGGAATTATCATTTCATAACGAGTAATTTTGCAATTCATTAAAAGTTTGTAAATGGGAGAATTCTGGAAAATAATTCAGGTTATATTACTAAGCAGCGTAAAATTTGTTGCAGGACCTCCATTTGCGTACTATGATAAACGTTATGATTTTTCAAATCTGGAAACGGTGCTCTACAGTGTTATTGGTGGAATGCTGGGGGTCATCATCTTTACTTATCTTTCTCAGCCATTTTTACACTTGAACATTGGATCGTAAATAAATTCAGAAAGCATTTTTCTAAACCACAACCCTTCTCCACTCCGGTCGCGGATATTGACGGAACATAGAAATTAAGTACGAGTATATTGCAAAAGAAGAGTATAAAAGGCGTATTTTCACCAAACGCAACAGGCGGATTGTTAAAGTCTGGAAAAAATACGGTCTAACCGGAATTGCAATCATCACACCGGTTATCCTTTCCATTCCGATCGGAACGATTGTCGCCAATAGTCTGGAATCAAACAAAAAGAAAATCTTTTTATACATGTTCATCTCTTTAATGCTTTGGTCCGTCACTATGACAATGGCCTTTGAATTATACCATGTAGCAACAGTTAAAGATTTGCAGCAACAGGTCATACCATGAAAAAACATAGTCATATATTTTTTGATCTTGACCATACCTTATGGGACACTGATCGAAACGCCGAAGAAAGTCTGAGAGAAATTTTCATCGATCAACAACTCAAAGAGAAAGGCATTCCCGATTTCGAGCAATTTCATATTTGCTATAAAAATCATAACGAACGTTTATGGGGTTTATACGCTGAGAATAAAGTTGGAAAGGATGCAGTACGTGTTCATCGTTTCCTGAATACCTTACAGGATTTTCAAATTCACGATCCAAACATTGCCCATCAAATAGCCGATCATTTCGTAGAGCGGACACCCAACAGAAAACATCTAATTCCGGGGGCTCTTGAATTGCTTGACCAACTTCATGGAAACTATCACCTTAGTATTATTACCAATGGCTTCAAAGAGGCTCAGCATATAAAACTGAAAGCCTCCGGATTGGATAAATATTTTGACACAGTTTTTATATCAGAAGAAGTGGGCGTTCACAAACCCGACCCAAAAATTTTCAACCATGCCGTAAAACAAGCCGGAGCGGTCCATATCTCTGATTGCATGATGATAGGGGATACTTATCAAACAGATGTTTTTGGCGCCTTAAATGCAGGCATGACCGCAGTCCATTTCGCGCCGGGAATCGAAAAGAGCCACGAACTTCCGGTAATAACTATTAGACAGCTGAACGAGATTTTGGAACACCTGGGGAATTGATGAATTGTCGATTTGAAAATTTATTTGAAAATTTGAAAATTTGAAAATGTGTTGAATGAATGGATCGCCAGCGATGTGTTGAATGAGTGGATCGCCAAGCGATGTGTTTAATGAGTGGATCGCGAAGACCAGATGTATTGAATGATTTGATCGCGAAGCCTCGCGATGGAATGGATTTTATATTGACAGATTTTAAATTTAAGAGTGTATAATTTTAAAGCGTGATTAATTTAAGCTTAGCAATTTAATGTAAGCAAGTAGCCGGTAGCTGGAAGCCGGTAGCCGGAAGCCGGTAGCCGGAAGCCGGTAGCCATTAGCCGGAAGCCGGTAGCTAAAATTTTTAGCCAGTAATAAATACTACAGCTAATATAAAATGAAATAGCCCCCGGAATCCGGAGGCTATTGATCAAATTCTTTGAAGAATTAGTTAGTTTTTGCTTTTTCCTCAGTACCTTCTGCTTTGGCATCGGTATGACCTGCTTTTTGGCAGCAAGAGGATTTTTTAGTTGTTTTACCGGCATCAGCGCAAGAAGATTTTGCTGCTGATTTCTTTGAACAGCAAGAAGCGGCTTTAGTTTCTTTCTTAGTGTCAGCTTGAGTTTCGTCCGCTTTTTCAACACTAATTGAAGTTGAAGTGCTGGTTGCAGGAGCCTGAGCCAATACAGAACCGGCAGAGCAGAATGCCATGAAGGCTGCTGCGATGAAGATTTTTTTCATTGATATATATCTGTTTTAATTTGTTCTTAAACGCAATAATACAAATATAGGTACCTAATTCCACATTTCACAATGAATTTTAACCACTTCTTCACAAATGTGACAGAAATCCGGTTTTCCTCAATACTTTTGACCAATGACGATACGTGAAAACGTCAAAATAGCCCTTACCGCAATACGCAGCCAAATGCTCCGTACGGTTCTGACTATCCTTATTATTGCATTCGGTATCATGGCCTTAGTAGGTATCCTGACCTCTATTGATGCTTTAAAAGGGTCTATTAATGATAGTTTTTCAAGTATGGGATCGAACTCCTTTACCATCAGAAATTCCGGAATGAATATCCATATGGGTGGAAAATCAAAACGGGCAAAGAGACATGCCAAAATCACTTATTATCAGGCCACGGATTTTGCAAAAAATTTCCACTATCCTTCCATTGTTTCCGTTTCCGCAATGGCTACTCCTGTGGGAGTGATAAAATTTAATGGTGTTAAATCCAATCCCAATATTACTGTGATGGGTGTGGATGCTGAATATATCAATGTTTCGGGTTATACGTTAACAGACGGACGCAATTTCAATATTCATGATCTTGAAAACGGAGTACATTCCTGCATATTAGGAAAGGAGCTCGTAGATAAACTCTTCCCGAAAACATCGGCTATAGATCAAATTGTGAGTGTTGGAGCAGCGAAGTATAGAGTAATTGGCACTTTGGCTGAGAAGGGCTCCAGCATGGGCTTTGGAGGAGATAAAATTTGCCTGGTACCCTTGTTAAACGTAAAGCAGGATTTTGCTACTGATAATACCACCTACTCTATCACCGTAAAGTTAAACCAGACCACCGATCTGGAGCCGGCTACCGGAGAAGCAATTGGTGCTATGCGCAATATCAGGAAGGATCGGACAGGACAAGACAATAGTTTTGAAATCACGCAAAGCGACAGTCTGGCGGGAATGGTCATCGACTCCTTAAGTAATGTTACCATGGCTGCAACTATTATTGGCTTCATCACACTCTTGGGTGCTTCGATCGGATTAATGAACATTATGCTCGTTTCCGTCACAGAGCGGACCAGAGAAATTGGCATCCGAAAATCTTTAGGCGCCACCAGATCCACAATACGTCGTCAATTTCTGGTAGAAGCGATTGTCATTTGTCAATTAGGTGGACTTACCGGCATCATACTCGGTGTTAGTATCGGCAATCTTATCTCCATGGCCGTTGGAGGTGCTTTTATCGTTCCATGGGACTGGATAGGTTTGGGCGTAGGGCTTTGTTTTATTGTGGGATTACTCTCCGGAATTTATCCGGCTATTAAAGCTTCCAATTTAGATCCGATTGAAGCGTTGAGGTATGAGTAATCAGTTTCAACTCGAAATCTTAGATCCGCCTCATTATTACACTCACTAAACACCTACATTTATAAATTCCAATTCAACCTTTTAAAGGAAAAACACCTTATTTAATTGATTGACAGCTTCTATCGCCTTCCATAAATTTTCTCTCCAGCTTGTCAACTCCACCGATTTTTTATACTTTTGCAGTCCTTAAAATGGAAAAAACCAGTTACAATGAAAAAAACCTATGAAACCGTAATCGTCCTTACTCCTGTATTGCTTCAGGAGCAAGTAGATGAAGCGGTTGCAAAGTATCGTAAATTCCTCACCGACAGCGGTGCCATAATTGTTCACGAGAACAATTGGGGATTACGCAAACTGGCTTACCCGATTCAAAAGAAGAACACAGGGTTCTACTTTTTATTTGAATTTCAAGCTGAACCTACTTTAGTAGCGAAGATTGAAGTTGAATACAAACGGGATGAGCGTATTATGCGTTTCCTCACTATTGCTCTTGACAAGCACGCCGTAGCTTACAATGAGAGAAAACGCAAAAACGCAACCCAAAAGAAACAAGAAGAAGCAGTTAACTAAACCACCAAAACATGTCGACAACAGCAAATGCATCGGGCAACATCCGATTCCTGAATCCCCCGGCAGTGGAGGTACAAAAGAAAAAGTACTGCCGTTTCGAGAACATGGGCATTAACTACATCGATTCTAAAGATGCCACCTTCCTCACTAAATTTGTAAATGAACAAGGTAAATTACTGCCACGTCGTCTTACCGGAACCTCACTGAAGTTTCAGCGTAAGGTTGGACAAGCAGTAAAGCGTGCACGTCACATCGCCTTGATGCCTTACGTAACCGATTTACTAAAATAAGCTAAGCCATGGAAATCATTCTCAAACAGGACGTAAAAAACCTTGGTTACGCTGACGATATCGTAAAAGTGCGTAACGGTTATGGTCGTAATTATCTTATCCCGAACGGATATGCTGTAATTGCCAACGATACCAACAAAAAGATTCACGCTGAAGTAGTAAAACAGCGTGCCCACAAAATTGGCAAACTCCGCATGGATGCCGATAAACTGGCTGCAGCCCTTGAAGGTGTTACACTTTCTATTGGAGCCAAGGTGGGTGAAAATGGCAAACTCTTCGGATCAGTTACTTCTCAGCAACTCGTCGACAAACTCAAATCTATGGGTTATGCTATCGACAAGAAGCAAGTAGTAATGCCTGAAGAACATATCAAGAAAACCGGAAATTATACTGCTGAAGTTATTGTTCACCGCGACATCCGCGCAAAGTTGAACTTCGAAGTAGCAGAAGGTTAATCGATGATGAAATAAAAAAGAAAGGCAGAGTTATCTACTCTGCCTTCTTTATTAAAAAGAATTTGAACTACAGTATTCATTTAAACATTTAATAAAAAACAAGATGGCAAATACAGGCGATGTGTCCGTTGGTACCGTATTACGCTACAACGGCGAACTCTGTCAGATCATAGAATGGCAACACCGTACTCCGGGGAATTTACGTGCCTTTTATCAGGGTAAGATGAAAAACCTTAAAACAGGCAAAACCGTAGAAAACCGTTTTCGTTCCGGTGAAGAAGTAGAAATAGCACGCGTTGAATATAAACTCATGGAGTTTCTTTATAACGATGGTGATTTTCTTGTCTGTATGGATAAGGAAAACTTCGAACAAGTTCCGGTGCCTAAGGAGTTGTTTGGCGACTCATTTGTTTTCCTTAAAGAAGGTATGGAAGTGAAAGTATCATTTGAAGGCGATAATGTTATTCTTGCTGAACCCCCCACTTTTGTGGAGTTGGTTATCAGCTATTGCGAACCCGGGTTAAAAGGCGATACTGCTACCAACACTCTAAAACCGGCTACACTTGACAATGGTGCGACCGTAAACGTGCCCCTTTTTGTTAATGAAGGAGATAAGGTGAAAGTTGATACACGGACGGGAGCTTATGTAGAGCGCGTAAAATAAGAATACGAAATACGAAAAATACGAAATACGAAAGAATGCAGAATTAGAAATACGAATTAAGAATACAGAATTAAGAATATACAGAATTACGAATAGGTTTAAGAATTAGAATTATGATTAGGAATTATGAATTATGAAAGCTCTTCTTTAACAGAAGGGCTTTTTTTATTAATATTTTTTTCAAAAATATTATACTGGTAGACCTTGTTTTGAATCCTACTTTATCCAGGTAAATCATTTTCAATTGCATTACACTTTGCCAGGATCGTAGCGCTTTAATTTTTGAGCCAATCGGTTGACTGTTGTTGCCATTCTACTGATTTTGGTCTCTTCTTTTTTTGCAGAATACACCCAGTCGATGTAATATTTTTTTTCGCTTTCGGACAGTGTATTGAAAAATTGAAGTGCCTCCGGTTCATCCTCCAAACAAAGAAGCATCTCCTCCGGAATATCCAATGGCTCATGGTCTGGGTAAAGAACGATATGAACATAATCACCCGCGCCTTTATTTATTGCTTTGCGAATAGAAGCTTTCACCGGGATAAACAGCATTCCATTCCCCATAGGCATTAAATGATATTTCTTTATTTCATAACCATCAATTGATCCGCGCACTTTTACCCAACCAAAAGGTGTGTTCTTGCCTTTCTTAATTTCAGGAATTCGTCCATATGTCCAGCCCCCTTTCCCGGGGTACTTTTCCAGAAGGATTTTTTTATTTAAAAGAGGTTTTAATTCCGCCATAGCCTTGATTAAAGTTGAAAATTAAGAAATATTTTTAATTTGAAGCTTTGTTTGTTGTATTTTGCTTACTATGGATTACATAGGGATTAAACCCATTTAATTCCGGACCTGCCCGGTTTACAGAGATGGGGAATTAAACAAAATCTCTCTCCAACTGTTAAGAGAATATATAAATTGAATAAAATGAAAAGACTCCTACTAATTATCGCATTACTGAGCTGTTCTCATTTCCTGCAAGCACAGCCCTTTGCCATCGGAAACACCACTGTTACCTTTACTGATCCTTCAAGTGGGAACAGAGCCATAGAAACCGACATATACTATCCGGCCGTTTCACCCGGCAGTAACTCTGCTGTTGCAGGCAGCAATGGAGAAAAGTTTCCGGTAATTGTTTTCGGTCATGGTTTCGTGATGACCGTGTCAGCTTACCAAAATATCTGGTCAGCATTAGTTCCTGGAAGGATATATTGTTGCCCTACCCAAAACGGAAGGTGGAATTCTCCCCAACCATACCAATTTCGGAAAAGACCTGGCTTTTGTAGTAACCGCATTGCGTAATTCCGGCAGTAGCTCAGGGAACCTGTTCTTTAATAAAGTTTCCGCCAAATCCGCTGTTATGGGGCATTCTATGGGCGGTGGTGCTTCTTTTCTTGCTATTCAATATAATCCAGCTATATCCACTGTTGTAGGCTTAGCGCCCGCCGAAACCAATCCTGCAGCATCCTCTGCAGCACAGAATATCACCATCCCTACATTAATTTTCGCGGGTGGCAATGATTGCGTGACTCCTGCCGGACAACATAGTCAATTAATTTACAATAGCGCAGGTGCGGATTGCAAGAGCTACATCAATGTAATTGGTGGAAGTCATTGTCAGTTTGCCAATTCTAATTTCAATTGTTCATTTGGTGAGGCGACTTGTTCACCCGGGCCTACGATTAGTCGCACGGCTCAACAATCACTCGTTACAAAATATCTGCTTCCTTATTTTGATTATCTATTGAAAAATAATTGTACATCCTGGTACTCCATGCAAAGTTTATTGTCGAACGACAACGCTGTATCGTTAATTCAAAACTGCAACGAAACCACCACTTGTTCCGCTCCAGGCAATCGGCAGGCGCGAAATATCACCGCTACGGCTGCAAAACTCACCTGGAAAAAAGGCAGCTGTGTAAACACTCATCAGGTGAGATACCGTAAATCTTCTGTTCTAACCTGGACCATTGTCAACTCGGGCAAAACCAATGCTTATCAGTTATCCAATTTACAAGCCGGAACTACTTATGATTGGCAAGTAAAAGCAAAGTGCGACAGTTCCGGGAATTTTGTTTCCGGCTGGGGTTCATTAAAACAATTCACCACCTCATCACTCCGAGAAGAGGACGGCATTGAGCTTCCTGATCGTGAACTTAGTTTCGACTTAGAAATCGTTCCGAATCCTAACTCCGGAATTTTCCGTATTGAAGTCATCGGAAATGTCAACTCTAACTATAATTTAGAAATTGTGAATATCCTCGGCACCATCATCGATAGAATTGATTTTAATTCAGACTCCGAACTGTTCACTGTACCTCTTGATTACACCAATCAACCGGCGGGGATTTACTTCTTGCGCATCAATGATGGAAAAGATTTGGTGACGAAAAGATTTATCGTTCAATAAAAAAGAGTTTAAGGTTTAAGGGGTCCCATGAAGCGTATCGCTTTTCGCGATTCTGCTTCATGGTTTAAAGTTTAAGGTTTGTTCCCAGAGAGCGATCCTCCCCGCGAGTGAAGCGAGGATCCCGGACTGCGCGATCCTCCCCGGCAAGGAAGCAAGCGTTCCTCCAAGAGAGAAAAGAGAGTTTCCCTCCTAATACCAGTGTAAGTTGCGTTCCAGCGAGTGAAGAGAGCGTTCCTCCAAGGAGTGAAGCGAGCGTTCCTCCAAGGAGTGAAGGAGCGTTCCTCAAGCGAGTGAAGCGAGCGTTCCTCCAAGCATGAAGGAGAACGAAGGGAGCATTCTAAAGCGAGAAGCGAGCGTTCCCAAGTTAATGAAAGCGAGCCCTCAAGCAGAAGGAAGTGAGCTCCATTTTGCCGAATTCAAAAAGTAAGAGCGTTCCTCACAGGTAAGCGAGCGTTCTCCAAACGATGTTAGGTAAGTTAGAAAATGAGCTAAAAAGGAGAGGCGAACAAATTGTTCGCCTCTCTTTTATAGTTTGAATAAATACTATTCAGCTGTATCGCCCTTTGCTTCATCTGTACCACCTGCTTTGGTGGTAGTTTTCTTAGCACGGCTACGACGTGTAGTTTTGGCTGCAGCTTTCTTACCACCTTTTTCCTTCTGAAGGTTTGCATTGAAATCAACCAATTCAATCATCGCCATTTCAGCAGCATCACCGGGACGGTTACCGACCTTAATGATACGGGTATAGCCACCCGGACGATCAGCAATCTTCTGACTTACCTCACGGAACAATTCTGTTACGGCATCCTTACTTTGGAGATAGGAAAACACCACACGACGTGAATGGGTAGAATCATCCTTTGATTTCGTGAGCAAAGGCTCCACATAAGTGCGCAATGCTTTTGCTTTGGCAACAGTAGTGAAGATTCGCTTATGTGTAATTAATGATATTGCAAGGTTACTCAAGAGGGAGTATCTATGTGCCTCTTTACGACCGAGGTGGTTATTCTTTTTACCGTGACGCATTTTGTATTCGTGTTAATATAATCGTTCGCTGAACGCGTTAAATTTTAATTTAATTAATCCTTATCAATACCGTACTTAGCGATATTCATACCGAAGCTCAGGTTCTTACTACGAACAAGTTCCTCTAATTCTGTCAATGACTTTTTACCGAAGTTGCGAAACTTAAGGAGATCCGCTTTGGTGAAGCTCACCAGGTCACCGAGTGTTTCCACATCAGCTGCTTTCAGGCAGTTCAATGCACGAACACTAAGGTCCATATCCACGAGTTTCGTCTTTAACATCTGACGCATGTGCAATGTAGTCTCATCCAGCTCTTCAGTGACCTGCTTTGGCTTGGATTCAAGAGTGATCTTTTCATCACTAAACAACATGAAATGATGAATCAGAATTTCGGCTGCATCTTTCAATGCATCTTTAGGATGAACAGAACCGTCGGAAGTTATTTCCACTACTAATTTTTCATAGTCAGTTTTCTGTTCTACACGATAGTTCTCTATGAAATATTTTACATTTCGGATAGGCGTATAGATCGCATCCAGAAATATAGTTCCGATAGGTGCCGCATTGGTTTTATTTTCCTCAGAAGGAACATAGCCGCGACCTTTATCGATCGTAATATCCATCTGCAACTTCACGGAGGGATCCATATTACAAATCACGAACTCCGGATTCAACACCTGGAAGGCCGTGGTATGTTTTGCGATATCACCTGCTGTGAAAGTTTCCTTACCATTGATCATCACATGTACCTTTTCAGAATCGGTACCTTCTATCTGCTGCTTAAATCTCACCTGCTTCAGGTTAAGAATTATTTCAGTTACATCTTCAATAACACCCTTAATCGTAGAGAACTCGTGATCAACTCCGGATAATTTCACGGAAGTGATGGCAAAGCCTTCTAACGAACTGAGCAGTATCCTGCGCAATGCATTTCCGACCGTAATTCCATACCCGGGCTCGAGTGGACGGAATTCGAACTGACCAAATGTTTCGGTCGAATGATTCATAATCACTTTGTCCGGTCGCTGAAAAGCTAATATCGCCATGTGTCTTATTTGTGTTTATAGTTTCTAATATTCAATTATTTCTAATTGCAGTAGTTGAGGTTACCGCAAACCCTTCCATCAGGAATTACTTAGAGTATAACTCGACAATGAGTTGCTCTTTTATATTCTCAGTCAGTTCTTCACGGGCAGGAGGATTAATAAATTTCCCGGCCATCTTACTTCCATCCCACTCCAACCAGCTGTACTTACCCATTCTTGAGGCAGGTGCATCATTGATCGTTTCGAGCGATTTCGATTTCTCACGAACGGCGATGACATCACCTGCGCGCAATGTATAAGAAGGAATATTTACTAATTTACCATTCACTGTTACATGGCGGTGAGATACCAACTGACGTGCACCGGAACGGCTTGCGGCCAATCCTAAACGATACACTACATTATCCAGGCGTGATTCGATCAATTTTAAAAGATTCTCCCCTGTAATCCCTTCCATGCGGGAAGCACGGTCGAAAATTTTAGCGAACTGGCGCTCGAGGATGCCGTACATGTACTTCACCTTTTGCTTCTCCATCAATTGAGTAGAGTACTCAGAAACTTTTGCACGTTTCTTACTGTTGCCATGTTGCCCCGGAGGATAACTGCGCTTTTCGAAATTTTTATCAGGACCATATATCGGCTCGCGAAACTTACGGGAGATTCTGGTCTTGGGGCCTATGTATCTTGCCATTGTATTATTTAGACTTTTCTATTTATGCTAATGATTAAATGCGGCGACGTTTTGGAGGACGGCAGCCATTGTGTGGAATTGGTGTGATATCTACTATTTCAGTGACCTCAACACCTGAGTTATGAATAGTACGAATTGCAGATTCACGACCTGAACCGGGTCCTTTTACAAAAACCTTTACTTTACGAAGTCCTGCCTCGTAGGCTACTTTAGTACAATCGGCAGCTGCCAACTGGGCAGCATAGGGCGTGTTCTTTTTAGAACCACGAAAACCCATTTTACCTGCAGAAGCCCAGGAGATCACTTGACCGGTAGTATTGGTAAGGCTGATAATAATATTATTGAAAGTAGCATTGATGTGGGCCTCGCCGGCTGCTTCCACTTTTACTACTCTCTTCTTTACGGCTTTAGTTTGTTTAGCCATTGTTCAGAACGGATGTATTAATCAGTTAAATTATTTAGTTACTTTCTTTTTGTTCGCAACTGTCTTACGCTTACCCTTACGAGTGCGACAATTGTTCTTAGTACGCTGACCGCGAACAGGCAAACCTACACGATGACGGATACCACGGTAACTGCCGATATCCATCAGGCGTTTAATGTTCAACTGTGTTTCTGAACGAAGAGCACCTTCTACTTTGAAGGACTCATTGATGATAGAGCGGATCTTATTCAGATCATCATCATCCCATTCATGAACTTTCTTATTCCAATTTACATTGGCTTCAGTCAGGATCTTCTGAGCAGAGGTCTTTCCTATGCCAAAGATGTAAGTGAGACCTATCTCACCTCTTTTATTTTTTGGTAAATCAATACCAGATATACGAGCCATTATCTGACGTAATTTCTATTGTTAAATTAATAAAGATTAACCCTGACGCATTTTAAAGCGTGGATTCTTTTTGTTGATCACATACAAGCGGCCTTTTCTACGCACAATTTTACATTCTGCGCTGCGCTTTTTGAGAGATGGGCGAACTTTCATTTTAATATTTTTCCCGTTGAAGGTTTATTTATAGCGGTACGTTATTCGTCCTTTGGTAAGATCATATGGCGACATCTCCACTTTCACCTTATCCCCCGGAAGAATTTTAATATAATGCATTCTCATTTTTCCGGAGATATGCGCGATGATTTCATGTCCGTTCTCCAACTCCACACGGAAAGTCGCGTTAGAGAGGGCTTCTGTAATCGTACCGTCTTGTTCGATGGCCGGTTGTTTCGACATTAGATCAGGCGAGTGTTGCTATTTTTTCTGTTATGTAACTATTTTCTGCGATGGCAAGTTCAATATCATTGAATGAACTCAGGATATCAGGTTCTCCTTCTGTAATGGCGATGGTATGCTCGAAGTGCGCTGCCGGTTTCTTGTCCCAGGTGGTGATCGTCCATCCATCACTCAGTTGACGGATCTGCCTTGTTCCCATATTAATCATGGGCTCTATTGCGATAGTCATTCCCGCTTTCAGCAATGGTCCTGAACCTTTCTTCCCGTAATTGGCGACTTCCGGTTTTTCGTGCAATTCAGCACCTACTCCATGTCCCACCAATTCTCTCACGACACCATATCCTGCATCTTCTGCGTATTGCTGTATTGCAGCACTGATATCACCGACTCGGTTACCGTTTCTCGCTTTCGCAATTCCTTTGTACAAGGATGTTTTGGTTACTCTGAGTAGACGAAGCACTTCTTCACTCACTACTCCAACGGGAAAGGTATAAGCCGAATCTCCGTGGAAGCCATTCATGAATGCGCCACAATCAATTGAAACTACATCTCCATCCTTGATCACTCTTTTCCCAGGAATGCCATGTACTACTTCTTCATTCACCGAAATACAAAGCGTATGCTTGTATCCATGATAATTTTTAAAGGTAGGAACAGCACCATTTGCGAGGATAAACTTCTCAGCGATGGTATCCAGCTCAAGGGTGGTTATTCCCGGTTTGAGGTGGCGTGCAACTTCTGCCAATGTCTTGCCAACAAGTAAAGAACTCTTTCGGATAAGCTCAATCTGCTCTTGTGTTTTGTACACTATTGTACTTCCGCTCATCTTATCCCCTTTAACTCAAACTAGGCTGTGGCACCTATCGCAGCAGAACGACCTTTAATCCGGCCGGACTTCATCAACCCGTCGTAATGACGCATGAGCAGATGACTTTCTATTTGCTGTAAGGTATCCAGTACAACACCGACGAGAATCAGCAGGGAAGTACCACCATAGAATTGAGCGAAATTTGAATTTACACCGGCCAGATTCGCAAACGTGGGCATGATTGCCACAAACGCCAGGAAGAAGGAGCCGGGTAAAGTAATCTTTGACATTACGTCATCGATAAATTCAGATGTTTTACGTCCGGGTTTAACACCGGGAATAAATCCACCATTTTTCTTCATATCATCTGCCATCTGACTTGGATTGACAGCGATAGCCGTATAGAAATACGTGAAGAGTATAATCAGCACCGCAAACACGATATTGTAAAGCGGAGATGTGAAGTCAGTAATATTAGAAGCGAAGCCTTGCCATGAAGCTGATTCAGGGAAGAACTGCGCCACATAAGCGGGAATAAACATAATCGCCTGCGCAAATACAATCGGCATTACACCTGCTGCATTTACTTTGAGAGGAATATATTGACGCACTCCACCGTATTGTTTATTTCCAACAATCTTCTTCGCAAACTGCACCGGAATCTTTCGGGTACCTTGCACAAGAAGAATCACAGAGACCACCACTGCAAACAATGCCACCATTTCAATCAGGAAGATCACCAAACCACCACCCTGATCATTTAAGCGGGACAAGAACTCATCACGCAACGCGAAAGGAAGTCGTGCAATAATGCCGGTCATGATGATCAATGAAATACCATTTCCTATTCCTTTTTCCGTTATCCGCTCACCCAGCCACATGATAAACAATGTACCCGCCACAATAATTAAAGTAGAGGTAAACATGAAGAATGCCGGAGAGATAATTTCAGGATTAGAATACGCGATAATTGCACCCGGAGCCTGCGTTTTCAAATTAATCAAATAACCCGGAGCCTGGAAAATCACGACGATAACGGTGAGGATACGTGTAATCTGATTGAGTTTCTTTCTTCCGCTTTCACCTTCCTTTTGAAGTTTCTGGAAATAAGGAACAGCGATACCCAACAACTGCACTACAATAGATGCAGAGATGTAAGGCATAATTCCCAATGCTACTACAGAAGCCTGAGAGAAGGCACCACCGGAGAAAGCATCCAGAAGACCTAAGATTCCGCCCTCTGTTTGAGCACGTAACCCCGCGAGCTGAGTGGGATCGATACCCGGCAACACCACATGTGCTGCGAGTCGATACACCAACAGGAAGAGCAGTGTATTCAGGATCCTGGATCGCAGGTCCTCTATTTTAAAGATATTTTGTAATGTCTGTATGAAGTTCTTCATAAGCTCTTATTAGAGGGTTGCTGTTGTACCACCCACTTTTTCGATTGCGGCTTTTGCAGAAGCGGAGAAGGCATTCGCTTTTACATCCACTTTTGCTGTTAACTCGCCACGACCGAGAATTTTCACAAGTTCATTCTTTGATATGAGTCCGCGCTCGATGAACACCTGCTTATCAAAATTACTGATGCTATGTTCTTCGGCTAAACGCTGAAGTGTATCGAGATTGATACCGGCATATTCTACACGGTTAATATTTTTAAAACCGAATTTAGGAAGACGGCGTTGCAGGGGCATCTGACCACCTTCAAAACCTATCTTTCGGCTGTTACCGCTGCGTGAACCAGCGCCTTTATGACCACGGGTGGAGGTACCACCATGACCGGAACCCGATCCACGTGCTATGCGTTTCCGGTTCTTCGTTGAACCTTTTGCCGGCTTAAGATTGCTCAAATCCATAATCTGTATTGTTTCTCTTTTTCAGATGGATAATTAATTCTCTACTACGCGAACGAGGTGCTGAACTTTAGCTACCATTCCTTTTATCTGAGGAGTCGCTTCTACTTCTATTGTTTTATGCATGGTCAGACCGAGCGCTTTCAGCGTACGTTTCTGAACTTCTGAACGGTCGATTCCGCTCTTTAATTGTGTGATTGTAAACTTTGCCATGTCTCGCGTGCTACTAGTGGAAATTATCCGTTAAATACTTTACTTAAATCAACATTTCTTTGTAGTGCTACAGCACGTGCATCGCGCATTTTCAATAATGCATCAATAGTTGCTTTCACCACATTATGAGGATTGGAAGAACCTTTCGATTTTGCCAATACATCTGTAATACCTACACTCTCTAACACTGATCGCATCGCACCACCGGCGATTACTCCGGTACCGGGAGCGGCAGGCTTGAGGAACACACGTGCACCACCAAACTTTCCATCCTGTTCATGCGGCACGGTACCTTTTCTCAAAGGAATACGAACCAGGTTTTTCTTGGCGTCGTCAATGGCTTTCGTCACTGCGTCGGTTACTTCTTTCGCTTTACCAAGTCCATGGCCTACCACACCTTTTTCATCTCCAACTACCACGATGGCAGCGAATCCAAAAGCGCGACCGCCCTTGGTCACTTTGGTAACACGATTTACTGCCACGAGTTTATCGTGTAGTTCTGTATCGGTTGACTTAACGCGTTTACTGTTCTGAATCATTTGATATATCGTAACTATCTGTTCGTATTAAAATTGTAATCCTGCTTCACGTGCACCATCAGCCAATGCTTTTACTCGTCCATGATAGAGGTAACCACCACGGTCAAATACTACGGAAGAAATACCGGCAGCCTTGGCTTTTTCTGCCAGAATTTTACCGACAGTCACCGCCTGATCTACTTTATTTGTTTTTACATCCACTCCACTTTCACGTGAGGAAGCTGCTACGATCGTAAGACCTTTCACATCATCAATCACCTGTGCATAGATGGCTTTATTGCTACGGAACACAGAAAGTCGTGGACGTTCGGCAGTTCCTTTTATTGCTTTACGAATACGGTGACGTATTTTAGAGCGGCGGATTAATTTTTGTTCTTGCATGATAAACCGTGTACTTATTCGGTTAATTAATATTATTTCTTAGAAGCGGACTTACCGGCTTTTCTGCGTAATTGTTCACCCACAAACTTGATTCCTTTTCCTTTATATGGCTCCGGAGTTCTCAGGGAGCGAATTTTTGCAGCCACCTGACCTAATAATTGCTTATCGTGACTTTCGAGGGTGATGATCGGATTCTGACCTTTATCCTGACGTGTAGCCACTTTAATTTCAGAAGGCAATTCGAATACTACGTGATGAGAATATCCCAACACCATATCCAGCATATTTCCCTGGTTCGTGGCACGGTAACCTACACCCACCAGTTCTTGCTCTACTTTAAATCCGGTTGAAACTCCCACCACCATATTGTTGATGAGGGCACGGTACAAACCATGCAGGGCACGATGGCGTTTTTGTTCCGTAGCACGGCTCAATACTACCTGAGCACCTTCTACAGCTACACTGATACCATCATCTACATCCTGAGTAAGTGTGCCTTTAGGTCCTTTAACAGAAACCTCACGGCCATTTACATTAATCTGCACCCCACTGGGTATATTGATCGGGTTTTTTCCTACGCGTGACATTTTATCGTCGTAATTTATTTAACTATTAATAAACGAAACAGATGACTTCTCCACCAACATTCATCTGACGAGCTTCTTTATCGGTCATCAAGCCGTGAGAAGTTGAAACAATCGCAATACCAAGACCATTGATAACTCTTGGAATACGATCCGCTTTTACATACTTACGGAGACCGGGTTTTGAAATCCGGCGGATGGCTGAGATAGCGGGCAGTTTAGTAACGGCGTTATATTTCAAAGCAATTTTGATATTACCTTGTTTATTATCCGAATCTTCAAACTTATAATTTGAAATAAAACCTTTATCGAAAAGGATCTTTGTCATCTCCTTTTTCATGTTAGATGCAGGTACTTCCACTACACGGTGATTTGCTTTGACCGCATTTCTGATGCGGGTTAAGTAATCTGCTATTGGATCGGTATACATGGACTAATTAATTCTTTTTAAATAATGATTAAACGTGAGGATTACCAACTTGCTTTTGTTACCCCGGCAATTTTTCCTTCAAGTGCAAGTTTTCTAAACATCACACGGGAAATTCCGAACTGACGGATATAACCACGTGGACGACCGGTAAGCTTACAGCGGTTTCTTACACGTACTGGGCAAGAATTCTTTGGTAGTTTTTGCAAGCCAACAAAATCACCGGCTTCTTTCAGCTCCTTGCGTTTCTCAGCATACTTTGCTACCATACGGATGCGCTTCAACTCACGCGCTTTGATCGATTCTTTTGACATCGTTCGTCAGATTATTTTGTTTGATTCTTAAAAGGAATACCAAATTCTTTTAATAATTCCAGGGCTTCGTTGTCCTTCTCAGCAGTGGTAACGAAGGTGATATCCATTCCTTGAATTTTATTCACCTTGTCAATGTCGATTTCAGGGAAAATGATTTGTTCAGTGACACCGAGTGTATAATTCCCACGTCCATCAAAGCCTTTATCATTCACACCGCGGAAATCACGGATACGAGGCAAGGCAACTGCAATCAGTCTGTCTAAGAATTCATACATTCTGTCGCCGCGCAAAGTCACTCTTGCACCGATTGGAACACCGGCACGCAATTTAAAGTTCGAAATATCTTTACGGGACTTGGTAGATACTGCCTTTTGTCCTGTAATGGTTGACATTTCACTGATAGCAGATTCAATAATCTTCTTATCTGACACTGCATCACCCAGACCCTGGTTGATACAAATTTTAGTCAGACGAGGTACCTGCATTACACTCTTATATTGAAACTTATCACGCAGAGATTTAACCATCTCGGTGCGGTATTTCGTTTTCAGGCGTGGTTCGTAATTCATATCTTTTTCCCTCCCCTGTTATTTCTTAGTTTTTATATAACGAACGAGTTTCCCATCTTCCAGACGGCGGCCTACTCTACCGGGTTTTCCGGTTGCCGGATCAATCACCATCAGTTTGGAAATACGCACAGGAGCTTCCTGCTTGATAATTCCTCCCTGCGAATTTTGCGCATTAGGGCGGGTATGCTTGGTGATCATATTCACTTTTTCAACGATCGCTCTCTGATCGGCAGGAATTACTTCAAGTACTTTACCTTGCTGACCTTTTGAATCTCCACTGATCACCTTCACGAGGTCACCTTTGCGGACATGGAGTTTCTGTTGTTTATTTTTTTTACGTTCCATTTCTTAGAGCACCTCCGGGGCTAAGGATACAATTTTCATAAATTGTTTTTCACGCAATTCACGTGCTACGGGTCCGAAAATACGGGTGCCACGTAATTCATCCTGGTTATTCAATAACACTACCGCATTATCATCGAAGCGAATGTAGGATCCGTCATCACGACGTACTTCCTTATTCACTCGCACTACTACGGCTTTTGATACCGTACCTTTCTTCACGTTACCGGAAGGAAGTGCATTTTTTACGGTCACTACAATTTTATCACCCAGGGAAGCATAGCGTTTGCCTGTTCCTCCAAGCACACGAATGCAAAGTACCTCTTTGGCACCGCTGTTATCGGCTACTATGAGCCTTGACTCTTGCTGTATCATTTTATATCGTTACTGGGGCACGAAGCTTCATAGGGTTTTCGATCGGAGACACGGCGTGTGCCATCTTCATCTTCGTGTAGCTGGCACGCTCATCTCTCATCTTTTCACGGACTTCATCCGTTGTAAGGTCCTTAACGATGGACTGTTTCATGGCAAATATTTAATATTATTCTTGATAATCCGGACGCACAACGAATCGTGTCGTTACCGGTAATTTTTGAGCTGCGAGACGCAAAGCTTCTTTAGCGATGGTCATTGGTACACCTTCTGCTTCGAAGATGACGGTTCCGGGTTTTACGGTAGCCACCCAATACTCGGGGGCTCCTTTACCTTTACCCATACGTACCTCTAAAGGCTTTCTGGTGATAGGTTTGTCAGGGAATATGCGGATCCAAATCTGTCCTTCACGTTTCATGTAACGGGTTACCGCTACACGAGCTGCTTCTATCTGACGGGATGTAATCCAACACGTCTCCAGTGATTTTATTCCAAAAGTTCCGAAGGCCAATGAGGTACCTCTGGTGGCAGTGCCACTCGGAACCATCTTATGTTGTTTCCGGAACTTGGTTTTTTTAGGCTGTAACATGATTCAGCTACTTTATCTAGTATTCGTCTTTAAATTAGTATTAACCTCTTGGTGATTTACCGCGACCACCGCCGCCTCCGCTACCACCACGTCCGCCTCTTCCGCCACGGTCACCACCTCTGTCACCGCGATCGTTGCGATCAGAACGCTCACTGCGCTCTTTTCCGCCTTTTGGTGTGCTTGCTATTCCAATATTCGGAGCTAAGTCACGTTTACCGTAAACTTCGCCTTTACATATCCAAACTTTAATTCCGATGATACCGTATGTGGTTAAAGCTTCTGACAAGGCATAGTCGATATCTGCACGGAAAGTATGCAATGGAACACGTCCTTCTTTGTATTGCTCAGAACGTGCAATCTCTGCACCACCTAAGCGACCTGCACAAATAATTTTAATTCCTTCTGCACCCATTCTCATGGTAGAAGCAACGGATTGCTTCATGGCACGACGGAAAGAAATCCTCGCTTCCAACTGACGTGCGATACCATCTGCTACTAACTGTGCATCCAGTTCCGGACGTTTGATTTCATAGATGTTAATCTGAACATCCTTCTTGGTAAGCTTCTTTACTTCTTCCTTCAACTTATCTACTTCAGCACCGCCTTTTCCGATAACAATACCCGGACGTGCAGTGTGAACAGTTACGGTGATTAATTTCAATGTACGCTCGATAACAATACGCGATACTCCGCCTTTTGCCAGTCGAGCGAGAAGATACTTGCGGATTTTTTCGTCTTCCACCAGTCTGTCGGCATAATTTCTTCCTCCATACCAGTTAGAATCCCATCCGCGGATGATACCTAAACGATTACCAATCGGGTTAGCTTTTTGTCCCATTCTTCTTTGCTTAATTAGCAGTATTATTTTCAGCAGCAACAAAAGCGTTTTTGTTGTCCACTATAAGTGTAATATGGTTTGAACGCTTGCGGATACGGTGACCGCGTCCTTGTGGTGCCGGGCGAAGACGTTTCAACTGACGTCCTGCGTCAACATTCACTGACTTCACTACTAATTCCTGCTCCTCAATTTTCAAGCTTTCATTTTTCAATTGCCAGTTGGACAATGCCGACAGCAATAGTTTTTCCAACCTTCCGGCTGCTTCCTTGGTACTCAGGCGAAGCATAGCCAAGGCCATGTCTACCCTTTTTCCACGGATCATGTCAGCTACCAGTCGCATCTTGCGAGGTGAGGTCGGACAATCATTCAGTTTAGCGTATGCAACACTCTTGAGTGCAGCTTTGCGCGCTGTGGCGACGTTACGTTTTCTGGCTCCCATGATTATTTAGATCCTTTGTCTTTGTTCCCGGAATGCCCTCTGAAAGTACGGGTGGGAGCAAATTCTCCGAGTTTGTGTCCAACCATATTCTCAGTCACGTATACCGGAATAAATTTATTCCCGTTATGTACTGCGAAAGTGTTACCAACGAAATCATGTGATATCATCGATCTGCGCGACCATGTTTTAATAGTAGCTTTCTTTTTGCCATCATTCATCTCAAGCACTTTTTGCTCAAGCTTGTAATCGATGAAGGGCCCTTTTTTAAGCGAACGACTCATGTTTTATATTCTTCAGAATCCTTTTAACAATTATTTCTTACGACGTTCGAGAATGTACTTGTTCGTCGGATTGCTCTTTTTACGTGTTTTATAACCTTTTGCGATGAGGCCCTTACGTGAACGTGGATGTCCACCTGAGGCGCGTCCTTCACCACCACCCATCGGGTGATCTACAGGATTCATCGCTACTCCGCGTACTCTTGGACGAATACCGATCCAACGGTTTCTTCCTGCTTTACCTTTACTTTGCTTATCGTGATCAGCATTTGATACTGAACCAATAGTAGCCATACAAGTTACCAAAACTTTTCTGGTTTCGCCTGAAGGCATTTTAAGAATCGCATAACGGTCTTCACGAGCTGCCAGCTGCGCATATGATCCTGCGCTACGGGCAATCTTTGCACCCTGACCCGGACGCAATTCAATATTATGAACAGTAGTACCCAATGGAACATCTTTCAATGTCATTGCATTTCCTACTTCCGGTGCTGCAGTTGGTCCTGAAATAATGTTCTGACCTACTTTAATTCCATTAGGTGCTATAATGTATCTTTTTTCACCATCGGTATATTTTACCAGAGCGATGAAAGAAGTACGGTTTGGATCGTATTCAATCGTCTCTACTACTGCAGGGATATCGAATTTATCACGCTTGAAATCTATGATACGGTAAAGTTTACGATGACCACCGCCCATATAGCGCATGGTCATTTTACCGGTATTGTTACGACCACCACTACGCTTCATTGAAACGATCAATGACTTTTCAGGCTCACTCGCTGTAATCTCTGAATAGTCGTTCCTTGTCAGGTGGCGCTGACCAGGTGTCATCGGACGTATTTTTTTAATACCCATTGCTCTTTGCTCTTGTCTTATTAGATATTACTGAAGAAATCAATTGATTCACCTTTCTTAAGGGTAACGATTGCCTTTTTGATATTAGGGCGCTGACCGCTCACGAATCCTGTTTTGGTTCCGCGGGTTTTGGTTTTACCACGATAAATCATCGTATTAACAGATTCTACGTTAACACCATACATCGCTTCAACAGCCTTTTTTATCTCCAGCTTGTTCGATTTTCTATCCACAATGAAACCGTATCGAGGTTGTTTCTCGGTAATCCGGTTCATTTTTTCTGTTACTACTGGCTTCTTCAGAATTTCCATGTTACTCTATAGGTTTATCGTGCCTATGCACTTAATTTATTTTAGAGGATCAACCCGGCAGGAAGTCTATCCGTTTTACCGGACTTTTTCTCAACCGGGCTGTTTATTACTTGAGCAATGTGCTTTCGATCACCGGAAGCGAGCTCTCCGTTACAATGATGTTTGTAGCATGTACAATATCGTAAGTATTTAAATCACTGGCTGTTACGACTTTACTGCGCTCCAAATTTCGGGACGACAAATATACATTTTTATTCGATTGAGAGAGAACCAATAAGGTTTTTTTATCGGCTACCTGCAGATTTTTTACCAAATCAGCCATTTGCTTAGTTCGTGGCTGGTCAAAATTGAAATCTTCCAGTACCATGATACTATTTCCTTTTGTCTTATGAGAAAGTGCAGAAATACGCGCTAATTGCTTCAGCTTCTTATTAAGAGAGAAGGAATAATCGCGCGGACGTGGTTCGAAAATACGATCTCCACTAACGAACACCGGGCTTTTCATAGATCCTGCACGAGCACCACCGGTACCTTTCTGACGCTTTAGCTTCTTCGTAGTACCCGATACTTCATTACGCTCCTTGGATTTATGCGTTCCCTGACGCTTGTTCGCGAGGAATTGCTTCACATCAAGATAGATGGCGTGGTCATTCGGAACAGCTCCAAAGACCTGGTCATTCAAAGACGCCTTGCGTCCTGTTTCCTTACCTGAGATATTATAAACTGATACTTCCATGATTATTTCGTCACCGTTACAAATGAACCTTTATGACCGGGGATTGCGCCTTTTATCAGCAGCAGATTTTGCTCCGGCAGAACTCTTACTATTTTAAGATTTTGCAATTTAACGCGCTCATCTCCCTGATGGCCGCCCATGCGCATTCCTTTCATAACCCTTGAAGGCCATGAAGAAGCACCGAGTGAACCTGGAGCACGCTGACGATCATGCTGACCGTGGGTTTGTCCGCCAACTCCACCAAAATTGTGACGTTTAACAACCCCCTGAAAACCTTTACCTTTAGAAGTACCTACGACATCACAAAAGTCGCCTTCCTGGAACAGGTCACACTTCACCAAATCGCCGATCTGAAATTCCTGCTCAAAGTCACGGAACTCCAAAAGCCTGCGCTTAGGTGTTGTACCTGCTTTCTTAAAATGTCCCAGCATAGGCTGAGGCGTATTTTTTTCTTTCTTCTCGCCAAAGGCAAGTTGAACGGCACTATAGCCGTCTTTTTCGACCGTCTTCACTTGAGTTACTACACAAGGGCCGGCTTCAACTACGGTGCAGGGGATGTTTTTCCCGTCTGCATCGAAGATGCTGGTCATGCCGACTTTTTTTCCGATGATACTCGCCATCTTAACTAGGGTTTAGTTGTTTTGGACTAAATAATGATATGTTTACAAGGCAAGATGAACTTACCTGCTTTTCTTTTTAATTCGGATAGGATGTAAAGAACGTTGTTGTACTCTTCCGGTTATCCCTAAACTTTGATTTCCACTTCCACTCCACTGGGAAGTTCAAGCTTCATCAGGGCATCTACTGTTTTTGCTGTTGAGCTGTAGATGTCGAGGAGACGCTTATAAGAACATAACTGGAACTGCTCGCGCGCCTTCTTGTTAACGTGCGGGGAGCGAAGAACCGTGTAAATTTTCTTTTCGGTTGGCAGTGGAATTGGACCACTGACGATTGCACCTGTAGGTTTCACGGTCTTTACGATTTTCTCAGCAGATTTATCTACGAGATTAAAATCGTAAGACTTTAATTTAATTCTGATTCTTTGGCTCATTTTATAAGAACGAAGTGGTTACTTTCTGTTGTTAACTTAAACTTTTTCAGCTGCTGCTTTACCTTTTGCTTTGCTATTACTTCTTCAGCGATAGCACGTGGTGCTTCAGCATAATGAGAGAATTCCATAGTAGAAGAAGCACGTCCGGAAGTGATAGTACGCAACGCTGTTACGTATCCGAACATTTCCGAAAGTGGCACCTTCGCTTTCACTACCTGTGCACCTGCACGGGAATCCATTCCTTCCATTTGTCCACGGCGACGGTTAAGGTCACCCACAACATCACCCATGTTCTGCTCAGGTGTGATCACCTCCAGCTTCATGATAGGTTCGAGAAGGATAGGTTTTGCTTTTGGCAAGGACTCACGGAAAGCTGTACGGGCACAAATCTCAAAGGATAATGAATCGGAGTCAACGTTGTGATAAGAACCATCGATCAGACGAATCTTCATCGTTTGCATCTGATAACCGGCAAGAACACCATTAACCATCGCCGCTCTGAATCCTTTCTCTACTGCAGGGATAAATTCACGGGGAATATTACCACCGGTAATTTCATTCACGAACTGTAATCCACCATTTTTATCTGTGGGTTCAAAATCCGCATCGGAAGGAGAAACAAAAAACTTGATATCGGCAAATTTACCGCGACCACCTGTCTGCTTCTTATACACTTCACGGTGCTCGTAAGTACCTGTGATGGCTTCTTTATAATTCACCTGGGGAGCTCCCTGGTTTACTTCTACTTTAAATTCACGACGCAGACGATCCACAATGATCTCCAGGTGTAACTCACCCATACCACTGATGATCGTTTGTCCGCTATCCTCATCCGATTTCACTCTGAACGTTGGATCCTCTTCCGCCAATTTACCTAAGGCAACACCCAACTTATCCATGTCGGCCTGTGTTTTAGGCTCGATGGCGAGTCCGATTACCGGCTCCGGGAAATTCATTGCTTCGAGTACGATAGGATGATCTTCTGACCAGAGGGTATCTCCGGTCTTAATATCTTTAAATCCAACTGCAGCACCTATATCACCCGCTTCAATAGAAGGAATCTGGTTTTGCTTGTTGGCATGCATTTGGAACAAACGGGAGATACGCTCTTTATTTCCGGAACGTGTATTCAATACATACGAACCCGCATCCAGTTTACCTGCATAGCAACGGAAATAAGCAAGACGTCCTACGAAAGGATCGGTAGCGATCTTAAATGCAAGCGCAGTAAAAGGCTCCTTCACATCCGGCAGACGGAAGCCTCTTCACCGGTATCAGGGTTGGTACCTTTAATTTGCTCTTTATCCATGGGTGACGGCATTAACTCCATCACATAATCCAACATTGTTTGAACACCTTTGTTCTTGAAAGCAGAACCACAAAGCATCGGCACCACTTTATTTGCAACGCAAGCCTGACGTAAAGCAGTTAAAATCTCAGTTTCTGTAATTGATGCAGGATCTTCGAAATACTTCTCCATGATCTTATCATCAAATTCAGCACAAGCTTCCAGCAATTTCACACGGTATTCAGTGGCTTCTTCGAGCATATCTGCAGGAATAGGCACCTCTTGAAAGGTCATACCCTGATCGTGCTCATTCCATACGATTCCACGGAAGTTCACCAGATCAACCACACCTTTAAAAGTCTCTTCAGCACCGATAGGCAACTGGAGAGGAAGCGCGTTACCGCCCAATACTTCACGCACCTGACGCACTACGTTCAGGAAGTCAGCACCGGCACGATCCATTTTATTCACAAAACCGATACGGGTCACATTATAGTTATTGGCGAGGCGCCAGTTCGTCTCCGACTGAGGCTCCACACCATCTACTGAAGAGAAAAGAAACACCAGACCATCCAATACACGCAATGAACGATTCACCTCAACAGTGAAATCCACGTGACCGGGAGTATCAATGATATTCAGTTTGTAATTATTTTTTCTATATGTCCAGAAAGCGGTTGTTGCAGCAGAGGTAATGGTTATACCACGCTCCTGCTCCTGCACCATCCAATCCATAGTAGCAGCACCATCATGCACCTCTCCTATTTTGTGATTAACACCGGTATAATACAAAATACGCTCTGTCGTTGTCGTTTTACCGGCATCGATATGCGCTGCGATTCCGATATTTCGCACAAATCTTAAATCTTTTACTTCCTGTGACATCTTCTCTTGATGATATTACTCTTTAATTTTATCTTAATTTATTAAACGCGAAAATGTGAGAAAGCTTTATTTGCATCCGCCATACGGTGCGTATCATCCTTCTTCTTCACAGCAGCACCTTCACCTTTAGCAGCGGCGATAATTTCACCGGCCAATTTATCCGCCATACTCTTTTCGTTACGCTTACGGGAATAAAGAATCATCCATTTGATACCTACTGATATTTTACGATCAGGACGTACTTCTGAAGGAATCTGGAAAGTAGCACCACACGACGGCTTTTTACTTCTACGGCAGGCATAACATTATTCAATGCTGTGCGCCATTGCTCCAGTCCGCTTTCTTTAGTACGTGCTTCTACTTTATCCAACGCATCGTAGAACAATTTAAATCCTGTACCTTTTTTACCGGAGTACATGAGCATGTTCACAAAACGTGTTACGAGTGGATCGTTAAATTTTGGATCCGGTAGTATGGGTCTCTTCTTTGGTTTAGTCTTCCTCATGGATCAGAATGCTATTATCTGAGTCTTAATTATTAATTCAATTATTTTTTACCTTTTGTTGCAGGAGCAGCACCCGGTTTCGGACGCTTGGTTCCGTACTTTGAACGACGTTGGTTACGACCATCTACACCGGAAGTATCCAAAGCACCACGTATAATATGGTAACGAACACCCGGAAGATCTTTCACCCTTCCGCCGCGAATCATTACAATACTATGTTCCTGAAGATTATGACCTTCTCCCGGAATATAAGCAGTTACTTCGAATTTGTTGGTTAAACGTACACGAGCCACCTTCCGCATCGCTGAATTCGGCTTCTTTGGAGTAGTGGTGTACACACGCGTGCAAACACCGCGGCGTTGCGGACAAGAAGTAAGCGCAGGTGATTTACTTTTATCGACCAGCGCCTCGCGTCCCTTACGTACTAACTGTTGAATTGTTGGCATTCTTAATTTTTTACGATTCTGGATCAGTGATTTAGATACACTATACCCCTAAAAAGGGAGTGCAAAGTTAACCAAGAAATTGATTTAAGCAAGATGTTTTTCAAAATATTTATGAAACAAGCGATTAACGCTATTTTTAAGCCCTCCAAAATCAATTAAATCTGGGGTTAACTAAAAATAATCTCACTTTATTTCAATTAGTTATGATTTTTTCATGTGGTTTGATAAGGCGCTAAAAACTTAACATTAATTTTCAGAAAAATACCGTCCACCCTTTTAAAACATTTATTCTATCCATCCTACCCAACTCCCAATTTTGATCAGATGAAACATATATTCAAGCGATTTCTAATTATTTTAACTTGTTTACCTTCAATAGTTTTTGGCAATCATTTGACAGGTGGTGAAATCACATGGAAATGCAATGGGAATGGAGCTTTCATTTTTCAGGTTAAACTTTACCGGGATTGTAACAACGTGCAAGGACCCAACTCAATAACTCTTAATTCTAATTCACAGGCTGCTTCTTTTCAATGTTCCCTAATAAGTCAAAATGATATTTCTCCACAAGGTCCGGGATGTCCGAGTTGTGCTAGTCCAATGGGCTACAAGAATGCTGTTGAAGAACTCATATATACCTCAGCGCCGATTTTTTTAATGGCACCCCCACCTGCCGGCGGCTGGTATTTCAACTATACCGATTGTTGCCGCAACGCGTCAATAGTAAATTTAGGTGCAGGTTCCGGATGGTTCACTTTAAGGGCAATAATGTACCCTTTTTCAGGTCAAAATATGAACCCTTGTTTTGACAATTCACCGGATTTTGCTGAACCACCTCTACTTGGACTTTGCACAGAGACCACCGTAAGTTACAGCCATACAGCTTTCGATCCGGATCTTGATTCTCTTTCATATAGCTGGGGGAATTCCTTTAGACGGATCATCATTTCCCGGCATCTACTATCCATTTAACGCCGGCTATACTTATCAATCTCCTCTTCCCGGCCTGGCCCAACATCCTCTCAATATTCCAGCAACCCTAGATACTGCGCATGGGATCATTTCCTTCCTATCCTATACTCAGGGTGTATTTGTGACCGTTACAAAAGTCTCCTCCTATAAATGTGGACAATTGGTGTCTGAAATATTCAGGGAAGTCCAGCTCTCTTTACTTTCCAATTGCCTGATAACTAATTCACCGAATGTTTTCAATACCGCACCGAATATAAATCCTCCCGCTCCGGTAGAAACATTCACTGTGTTAGCCGGTGATACTTTTATTTATGCATTGGTTGCCAGTGATTTAGAATTATTACCTCCTTTATCGGGTAGCGCCCCCCAATCAATCACGATTAAAGCAATGGGAATGGAATTGGGACTAAATGATACATCTCAGACAACAGGTTGTTTAATTCCTCCATGTGCTGTCCTATCAACTCCAACTCCATTTACAATACCAATAACTTTATCTGAAATATTAAGCTGGCCCACCAGCTGTTCGCATGCAGGCTTTTTTAATGGTTGTCTGCAAAATCAACGCAATTTTCACTTTGTATTTGGGGTTGGAAGATAATTTTTGCCCTGCTCAGGGTGTAACCTATAAAAGCTTAAATGTATTTGTAACCGGTCCGGAACTTTATGCATTCGGAAACAGCTTAGCTGTGAGTTATCCGGGAGTTACCGTTCAATGGTACCTAAACGGCATTCCAATTCCCGGTGCAACGGACACCATTTATACTCCAATACAAAGCGGCATATATACAATTGTAGCTACAACAAGTACTGGTTGTTCAATGCTATCCAATGCGTTAAACAGCGTGCTCTCCGGACAAGCTAATGTGTTATCCAACGAAAGCGCTTTTATTATTTTTCCAAACCCGAATATGTCCGGTGAAGTACTAAATGTATTGCTAAGAAATATTCCTATCGGATCAAACCTGATTCGCATTTATGACGACATATCCAATCCGGGCAACGTGTCTTCATTCACGGAAGTGCAGCAACCCCCACTTATTTAGTAGAAAAATTAACGGAAAGAGCTGCTGAGCTCAGCAACGTAGAACTGGTGTTTATCAGCGTCATGGGAGATTTTGCTCCTGCACGTCCGGAGTTCAGAAACAATTTTAATATCAATTCTCTCTTTGTTTCAGCGCCTATCCGCGAGGCCATTCATGACGGGAGAGGAGATTATGTCCCGGTTTTTCTGAGTGAAATTCCAGAATTATTTAAAAATAATATTTTACCTATTGATGTGGCATTAGTACATGTTTCTGTTCCCGATGAACATGGCTATTGTTCGCTGGGCACTTCGGTAGATATCGCGCGTTCTGCAGTTAACACCGCTAAAAAAATCATCGCTCAGGTGAATCCCCGCATGCCCCGGACACATGGCGACGGTATGGTACATGTGTCCAGATTTACTGCTATGGTCATGCATGAAGCGCCCTTGCACGAGTCGGTAATGGCGGAGGTACTCTCCCCGCAAGAACAAGCCATCGGTAATCATATTGCCGGACTCATAGAAGATAAGAGTACCTTACAAATGGGGATTGGAAGTATTCCTGATGCTGTACTGCATGCACTCACCAATCATAAAAATCTGGGTGTACATACCGAGATGTTTTCAGATGGCATCATTCCCTTAATTGAAAATGGCACCATCAACAACGAATACAAACGTAAACATCCCGGAAAAACGGTCACCGGGTTTTGCATCGGCTCTGAAAAGTTGTACCGTTATATCGATGACAATCCTTCCTTCGCCTTCCTTGATATCGACTATGTGAATGAAACAAAAGTAATCCGGGAAAACCCATCTGTGGTTGCCATCAACAGTTGCATTGAAATTGATCTCACCGGACAAGTCTGCAGTGACTCCATCGGCACCTATCAGTTTTCCGGTGTAGGCGGACAAATGGATTTTATGCGTGGAGCAGCATTATCAAAAGGCGGCAAGCCGATCATCGCCCTTACCTCGAGAACCGGAAAGGGAATTCCGAGAATACACCCTTCCTCAAACAAGGCGCGGGTGTGGTTACGACCCGGGCACATGTGCATTTTGTAGTGACTGAATATGGTATTGTCTACCTTTTCGGAAAAAACCTGCGACAACGGGCGAAGGAGTTAATTGCTATTGCCCATCCGGAAGATCGGGAGATGTTGGAGAGAGCGTTTCATGAGCGGTTTAGAGTTATCTAATTACATTTTGAAAGTGTTTCGTCGAAGATTATTAAATTTTAGATGAGTAGAGATAGTGTAGCAATAGATTTTGCTTCGCTTCGGCTTCCGGCTACCAGCTTCCTGCTTTGGGGCTTAATGGAATTATTATGAATTATAATGATAAATCCTTGCGTTCCCCGCGCATTCCTGCGTTCCTTGCGGTTAGGTAGATTTATCTTGGAGACAAAAACTCATTTCTATCGATAAATTATGACCACTTTGACTTTAATGTAACAAGTTAAAGACTTACTGGTTATATGAATATTTTCCGTAATTTTATTGTGATGAAAAAATTCTTTTGCGCTTTGTTGTTGATGACTGCGGTTGTTGGGGGTGAGAATGTCTTTGCTCAGTTCAAAGGAAATATATGGTGCTTTGGAGATAGTGCCGGAATTAATTTTACACCACCAATGAGTTTTTTAAATCGGTTCATCATTTGCCCGTGCGGGATGTTCTTCAATTAGTGATAGTTTAGGGAATTTAATATTTTATGGTGCATCAGGAAATACAACCAACTCTCATAATGGCTTAGTCCGAAAAGGGAAATTGTTCAACCGCAATCACAATAAATTATTCAATGGTGATACCTTGGTTGGCGGTGAATGGTATCATGACATGATCATTCTGCCAAAGTCTGTTACTGATAGTACATTCTATGTAATTATGGCGGGCGTTGTAGTACCGGATACAGGTTTGTTTATTGTGTTGTGGACATGAAGCCGCAAGGTGGTCTTGGTCAGGTTTCCAAAAGAATATTCAGATTGAGAATCATCCTGTACAGGATATGCTGGCTTGTCAGGCATGGAAATGGACGACTGGTGGTTAGTAACTCGATATACTTATGCCCAGTAACCCCAATAATGAATTTTGGGTTTATAAAGTTGATTCGACCGGTATTCATCTTGCCCAGGCAAATGTGGGTATTCAATTTTGGAAGCGGAGATATTAGTTTTAATTCGATGAACTAAACGTTATTTCAAGCTTAAAGTTATATAGGAGTAATAAATTTGATCGTTGTCATGGGTTTTTGCATCCCGATATGTAGAACCACCATCGACACCAGGTAACTATCTTAAATTTATATGCGCGTTTTTTCGAATGGAAATCGACTTATGCTTTTCCAATCAACAGGGTTATAATATTTGGAGTAAACCTACCAATTTGATCTAACGGTAGCGAATATACCCGCATCCCGGGTTTTAGCAGACTCTCTACCACTTGATGCAGGTCCCGCCGGTATGGAATTAGCACCGGATGGCAAAATTTATATCAGCCCCGCATATATTGGCTTAGGCAGCGGATGGCCTACCCACCCACTTGTTGGAATTTCATAATGAAAATCTCAGTCATCAACCACCCGATTCACTCGGCCTCGCCTGCGATTTTCAGCCCTTCAGCTTTTACCTGGAGGTGCCAGAACTTATTACGGCCTCCCAACAATCCCGATTACGACGGTGGTGGGGAGTCCTTGTGATACGCAGGGGGGGATGATATGTACCAGCAACAGGTGTTTTTTCAGGCGTGGTACAATAGTGAATGGAATATGATTCACGTCAACGCCTCCAAACTCAAAGGAAGAGCGGGGAGTTTGCGGTTGATTGATATGGAAGGAAGGTTGGTGGTTGAGAAAAAAGTGGAGGTGATTGCGGGAGGGTATGTGACGGGAGAGATACCGATGAATGGGGTCGTGAATGGGGTTTATCTGGTGAATTTAATAACTGAGGCGGAAAGTATTTCGTCGAAGACAATAAAATTTTGATTTGAAAATTTGAAGATGATATGATTTGAAGATGGGATGTATGAATGATTAAATTAATGAAATTACAGCGGCTCCCTCCTTGACACGTAGCTTTAGCGAAGGAGTCTCTGCGGCTGGGTAGGAGTGACACCTTGCAGTCACTTTCGGTTTAAAATAATTTATATTTTCGAAAAGAATTAATTGATTGTAGATGAATGACGATTTTCGTCTTCGAAAGAATTTTCCTTTTTAACCCCACCTGCGCTAAAGCTTCGGTCGGCAGGCACGGAGGCACTAAGAGCACTAAGGATCACGGAGGAATTTTCTTAACACAAGAATTCTAAATACTTCAAAACATTCATCAATCAACTCATTAATTCATCAATTCCTTTTTGGTGAAGAGAAATTCGATTGCAACTAAAATTACTGATCAATGGTAAGTTTCTGATGCGACGCATAGGCTCTCCATTTTTCGATGACGGATTGAAAATCGGGAGGGAGGATGCTTTCGAAGAACATGAATTTGCCGGTGGTGGGGTGTTCAAAGCCGAGGGATTTGGCATGGAGGGCATGGCGGGGAATCATCTCAAAACAATTTTCAACGAATTGCTTGTACTTGGTAAACACAGTTCCCTTGAGGACACGGTTGCCTCCGTAGGTTTCGTCGTTGAAGAGCGGATGCCCAATATGTTTAAGATGGGCTCTAATCTGATGGGTCCTGCCGGTTTCGAGTTTGCATTGGATGAGGGTGACATATCCAAAACGTTCCAATACTTTGAAATGGGTGATGGCATGTTTACCATGTGCGCCATCAGGAAATACATCCATGACCTTTCTGTCTTTTAAGCTTCGCCCGATATGTCCGGTGATGGTTCCTGACTCTTCCGAAAAATCGCCCCATACAAGCGCTAAGTAAAGTCGCTCAATGGTGCGATCAAAAAATTGCTTGGAGAGATGCGTCATCGCCTGCTCCGTTTTTCCTACAACGACTAATCCGGAAGTATTTTTATCGATGCGATGCACCAATCCCGGACGAATAGACTCCGATTTTATCGGCTGGTCGATGAGATCGGGATACATGATATGCACGAGTCCGTTGACTAAGGTGCCACGATAATGTCCGTAAGCAGGGTGAACCACTAAACCGGCCTGTTTGTTAATGACGAAGAGCTGATCATCTTCATACACGATATCCAGCGGAACATCATCAGGGTATAATTCAATATCTCGGGGAGGATGAGAAAGTACGACAGTCACCGTATCCCCCGGCTTCACCTTATAACTCGACTTCACCGCTTTCCCATTGACCAAAATGGAACCTGCTTCTGCCGCTATCTGCAAGCGGTTTCGGGAAACATTCTGTAAACGGTTGATGAGAAATTTATCGACTCTCAGCAGCGATTGATTCTTATCTGCTACAATCCGATAATGCTCGAATAATTCATCCTGCTCCTGCTCACTCGCTTCTTCCGATCCCTCAGGCAAGGTATCGTCCAACTCATCTCCTGTAACGATCATTATCTTGAAATTATTAAACGGCGTTGCGCCAATATTGCTTGCTGATTGCGTACCCGAACGATATAAACACCGGAGAAAATGCATTTGTTTCCAGACGTGTAACGAGAGAAGAGGAATGCACCAATCGTCCATCCACACTCCATACCTCCAACTGCTCACTTCCATTTGATTTGCTGAAGATAAAATTCACCAGACCATCAGCAGGGTTTGGAGCAACTGTGAAATTATAGTTGTCCGGATTCTCTTCAGGCACTCCAACAAACAGCGTGGTATCTCCCATCACCGGACGCATCATGAATGTACCCGGTGTGATGGCAGTTTGTATCCATCCCGCACCCACATTGTAAAACATTCTTGAGTTTGAAGCCGTATTCCTGTCGTAGCCCAGGTGTAATCCATCTCCCAGTACTTGCTGGAAGCCGATATAAATTGTTCCACTAACAGGGACAATCTGATCAAGGACGTATGTCGCATATCCATTGATAACACTGGTATAAGCGGGACGTTGGGCAGATTCCTGGTAGATCACCGTTTCCGGATTCAGGCTACTCCATACTTTAATTGAAAACAGTTTATTACTCACGTTAGGGCCTTGCTGAAGAAAGAAATAGCGAATAGCCCGAAGTGTATCCGGCTTCATAATTTCGAACTTCAGCGCTACTTTACCATTTGGAGCATTGATGAGATCGTACCCCACTTCCGCACTGCCATCGTCGAAACTATAATAATTATAAAACTCCTGTGTATAGGTAACGGTATCATTCGATTTTAATCCTCCGAAGGCATTACCATTCGTGAAATAATTTTTTACTGTGAATCTATTGCTGTCTACTGCCAAAGAAGGCGTATTCGGAAAGATGGAATCCACCACAAAATCATACTTCAATTGAATATTATTGGGTCGACCCGGAAAAATATTTCCATTATCGGCTCCAAAACCGGAAACATAATTCCCGTTATAGTTATATATCCTGTTGTTAAAACCCACATCAGCCGGAGATGGATCGTTCACACGGTATTGCATAGCTGAAGAATCTCTAAGTAGATTTTCCTGATCAATGGATGACAGAGAAATAAAATGATCCCATGGAACGGATGAATATTCCTTCATGAGACTGGTAGCCGGCAAGGTCATGGCTACATCGAAAGAACGGTATCCATTTGTCCGGTAAACTGATTGTAGGCCCTGTACATGCGAATATAATCGATATGCCAATGATCCAGACTTCCTGTTCTGGAGCCATAGTTCCTGAACCGGAAACGAAATCCATCCTGCAGCCAAACGGCATTGGTAACCCGCACTTGTACATTCGTAAAAATAGTATCCTGTCCGCCGGAAATCAATCCACGTAAAAACCACTGACGGCTCCATTGATTGGTAGAAGGATTATAGAAATCAAGCACGAGCGAATCTCCTGAATCCGGACCATCGCCCCAGCCTTTCTTCTGCCAATAGAAACTCAGTGTAATGCTGTCGGAAAGTGAATATACTCCCCCACCCTGAGAAGATGGACGGGTCAATAAGCGGATATACTTCGACGTGAGTGTATCACAACCACCCTGAATGGTAGAAGCTGAATTATCGTAGGGGTTTCCTTCCGCATTCAATCCGTCAAAAGTGGCCACACCAATGGTAAGCGGATTACGAGGGAAGGTACTGTTGATATAAACATAATTATCGGTCCATAAATCGGTAGAAGGATAAACGGTGGTGGTAGAGAAATCATCGATAAACGGAAGATCAACAGTATCTGTTAAATTGGCCATTCGGAAAGAAGAGGCAGGATGATCAGTGAGATATTTCTGAATGACCGGATTATTTCTAAGCGGCACCAAACGTTCATGTTGGGAAAACACATCTGTAACACAGAGCATGGCGGCGAATAAAAAAATCAAGGAGTAGAGCTGCTTATTCATCATTTCGAATTATTTTAACTTATCAGGTGTTTGGGTAAAGAAAAGATCGATGGCTTCACCCTGTTTTATATAGATAGAATCACCGGGTTCAGGAACCTGACGATACACTTTTGCTGCTGCTGAATCTTCCACACTCATCATAAACCATAGCGCCGGGGTTGAGCGAAGAACCTTGTAATACGAATAAGGCCTCGTCAACTGTTAACCCTTTCAGCGATGGCACTTCCACTTCTGTATTACCAATTCCATCTCCCAAAACCAGATCGATGACAGCCCCCTTGGTGATATCAGCACCGGCTTTTATTTCAGCACCATTAAACATTAAGGATAAAACCGCGTTTTTTGCCAGATCGGGTTTGTAGATGATCTGTCCGACTTTTAATCCGTATGAAGCCAGAATTGCCTCGGCTTGTCGCTGCGATACATCAATGAGATTCGGAATTTTTACCTGTGGTGGAACGGTACGTGTTACGGTTACATAAATCGTCCTTCCTTCCTTCACATTCATATTCGGAGCGGGATCCTGATCGATGACTACACCGGGAGGTTTATCCAGAATGAAGACAGAGGAGTCGGCCACTTTCACCTGGAACGATTTTCCTTCGAGAAATGCTTCCAGTTCTTTAAACTTCATTCCTTTTAAATCGGGAACTGTTATTGTTTCTCCATGGTTCGTATATCCATTCAGCCATTTATAAGTGCCGAACAAAATAACAAAGATGAGCAAGGTGGCCAATGTAAAATTGATGACGAAAACCCGGGAGCAAATGAATTTGAATAGCTTCTTCATGAAATTATTTATGCCGGTTGACTTTGTTTACGTTTTCTACCGAAGTCCAGAATTTTATCAATGAACTCGTAGGGCCGGTAATGTGCTATGGCCGCCTGATGGAAGATACAGGTGGCGGGCGTCATTCCGGGGAGTGAATTCACTTCGATAAAAATGACTTCTACTTTTTCTGGAGAAAAAATCCGCACGAAGGCATCAATACGTGCATAGCCTTCAATTTTCAGAAGACGAGCAGCCTTTTCAAATTCACGTTTTACATAGGAGGAAATCAATTTATTCTCCTCCTGATCACGACTGTACCGGGCGGGAGTGATATTCTGCCCCTGCCCTGCCAGGAATTTTTCTTCCAGCGAGAGCACATCTCCCTCTGATAATGCTTCTGAAGCTTCAAAGACTTCGTATTCCAATTGACCGGCTTCGTTGACCGCTGTGAGCATACCTCCTGTAATTTCGATAAACCGGCTTGCACCATTGGAAGTGATCAAATCTTCGAACAAGATATTTTGCTTTATCGGAAACTCTTCCTTCGGTTTAATTTTTAATATTTCCGCCAGATTCGACTCCAAGTCCTTATTGGTTCTAAAGACGAGACGCACATAGGCTTCCAGCTCTTCCCTTGAACGAATAATCTTCACTGCTGAGCTGCAACCATCGTCCACCGGCTTGGCTATAAAGGGGAACGTAAATTTTTCGGAAATCGTATTTAAGAATAGGGCGGGATCTGCCAGCCAGTCAAATTCATTGGCCAGATAATGCTTAGCTACTTTAAAATTATTCTTTCCCAGCAGCTCATTCGTCCGGTATTTATCAATGGTGATTTGAGAAGAGGCCGGTCCGGAACCATTGTAAGGAAGTCCCACTTTTTCGAGTTCCACCTGCAGGGAGCCATCCTCACCGGGACGACCGTGCAAGGCGATAAAGACTACATCGCAACGCTTCGAAAGTTCATCATACGATAAACGTTGAGGGGCTTCGAGGTTGCGGGAATTGGCAAAGCGGTCAGTAAGTTTACTGCAACGCCCGATAATTTTTTCAATGACCGGATGAATATGGAAATCGAGGATTTTCTCGCGAATATCATCGGCATTATCCTTCAGGAGGACATTGATCGGAATGGTATAGAGCTCGTGCTGTTTTTGATTTCCGGTTAAGAAGACGGGGAGCACTTCGTACTTATCACTGGAGCCAGTTTTTCATAAATATTTCTTCCGCTTTCCACAGAGATGTGTCGCTCTGAAGAATAGCCGCCGAGTATAACGGCCGCGCGGGTACGCTTTTCAGAAGCATTGTGATTCGTATCAATCAGCTTATCGAATTTACGTAAAAGAGCAGGCAGCTTATCGTATTGTTTCGTATCGCTGATACGGTTGCGGAGAGAGGTGTAGAGAATATAAGTGATAAACTGAGAGGGATTCATTCCGATCTCTGCTGCCTGATGGAAGAAAAAAGAACTCGGCATCATTCCCGAGGTGGTATTGGGATCATTGAGGAAGATCTTTCCCTGATCATTGATAAAACCATCGATACGGGCATATACATCAAAATGCAATGAAGTAAAGAGCTTTTCACACAAGGTGCGAATGGCTTCTATTTCATTATCGGGCAACTGGATGGGTGTGATTTTACGAGATAAACCCGGCAGATATTTCGAACGATAGTCGAAGAGTTCTTTCCCTTTACGGATCTCGGTTGGAGGAAGTGCAACAGGCAAACCCATCTCATCTTCCACCACAATACAGGAAAACTCCTTCCCGTGAATAAATGCTTCCACCAGCACTGCACTTTCTCCATCTCTTGCAACAAGCACCAGTTCCGGATCGTTTTCAGAAAAGAGGTCGAGCATCACACTCAGCAACTCCTCCGGATGGTAAAATGTACGGTTACCATCATCAGCGGCAGCCCTACACCTTCACGAATATCCGATACTTTCCTCACCCAGGCCACCTTCGTCTGGAAGTCCATGGTATCCCATTCACTTTTAGTTATACGACGAATGAAGAAAGCGCGGTTCATTGCATTCGTAAAGGAATCTATATCGTCCTGTACTAACGCCGATGGATGAACCCTGATTGGCGGCTTTCACTACAAGAGCAATCCTGCTGTCTGCTTTGCCTTCGAATAAATTTCTTCCCAATTTCCTTTGAGCCATTCTTCCCGCTGAATGGTGCAATACGCCGGAACATCAAAACCGGCATTCTTCATCAACTCTTTTGGATCGCCTTATTCATCCCGATAGCAGAAGATAAAAATTCCGGAACCGGTATAAGGGATTCTCAGATATTCCAACAAACCCTGGATGCGACCGTCTTCTCCGTCACTGCCATGCAGGCATAAAAAAGCCATATCGATAATGGAAGAGAGTGCAGTCGGTTCAATTCTGGAGCCCACTTTATTGATGAGCTTTACTTGTTCCTGACGATCGAGGTCGCCCAATGATTCTGCATAAACCTGGAAAGCATGCGCTGAAGGAGGAATCAGTTCTGCGGGAGGATAAAAATCGCGGATGCTGCCTTTGTAGATGAACTCCCAGGTCAGAAGAATGAGATTACCGAAACTATCCACAAACAAGGGGATAGGCTCGAAGATTGACTTGTTGAGGTTATCATAAACTGTGCGACCACCTGCAAAAGAAACCTCTCTTTCACGGGAACAGCCACCAAAGACGACTCCGATACGCAATTTTTCCATGGAGAACAAAGGTAGGAAATTAGAATCGGCTATGACCGGAGGCGAGGAACAGATTTCAGGCATTAACTGTTGAAAATAAATTCCAAATACACTTCAGGAAAATTACCGTTTAACGATGAAATCATGAAATAATTTCAATGCATTTGCTCTATGAGAAATCGAGTTTTTCACTTCGGCAGGCAATTCAGCAAAAGACTTCTCATAGCCATCCGGAACAAAGACCGGATCGTATCCAAAGCCACCTGTCCCTCGTTGCGCGTTGGAAATTACACCCTGAACGGTCCCTTCAAAGGTAAAGACCTCTCCATTTTGAACATAAGCCAGAACAGTCCGAAATCTGGCACGACGATTTTGACCACCTTCGAGCTGATCGAGTAAATAAATAATATTGCGACCATCGTTACGAGGATGACCTGCAAAATGAGCTGAATCGACACCCGGTTTTCCACCCAGCATCTCCACCTCCAAACCGCTATCATCCGCAACACATTGCATACCAATCAATTCCCAAACCCTCAAAGCCTTTTGAATCGCGTTACCCTCAATTGTACCGGAAGTCTCGGGTAAATCCTCTGTCACACCGGCCTGCCTTAAGTCGAGCAATTCGAAACTTTCGGGGAGGATTTTTCGTATTTCTGTCACTTTGTGCGGGTTATTTGTGGCCAGCACCAAACGGATCATATGCATACTCTTATCTTTGACTTACCAAACACCAACAAGATGAACAGAATATACGCAGTAATTATCTTCATCTTATCACTTTCGGGAACTGAAATGGCGGCACAATGCCCTACACCATCCTTCACTGCTCCCGACTCCGCTTGTAAAGGTACTTCAGTTTTATTTTCAAATACCTCTACCGGAAGTAATTTATCCTATAGTTGGGATTTTAATGCTGCAGATACGCGTTTTGTTCCTGCGGGAGGAATCACGGGAACATATCCGACAGAAATTGCTACAAGTACCGGGATAGATTTCATGAAAGAAAACAATAATTATATTGGATTCAATTTAAAATCATTTGCAAGTTTAGTCAGGATTGAGTACGGAAATTCCCTCTCCAACACTCCTGTGTTTACCAATCTCGGCGATGTAGGTGGAATGATTGGATCCGGTAACCAGGACTTCATATTATTCTATGAAAATGGAAATTACTATGGTTTAATAAATACCGTGTTTGGACAATTGACAAGAGTTTCATTTGGAAACAGTCTTTTAAATACACCTACAGCTACTGCGGTAACATTACCTCCGGGATTATTGCGTCACCCTCCAATATGGACCTAAAAAATGGAAACGATGTTATCGTACTCATAGCAAACATTTCGGGTGGCAATGTCACGGTAATCAATTTCGGAACATCCATTACCAACAATACTCCGGCCGGCTATAATATTGCTGTTCCCGGAACCAGCCCAATAACTACTGCATTGGTGAACGACTGCGGACATATGTACGGGTATATTGCCTGTAAGCGCATCACCAATAACGATATTGATTTTGGAAATGCGGTAACTTCAACACCTGTTCAAATTTCTGATTTCACGTTTAGCACGCAGTATGCTTATCGAAAAATCAATATGATCAATGAAGCCGGAAACTGGATACTGCAATGCAACACCTACGGTGAAAGTTGTTTCATGCATTTCATCTTGGTACCAATGCGGGAAATACTACGCCCATCTATCAAAACCAAGGAACCATTGGTGCCTTTGGATCCGGTTTTTGGACATATGCAATTAAGAAAAATGAAAGTGAAATTGGCGGTATTGCCTGTAATTACAATACCGGCGAACTTTCCTGGTTTAAATACCCTCAAATAGGAAATGTAATTTCTGAAGTTTCTTCAGATGAACCCATTGACCATTTTTAATGATTCCGGCAACTTTGTTTATAGTTTAACAATAACAGATACAGTAAGCGGATTTTGCTACTAGTGACGGACTCCATCTACATTAGTGAAGCCCCCATTTCTTCCTTTACCAATTCCGCTGCCTGCACCTTTGCTCCTACTTCATTTGCCAGCACAAGCACCGGAAATCCTACTATCTATGATTGGGATTTTGGAGATGGTCAAACAGGGAGTGATAGTACTCTTTCAAATATCTATACAACTTCAGGCAACTATGATGTGACGCTGATCTCCATTAATAGTGCAGGGTGTAGCGATACAGCAACCAGTCAAATCACAGTAAATGACCCTCCCGTTTCCGATTTCCTATTTGCAAACAATTCTTAGCGGTGCATCTATTGTATTCACCGAATAACTCACCACTTCAACAGGTTCGCTTACCCAGTTGGTCCTGGGTTTTCTCCTCTTGATACATTAACCGGAATCCGAGGTAAACTATAGATTATAATTCAGATGGTTCTTTCCTGTACAGTTATTGAAGCCAGTACCGGTTGCATAGATTCTACTTTAAATATGTCAATGTAGTCCCGGGTCCGATGTTTTTTTCAGTTTCCAAACATGTCTGAGACACCGTGAATTTCAACATTCTACTACAGGGTGGAATTAACATTGACTATGTATGGAATTTTACTTCAACCGATACCAGCTCACTTGTTCATCCAACTTTTGCGTTCTCCCTTACAGGCCGGTGACTATCCGGTGGTGTTGACTGCAACTGCTACTAATGGATGCATCGACACCATGACGGATACTATTCATATTGGTCCTCCGGCAACCACTTATTTTCACATTGACGATGATACCATTTGTGCTAATAGTGGTGTAGTATTAACGGATTCCAGCAGCATAGCAAATGGAGAAACTGTCATTCGCAGAACATGGGACTTTGGTGATGGACAAAGCGACAGTTTACTTACAACCATCAGTCATACCTATGCTACCGCAGGGACCTATCAGAATCCGATGAATCAATATACAGACACCGGCAATTATTCTGTTGCATTGACTGTATCAGACAATAATGGATGTAGTGATACCATTTCCAAAACGATCATTGTGTATCCAAATCCTACAGTGTACTTTACTACCAGCAAGGCCTGTACGTATAATGAAATAACCTTTACTGATAGCAGCACAATAAGTTCCACACAAATCATTGACTGGACCTGGAATTTTAGCGATGGTACTATTGTTGGAGGTGTTCAGAATCCTCAGCATATATTTTCGCAATCAGCAGCTTATCCTGTTCAGCTTATTGCTACCACTAATCAAGGGTGTCGGGATAGTATTATTAAATTAATAGCTGTAGATGAGTCACCTGAATTTCAACTATTAGATTCCAAAGCCTGTTTTGGAAATCCAAATAGTTTTAACTTTTCTCCTCTGGGAAGTGTGGTTACCAACCCGGGCTACAATTGGGATTTTGGTGATTCCACCTCCTCCTTGCAAGCCCAACCTTCGCATACCTATACATTCTCCGGTTTAAAAACTGTTATTTTAACATACACTAATTTAAACAATGGATGTTCTTTAAACGACACTCTTATTGCAGAAGTGATTCCCAATCCGGTTTCTGATTTCATAACCGATTCGACTTGTGTAGGAGATACCATTTCTTTAAACGGACAACAGCAGTTCGGACTATCGATCCCATCAATCAATGGAAATGAAATCTGCCAAATTTTCCGGTTCAGGCAACCTTGCAAAATCAACCTGAGGTTACCACAACAGCAGGGATTTTACTGTTCAATTGAAGTAATCAAGCAATTACGGCTGTAAGGACTCTATAAGTAAAAACGTTATAGTATTTGGTTTGCCTCAAACCAGTTTTCACCACTGACCTGATTTTGGTTCACCACCTCATCAGGTAACATTTACTAATCACCTCAGATTCCGGATCCTATGCATGGATTTTGGTGACGGATCTCCGATAAGCACCATTACCTCTCCCTGTGCATGTATTTTCTGACACCGGTACATTACTATACAACTCAT
>JADKIC010000021.1 GCA_016721435.1 Bacteroidota bacterium
CGTAAGGAGCCTATGCTTTGTGAAAATGGAGTTGATATACCCAGAGGTGTAACTTGATAAAAATAAAAGGCATTTGAAGGTGTGAAACTTGTTGTATATCGTTGAGAAACCACCCACCAGTCTCTGCCATTCCCATGCCTTACACCCATCAAGGCATCAAAGGCAGGCAGTGTATTCCATTGGAAATTCTTTTGTAATACAACCCCCGAATCATTATTCCTTTGTAATTGATGGTAGATGAATAAAGCCTTATATACTGATGCTTGAGTTACTCCATTGTAAACAAATAGATTATTGAATCATTTCCGGGGTGCGGAATAAACATGCTTGAATGGTACCATAAGCCACCGTAAATTTTTGTCGAGTCGCCTATTCTTTGATGATATTTATTCCAGATATAACAATCTAGCGGCGATTTATTATTTATTAGCCCTCGTAAAGTAAGATACAACCCGAACTGTCTCCAATGGTTGAACTTCCATTCCTATAATTAAAAAAGGCTCCGCTACCAACAACTGGTGATAATGGATTGCTCCAGTCTATATATGCACTATCACCAAACACCCAATGGTTGTTATTGAACTGACTCTTAACATCAGCTGCAGAAATCAACTGCAAAATAATAAAAATGGTTATTGTGTACCTTTTCATCTTAATGAGATATTATAAAAGTTCCATTAAACCATTTTCCTTCAACATTCGCTTTTACAAAATATAAGCCGCTTATTAAGGCCCAAGTGTCTATTATTACAGTATTGTTTACCTGGGCACCTCACGCCCTGTTATATCCAAAAATAACAACTTTAGAAATACTTTCACAGTTCCCGGTATATTATTTTAAGATAACATATTGGTTGGCCGGATTTGGATAAAGGAGCAATTTACTGCCTTGTCGTTTCCTTGCGGGAATTGCATTAATCTTGCTGAGGAAAGTTCATCATCATGTACTTCGAGTTTAAGTATATTACGTCGCGACATATACCGCGTGCCCCCCTGTTAATGGATGCAACATGGCAATTGCATACAATTCATCCCAATCTGAATTAGTAAGACTTGTATCTCCATAAAGTTGAAGTTTAATGTATAAGCGGTAAACCCGTTTGTAATTATGCTCAATGGTGTTGGTGTCAGTAAAATGATTGAGTAGAGTATCTGCTTCAACGAATAACTTGTTTGACAACAAAGTTTCCAGTGAATCGATTTTGTTTATGTTGCTTGCTACTGTTTCATTGTAGAAACTTACAAAGGAAGTATCACTGTCATCATCCATTTCTATAAGATCGGCATTTTTCTTCAAAATGCCAAATGCCATCTGCCTTGCAGTATAGCGGAACTCACCATGGTAGCCATTAGGATAACGGATGGAATCTGTAACTATGCCACCTAATGTTTCGTTACGGATGCGTAGGGTTAGAGGTAAACCGGTATCCTCCTCTTCTAATGGAAAAGCCGGTAATAGACATTCACTATCGTCGGAAACTGTTCCTGTTAGTTCTATTTCTGAGAATAATCCACCTGAAACCGAATTATCCGGAAATTCAGGATCGCTAGTTGAACCGGCATCGTGGTACCAATCTAGTGGACTTGTGATAGTACCGGTAATCCTGTTGAAAGTTAAACTTCCACAACTGCTACAAGTCCATTTATTTCGCATCACATTACCACTTCCCGATCCGGGAGGGTCCTGTGTTCCAATACTTGAACCTATAAATGTATTATCAAGAAACACCCCTTGATCAAACTCAGCAAATTCATTTTTGTACAAAGAATTGAACATTGAATTTCCTGTGATATGCATACCAATACTCATCCTTGTAAATATATTTTGCTCTGTACAGGAAAAAGGAGAAGCATCTAACCTAAGTCCGGTTACCATTGATGCTAATACAGCTTGAAAATTGGGGAAGTAATTATCTATTTTATTAAAATCGGCAATTCTCAGCTCACTGCAATTCTCTGCCCATATGCCAAGATGCTGTGCGGTTGGGGCGGAGTTATGCGTGAAGAATATATCATTTGTTTCAACTTTAACACTATTTATTTGTGACAAGCGAATTCCGATGCGTGGTTGTTTGGGCGTTACCGTACCAGGGCCTGATGTTTCACCTATAGTATTATCACTGATCTCTGATCCCCAAAGAGCAGCAGGGGTAATCCGATTTACATTGATTGCTGTGCCTTCAAATCCTTGTGGTGGGTCAGTATAAACCCCATTAGAAAAATCATTGCCTTTGATGGTGATTTTTCCCAGAGGATTGTAAATAGCAATGCCAAAGGTATAATCGTAGAATTTATTATTATTATTGATTTGAATTTCCTTGTTTAGTGAATTGTTGTTATCCAAACTTATGCAATAATCTAATATTGATTCCGACACACCATTAATAGTTCCAAATGTATTCTTCTTTATGATATAACCCATCTCACCTGTGCCTTTTATTCCGTTCATGGATCGATAGAACAAATTTCTTCCTTCTTCAGAGCCATCACCAATTTCGATTAAACGATTGTTAATATCAAAATCTGAAAGGGATTCTATACAACTTCCTTCTAAATCTGAAGTTGTTTGATCATCCAAAATATCATGAATTTCAGTGTTTAATAATTTGAAATTACTGTTGTTGCTATAAATTCCATAGAGTGAATTCTCTATTTCATTCTCGCTACCGTTTACAGCTGCACCAATAGTACAACATTCAATTTCTTTCATTTCAAAGGCTGCTCTTTTCAGGTCGTTATAAATAGGATCATTCAAAGTTCCGGTACTGGTAAACGTGCAACTCTTAATTGTAGAAGAGTTAGTCGTTTTAGTATACTTCTCCATCAGGACATCTACATAATTATCCTCAAAATCACATTTATCTATATCAAATGGTGAATCTCTGCGAAGTACCAGAGCGTTTTTTGCATCACGGATAATGGTGCGATTAGAAGATATAAGAGATTCTGTAATCTCCAACACAGGTTCCTTTGCCGCCTGATCATAGATGTCAACGTAAAGGCCATCCCACATGGTGGATGTACTACAGGATTCAACCAGGCATCCTTTTAAAATTAACTTCGTCACACCTCTTACTTTAATTTTAGCATCTTCACCTAAACGTAATGTACAGTTTTGGATGATTATTGTATTAATGGGATCACTATTTATATTAACGAAATTTTTTACCCAAAACTCACCATTTATACAGATAGTGGGAGTTCCAGAACTTCCCGGAGAAATAGTAACCGTTTTGGTGGAGTGCATCAGGTAAATATGTTAATGTAGTGGAATTATCTATTGCACTAATCAAATCCTCTATATGTGAAACATTATATACCGTTTCAACAGTTTCTAAAAATACAGAATAAGCATGTGGATTTAATTCTACAACAGAAGAACAACTGCAACATGGTACAACATTCACTGTAATTTCATCCCATTGTGGGCATCCTTCGTTGTTATCTACCCCGTTGTCAGACCATACTTGCACCTTGTAAGTCCAAGGTACTATTCCTATACCTGGATTCGGCACTGTTATGTCCGCTGTGGTTGCAGAAGGAATTTCAATATTATTCTCATACCATTTATAATGTAAGGTCCCGGTATTCACCATAGGTGATAAAGTAGTATTTGCTCGCAAATCAAAATCTACATTATTGTCACATACCGTAAAATCATTGCCTAAATCAACACTTACCGGACCTCGGTCGAGTTCAATTATATTACTGCTTGCCCAACAATATCCATCGTAAACAAATACCTGATAAGCATTCGTCTTCATATTAATGTTATTAATATTAATAGACTGTTGAAAAGGATTATGATCTGTTATTTCGCCATCAGGAACCCAAAGATAAGAATAGGAGTGGCTAAGATTAGAGTTTTGATTTGATGTCGTTACATTAGCGCTTAATGTGATTTCAGGGATGTCGGCACATGGTTCAGATGTCTCGGCAGTTGCCATAACGCTGATTGCAGGATGAATAATTAAATTTACAGGATCGGATGTGACACTGCCATCATTGGCGAAAAGGGTATATGTACCCGGATCCAGGTTAGTAGGAAGATGGAAGAGTGAATCAGAAATGCTATTAGAATAAACGGTTGTAGATCCTTGTTTTACCTCCAATGTAATAGTTGAATTAAAATTTGCTCCTTGAACCAGAACAGAGGTAGTTGTCCCTTCACAGATTTCATCATCGGTTAAACGAACTGTGATTGTACCGGGATTTCTGTAGATGATTCGAGTAAGCGAGTGAGGAGGAATTGATACCACTCCATTAGCAATATTAATTTCGCCTGTTGTATATAAATTATTATTAAGCTGATTTGCCACGGGAAGTTTTACGACACTTCCTAAACCTGTAGTTGGATCTATAGTAGTTAATTGTACCATACTTTGAGGTACATTTGTTATGGAATTTATAGAAGTTAAATCTGATGGATTGCCTATCGAATAAAAAGCTTGTCCCAAATTTAAAATGATAGCTTCAAACCTTCCTCCTTTTCAAATGACCATCCATATAGATTCAACAAATTACTGCTGGTTACATAATTTCCATTTACATCAAAGTAACTAATATTTCCTATTGCTGTAGAATTTGGACTGAAATCAATTCTATGCGCTTCCATCCCAGTTCCTTTCATCGCCAATACAATCTCGTTTTGTGCGGCACCGGAAGCTGTAAAGCCGTATGGAGTAGTTTCGAAGTTACCGGCACCAACTAATTTAACATTTTCAGGTAACTGTCCCTCTGCAAGGTTTTGAAAACCCCTGTTCGATTCAAAAATATTGCCATATACTGCATCTGATGTCATGGCATGTGAGCTCAGATGAGTGATTAAAGGTGATTCCAGATACTTCAATGTTTGAATCGCATTGAATAATCCATGCGCCCATGTCCCTACATTATTACTTACATCATCATTCATGTTATACTCGGTGAGCCAGACTTCTAAAGGAGGATTCAAACCTAATGCACTACTTCTGTCTTCAACAGCCTGCAGTTCATTAGCGATAAGATCGTCACCTTTTATAAAAGGCTTGATGAACATTTGTCCGATATTATAAGGACCAAAATCAATAGGGTTGCTCAATCCACTGGTGTAATATTCATGAATGGTGATGGCATCAGGACGGTTTGTGACGTTTTGTATTTTGGAAAGTATTGTTTCAACCAGAGTGATCTACGTCCGGCCGAGTTTTCACTAAACGATGATCCAACTACCGCCACCTGAACATCTGCAAAGGCACCTTGCTTTTTAAAGCATCAGTAAATGCATTAGCATAGTTAATATAATCATAAGAGGAGGGAAATACTTCTTTATAATGCTCATCATTAAAATAGAACTCATTTCCTAATTCTACATACTTAACAGGTAGATTCAACTCGTGCGCTCTGTAAAGGCTCGCCAGTTCGTAGTTAAAGCCAGATGTCAGATTGTTGAATTGGAAAATGGGTCGCCCGGCAACAGCATCATTACTTATTTTAAAATACTGCATTTCATTTACAAAAGTTCCATTGGGAAGCAAATCAGGAAACGGTTTTTTATGCGATCGTTTCAGGTAAAACCAATCATTGGGCAGTTCATTTTCCGGAATAAACCATCCTGTTCGCCAATCCCAGTAATTACCATTCGTTCCACCATTATGCCGAATGCTGCTGATTCCATTGTGCAATAAAACAGCGTTGGAAGAGAGATCAGACCAATATTGTCCTTCATCTAATACACTGGAGCCATTGTAACCAAAATAATCCTCAGAGATGGGATGATTCCAGGAAGGATCTGAAGTGGTGGTATTTAGCACGGGATTAATAGGGATAATAATTGGCTGGCCTGGATCAGGTTCATATCCCCAGGTAAATGAAGAGTAATAATTCGTTAAAGTAAAACTCTTGATTTTACCTGCCATCACATTTCCGGTGATGCCTTCTTTCTCTACATTTTTCCAGGTTGTGCCATTCAATGCGGCTACAATTAATCCTGTTGTATCGTATAAACCACAGGCAATACTGTCCCAGTAAAGCGAGACATAAACATTACTAGAGCCTGTTGTGCGGGCCAAATTCCAATAACTACATGTATTTAATAAACGAATGGTGGTATCTGCTGCACTACCATAGGGTTGTCCTTCCAGATAAAAACGGGCGGTGAATGCATCCGTAGTTTGAGCAGGTGCTGAAATTTCAACAGGATTCCATTGCCCCTGATCCCCTACAGGAAAAATAAATGCCGTATTCCCAATTTCTTCACGGGTCCGTCAATATGGCTCACGTTACTGCCACCATTTACAATTGCGGAGCTTTTAGCGTGATTAGCGAATCGGTACTCAGTATTCCACCGTTTAGTGTGAGGACACTGTCGATGGTAATTTGTCGGTTGGTGGTGAGAATCCCTCCCGGTTTTGTTAACATGAATTTCTGAGCAGAAATAATGGCTGCTGTGGACAAAGCCTGATCTTCTGCTCCATTAAATAGCAGAAGTCCGCTGCCTGAACTGAATCCCACTTTTGAATTGTTTGTGGTCACATCTCCGCCAAAAGTACTGGTATCGGCAAAGGCCACCTGAATATAGCCTGTGCTGGTATTAAAAGTCACATCTTCCGCGTACACATCACCCGTCTGCAATGCCATGCGCAGTATACCTGATCCGGTAGTATTGTTGTTGATGGTGGTGGTTCCATAAAACACATTACCGCCTTCCCAATGATTGGTAGCATTACCGGTTTTAGTGAAAGTGGCTGCATTGTAAAAAGTACTGGTCTTCACCAACAGACTCGGGGTGGAAACAGTAATTGCCCCGGTAATTGAACAGCCCTGCATACTTAATGTACTGGTGCCGGTAGTGACGATGGATTGGGTTGTTGAATCGGATTGCAGAATATTTTTAAGTGTAATCACTCCGGCTGTCAATCCACTGCTTCCTGCTGAAAGGGTCTTCCCCGCACCGATGATAGCAGCAGCATTGGTACCTGCACAAAAGCTAAGGCCGCCATTGCCGGTACAATTAATAAATACATTTCCATTATATTGGCTGGTATCGCCAAACGACAATTGCAGAGCATACACGCCGGTACTGATAAAAGTAACCTTGTCGTTAAAGATATCACCGGTAGTTTCTCCCATACGGAGATAGGTAGCCCCAGAGTTTTTAATAGTTACTGAATCATTAAAAACACAACCGCCCGCACCCCAACCGCTGGCCCCTCCGTTTTGTTCAAAGGTTCCCGTTTGGTCAAAAGTTCCACCGCTAAATTTTATCTGTCCTACCACGACATCTAAGGTACAATTAAAATCGGTTCCCTGGAAATATACGTAAGTGCCCCGTAATTTTAATGACTCTCCTATGACATCACCCCCGTTAAAGCTTGCTCTTTGGGTCACATAAAGTTGGTTGGTGTCTAAATCGATAGTACTTCCGTTCTGAACAATCCTGTTTACAGTTCGATCCTGATCCAGTTTCAGGTTGGGTTTTCCAGAATTGATGGTGATAGTGTCGTTAGCCCCGGGGACAATCCCGCCTGACCAGTTGGAAGCCGTGCCCCAATTATTGTTTGTCGTTCCGTTCCAGGTGTAATTACCGGCGAAAGATGAAGTAGAAAAGAACAACAAAAGAATTACACAAGCAAGAAATTTGAAAGCACCTTGGAATAAGGTCATTTTTAAGAAATAGACGAAATGATTCATGGGTTACATGTTTTTGAAGGGTTGTATCAATTACGTACTAGAATATACAATTACAAACTAATGATGGTAATCAAATAACGACCTCCATGAAGAGTCGTTCAAATAAATCATCTCAACAAACATCCCATCATGAAAACCATACTCAACTTTAGGGAACTCTTAACTCCATTCTTAACAAAGCACCACCTCTTTCCAACCACTGCCCTTCAAATGGCACATTGGACTTCCTAACTATTAATTCGTCACAAAAGCAAAAGCATCGCTAAAGGTGCCGTTGCTTTGTTTTACTCTCACACTTCCAAACTGAACATCCGAGTATGCAAAACTTCCGAGTTGCAAAATAAGTTTATTGCCTGTCCTGCTCCACACATATCCTGCAGGAAGACCGGTAGTTTGGTCATAAGCAAAACTGTAGTTAAACAGGTCGTTTACTCCTGAGTTGGAACCCAGTTTTATCTCTATCAAATCAACTTGGTTGGTATCGGCTAAAGTGATAAACATCGTCCCAACTACACTATCATTTACAGGAATTGTAGTGGTGACGTAGGCATCTAAAGGAGTTTGTGCTTGAACTATAAATGTCGTTGTTGTGGTAAAATTATTAAAAGACCATGGCGAAGAAAGTGTTGAGTTTTCATGGGTAATAAAGTTTAGGTTGAATCAAAATTAGAATTAAATTACTAAAAACAAAATGTTTTTAATGTTAAATAATCAATAAACTATAAACCACTCTCGATTTGCTGATCATAAATAGGTTTCGGGTTTCCGGTTATCACAGAAACCCAAGAAAAAACCTGACAAATGAATACAAAATTGATGAGCCGCAGACCATAACAAAGTGAAGATCCCGAGTGGATTGCAAAGCATGAACCCCACCTTTGCCACATCAACGGACGGCAAGATTGGAAGCCACAGCCTCCCTCGATAATGCTTCGTAATATAAAGGAAGGGAGACGTGAATTTAAAATAAATCATCCCATCGCACAACATCGCGATCAAACCTGTCTCCCGCATAGGGAGATCTTCAAATCATCATTCATCCCATCTTCAAATCAACCCATTTTCAAATTTTCAAATCATCAGGGGTTAATGATTCAAATAGTACTTATTCCAAAGGAAGCACATCCTTTCATTCGCATCCTGGAGATGATCGTCTTGGCATCTTCTCTTAACAAATTGCCGGAGGAGCATTGACAGAAAGGACAGCTCATGGCTTCGCCATTGGTATCGATGTATAATGCACGGTTGCCTGCTGTAAAACATCCGCTTCTGCGTTGATAATAGCCGTGGTAAACGAGGATGGGATAGTTCCTGTACTTAACATCTCTGTTGTACTTCAGGTAAAAAGATTCAAGTTGGCGAATATGATGCTCTTGAAGTAACACATCTTTTCCGGAATAATTTCCAACGGCTTTGGGCTCCAGTAATTGAACAAAGGAAACATCCAGCCGCTGCGCCAGGTCGAGGTAGTTGTGCAGATGCTCTTCCGTACAGAAGGCTCTCGTTGTACAAACCGAAAGGGCTACCGGCATGTCCAGTGCGCGGGCAAAATGTATGGTATTCACTGCTTGTTCGAAGGACCCTGTATGATTCCTGAAGCGGTTATGTTCTTCCGGGCAGATAATGATCGAGGCTAACTACCATACCGCAAACACCGGCATCTTTTAGAAGTGATATGTTCTCAGCCGTACCATTAAAACCGGAAGTCAAGACCCAGATATCAAGGATAGCGGAAAACTCCTTTGCCAGTTGAACGATCTCCTTAACTCTGAGCAGGGGCTCTCCTCCACTCAGATGCAGTTGCGTTATTCCTGTATCGATCAACTTCAAAACAATATTTCTTAAATCCGGATACGAGAGTACTTCCTTCTGATTAATGTTATCCCATTTAAAGCAATGCTCACAGCGTAGCGCACATTTTTTTGTGATCGCCAAAAACGCAAACCGCAACTGCAAGGTCTCCGGTTGATCCAGACGATCCATCTCCTGCTGCAGCATGCGTTGCAATGCCATTGATGGAAAGCCGGCAGCATACAAATAAAAATAGTTTTTCCCTGAAGCATGAACCCATTTTCTAAATGCCGTTGGTCCGTGTATTTGTATGTTCTTCCTTTTCAAATTACGCAAGACAGCAACTGCTTGTCTGCTGAAACCATACCGTTGCAGCACCAACTTTACGAGTTGAAGACGGAACTTCCTCTTAAGCAGAAAAAGATTCCAGCCTTGGACCTGGTGGCGATTTGATTGCGAGTCCTCGCGATGGAATTGTGCATTAGAAGAACTTCCTGATGTATCTTCAGAAACCGCGTATGGCCTCTCGTTCGTTTCAATGACCATGGTCGCCTCTTGTTGCTCGTTAACGGACATTTGCAATGCTTTCATGGTGATTGGCCTTCATTTTCTTATACAAGAGATGCATAAATTTATTGAATGCGGCCGGGGCTTTAAAAGATTCCAGTAACTTCCGATCAGGGATACCGGTATATTCTCTTACATGCTCGTAGTAACCATTGCTGTGTAAATACACATCGTAGTGAGCTCCTTTCTTTAACGCGGGCAATTGATAGGTGAGTACACATTCCTGTCCCGGCAGCGGTTGTACGAGGTAGTCCTGATCTGCTTTCAACAACTGCTTTGTACAATTTATGTTATCCTGATCTATGGCACTTTCCGGATTCAATTGATGATATACCACGGGTTGCTGTTCTGAATAATCCATTGACACCTCGTCTAATTCCCAATTGAGGAATCCGCAACTGATTTTTACCTCTACCGTATTCCCTTTGTGTTTTTTTAAATCAAGGGGGACACAAAATGTGCGCAAGGCCATGGGTCCGGAAGTGGGTATTTGCTCCAGTAATTCCCATGTTGTATCGGTCTTGATATAAACGGAAAGTGGAATGCCATTATCAGCCGACCATCTCATCAATTTCTCTCGGGAAGATGTACGTTGCTTTTCTACAAAAGTGGGATAGTAGCTTCCAAACAATTCGGTGAACTTGGTAAATGCAAAATCCAGCCACCATGAATTTTTTGCTTTTAGTATCAGTCTGCCGGAAGTAACCGCATCCTCTTTCGCGAAAAAAAGGTGGAGATCATTCTGCAAGTCCGCCTTAGATTCATCGTTGAACAGACAGAAAGAACTATCCAGGGAGGTGACGGAGGAAGTAACATTTGCCTTTTCATTCAACATCGCTTTCCGGGGAAGTACCGGCTGATCCAGCGTAAACAGGTGACCTTTCGCATCCATCACTGTTTCTTTATTGTCCAACTGTTCGGCTATAATCAATTGCGCCTGATCGGTATATTGAACTTCCTTCAGTTCATTTGCTATTTTAATTTTTAAAGTGGTAGTAGTATCAGAGAGGGTACAGAGTCGCATATAATCATCCCGTTGAAGTGGCTTGAAAATTGCACCGCCGTACATCTCCCCGATAAACGTATATCCATTACCGTTATCAACATAAACAAAAGGACAGGAAGATTTCGTAAGTAAAATAATTACTGATATAATGGCCAATATACCCACTGTTATTCCGATGGCACCAAATACATAGCTGGCGATAGTCCTTCCGTAATCCGGTTCAACGATATCCATACGACTGAGAGAAGTTAGCGGTATATTAATCACACCTTCTTCATTTGCCTTCACATAAGTATTGATAAATAAATGTACTTCATCCAGCACCCCCTTATCGGTTCGTGACTTGTACCTGCCCTTTGCCTCGGAAGGACTACTGTAAAGCATGTGATTTTTAGTCAAGGGAGCAATTTCGCTTTCATGAAATTGTTCGTACTGTCAATGCTGATATCCGTAATATGATAATTCGTTTCAGCAGTATGCAAGACAATGTACTTGTGAAGCTTTTGATACGATTGTATTTTTTCCTTGCTCAAGGAAGCCGTTAGTTCATCAATACTCCGGACTTTGTAATAATTGCAACCAATACTTAAATTAAGAATTGCAACAATCAAAAACAATGAAACCGGAATCCTGACTTTTCTAAGGAATGTATTCATAATTAGTTGAATTGAATGAAGTATCTAATTGGACAATCGCTTTTAAGCTCATTTCGAATAAGGAAAGCAAGCCTTTAAAAAATGATAGTTGGATCATTTCAATAGAGTAAGGCTGAACTAAAAATAAATTCATCTAGCAAAATTTATTCGTTTGAATAGCGTGATCTACTCAATCCGGGTTAATTCTTCAATCCATTATCCCCGAAAAATAAGAAATATTCGTAACATTCCATAAAATAAAACAAGAAAGCCGTGGAACACCTCTGTGTGGGGCGTCCACGGCTCTTTCTAAACGAAAAGAATCTAACCTAACTATTGCCTCAACAATCTATATCCGGAACGCTGGCCTCCGTTGCCGGTTATTTCTATCATATAGAGCCCTACAGGTAACTGCTGTACGGGAAGTGCTATACTGTACATGTTTTCGCCTTGTAAGGACCAAACTTCCTTGCCCATACTATTTAAAATTCTTACGCCCTCAAGCCCAATTTCAGGACTTGTAATTACGGCTTCATGATGGGCAGGGTTAGGGAATAATTTTAATCCGGGGATGGGTTTGGGATCATTAATTCCCTGGAACAAGCTCTGTATGAAATAGGTAGTCACAAGAAAGGTGTCCACCTGTATGGCCTGTGCACTATGTGGCCAAACCACCACGACATTGTTTCCGGGACGAAAAACCGTGCTGTCAAAAATATAACCGTTTGGCGGGGAGAAGACAATCGTATCACCCGGTAAGATTAAAACGGATGTACTTTGATTGAAATATAAATAGGAAAAAGTCCCGCTATCTGTCTGCAATACGATTTGTAACGGACCCTGATATGCCGCGCTGCCTACATTCTCCACGACGGCACTTACCGCCACATTTTGATTATTATATACTGTATCCGGCCAGTTGTTAAGTGCACTCACCCTCAAATGAGGAAGCTGTGCCAGGACCTGCCCTGACAGGAGGAACAGCCCTAAGCAAATGAGATTCAGCAGACGTTTCATAATTGGTTTTGTAAAGTATAAATCAAAACTAAGGACAAGATATGGTATGAGAAAACAATTTTTTTTAATATCTTACGCGTCCAAAATACAGAAGATGGATCATTTAGCGAAATTGGTAAAATCGATGAACAAGGAAGAAGTTCGCTTTTACAAGCTGTTTGCTGCACGTACACAACAAGCTTTCGATCGAAAGGATGTTCGGTTCTTCGATTTTTTAAGGCTTCAGAAAGACCCGGAACAGGAGGAGATCTTTCTTCAAAAGCTCTATCCGGTGGAGTCTAAAAATGTCTGGTATCGGTTGCGCAACCGCTTGCTGTCCGATATAAACAAATCGCTTTCCGTACTGCATTATGAGGAAGATGATTTTATTCATGCCAGTCAAATGCTGGCCCTCTACAAGCATTTCTTCGGACGGAATCTCCTCGAGGAATCGCGCTATTACCTACGCCGTGCTGAACGTAGTGCCGGAGCCATTGAAAATTATGAATTGCTGGATATTATTTATGGGGAGTACATCCGTCTCTCGCATGAATCTTTACAAATTAACCCGGAAGTCTATATAGAGAAGCGGCAGGAAAACCGGCGACGACTGGAAGATCTTCGGGCGATCGATGACCTGCTGGCAGTAGTAACCTTCCGTCTGAAAACCACACAGAATTTCTCACATGACACCAACCCGCTCCTGGATCTTCTGAAGCAATCCACCGATGATTTTATCAAGAACCGTGATCTTAAAAACAGTCCTTTACTCCGTTTTCGTATCTACCGAGCCGTTAGTCAGGTATTGCTGCAACGCCACGAGTATAAACCCCTCGAACAGTACCTGCTCAAAACCTTCAGGAATTTGAAAAAGATAAGTTGTTTAATCGTGGCAATCATGATACCAAGTTGCAGATGCTCACTTATATTGTGAATTCGCTCTTTAAGACGGATAAGCTGCGACAAAGTCTGCAATGGGCAGAACGTCTGAAATCAGCCATGGATGAATTCAACCAGCTCTTGTTTGATAAGTATTTCTTCTTTTATTACAATGCGCTCGTGATCAACTATTCCGTACTGGAGCCTGAAAAAGCGATCTCCATTCTCGAGGATCTGAAAGATCAGGCACGCATCAAGGCCAACGATTATTACCATTGGTTCGTGTACCTTAATCTCGCCGTCCTCCACTTCGATCAGCAACAGTATAAGGAGGCGATCCGGCATTTCGGGAAATTAGCCTTGCTGGACGGATTTAGGAGCGCGGATCCTTCCCTTCGCTTAAAGATTTCCGTGGGAGAATTGCTCAACAGATATGAATTACAGCAAAGCGATGTGATAGAATATAAGATGACGCGTCTTAAAAAGGAATATAAAAATTTACTCCTGCAGGATAGCCATCGGGAAGAAAAGGAAATTCTGGACATCCTCCGTAAAATGCTCAATACGGCAGATTATAAAAATGAACCCAAATTGCTCGAAAAGATGAAGTCATTTGTGGACTGGACACGTAATAATTCCCGTGAAGATGCCGTCATCATCGATTACGGAAACTGGGTCAATTCCAAACTCCCCAAATCCATAAAAACCTAATTTTTTATCAAACTACTCTCTCTAAAATTAGATATATATAATTGATTATATTATATTTAAACTAATTTATCTTATAATATCTCCGTGAACCTCTGTGCCTCTGTATCTCCGTGGTAAAATCAAAAGTTTTTTATTGAAGTCGATAATTTCTAAAATTGAACACGTAATATTTTATTAAAAAGCCTTTTACCGGTACGTAACAGAACGGTACTTTTGTTTCGTTGACAATCCAAAACACGCATTTATTATGAAAACTAAAAATTTACTCCTGCTGATTGCCCTGATCGTCTCCGGCTTTTGGCAAAATGCTTCGGCACAATGCACTGCTTCCTTTACAATGACGCAGCAAACAGCAACAACAGTTGCATTCACCAATACCAGTACAGGAAACTTTGCAAATGTAAGCTGGTACTTTGGGGATGGCAGCACCTCCTCTGCTGCGAATCCCACGCATACGTATGCACCCGGAATTTACGGTGTTTGTTTAACGATCTGGGATAGCTTGAACGGATGTCAGTCTTATATGTGTGATACACTGGTCATCGCCAACACCGGCGGTTGTCAGGCTTATTTTTCACCAAATAATTTAAGTAACAACATGATCTATTTCGATAATTTATCGGTAGGTGCGAATGCTACTTTCTTCTGGAATTTTGATGACGGGAATACATCTACTCTTGCAAATCCCATTCACACCTTTCAACAACCCGGCTCCTATACTGTTTGCTTAACAATTACAACAGGGAACGGATGTACTGATACGTATTGCGGAGGAATTTTTATACAGAATGGATCTCCTTGTGTAGCGGATTTTAACTTCACTGTACAATCAGGATCTACCGTAGCATTTACCAATTCAAGTAGCGGAAATTACGCGAATATGTTCTGGGATTTCGGAGATGGGACCTTTTCTTCGTCTTCAAATCCGACACATACATTTGGTCCGGGAATTTGGATGACCTGTTTAACAATTTCTGATAGTTTGAATGGTTGCCAGTCGACCTTTTGCGACTCCATAACCATTAACAGTTCGGGCAATTGTGTGGCCGGTTTCGTTCCCAATATTCAGGGAAATAATGTGCAATTTATCAATACTTCAACTGGTCTTACCCCACAAGTATTCTGGGACTTTGGCGATGGAACTACCTCTACGCTTACCAGTCCATCACATCAGTTTTCACAACCCGGAATCTATACGGTTTGCTTAACAGTGAGTGATACTTCAGGTAACTGCAATGACACGTATTGTACTCAAATTGTTATTCAGGGAACCGGCAATTGTAATGCAGGATTTACTGCTATTGATAGTTCAGGAATGACATGGTTCTTCCCGACTTCTTATAATCCCAACTATTATTATTACTGGAATTTCGGTGATGGCAATTCTTCTACTCAGCCATATACTATTCATCAATATAATACGATTGGTACGTTCCTGGCATGCCTTACTGTAATTGATTCTGCGAATAATTGCTTCGATACGTATTGTGATTCGGTTTCAAATCTTCTGCCTGTAGGTTGTCAGGCCGGTTTTGGCATTCAGCAAGCGAACGGGACCGGGTACTTCAACGGATTCAATACAGGTACCGGAAGTGTCGCGTCATACTTCTGGGACTTTGGCGATGGCAATACCGGCACAGGGCAATTTGCTTCAAATGCATATGCTACTCCCGGTACCTATACAGTGTGTCTGACAATTTTAACTTTTAACAATTGCATCGATACTGTTTGTAATGTCGTGACGATTACCGGAAGCGGAAATTGTAATGCCAGCTTTACGTATCAATCATCTAATGGAACAGGCTCCTTCTTTGGGTCTGCTACAGGAGGAAATGTAAGTTCATGGGCCTGGTATTTCAGTGATGGCACAACAGCTACAGGGCAAAATCCGGTTCATACATTTCCCAGCTCGGGTTATTGGACAGCCTGTCTCTTCATTACCACCAGCAATGGATGTATGGACTCTACCTGTCAGCAGGTGTATATTGCAGGACCCATCAGTGCCTGTCAGCCTTACTTTACTTCTAATTTAGGAGCTAACAATACCGTTTATTTCACCGATCAGTCAGTAGGAAGTCCAACGAATTACTATTGGAATTTTGGTGATGGTTCGGCCAATTCAACGCAAATGAATCCGGTTCATCAATATGCACAGAACGGCACTTATTATGTCTGCCTCACCATCATTGACTCTGCTTTCGGATGCACGGCCACCTATTGCGACACAGTTATTATCGGAAATATTATCGGAAACTGTAATGCGCAATTCCAGTATTTCGATAGTCTGAACACCTTCTATTTCTATTCGAACGGAAGTCCGAACTATAATTACTACTGGACCTTCGGAGATGGAATGATCAGTTATGCAGCCAATCCCACCCACGTATACAGCAACCCCGGTGGTTATTCAGTATGCTTGACGATCTATGATAGTTTGAATAACTGCTCTGATACCTGGTGTGATTCCATCTTTATCGGAGGTGGCGCAGGATGTCAGGCGTACTTCTCTTATGTTGTGGATACAACCACTTTTGCAACTGCTTTCACGAATCTTTCGCAGGGAAATTATACCAATGTTACGTGGTCATTCGGTGATGGAACTTCTTCCAACGCCTTTAATCCGAACCATACTTATACCTCTTCGGGCACATATATCGTATGTCTCACCATCTATAATACCAACGGATGTCAGTCATCGTATTGCGATTCCATCGTTATTGGCTCCGGGGTGAATTGCATTCCGCAATATTATGCAGTACCGGATTCTGTCTTTGGAAATGGAAACGTTACCTTCTATGTGTTTAATTCCTGCAGCGGATGGCAATATGTATGGGATTTTGGTGACAGTACTAACGGCAGTGGCGTTGGGCCCTTTATCCACCAATACAATGCTACCGGCTGGTACTATGTATGTGTTACGGCCTTTGATAGTTTCGGAAATACCATTACCTGGTGCGATAGTGTGTACGCCTTCCGTTTGGGTGGCACAACCGGATTGTCCGATCCCGGCAATGCGATTCCCACTACCATCTTCCCTAATCCTTCCAGCGGTCCGATCACCGTTCGCTTCAACTTACAAGCCGCCACAGCTCTTAACATTGACATTCTGAGTATACAGGGTCATTTGATCCACCACATAGAACAGGACTATCCCTCAGGCCTATCCGAAATACGCCTTGACCCGTCTATGTGGGATGCCGGAATGTATATACTCCGCCTACGAACTGCTGAACAACAAACCAATTCTCGTTTTATCATTCAGCATTAAAATCCACGTTGACCGGAAAGCGGATGGCCGTCTCGATTATGGGGCGGCCATTTTTTTCATATAATAACCCGTAAACTGCTGTTATTGTATACATTCGCCGTAGAAGCAGCAGATTAATTAAAATCCTTTTACTTTGCATGACAATCACTTCCATGCTCTCCGTCATCATCATCACTTTTAATGAAGAACAAAACATTCGTCGCTGCATTCATAGCGCACAAGGTCTTGGTGATGAAATATTGGTAGTGGATTCCGGCTCTACGGATGGAACAGTTGCAATCGCAAAGGAGATGGGAGCCGTTGTTATTCATCAGGATTTTTTAGGATACATTGAACAGAAGAAATTCGCCACTGCCTCTGCAAAAATGATTGGATACTTTGCCTCGATGCCGATGAAGCATTGAGTCCGGAGTTGAAAGACTCCCTCTCTGCGATTATCAACGATCCGAAAGCCAGGGGATATACCATGAATCGCCTCACCAATTACTGTGGCACATGGGTACGCTACGGTGGATGGTACCCCGATACCAAACTCCGTTTTTACCATAGAGGATATGGTACCTGGACGGGAGTAAATCCGCACGACCGCTTTCTGTTAAACGACAAACTTTCTTCTATACATATCAACGGCGACATCCTGCATTATTCTTACAATAGCATTTCCGACCATTTGAAGCAGATCGATCGATTCAGCAGTATTGGTGCTACGGCCCTCTTTCAAAAAGGTCAACGTTCGGGCATCTTAAAAATGATTTATAAACCCATTGCCCGGTTTATCCGCAACTATATTTTGCGCAGAGGGTTTCTGGATGGATTAACCGGATTTATTATCGGTGTCAACAGTGCCCATGCGGTTTTTCTGAAATATCTACGCCTTTATTATCTTCAAAAAGGGAAATCGATATGAAAATTCTGCATGTGTCAACACCCATGACGTGGCGAGGTGGAGAACAGCAGGCAGCCTTTCTGATGATGGCATTGAAGTCCGCCGGAATTGAAGTTGCTGTAGTTTGCCCTGCCGGTTCTGTTTTATCAGTAAAGATGGAGGAGGCAGGTATTCCGGTATTTACCTATTCCACACGCGGCTTGCTGGATCTCTTTCTTGCAAAAAAAATAACATCTACCTGCATCGAAAACCATTTCGATTTAATACATACTCACGATTCCCATGCCCATAGTGCAGCAGTTTTATCTGCAACCGTTTTCGGTAATGCCAAACCGATAGTTGTCAGCAGAAGGGTTGATTTTCCGGTTTCGAATCACCTGTTCTCCTCCTGGAAATACAATCATGCCTCGGTAAAAAAAATTATTTCTGTTTCAGAAATGATTCAAAAAATCACCGCACCTGCTATAAAAGATAAATCAAAACTTTGCGTGATCCATTCCGGCATAGCGGTAAACGCTTATGATTTTATTCCGGAAGAAAATTTTTTGCGGAAAGAACTTTCCTTAAAGCCGGAAGAAAAAATCATTGGCAATTTCAGTGCATTGGCCGATCATAAAGATTATCCTACTTTTCTGGAGGTAGCCCGGTTGCTCGTGGAAGCCGGTCATCCCTTTCATTTTGTAATTGCCGGAGATGGAGCCGAAGAACATAGGATAAAATCCTTTATCAGCAAGCATCAGTTGCAAAGTAAAATTCACCTGCTGGGTTTTAGAAAAGACATTCCGGCGCTGATGAAATCGCTTGATCTCTTCCTGATCACCTCACGAACAGAGGGCCTGGGAACCATTGTACTGGAAGCTTTTGCTTCCGGGGTGCCTGTAGTAGCAACTGCGGCCGGTGGAATTCCGGAACTGGTGGAAGATCAAAAAACCGGATTACTGGCGGGTATTGGTCATTTAGATGCACTGAAGAACGCTGTACTTCGTATTTTTGCAGATCCTGAACTGCGAAACACTCTGGTGAACAATGCCCGTCAAAAAGTGAATACTTTTTCATTTTCAGGCGACGGCAGAGAAAACACGAAAGGTGTATGAAGAAGTATTGAGATCCTGAAGTGGCTATTACCAACGAAAATATCCGACATATCGTAGAGTCATTACCCGAAACACCGGGAGTGTATCAATTTTATACGAATGAGATGTCTCTGCTCTACATTGGTAAGGCAAAAAATCTCAAGCGAAGGGTCAGCAGTTATTTTAATAAATCGCATGATAGTTCCCGCATCACGATGATGGTGCGACAAATTGCCGATATCAAAACCATCCTCGTAGAAACAGAGTACGATGCTTTGCTGTTAGAGAATAATCTCATTAAAAAACATCAGCCTCGTTACAATGTCAGTTTAAAGGATGATAAAACGTATCCCTGGATTGTTATTAAGAAAGAAGATTTTCCACGTGTATTTTACTCCCGCAGGCATATCAAGGACGGCTCCACCTATTACGGTCCCTATGCATCGGTGTATGATTAACACCATGCTGGAACTGATTAACACCCTTTACAAGCTACGCACCTGCAACCTGGTGCTTTCTCCGGCCAATATTGCCAAAAAAAAATTCAGAGTCTGTCTTGAATTTCACGTCGGAAATTGCTTTGGGCCCTGTGAAGGATTGCAATCGAAAGCCGACTATGATACGTCCATAGATGGCATTAAGGATATTCTCAAAGGAAACATCAATAACGTCATTCGGCATCTGGAAGATTTAATGAAGAAGCAGGCCGCCGCTTTTGAGTTTGAAGGGGCACAGATGAGCAAGGAAAAGATTGAAATTCTTGAGAAATATAAAGGAAGAAGTGTGATTGTACACCCTACCATCAACAATGTAGATGTCTTCTCGTATGTTGATGAACAAAACTCCGCCTTTGTCAATTACATGAAAGTGATGAGTGGTGCTGTGGTGCAGTCGTTTACGCTGGAGATGAAGAAGAAGCTGGAAGAAAGTCCGGCAGAATTGCTGAGTCTGGCGATTGCGGAACTACGTCAACGTTATCAAAGTGATGCCAAGGAAATCATTGCACCTTTTGAACTGGAGCAAGAAATTCCCGGTGTAGAAACTGTAGTGCCTAAAATTGGTGACAAGAAAAAACTACTGGAGTTATCAGAGAAGAATGTCCGCTACTTCATGAAAGACAAACTTGAACAAGCAGACAAGCTCAATCCTGAACATCGCATCGACCGGCTCATGACGCAGATGCAAAAAGACCTTCGTTTACCGGTGAAGCCTCATCATATTGAATGTTTTGATAATTCAAATTTTCAGGGTGATTATGCCGTCGCCGCCATGAGTGTTTTTAAAAATGGCCGACCATCCAAAAGTGATTACAGGCATTTCGATATTAAAACTGTTACCGGACCGGATGATTTCGCCTCGATGGAAGAAGTGGTATTTCGCCGATACAAAAGGCTGTTGGAAGAAGAGAAACCCTTACCACAGCTCATCGTTATTGATGGAGGGAAGGGACAATTGTCGGCGGCTTTAACGAGTTTGGAAAAGCTTGAATTAAGAGGTAAAATCAGCATCATCGGAATAGCGAAGAAGCTGGAGGAAATATACTATCCCGGCGATCCCTTGCCATTATATCTGGATAAGAAAAGTGAGACATTAAAGATCATTCAGCAATTGCGGGACGAGGTCCATCGGTTTGGGATCACGCATCACCGCAACAAACGCAGCAAGGGATTAATAAAAACAGAGCTCTCCGAAATCAAAGGCATTGGTGCTGCAACAGGTGAGACTTTACTCAAACATTTCCGCTCCGTAAAAAGAATCCGTGAAGCCAAGCTGGACGAACTCACCGCAATTATTGGAACGGCGAAAGGGAAGGTGGTATATGACTACTTCGCTAAAGCTACGTAGCCCGAAGGACTACTTCGCTAACTGTGTGCGCCAAAGCTTAAGCGGCGGCAGCCCGAAGGACTACTTCCTACTGTGTGCGCCAAAAGGGGGCGGGGCTACGTAGCCCGAAGGACTACTTCGCTAACTGTGTGCGCCAAAGCTTAAGCGAAGGCGTAAGCTATGAATCCTTAAGAACCACTTCGGTAAAGGTTCATTAATGCATATGATCGATTATAATTTTTCGATCGAAATTCATTAAGAATGAATAGCCTAAATAAAACATACTGCGTCTCTCATTTTCTCTGCGGCTCCGCGGCTCTGCGAGACACCCTTGAAATTTAGCATTATAATATAGTCGTTACGTTGTAAATAGAGCAAGGTCGTTAGAAATTACTTTGAGATAGTAAGTACCTTCCATTAAATAAAATTTGGTATTGATAATTCAGACCCACAAGGTTTCACGCAGAGCCGCTGAGACGCAGAGGGAGGCGCAAAGACTCCTTCGCTAAAGCTTCGGAGTCCGAAGGACTACTTCACTAGCTCAAAAAAATTAATATAAAGCACATCAATGTATCTCAACGTACATCAATGTTTAATACCCAAACTATCCAACTCTTCAACGGTAATAGTTGGCGGCATGATGCCCTTTTGGATTTTCATTAACATGAGGCTTCCCACTTTTTCAGCATCTTCTTTTGATGAAAAACCGGATGTTCCGCTTAAAGCAGGAATATGAGGTTGGTGAATGGTCACCTTTCCACCATTTAAAAGATCATAACCAAAACCACCTGTGCCATCTTTATTCTCAAATACTTCGATTGAAAAATCACTTTTTCCGGAAAGGGCTTCGGATGCGGTAACAGTACCTGAAGTTGGTGCGGCATTTTCCTGCTGATCAATTGATGTTGCAGGGCTGATTAATGAATCAGTAGTTGCATTTTCCTGTTGCTTTGACTCAGGCCCGGAACATGAAGCAATTAACAAGAGGACAGAAAAAGACAATGCCGGTATACGCATCTTACATCTTTGATAATTCATTCTTCAGAAAATCAATCACGTTCACTTCTGTCGCATCAATATTTTTTATTTCTGCAATGTACCAGGTCACCCAATCGCCAAGATGTAACAGGTACAACGAACGTTGCAATTGGCTATTCCCTTTTCCTTGCATTTCGATATAACCTGCTCCGTGCTTCTTCACTACATCGCGTGAAATCTCCATTCGCTTTTGCGTCCGGTTATAATCATCTTCACAACGAAACATAAGGACTACCGCTTCGGGATGTGGTTCGGTCCAGCCTACCAATTCATTGTGATTCATCTCGGGCAGAACATGATGCCAACACAACATTTTACTGTTTTCATTGATCTGCTGACGGAAACGCACGGCAACACCTTCGTAGCGGGCTTCACAATAGATAATCGGTAATTTCCCGACAAGTTTTTCGGCAATACTTCTCGCTTCCTTCTTAATGGATTCTTCTTCTTTATCTAACAACGCCACGCAATCTTTCAAGTCCTGACGGAAACTATCGTCGATGAGTTGATGGAATTGGAGGATATAAGGTATCTGCGTAAAAGAATATCCGAAGCAAGCCCGCGGAGGCATACCACCCGGAATGGTGACAAGATCGAGACCTTTTTCCTTCGCAATCGCACCAATTTTTCCACCGGATGTGACACAAGTAATCTTTGCACCCTTTGCCATTGCAGCATCGAGCGCCTGAAGGGTTTCCTCTGTATTTCCGGAGTAAGAAGAAACGATTACCAAAGTATGTTGATCCACAAATCCCGGCAGGAAATAATCTTTATTCACCAGAAGCGGAACTTTCATGCCTTTGTCGGTCACTTGTGCAACGATGGTTCCACCAATACCCGAACCACCCAGGCCGGTGACCAATACGTTACGAATCGGATGCGCTGACTTTGTATGTTGGGCAGTACTGCCTATTTCCATGGCTTCACGCACATGCTGTGTAAATGCGGCTACTAAATCTTTCATTAACATATCACGAAGGATGTTTTATTTTTGTTAGGACAAATATATACGAACAAACCACATCCATGTTTACATTCAGGCAACAACTTATCTTCAATCGCCTGATGATAAGTATACTAATTCTTTCACTTTTTTCTTCCTGCACCAGTAAAGATGGCGATCTGAATTTTTTCAGTCCTGAGGATGATGTGGATATGGGCGCGCGATACAATACCGAAATTCTAGCACAGCCGGGGGAGTTTCCCGTATTGGATGAAAAGGAATATGCTGCTGCCTATCAGCAAGTCAGGGGCATGGTTAATAAAATTCTCAAGAGTGAATCCATGTTGCACAAGGAAGAATTCAGTTGGGAGGTCAGGATTCTTGAAAATGATACCATACTAAATGCCTTCTGTACTCCTGGTGGTTATATATATGTTTACACCGGACTCATTCACTATCTGGATAGTGAAGATCAGCTGGCGGGAGTCCTCGGGCATGAAATTGCACATGCCGACCTGCGCCATAGCACGGAACAGATGACAAAAAATTACGGTTTGCGTTTGGCCATACAATTTTTCCTCGGCGATGGTACATTATTAGGCACCATTGCCGGAGGACTTGCGGGATTAACTTTCAGCCGCGATGATGAAACGGAATCCGATCTTCAGAGTGTGCGCTATCTCTATGATACGGATTATGATCCTCGCGGTGTTGCCCGGTTCTTTGAAAAGATGGAGCAGCGCGGCGAAGCTCTGGGGCCTTTGGTATTCCTCAGCACCCATCCCAACCCCGAAAACCGCGTAAAAAATATCATGACCGAATGGAAACGACTGGGCAGCAAAAAAGGCAAGGTCAACAAAGAAGAATATGAGCAACTAAAGAAAAATCTCAACCTCCAATCTCTCTAACTGTAGCCTACAACCCCAACGGGATTGCTCCTCACTAACCCCACAACCCCATCGGGGTTAAACTCTCCTCACCCAAACCCCCAATGGGGTTGCACCTCCCTAACCCCGAATGCAATTCGGGGGCCAGCGCAGCGCAAAAACCCCACAACCCCAACGGGTTGAACCTCCTAACCCGAATGCGGGGGCCAGGCAGCAAAAACCCCACAACCCCAACGGGGTTGAACCTCCCTAACCCCGAATGCAATTCGGGGGCCAGCAGCGCAAAAACACCCCAACCCCAACGGGGTTGAACATAGAAAATCTCTATTCACGGTAAATACTCCACTTTAAAATCAACCTCATGCTCCTTCAGCAGACAAACCATCTCCTCTGTAGAACTCGTCTTGTGATGATGAGATTCCTGGTTAAGAATATAATTTATTAAAATCTTCTTTTCTCTTATCGAATAGGTAAAAGCACCATACCCGGTATTCCATCCTTTGAATTGTGGAAATAAATTGTTCTCTTTAATAAAAAGACTGGAGGATACCTTTATCTCCTTTACAATATCAGCCAGACAAACGCCCGGATGCAAATCCATTAGAATATGGATATGATCCTCAACGCCATTTATAATATACAAAAAGCAATTTTTTTGCTGGATAATACCTGTAATGTATTTAAACAATGTGTCGCGATTTGATTTTATCAGACAAGGGACGCGACCTTTCGTTGAGAATACAATCTGATATAGAATTTGTGTGTAGCTCATTGGTGTTTATTGGTTAGATATTGCTTTTTCGATATTCAACCCCGTTGGGGTTGTTGTTGTGGGGTGCTCCCTAACACCGGGCTTCGCCCGGTGTTAGGGATGTTGAACCCCTTCAGGGTTCGCACCGCACCTCAATTGTAACTCCACTCTACCTCTACCGCACCTCAATTGTAACTCCACTCTACCTCTACCTCTACCGCACCGCACCTCAACTCTACCTCCACTATACCCCCACTGAACCTTCAACCGCACCTCAACCTCCACTGCAACTTCACCATTCCGCAACTGAACTTCCACTGCACCTCAACTACACCTCCACTCTTCCTCCACTATATTTCCACTGAACCTTCAACCGCACATCAACTAAACCTCACTGTATCTCCATTGAACCTCCAACCGCACCTCAACCGTACCTCCACTATACCTCCACTCTGCCTCAACTGTATCTCCACTCTTCCTCAATTATATATCCACTGTATCTCCACCGCATCTCAACTTCATATCAACTGTATATCAACTGTATATCAACTGTATATCAACCGTATAAAAACCCACCAGCAGGTACGGGGATCTTCGAAAAGGATTTTGTGAAAAACCAATGACGTTGAAAGCGCTGAATAAAATGGCTTTGAAAAAGTGTAGCGCGTCATTTCCGGTGTTCGTAGAAGATCCCCAGTAACACTTCCTGCCTGTACTGTAGTTGCAGACTTTGGTCGGGGAAATACATTAGGCTTGTTTCCAATCTTAACTGCAGATATTTAAAAAAGCGGATACAAACCCTGTTGGTGATATCAAATTGAATATGCTTTGCTGTAAGTGCATTGAAGAAAAGATGTGATTGATGCTGTAACAGAATCAGCTCCTTGTAAAAACTTTCATCGATGGTGAGGTAACCGCTGAAGCCGTAGCGGGAATAGATATGACTGTGTCGCGAGGTCAATAGCGGACTATCGCTGAGGTGGCTTAACTGCATTTTTTTGGGTTGTACATTTACCTGCAATGTTGCCGGTGTGAGCATCAGATTACTGTTGCTTAAAAATTCCCATGTGAAACTGTATCCCACTTCCAGAAAGGCGGGGTTCATAAATCCTCCTCTCCACTCCTGATGATCACCGTAATTGTACCAGCTGTTGAGCCATTGCGATTGCATGTTGATGGAATAGGTATGTGTCAGTTTCCGCTTTCCCTTCTCCATCCATCTCAACTGAATTTTAAAGGCATCGGCACTCTTCGTGGTGAAAGAGTCGGTGAAGATGGTATAGCCTACCTGACTGTATACATAGTGATTTCTTTTCCATCCCGAAGCATAGGTGGTCCTCCATCTGGACTCTGCCAGGCCTTTCACCACTACAAAACTTTGCCGATCGTTCCACCATGATTTTTCGGTGGTATAACTGCCGCTCAGATCCAATCGGACCAGCCGGCTTTTTGTCAACAACGAATCGCCCTTCCCTGCGCATTGCAGTGATAATAGGAAGAAGATGCATGTTGATATATAACGGTTAGGCATAGCCGACTTTTTAGGCAATAGATTTTTATTCCGCAGTAGCGGTGTGATGAGGTGAATAGAAATAATGCTGGACCGACGAATCGGTGGGGTACTATCCTGAAGTGATGGGAATGAAATGTGCCGGGGCACAAGTAGGAATCATATACATCTCGCTGTTTTTTTTAGTTGCCGTTCGTAGGGTTCTGTTGATCCGGCTAAAATTGGTCAGCAAGTGTTGAATGAAAAAGAGCGTTACGGCGCTGAGCAGTATTGCTGGTGACGAAAGTATGGGCATAACCACCCCAACATCGAATCTCCTTCCTGTACTTTTAAACAGGTCACTGTTAATTAAGCGATCGTCAGTTCAGGCAGGTTGGGAATGAAAAATTTTATTAAAAAATTCTCAGTCATAAAATGCGAAGAATATCTCGCCCTTCACACGAGCAGGAGTTTCAATTTCAGGAATGAATCGAAATTGCAAACTGCCTATTGAAGCATCTCATCAATAGTTCCGGAAGAGACGGAATGATAGCCCGGGCGTGCTTTGGCATAGATGGCCTTTGCTTTTTCCTTGCCGGCCGGAGTTTCAATGAGTGCTGCATAAAGAGGCTTAAGGAATTTTCGGCGACCCACCGACGTTAGAAACTTCTCCAATGAAGTATCCGCTGCCGTATAATTGCTGCGAATACATAATTCCAGCCACTGACAAAGGATCTCACTGTTACCACTGTCCGTGAAATGAAATTGTTTGTCGAGTTGTTCCATCTGCGGAAGCGTTAACTGCTGCGGAAGCTGACGAAGAAAATAAACCCAATGATGTGTCGTCCAATTTCCGGGAGGAGCGATGGTTCTGCCCTCCACAAATTCAATGGCCAGTGCTTTTGCTTTTTCCAATTCTACAGAATGCACTTTCGGAAAACTATCGGGGAGACCTGTACCAAAAACCCATTTGGAATCACGGATCTTTGTATTGCGTAATTTCCCGTCGCCTTCAATCAGATTTTCTTCCAAATACTTCAGGAACTGCTCCGTGGTAATGCTCTGAAAGGCATGCTCGGCAAAATACTGCTTCAGGAAAGTGTCCCAACGTTCACGGCCTACCGCTCTTTCAATATTCAGGAGAAAAAATCTACCCTTCTCATAGGCGATGTCGCTCATGCCATCATCCGGGTCGCGGCCTTCGAGGTTTAAGTAAAGGCGGGTGTCGGGATTATCTTCACCCAGTGCTGCCACAGTTTTGCGCAACTCTCCTTCGGCAAGGACTGTCGCCATGTCTTCATAATCTTTTCCATAAAGCTTCTCCATAATTCTGGCCTCGAAGTAAACAGTAAAACCTTCATTCAGCCAGAAGTCGTTCCAGGTAGCGTTAGTCACCAGGTTACCGCTCCAGCTATGTGCCAGCTCATGCGCTATCAAGGCCACCAGCGAACGGTCGCCGGCGATGATAGTGGGTGTTGCGAAAGTCAGACGCGGATTCTCCATTCCTCCAAAAGGAAAACTCGGAGGCAATACCAGCACATCATATCTCCCCCAGGCATAGGGACCATATAATTCTTCAGCCGTCTTAATCATCTTCGGAAGATCTACAAATTCATAGGTTGCCTTATCTAACGTTACCGGTTCTGCGAAAACACCGCTTCTGTTATCGTAGGCGCTAAACTTCAGATCACCTACAGCGAGTGCCATCAGATAAGAAGGAATGGCTTGCGGCATGTTAAATTTATAAACGCCATCAGGATGTACGACGGTGTCATTCTCCGCGCTCATAAGTGCCATCAACCCGGGTGGACAACTGATTTCTGCCTTATAGGTAAAACGAATGCCCGGAGAGTCCTGCAGTGGAATCCATGTACGCGCCAGAATCGCCTGACTTTGTGTAAAAAGAAACGGTTGTTTTCCTCCGGCGGTTTGTTCAGGGGACAGCCATTGTAGTGCAGCTGCCTGCGGAGAGGTGGTATACGTAATCCTGACTTTCTTCGTATTTGGTTTTATGTGAACGATCAGCTCACTTCCCAGAAAAGGAACAGCAGGCATCAGATCATACTTCGCCACACTGCCATCATCCAGCACGATGGAATCAATGCGCAGGTCGCGGGTATCGAGATGCAGCTTATCGCCCTTTGCCAGATTATCGATATGTAGGGTTGCGGTGCCCGACAGTTGCTGCGCTTTAAAATCCACCTGGAGATTCAAATCCAAATGGCGCACTATGGCTTCTTCGGGATGGGCAAAAGAATGATGATCCTTGGCTGGCATATTTTCGGGGGTTTTATCAGAGGTGTTGCAGCTATAATTTACAAACAGTGCGAGGCATGTTACTGCAATGAGGACAGAGTTACGCATAGGAGGGCGAAGTTAAACGTATTTCCATTGTTTCTGAAAAGAATTTTCTTCTACTTTATCTACAGCCAACGTTCCATGATTTTGTTAATTGCCCTTCAGGTAAAATTCTGATTCCCGTCCAATACATTTCCATCTCCGTTTGTTGAAAAAATCTCCGCGTGGGATTATTCTGATGAATACAAAGAATAATTTTGATCTTATGAAAAAACTGCTCTCACATATACTTTTAGCAACAAAAATTCTCTTTTATACTTTTTCTGTATTTTTAATGTTGGTTGTTCTCTTTTCATTCACGACAGGACCTTTTTGGATTTATCACTGGCTGGGGACAAGTGTCAGCGACTATAAATTCAAGCCGGAGTATATTATCATCATGGGAGGAGCGGGGCACCCGAGTGAATCTTCCCTGATGCGGTCCTGGTACGCCGCGCGTTCATGGCATACCTATCCCCAGGCAACAGTGATCATTACACAACCTTCTGCTGTTTGTGTGCGACCTGAATTCAGTGATGCATGGGCCATTAGAAATGATTTAGTGATGCGCGGTGTGGATAGCACGGCCATTCTACTGGAAATTAAAGGAAGAAATACACGTCAGGAAGCGATGGAAGTGATCAACATTGTTCCTGATGCGCGCAACAAAGGCTGCCTCATCATCACCGCCCCGGAACATATGCGGCGCGCTGTTCTTACTTTCCGAAAGATGGGCTTTAAACAGGTAGGCGGAGAGTCTACTTTCAATGCATCCGGTCCGGTTGATCTGGATTACAAAGACGGACAACTGGGAGGAAATACAGTGCCTTTGCCGGATGTGGGTGGCAGCGTTCAATTGCGCTATCAATTCTGGAACCATCTCCGTTATCAGGTGATTTGTTATCGGGAGTTGGCCGGATTAATGTGGTACAAAGTGAAAGGGTGGATATAGCCTTCTCCCCGGTCAATAAAAAAGTATATCAAGAGAGACTCCAATCACCGTTCATATTAGAAACAGCAGTGGCCATTGTTAATAGTGACTGAATAAGTAAGTTAAGGTCCCGGCTTATAACCATTCACTGTATTCAACATATTTGTTCCTATGAAAATGTTCCTTCCAGCATTACTCTTGCTTATCCTGTGTATCTCTGCACCGGTCAATGCACAACATGTTTATATTGCCACCGGAGGCAAAGTCAGTTTCTTCTCTGAAACACCTGTAGAAAACATCGATGCGCATACCGAAAGCATGTCCTCGGTTTTAAACACTAGCAACAACGACATCATCTTTACAGTTCCTGTTCGCACTTTTAAATTCAAGAAGGCCTTGATGGAGGAACATTTCAATGAAAATTATGTGGAAAGTGAACGCTATCCCAATTCAACTTTTAAAGGAAAAGTCACTGACACCCTCGACTGGTCGGTGGATACGGTGATGAATATTACCGCCAGCGGCGACTTTAATCTGCATGGTGTGACAAAGACTATTTCTGAAACCGGAAAAATCACTATCAAAGAAGGTACTATCCGTCTCGAGGTTAGTTTTACCATTGCCTTGAAAGACTACAACATCGATATCCCGAAAATTGTAACGAAGAGCATAGCCGAAAACATCAAAATTGATCTGAGTTGTGATTACATTCCTTACGTCAAAAAAAGCAAGTAAAGCACAAGCTGCACTCTCTCATCTCGCCAGATTCAAATCGTCGCCGACGAGATGAGTAATGACGAGACACTATTAACTAAATTTGCATCGAAAGCGGAATAGAAAAAATGTCAGCCCTCCCACAAGACACATCAACACCAACAACAGCACTTGCCGACAGTAGTGTTGCTGCGTCTCCTGTGCAGGAAAAACCCTCCACTTTTCGCTTTTTAGATGAGGAAGAAGAAGAAATCTCCGGAACCACATCCTCTGACACGATCACGATTAACTCTCAATCGCTCGAAGGCCCGGGCATCTTCAAAGGACATCTCTTACAGGTCAGGCAATCGAAGGCCCAACCCATTGTGCCGAACATGGGCGACTGGTTCACGATTTCATTACTCATTCTACTCTCACTTTTCACCTGGTTCCGCTTTTTCTACTATCGCATCTTCCGGCAACTTTTTTCAGCCTTCTTTAACACCACCACCACCAACCAGATTGTGAGAGATGAGAGTGTCTTGCTGCAACGCGCCTCGTTGGTGCTTTCCATTATTTCTTACCTGCTCATGGGTTTATTCGTCTACCAGTTGAGCGTGATTTTTAATTGGGATACAGGGATTTTAGACGGCGGACTCCTTCGTTTCGTCATGTTTTCCGTCGCGATAGCCGCTGCTTATTCCATAAAAATGATCTTTCTGCGCTTTCTAAGTGTGATCTTTGATCAGGAAAGATCGGTGGCCATTTACATTTTTAACGTCTTCCTGATGGTCATGATGATAGGGCTTTTACTATTGCCTGTCAATATATTACTAGCCTATTCACCGGGGATTATCAGGGAGATTGTAGTCGTCATTTCCATTGCTGTTATCGGCCTTCTATTCCTGTACAGGATCGTCAGAGCGGTGTTAATCTGGACAGGCATTCCGGGCTTCTCTCTGTTTTATTTGTTTTTATACCTTTGCGCTTTCGAAATAGCACCCCTTCTGATCATTTGGAAGGCGGCTACTCTGTAGCGATGCAGGATCGAAAAACAGTTTGGAAATTACCATATCCCTACTTAGCCCTTGAAAGTAAAATCCATACTAGTTACACAGCCGAAGCCAGAGTCAGAGAAGTCTCCCTATTACGATCTAGCGAAAAAGTACAGCCTGAAAATTGACTTCAGGGCCTTTATCCATATCGAAGGAATTCCTGCCAAAGACTTTAGAAAAGACAGGATCAATATTCCTGATCACACTGCTGTTATTCTAACGAGCCGTCATGCGGCCGATCATTTTTTTCGTATTTGTAACGAGATGCGGATTACAAATATGGAAGAACTGAAGTACTTCTGTATTTCAGAGTCCACGGCTTTTTATCTGCAGAAGTACATCACTTTCCGCAAGCGTAAAATTTTCGCCGGAAAGCAAAACATGAATGACCTTCTGGAAGTCTTAAAGAAACATAAAAAGGAAAATTTTCTGCTTCCCTGTTCGGATATTGCCAAGCAGGAGATAGCCGATGTTCTTAGCACACAGGGAATTAACTTTTCCAAGGCCATCATCTATAAAACGGTTTGTTCTGATCTCAGCGATCTGGCAGATGTGAAATACGATATGCTCGTGTTTTTCAGTCCTGCCGGAGTCACCTCCTTGTTTAAGAATTTCCCTGATTTTAAGCAGAATACCACGTTGATTGCCGCTTTCGGTTCACAAACATCGCAAGCCGTGGTGGAAGCCGGACTTCGACTTGATATTCAGGCACCTGTTCCGGAAGCGCCATCTATGACCATGAGCATAGAGAATTACATCAAAAAGAATAAGTAATCCCTCTTCCGTTAATTTTATGGGGCTACGTTTCTCTTCCGGGAGAGCTGATACTCCTTAATCGCCTCAATGTCAACTACACCCGCTCCCAAAAACACCCTTTCGGCCAACGAACGCCTGAAGAGCCGGAAGCTATTGGATTCCTTATTTGAAGAGGGAAAGGCGTTGGTTGCTGCTCCTTTCCGTCTGGTGTTTAAAGAAGTTGAATTTGACACCATTTATCCTGTAAAGATCGCTTTCAGTGCTCCCAAGCGAAGAATGAAACTGGCGCATGACCGCAACCGTTCCAAGCGATTGATGCGAGAGGGGTACAGGAAGAACAAACATGCCTTGCTCGATTGGTGCCGGAAGGAGCAGAAAAGTTTCGCCCTTCTGTTAATTGCTCAAAGCAATACACCCGCCGTGTATAGCGTTACTGAAGAGAAAATTATTCTACTTTTGAATCGACTAATTCTTACCCATGAAAAAGCTGCTCAGTAAATTCATGATTGCCCTGATCAGCTTGTATAAAAATGCGATCTCTCCCTATCTCGGAGCTGCCTGCCGTTATAATCCCACCTGTTCGCAATATGGTATTGAAGCCATTCAAAAACACGGACCCTTTAAAGGCGGTTGGCTCACATTGAAAAGAATCCTCTCCTGTAATCCCTGGGGCGGACATGGGTATGATCCTGTTCCCTGAAAATTAAAATATGAACTATAAACTGACTCACTACTTTCGTCGCTTTGGTAAGGCGGCTGCCCTTGGATCATGGCACTCGCCACCGGTCTCGGTATTTTCTCTTTCAGAAGTCCGGATGATAATTACTTTGAGTTATCACGCAACCTGGACATCTTCACCACCATACTGCGCGAGCTCACCATTTACTATGTAGATCCCACTGATCCTAAGTTGCTGGTGGAGGAAGGCATTAACTCCATGCTGGAGAGTCTGGATCCATATACGCAGTTCATTCCCGAAGAAGAGGCGGATGATTACCGTTTCATCACCACCGGGCAATATGGTGGCATCGGTGCCCTGATCGGACAGCGGGAAGAAAATGTGATCATCACAGATCCTTACGAGGGTTTCCCGGCACAGAAAAACGGTTTGCAGGCGGGCGACATCATCCGGTCGATTGACGGGAAAGTGATGGCAGGGAAAAAATACGATGAGATCAGTAAGATGTTAAAGGGCGCACCGAATACGACCATCACTATAACGGTGGAGCGTATGGGCGAATCAGCTCCTGTTACAAAAACACTGACACGCGAAGAAATTACCATCAACAGTGTTCCCTATTACGGTACCCTGAGTAACAATCTTGGCTATATCCGTTTGGGAGGTTTTACAGATGAGGCGGGACAGGAGATGAAGCGCGCGGTAGAAGATCTGGTACAGAAGAAAAATGTTACCGGCATTATCCTCGACCTTCGTGGAAATCCCGGAGGCTTGCTCAACGAAGCGGTGAACATTGTCAATGTTTTTGTTGATAAGGGACAAGAGGTCGTAAGTACGAAGGGAAAAGTGAAAGAGTGGGATAAGATGTACCGTTCACTGAATCCTGCGGTAGATACAAAAACCCCATTGGTCGTATTGGTCAACAGCGGTTCTGCATCAGCAGCAGAAATTGTTTCAGGAGCATTGCAGGATTTGGATCGCGCGGTGATCATCGGTCAGCGTACTTTTGGTAAAGGACTTGTACAGACCACGCGACCATTGACCTACAATACCCAACTAAAAATTACCACTGCGAAATATTATATTCCAAGTGGACGATGTATTCAGGCTTTGGATTACTCGCACCGCAATCCGGATGGTAGTGTAGGCAAAGTTCCCGACTCGCTGATCTCTGAATTTAAAACCCGTGCCGGCAGAAAAGTATACGACGGTGGCGGTGTCAATCCGGACTATACCACAGAGACGCCTGACATCAGCAGCATCTCACAGTCGCTCATCAACAACTACATCCTTTTTGATTTCGCTACATTGTATAAAATCAAGCATCCTGTCATTGCCGGCGCTCGCGACTTTAAAATTTCAGATGCCGAATACGAAGAGTTCATTGCCTGGCAGAATGATAAGAAGTATGAATACATCACTGACAGTGAAAAGAAATTGACAGAGCTGAAAGAAAAAGCCGAGAAGGAAAAATATTTTGATCATATCAAGGCGGAGTATGAAAAAGTCAAAACATTGCTTACGCACGATAAAGCCACTGATCTTCGCCTGAACAAGAAAGAAGTGAAGGAACTTCTGGAAAATGAAATCGTGTCCCGCTATTATTATCAGAATGGCCGCATTGAAACCAGCTTTGATGATGATCCGGATATTCTTCTAGCGGTTAAGGCATTGAAAGATCAGAATGTCTATCAGGCGATCCTGAACAGGAGTTACAAGCCCTAAGGAAAATATTTCCATCCGGAAAAATTCAACAAGGACGGTTGATCCGTTTTTTCGGAATGTTTATTTCAGTCATATATAAATAATAATCCGGCTGAGCTTAGGTCGGAGGAAACCGTATCTCTTGAAGAATAATCTTAACACCGGAATATCGTCTATCCATCGTGCCGGAGAGATTATCTTTTTTGCCGGAGCCTTGCTGATTGCCTTTTCATTGCCACTCTGGAACCTGGGAATGAGTCTGGGGCAATTTGTGATGGCAGGCGGATGGTTGATGGCCGGGAATCTGAAAGGAAGATTGCACAACGCCATCCGGCAACCGGTCTTTTGGTTACTCACGGGATTATTTCTGGTGCATCTTACAGGGCTATGGAATACGGAAGATTTCAAGTATGCATCTAAAGACATTCGTGTTAAGCTTCCTCTTTTGTTAATGCCATTACTTTTCGCGGCCGGACCATCACTAACGGCTGAGCAGCTACGTAAATTATTTTACGGTTTAATGGTGGGCGTACTTCTATCGACAGGAGCCGGGATGTTTGCCCGATGGGGTTGGATGGGTGAACCGGTAACCAACTACCGGCAGTTGAGTATATTTATCTCACATATTCGATTGAGTCTGCTGATAGATGTCGCGCTGGTCATGGCGTTCTATCTGCTATCAAAGAGCACATCCGGCAAGCAGAAAATCCTGTTCACCGCATTTATCTGCTGGTGTTTATACTTTTTACTTTTACTTCAATCCATTACCGGCATCTTTCTATTGAGTATTTTACTCGTAGCAGGATTAATATACACTGCCATTACATCCACCAACAACATAGGGCGTAGTCTCGCCGGTTTAGTGTTGCTCCTCTTCGTTTTCTCGGGATGGAAGATCTATGATTACATTTTCATTCAATCCATACAAGAACCGGTCATTCACAAGGAACAGTTACGCGACCTTACAGCACGAGGCAACACCTACAAAAACGACTGGGACCGAAAAGATGTTGAAGAAGGAAGATACGTTTGGATACAGTACAACGATCTGGAAATAGATACGGCCTGGATGAAGCGAAGCAAGCAACGGGTATGGTACAGTGATGGACGGGGCCAGATGCAACTGGTGACGTTGATGCGTTATCTGACTTACAAAGGATACAGCAAAGATGCAGCAGGTGTGGAGCAGTTAAGTGCTGCTGATATCCAAAACATCGAAGCCGGATATCCCACTCCCGAATACGTGCAGGGAGAAAACAACATTCTCTTTCGCTTCAAAGAACTCGGTGGGGAATACCGCAACTACTATTTCAACAATGTCAGCAGCGGACATACCTTAGCACAACGACTCGAATACTGGAAAACGGCCTATTGGATCATCTCCCAACATCCCTTCACCGGTGTAGGAACAGGAGATGTACCGTCGGCTTTTCAGGAGGCCTATGAAAGCCGCAACTCCTCGCTCACCAAAGAGTGGAGGCTTCGTGCCCATAACCAATACCTGAGTTTAGGTGTAGCCTTTGGCTGGCCGGGTATGTTGTTATTCATCGTTGTACTGCTTTACACCTTCAAAATTTCCTTTCAAAGAAGAGATGCAGTGTACTTCGCCTTCCTCCTTATCGCCGCAGGATCCTTCTTAAACGAGGATACACTGGAAACACAGGCGGGAGTAACGTTTTATGCATTTTTGAATGGGATGTTTTTGATTAGGAAAGAATGAATCTTTTACAAAATGGAATTGATGAATTGATGAGTGGTTGAATTGATGAATGGTTGTTTGATTTAGAAAATATAGTTCGCATTGATTTTTTCCTTAAAATAATTTAATAAGTATAATTGCTTTCTTGACTTTTGTTTTTGATGGGGATGACATGAATTTTTCGCGGCTTCCTCCTGTGAAATGCTGAATGTTGAAGAGCGATTCAGATTGAACAGTATGCTGTATGAAAAGCAATTTTCATTGTGTTAGTATCCTCTTAAAGTTTGATAGAAAGTTGCAACTGCATCCATAAACCTTTTTTCACCTTTTTGAAGTGTTAAAATATACACTTACTTCCTTTGCTGATTTCCTGATGGCTTCAAATCCGCAATAGGGCAATGTTGTAGCATAAATGACCGGTCCGGAATTGAAGATTTCTAGTTGAAGGAGTCAGATAGATAAGGATGTTTTTTACTATTTGTAAATCTTCCTTTACAGAAAGAATACGTGTCTGCGTAACAAATGATTGGAGCCCTGTAGGGGCGGTATCTCTGTAAAAAAGTATATCCTCTTCTCCCATCAATGCCGTCACCCGACCTAAGGTCGGGTGACGGCGGTTATAAGGAGAGGAGAGTTTGTCGGTTACAGAGATACCGCCCCTACAGGGCTTTTGTGGAAGTCCCAATGCGGAAGTCAGGAAAGGGTCAGGTTACAGAGATACCGCATCTATAGGGCTAGTGTAGAATCCCTAATGCGGAAGTAAGCAAATAGTCTGGTTAGAGCTGAGGGCGTTGTTCAGTATCCTCTTATAAATTTAAGAAACATAAAAAAGAAACATTTCCTAATTCAAAGTATTTAAATAATAAGGTATGTATATTGATCTTATTTATCTTTAATTGTGATATAAAACTACAATATATGTCTCTATTACACAATACTGAAGATTAAAGTTTAGATCGCCTGTGATTTGAATATCTCTTGTGGGTGACAAGAGTTAAAGAAGAATATCATAGCTTCATCCGGAGGAGATCTTCATTTCGAAATTTCAGTATTCTTCACCTTCGACGTTTTTAAAACATAAATACCGATTGCGATCCCCATTGGAAAGGTAATAATTCCTGTTTTATAAATAGCGATTAGCATCTGTACGACACTAGTGACCAACACCAATAGAATGTTATCCGGTTGGCCGCTATAATCTGTACAATTTCCTGTGAGGTGATAACAAATAATTCTGCCCAAACCCATAAGTACAAAAGTGAAATAGTGAATGACAGGAATGCCAATAATTCCAATGCTGATCACATTGCCAGTTGTATAATCGGCTTTCTCCTTAAATGTCCAATGCCATCCTCGTTAATTCATATGTAAAGGTCTAACTTAAACCTCCACTAATTATAAGTCCCGCAATAATCCCGATGAATATGGTTAGTGCAATTGCTGACATCGTATTGCTGATTAAAACAAGTGGTCTGCTTTCAGGTTTGTAGTGATAGAACCAAAATGTAAATGTAGAAAGCAGGCTATGCTTCAAATTACCTCTGTTAACCCCTGGAAAATAAACAACAATTGGAGAAAAGTTTGTTCCATTCTCTACATTATAAATTCGGCTATTGACGAATACCCGTCCGAAAAATGTACCGAAGAAAATTACCAAGATGGCGACAAGATTCTTTATATAGAAAGCTAAAAACTTCCTGTCCACCCGAATAACAGGTTTTCCATTTATATAATCAATTTCTTTAACCTTATACGTTTCATTGCCAATTGAAACTTTTTCTGTCTCTTTGAGAAGTGTATTCTTCTTGTCAAAGAGTTTCCAGATTCCCACCTGATGGTTGTTGTGATAATTTCCTGTCCAATAATTTCCCGAAGAATCGGTGATCAGCCAAAGTCCTTGTCGTAAACAATGGTCATCCGATTGGTTCATTATTCTACCATTCACCTTTTCAAATGTCCGGCAGGCACCAAGGTAGAAGGTATCTCCATTTTCACGAATTTCCATTGTTTCCTGATATAAGAGCGTATCTCCTCCTTTTATCATAAACTTCTGCGCGAACACGAGTGGCGAAACTGAAAGAAAGAAAATCAAAAGAAGATTTTTCACACTTCTGCGTTTAATATCATATCCCAAAGTTAACCAAAAAACGGAAGCCTGTGCTTCGTACTTCACTGGAACGTATGCTAATCGCCCGCACTCCCTGCCAGCTTGTCTTTACAATACCCATCCGGAATGAAACTTCTTCATGAATGCGGCACTGTACCGGTTGATTTCGTATTTTTAAATCTAACAAGTGTAAATTCCTTTTCTACAATGATGGGCGAATCACTTTCCTTAAAATAGATGGTAAGCTGCAGCTGCTTGTTGTTGTTGATGAGGTCTGCCAAATGTGGGTCAGCAAAAATGTATTCTCTCTCCTTACGAACCTCTTTTAATTTCAGGGTATCCGCCGTCTCTATAAAACTCACTTTCACATTGACGATTTTAATTCTTTTTTCTGACTTCTTTCCTTTTAAATAATCATAATAAAACCCCGGACCCCAACTTTCAGGAGTATAAGTACCGACAACGAGCACATCTCCGTCTACTTTGCAACTCAATGCATAGCCATCTTGCCTTAGATACTCCTGACTCGTATCCTGGCGGTATTCAATTGCTGTATGGGTTTGACAACTAACAATAAATAGTATGAGAAGACCAACAACTAAAATCCTGTTTTTAAATAATTCAATCCCCGGTGTTTGCTTCATAAAATTGTAAGTATAACTTAATTGCTCCAATTTTTAATTTGTGAGAGTTGCTGTAGCTGTTCAACAGTCAGGCCTTTTAAAGTCACTACCGTTTTATAATGATTGAAATGAAGGGCGGTTAGATGAATTTTAAATTCTCCTTTTCAATAGCTTCGGATACTTTCTCTATCTTATCAATATCTATAAGGCCCAAAAATTGTTGGATTTCTATCGGGTCCTTGCTGATAACTGATGGTTTAAAATCAATTTGTAAAATGAAATTTTGTCTTCTTGCTAAAATCATAAAATTATCAAATAGGTAGATATCCGCACTGTTGTTAATTGAAGGATACATCATTGGTCCATTGGAAATATGATAGGTAAGGTGTATATTCTTCAAATCAACGCGTGTCATGTGAGCTGTCTGCTTTAACAACCGATCTAACATCGCGTCAGTATTCCTGCTATATGCCCTGATCACTAAATAGCCTATAAGCAACAGGACAATCAAAGGAATTATCAGAAAGAGAAACGAACTTAAAATCATATTTTCATCATTGAATATTTTTCATTCCAAATTCTTGCTTTTCGGTAACGACATACTCCGGAAATTTAACGCTCATTACTTTGCACGAAGTATCTCATAGAGTAAATTCAGTTCATTAAGATCGGCAATATCGAGGTCATTCCTTTCGATTATAATTTGTTCAATATTTCCGGCAAAGTTTTGTTTGACTTTATCGGAAGCACGCCACGTCAACAAGATATCCGCAAGTCCTTTATCGGCAAACCCACTGGAGAGTTTTGCAGGGTTGTATTCTTCAAAACTATGAAAGTACAAGTCGCGAAAATGCAATGTGCCAACTAAAGTTTTATCGTCTTCCCATATTGTAAGCAATTCCGCAATGTTAAAACCGGCTCTCCAAAACATTATTAAAATGGTGTCGATTTCATCCGAAAAAGAAGGTATCGTCTATAGTGTAAGACAATGTTTAAAAAAGCTACTATTGAAGCGAAGGAGTACATCCAGCTCTTCCTTTGACCATTCGTTCTTTTCAAAGGGTATAAGTCTGGAGAATGACAATTCAGTAGAGTGCGTAGGAAATTGAAAATTTCCAATCAAGTCTAAATATCGCGGCAGAAAATGCTTGATTTCTTCAATCCTTGTCTTTTCGGGTTTCGCGCCATCGTTGTAGTAGGATAATAGATCCCGGGGGATTTCTCTCACCGGTAATCCCGCCAATTTACCTTCCTCTTCAGGTGTCATACAGCAATCAGTACAAATATCAAGAGGTCTTGACGGATGGTACTTTGCAAAAAGTGAGTAGGATTGTTCAATGATTTCTGATAACACGATTGACATCTTAAATTATATTTTCATCCATACACCTTTGAAAATCTTTCTCAATGATCCGGACGTCAGTCTCGCAAAATCAAGATTGATTTCTCTTCCTCCGGTCCCATCGATTAATTACAAATATAATAATTTAAGATCAGCCTGTCGATTTTTAATCCGGAATTCGCGCTTCAGTATTCATATCGAAACACAGTCCGTTGGAAAGTACAATTCCATTTATCGCTTACTGATTTTATTCATCGATATTGATTTTTGTCGGCTGCATTTGAAACGAGTGATATCGGGATTTCTTTTTTGCGCGTGTTTCTTACTGATGCCACTATTTACCCGCTTACGCCAAAGATTAAAACTGCTGTGCTTTAATTCTCTTCGCATCATGGCAATCACATCGCTCTCTGAAAAACCAAACTGCGCTTTAATCGCTTCAAACGGAGTGCGGTCTTCCCAAGCCATCTCAATGATTCTGTCCATATCTTTAGCCTCCTTCATTATCCCTTTAGAATGAATTTCTTTTCCATTTCACAGTCACCGGTGAACCTTCAGCAATGATTACTGAATCCGGTGATTGAGTATTCAAAAATGAAAAGTCTTTGCCATACATGGCGGTAAAATCGCAGTGAATAGAATAATCGATGACCTTATTCACCAGCCACCGCGGATGATTGACTTCATACTCTTGCGAAATCCGATCATTTACTTTCGTATAGCCGAAATAATGTTCAAAGATGAATTCTTCCATACTCCCCGGTAACATCGCCTCCTTTTCAATGGCGGTATTTACGGCTATATGATTCCAATATTCATTGGTTTTCCATAAATACTTTACACTTCTGGAAAGAGGAGTAACTTCAATTTGATTCTTTGTTGGAATGGCGATGTAATGTTCTTTATATAATTTATTGGCCAGCCATGCTACTAATTTATAAGGCACAGTTTCATTAATAAAAACCACACCGCGCTTAATGGTCTCTCCTTCCACTCTCTTCACATAAAAACGAAGATTGATCTCTTCAAAGGTTCCTAAAAAAATGGGACATTAAACAAACTCGTTTTTTTAAACATAAATCCCACCAGACTCACATAGGCGCTGCCTTCATAAAAATCCAACTCCACACCTTTTGGGAGATAAGGGTTTAAAATATCCGGGTCGATGGCATAATTTGCCATAATCAGGTTTTCCCAACGGGCGGAAAGAAAATTATCGGTCATGATATTTCATCATCTTAAAAATAAGCCTTTAAATTTTGACGGAAGACATCCCTCCATCTACATGTAAAACTTGTCCGGTCATCCAACCTGATTTTTCGGAAAGTAAAAATGTGGCCATATTGGCGATATCTTCAGGAGTACCAATTCTTTTTAGCGGATGGCGCAAGGCATTGGCTTCTCTTTTCTGTTCCGTATTTAGAAGGGCGGATGCGAGTGGAGTATCGGTCAGGGAAGGGTGCAATACAGTTGACTCTGATCTTCGGAGCATATTCCGCGGCCAAAGCCCTGGTCAAGCCTTCGATAGCACCCTTAGACGCGCTGACCTGCGTATGAAAAGGCAAACCGGTTTGGACAGCCACCGTTGAAAATAAAATAATGGAAGCTGATGAAGATTTCTTCAGACGAGGTAAGGCCAGTTGAAGAAGTTTGATGGCTCCGCTTACCTGGAGTTTATAGTCGGATTCGAAATCCGCAGACTTTATTCTTTCGAACGGTCTGAGCGTAATACTCCCCGGACAATACACAAATCCCGCTAATTCCTCCGGCAAATCATCTACAGCAACAAACTCCTCCAACACGTCCAATTGATGAAAACGGATATTTGGATGCACGAAATCCGGAGTGTTCTTATTAAAGGTAGCCAACACTTGCTTTCCGGAATCGGCCAGTTGTAGTGCTATTTGCTTCCCAATTCCTCCGGAAGCTCCGATAATTAAGTACTGCTGCATGAGTGATTTTTATATACAGACTTACAACAATAAATTCAGCAAATTGTTAAATATACCTGACAGCGAGATTTTTCCATCCTTTCCTTTACGATATACCTAAACGCTTTGGAATTCATACCTCCATCCTGACATATTCTAAGAAGCGTCCTTATAGCAGGCTACAATCTCCAATCGCTTCCATAAATCTGGCGCTAAATTGTGGTGGAAGAGGAATTATCTTCGCATTTCGTCTTTATCGCATACCAGTTGATTTTCCTTGATAAATACATAATGGTTGCCAATACGATAAATAAACCAATGCTACCCATTAACAAGGCATAGTCTTCCATCTGTATAATTGAAAATATAAACAGATAGAGAACAGCCAGAATCCCACCAATCAATGTCGTCAACTTTTTATCGTTAAAAATGGTCTTGGCATAAAGAGTTATCATACTGATGATGGCAAGACTCGAGATCAGATAGCTAAACTTAAACGCAATATGTTCTGATAATGCAATTAACAAGGTATAGAAAACACAGAGTGCGAGACCCACAATAATATACTGAATGGGATGAATCCTTACGCCATTTAAAATCTGAACAAAAAAGAAAATCAGGAAGGTGAGTGTGATGAAGATGACGGCGTATTTTGCTGAGCGCATACTTTTCTGATATTCATCCACCGGCACAATCAGATTCACGCCAAAAGAAGATTCATTAATTCCCTGCACGGCGCCTTTGAAACTTTGCGGATAGGGTCGATTAAGATGCAATATCTTCCAATTGGCAGAGAATCCGGAATGATCAATCACTCTGTTGTCAGGAAGAAAGGCCCCAATAAAACTCGGATTCTCCCATTTCGATTTTATATCCACTTTTGTCATCTTCCCGAGTGGGATAAAATTCAGACTTGTACTTCCGTTAAAATTCAAATCCAGCGAAAATTTCAATTCCGTTACTGACGAGTCTGAATGCAGCAGGGGAAGACGAGAACTGATACCGGTTGAAATGACATCATTTGATTCTATGCCGGGATTAAAAAAATACTGCTTATCATTCCAATTCACAGAAATATTTTCCTGGATGCTTCTTAAATCCGAAAGCCCTAATGAGATAAAGGCATCTTCCCATATCACATCATTGTTGTCGATTTTCCATTCTTCAAAACCTGGAGGAGAGAATTTTCCATTCAATTTTATTTTTGAATTGTATACGATCACTTCATAAATCCCACGGTATCTCACTTCCGGTGAAATCTCCCCATTTATATTCAGCTCTTCCGGTAAAAAGTGAGCGTATTCCGGGATTCAACCAATTTAAATTTATCGGTCTTCTCCCCTTCATACACCTTAGCATTGGTCTTATAGGGAACCGTAAGCACCAGCCCGGTAATGGTTTGTTGACCGCCCCATTTAGAACTTACTTCCACCATTGCTTCCGATTGTCGGCCTTCCCGCTCGCGGATCAGACTTTCCACCATAGAAACCGGAATCAATAGTAGTAGAATTAATATTCCAATGGTGAACAATCTGATGGTGATGGATTGCTTGAGCCAGGTATTTGCTCGTTCGAAAAATGAGGGGCTGTTTGTCATTATGTGGTGGGGTTATTTAATTTGTTAAATTTTAAGTTAGTAACAACTTCATGTGGCAATGATGGGTACAGGAGCTTGAGAAGTTTACCGGGCGAATATCTATCAGCCACTCCATCTTCTCCCGTAATCGAAACTTACAAACGGACATCGCATGGAACTAATTGTGTTTTCTGTTTCTTAAAATTTTGTTAAATCAACATGTTGCTATATACATAAATACGAACGTGAGGTAGGACCAAAATAACGAAAATAAAATATGCACCGTCGTTTCAAAGGATTTCCCTTTCCACAATGCAGAAGAGTATCCAAAAAACTGAGTGATGAGTCGTAATCCCCAAAAAATACCAAGGCCAAGAGAAATCCTTTTCCCGAGATCAGTTTCAATAAGTGCAGTGGCAGAAGTCAGACACAGCAAACCCATCAGAAAAACAACCACAGCGATAAATAAAGTGTGAATCGTCATCATCTCCCTGTTAATCAAACTCAGTGATTTGAGTTCGTCCTTCCAGTGGAAGTACTTCGGGAATATGATATGAATCAAGGCCAATAGCATGAGCAATACTCCGATGATCTTATAGTGTATTTCCATTTTTGGTAAGTATAAATGTGGTGATAAATGGGGTGGACTTTATTTCACGAATTAATTTCAGGTTGGCCTGATTAAAAGTACGCATCCAGCTTTTCCTGGAATGAAAATGAAAAAAACCGAGCGTATAAACGAAGAAATTATTCCAATCTCTCAAATGTTCCGTCACGAATATTTCTCCCGAGGCGCTGGTCACCCGGTGCAACTCATTAAAAAAATCTATCCGCTCTTGCTCAGCTCTGATTTCATGTGCTGAGAAAATCGTCAAAGTGTAGTCGAAGGAATTATCCGCAAAGGGAAGCCGGTTTGTGGTAATTTGAATGGTATTCCGTGGAGATGGATAAGCTTTTCTTGCTCGCTGAAGGGATACTTCGGTATGTCTGGAAGGGTCATAAAAATCACATGCCGTGATATTACAATTTGGAAATTTGCCTTTAATAATTTCTGTCGTCTCATCAAAGCCCGCATTGATGGTTAAGATGCGCTTATTTCCAGGGGATGGGAGCCACTGTAGTTGGTATAAATCAGAGCGGTCATAAATATAAAAAGAGGTGAGCAATGAGATGATGATAGACAGTCCAGCCAACAGGGCCATCCAAAAGGCAACAACCTGAATTTGCTCCGGCAGCGAATGATTGAAAAAGATTACTGCAAGTAGAACCAATCCGGCAATCACATAAAAATGCCAATTAAAACGAATGATATTCATTACCCCTTGAAAGGGCTTCCGTTTCAGTTCCATTTTTCTATTACACCTTTTTTCCAGTAGTAGGGGACATTCTCCATTTCAAACGCGTTGGCCAGCGTGATCTCTTTAAGTTGTAATGCATCTAAAAATTCAAAGTGGTAATTGCTGACATGAACAGGTTCCGGTTTCCAATTCTTCCGGACACCTTCTATGATCAATATGTACTTATCCTCTGCATTGTAAGTAAAAGTAAAGGGCAATGGTCCGGCAAACCTTCGGGCTTCTTTCCAATCGGTGAAGGGCGAATGCTCAGGGAGATGAATTTCTCCTGTAGTTTGTTTTATTGCTATCTGAAAATTTGACTTTTGTGAAGAGATGATTCGCGAATTTCCTTCGTTGCGCTGATGAATATCGGTAGTGGTATAATTGTAATGGGTAAATATATTTCCGAAGAACTCCATTTTCTTTTTGTTGGTTTCGGATTTAATGATGTATAATCCTCTTTTTGATTTTCCATCCTTGCCGGTGAAGCGTACAAAAATCCGATAGCCGATCAAAAAGAAATCGTTGCCCATAAATTTTGGAAATCCTGCCGGACGTAAATCCTTTGTCTGCACCATGGCTACTGCAATAAACCCCCACTTATCATGAAAGGTATCCAATTCAAGGCATTCAGGAATCAGGTGTTGCAATTGTTCTTTAGGAACAGCAAATGTCAGCACGAGTGAACGCTCAAAAAATGCATCCACGGCGAAGGGGTGATTCTTTAAATACTTCATTGTATGCGTTGTTGAACTAATTTCTTCTTCAAAACAAATTCATTGTAGTAGACAATTCCAATAAACAGTAAAGCGAAAACTAAATTGAACCGTCCCCATAACAGCAGGTCCGGAACCATACTAAATTCTAAACCATTCATCGTCGCGACAATTAGTATTTGAACCATCGCATTTAATGTCGATTTGTACTTTGTCAAAATCCATATCGCCATTCCAATTTCTAAAACACCGATGAAGACAGTTAACGGTTTAGAATACTCCTCTCCTAAAATTCCTGCAACAATTTGCTCATGTCGGGTGACAAGATGAAGCACTTTGCATAAAAGTCCATTCGCGAGCCAAACTATCGCAATTAAAAGGGTGATGGCGCTATGTTTATGGCTTGCTGTCAATCTTGTTGAGTCACCTTTTCACTCCATACTTCAGGAACTGTAAATCAATTTCACTTTTAAACCGGTAGCGCACCCTACCCTACTATTCCCTCTCACCGGATGGAATTTTCAATGCATCACTTGTCTTATTTTTCCTGTTGAAGATAGTACCTCACAGTGAAGGACAGGTGATCTTTTTCCTGGCTTTTCGGAGCGGAAAATTCATTTACGATCAACCCGTGACTTTATTTGATGGTGCCGGGATCTTCTTTTTTATTCTCTGCTTTTCCGATAGTTTTTTCCTCGTCAGGACCTTTTAAATAGGCAGGTAAGTTCAATCCCGCCATATTAAACAAGTCGTTGAGCGGTGGAACAGTTTTCATCATACCGGCAACAAAATTTGCAGTAGAGGAATTGCCATTCTCACTTTGACCGTTTCCTGAATCCCAAACGGTAATCTTATCAATTTTAATATTCTTCACTGCTTCAACTTGCGTCTTCACCAGTTCCGGTAATTTCTCAATCAGCAATAATTGGAAGGCTTTGTTTGGATCTCCTCCCGCAGCAGCAACCACTTCTTTATATCCTTCCGCTTGTTTCGTGAGGATTTCAAATAATCCTTTTGCCTCTTTTTGCATTTTCCCTGATCGTTTCCGCGGCAGCCTGTGCTTCAATGATAGCTCGCTGTTTGGCTATCTCAGCAGGCACAACGATATTGGCAATCTGCGTGGAGCGTTCTCTCTCCGAACGGGCCAATTCTGCTTTTTGCTCTGCCAGATAGGATTCTTCCAAAGCTCTTGCCTGTTGCACTTTTTCGGATGCCAATGCAATTCTCAAAGCTTCCGCTTCCTTCTCTCTTCGATTGGCTTCTGATTGTGCAATGGCGATTCTTGCTTCATTTTCTCCTTTGATGGCGATGGCATTGGCTTCAGATGTTTTCACCCGTGTATCCCGCTGTGCTTCGGCTTTACCAATGGTTTCATCTTTTACCGCAGTAGCAATGCTGATCTCCTTGTCTTTTTGAGTAATGGCAATTTTTACATCTCTGTCTCTATGCGTTTCGGCAATCTGCGTATCCTTTTCCCGATCGGCCAATGCCTTTCCCGTTTCTCCAATCTTTTCTTGCTCTGCAACACTAATCTTAGCTTCGTTAATCGCCTTTGCCGCGGCTTCTTTACCCAATGCTTCAATATAGCCCGACTCATCCTTAATATCTGTGACATTCACGTTGATCAATTTCAAACCGATCTTCTTCAGCTCACTGTCGACATTTTTCGAAATGTTATCCAGAAATTTATCACGGTCCGAATTGATTTCTTCAATGGTCATTGTTGCAATAACCAAACGCAACTGACCAAATAAAATATCCTTTGCCAGCTCCTGAATTTGCTCTGACGATAAACCCAGCAACCTTTCGGCAGCAGTATTCATACTGTCCGGCTCTGTGGAAATTGCAATAGTAAATCGACAAGGGACATCCACCCGGATATTCTGACGACTCAATGCATTGGTCAGATTGGCTTCTATCGATAAGGGTTTTAAATCGAGGAATGCAAAATCCTGAATCACGGGCCAGATAAAAGCACCGCCGCCGTGGACACATCGTGCGGAGGTACCACCTGTTCGTCCATAGATGACTAATATTTTATCGGATGGACAACGCTTATACCTGGAAATTAATGCTGATATGGTAACGAAAACAACTACTACTGCAACGACAATAATGAATATGGGGGTCATACTTTTTTAATTAGATTGTTTCTACGATGAGGATATTGTTATTTTCGATTTTTACAACTTTTACTATTGAACCCGATTGTATTCTATCTTTTTCAGTCATAGCATCCAATTCATGAAATGCCCCTTTAACGCTTACCATTATTTTTCCTTTACCCTTTTTGTTTTCAGGAATGGTCAAATAAACTTCGGCTGTTTTATTTAATGTGTTTGCGATTTTAAAAGAATTATCTTCCGCTAACTTTTGTACTTGTCGAATGATGATAAAAAACAAAAAGACAAATAAAGCTCCCACAAAAAATGCAATAATGATGAGTACCGGTTTGTTAGGAATGGCAGTATAAAGCGAAATGCCTGTCCAACTAAACCCCAGGAGAAAATTTATCAGGTTTCTCAAGGAAAAGAGTTGGAAGGGCGCATCGCCTCCACTCAGGTCCCCATCAAAATCGGCACTCAATCCATCGGAAGAGTCTGTCCCCATAAAGGTCATAACTGTTTGAATGACAAAAATTAAACTGGCCGGAATTGCTACAAACCAAAAGGATTTGAGCAAGGGTTCTAAGTTTTCGAATATTTCCATAGTTGTCAAATCTACATGATTTTTTAAATATTTCTATACCTTCTTTCTACCGAACAACCGGCTCAGGTTCTCCTAATGGGCTATGGGCCACAACAGTCTCTATTCAATCGGTTTTCTGTACTTGACAAATATACCGATTCATCAATGATGTCCAAATCTTCAACATTCGTCCGTGTAGGAGAAGCATCAGTTGCCACTACCTTCTTTGACTTTGGAACCGCTTCAATTTGCACTTTAAATTCCGAAACATCGTGAAATATCCTTACCTGAACTCTTGAGGGAGCGCTCTTGCAGGCAGTATTCATAAAATACTTGCTACACTAAAAAATGGAGGCTCCTTTTCCTGTTTCTAAAAAAAACGAAGCCACCAGGATGCTATTAACATCTTAGTGGCTTCGGATTTTCAGGTAGTACTTTGGAATATATTTATTTCCTTCAATATCTCAAAATAGTCGATTTTGAATCAATGCTCTGTATTGAACAAATTAATTAAAAATGAAGAGCCACCCCCGAAAGAGTGGCTCTCGGGATTAGCAGTTACAGCTTTCTTTACAATTACATGCGGTTCCGCAATTGCAATTTTCGCATCTGGTTGATGCACCACATGTTGATGTTGATGTGCAATGACATGGACTACATGTACAGTTTGGATTAGAGCAAGAATTGTTGCTGTTTTGAGCGCTTTGGCTCATTGCGATTTTTGTTTTCATTTTGTTTATCTATTAATTGAAATTGATACTACAAAAGTAGAGCCGACACCGTTCATTGGTGTTACACTACTTTGGGTAAGAATTATAAAATTTTGGGTTTAAATCTTATCCAACGCTTTACGTTTTAAAGCACCTACCTTTTTGAAGTATGAAGGTGTAAGACCTGTTACCTTTTTAAACTGACTGGAAAGATGCGCTGTACTGCTATAATTCAGTTCAAAAGCAATTTCAGATAATGTCAATGTACCGTAGATCAGCAATTCCTTTGCTTTTTCAATCCGCTGCTCGATGTACAGGTTCTCTATTGTACGCCCTTCTACTGATGAGAATAAACTGCTGAGGTGGGTGTATTCATAATTCAGATGATTGGAAAGGTAATTCGAAAGGTTTATTTTTTTTTCTTCGCTACTCTCTTCGTTTCTGGCCTTCCGGATAACATACTGTTTAATTTTTCGATCAACCCGCTCACATGGTTGTCGATCAATTCAAATCCGATATTTTCAAGAGCATTGGAAAGGATCTCCTTTTGCCGGGTATCCGGTTTATCTACTAAATGAATTTCTCCGAAAATCACCTTTAGAAAAGGGATTTGATTTTTAGTTAAAATATCTTCTACTGCCAGTACACAGCGATGACAGACCATGTTTTTAACGAGTAGAAGATGAGGCGTCATAAAAGGGGGCGATCTGTTTAGTAAGCGAAGATATAGACTAATTTCATGAAACTCCCAATTAAAAATTGTATTCCCTTTTACTTCAATACAACCTGCCCGTTTTAACCGGGTCTTTCAGGTCTACCCAAAAAATATGAATGGGTTCACCCTCCTCCTTTTGTCCATTGTTATTACTGTCTAGCTGAGCGAACAAATACATGAAATCGTTAGCAGCATCGTATTCGGACTTGAACACCGAATAATTTTCATTCACTAATGCCATTTGTCTTTCGCCATTGATGTTAAAGAGATAAATGCGACGCAGGTCCCTTCCATTGATGAAGCCATCTTTATTCGTGTCGTCATTGTAAACAGTAACGATGAAATAGGCTCTGTTCACCGGGGCCTTGTTCAGGGTATCTTTGGAGAAGGTCGGATAATATACCGTCTTGATCAAGACCGGTTTTTCAAAAAAATGCTTTTGCTTGTTTTCGCTGATGTTATAGTAGGAGATGTTTACCATATTATATCCGTAAACTGCTTCCAGTCCGGGAATAATATTATTGTTCCAATTGTTACCGGAAACTTCATCAGGCTCATCGTATCCATAATGGAAGTTATTAGATCCGATAAAAGTAGAATTATCCTTTTTGTTCAGATTCACTTTGTAGATTGTAGTCAGCCGTATATGAGGTATGCCTGTCAACAATACATTGCTGGGTCTGGTGTCCAATTTTAAAGAATCGCGATTCAAGCCAAGTGTATCCGGACTTTCTGTATCGTCCGTAATTTTGCTCACCTGAAATCCTTTTTCATCAAGGTTTCCGTTTGAACAACCCGTTAGAAGGTAAGCAAATGTAATGGTGAGAAGGAAGGGAGATATTTCATGTTATTGCAAATATAATGTTTCCTATTGAACAAAAGGGCGACCACAAGGGTCGTCCGTATGGAAATATGGTATGGCACAATCCATAAGGCCGAATATAAATATGTGGAAAGGAATCCGGAAATCAGGAAGCATAGCCTCAGGGATCCGGGAGCTGTGTTGCCGCAGCCAAGGGGCGCAGAAATGTCATAGCTACTTGCTATTCACAAGAGCTGTCGGAAAATCCATGAAATACTATTATTTTACTCGGAAATTATTTTTTTAGAAATTTCCCGTACAGATACTCGCCCTTCGAATCGCTCTTGAGTTTCAGAAAGTAAACACCTGATTTTAGAAAAGAAATATCCATGGAACTATTTTGGCCTGAACTGATTTCTACTGCCGGATATATTTTAATTTGTCGACCCATAACATCAAATAACTCCATTTCATACATCTCATTTGTCTTAGAAATTGGAATTGTATCAGATCGCTTGCAGGATTGGGAAAAAGAGAGAGGGTGTTTTCATCCCCATTAGTTCGAATGAAAATAATATTCGACGGAACGGATTGCCCGTCAAAATCAACCTGCTGGAGATAGTAATAACTAATGCCGCTGCCGGTCTCTTGATCAGAATAACTGTAATTCTTCACCTGATTTGAATTACCTGCGCAATTGACGCGAGCAATACTTGAAAAATATTTTGAATCGTTACTTTTCATCACGTCAAAATAATTACAATTTGTCTCCGAAGTGGTGGTCCATTGCAGATCGTTTGTATTGGAAGTTGTGTTATGATATCCGGTAAAACTTAACAATTCTACAGGCAGCGTTCCGGTTATGACCAGATTTGTTTCCCATAAACCTCTGCCATACGTTCCGGCTCTAAGTTTCATGGTGTTGTAATGAATGTCGAGATGTCCGACAATTACATTTGGTAATCCGGTGTTATAAGATATCCAGTCGGGCAAAAGTGCATTGCGGTAAAAAACGCCAAAATCAGTTCCAATATACATTTCATCGTTGCTGCCTTCTAAATAAACCATACAGTTGACAGGAATATTTGGCAAGGTTCCGGAGTAATTGATCCAGTTGCTGCCTCCATCGTTGGACATATAAACTTTATTCCCTGCGGAGTAACCTGAAAAAGTGACCCATACTTTATTGGGGTTGGAGGGACTACAGGTAATATAACTTATCGCGGCTGCGCTGACAGGTAATCCGGGTGTGATAATTGTCCAATTGGCCCCGTTGTTTGTGGTTCTGATCATCGTGTCGATTGACGCTGCGTATTGAAAATTTGTATCGGCTTTTGACACATCAAATGCTTTAATGAAGATAAGGCTGTTTGCAGTCATGTTTACATAACTGCCTTGCGTTCCTCCTACAATTGATTTTTTTAATCCTGCCACACAACCTACATACATTGTTTGGGAATTTAACGGATTAAACTTAAAAGGAGGATTCCATAATGTTTGACCCGGCGAAGCAGAAAAAAAGTTGATACCGCCATCGATGGATTTTTTGAAAGTACCAATTTGTGCACTTGTAAAAATTACCAAGGGGTTATTGGGGTCAACAAGAGGTTGAAAGCCATCTCCTCCAACCAACATGACAATACTGTCATTTGTATCATTCCAACGGTTGGTTCCATTGTCCTGTGCTCCGTAATAAATTACATCTGGGTTAGAAGGATCACTCGCAACTTTATAAATTTCGGTGATCTGCAAACCGTTGCTGATACTGTTCCATGTAACAGAATTATCGGTACTCACATCAATTCCGCCATCGTGTAGTGCATAGAGTTTATTGCCGTTGCCGGGTTCGAACACTATTTTCTTCACATCACAATGAAAGTAATTCGGAAGCAAGTCATTCACAAAGTCAGAAGCCTGCACCCAGGTTGTTCCTCCGTCTGTACTTTTAGCAGTCGTTATTCCACCCACCATCACCTGCTGCGCATTGATTGGAGAAACAGCAATGGCCATATCCACATAACCATAGGGTTGCGCAATGGTATAGGGGTCGGTCATATTCACAAATGCATTGAACGTATTACCGGCATTTGAAAATTTCTTTAAACGGGTAGTGGCATTAGTAAATTTTCCCCACGTATAGACCATGTTGGTATCTGCCGGTGTAACCGCAACAGTCACTCTGCCTGCCACTCCAAATGAATTCGGATATCCGCCACCCCGATACACCCAGCTTGCTCCGTTATTATTGGATCGCCACAGGCCTTGCCAGTCTGTAGCAAAAACAACCTGACGATTGAGGGGATTAAACTCTATACTATAAAAAAATCCGGCTTGCTGAAGAGACCAGTTAGTTCCGCTGTCAATGGATTTCCAGATACCGGTGTTGGCTGCCAACAGTAAGGTAGAAGGTGTTAACGGATCAATTATCAGCTGCTGCGGGATAAATTGTTGCGATTGTGCAGAAGGAAACCCGGCCAATACCCAGGTTTGTCCTCCATCATTCGATTTATAAATACCGGCACTGTAATGACCCGGCTTCAGGGAACCGGGGATACCTGTAAAATGATCACCTGTGGCCAGGTAAATATTGTTGGTGTTTAACGGATCTATACAAATACTGGTAATACTCAATGAAGGAAGTTGATCGGTGTTCAGCACTGACCAGGTTTGACCTCCATCGGTACTTTTCCAGACACCACCGCAGGCTGCACCTATCAGCAGTGTATTGTTATTTCCGGGCATAATCGCCATACAATCTACGCGACCCATTCCACCATACGCTTTCGCCGGCATATTCGGTGCAGAAAGATTTACCCATGGGGTTGAAGCGACTTTTGAAACATCGTTGCTCTGTTCAGAAGCGGCTTTCTTATCCAGAAATTTTGGTACTCGGCCACGATCATTTCTGCAGATGGGTAATTTCCTGTCGGGAAGACCCGCTGTTCAGTAAACCATTCCCACCGTTTAAATGACATATAGCCTTCAAACTTTCCTTTGTTTTCGGCTACACCTTCGTCTTTATCAGCATCCGCTTCGATATTGTTCTTCCTGTCAAATTTCCTTTCATATTTCTGAAAGGCCTCTTGAATATCATAAAAATTATAGTTGCCGGAATTGTCCGGTCTTGATTTTAAATAGGGAGACTGCAACCACCTTTGCGCAGCGGTGCTTTTGAATAATAAAATAAGTACTAAAATTTTGAAGATCTGTTTAAATTTCATTGCCGACTACTTTTCAATTAATATTTGCTGATTACAGGAATCAATAGAAAGCGTGAGGTGAGTTCAACTATCATTGCTTCAATGTACGATTATTCATCTAGCTTTTTACAAACTTTCCGTAAAAAGACTTCTTTGTGGTTGAATTGATTATTTTGAGGAAGTAAATCCCCGGTTGAAGAAATGAAACACTTAGAGATTTCGTTTCCTTTATTTCTTTCAGATCAAAGGGTATTCGTATCTGACTTCCACTCACATCAAACAATTCCACATCGTATGTATCCATTTTCTCCAAAAACAAAAACTGAATTTTTTCATTTGCCGGATTAGGGTATAAGGTAATAAAATCGTTAGCATGACCGCCATGAATAGAAATAACCGGTGAGCGCGTCGTTTTTCCGTCATAGTCCACCTGACTGAGATAATAATAATTGACACCGTTGATAAAATGGCAATCCTCAAAATGGTAGGAATGTTCCTGACTGGAATTTCCGGAAGCATTTACCCGACCAATCGCTGTAAAATAACTTGCATCTATACTTTTCATTACATCAAAATAATCAGCATTTATTTCGGAAGCTGTTATCCAATGCAAATCATTGCATTCTTTTTCCTCGTTGTATTCGCCTGAAAAACTCAATAACTCCACCGGAAGCGTTCCTGTTATTACCGGAAGATCTGTTTCCCAAAGTCCTCTTCCGTAAGTTCCTGCTCTGAGTTTCATGACCGAATACTGAATGTCGAGATGATTTACAATCACATTGGGCAAACCGGTGTTGTAAGGAATCCAATCCGGAAGGGTGGCATCTCTGTAGAATACGCCAAAGTCGGTACCAATGATGACCTGGTCATTACTACCATGCACATGCACTATACAATTGACGGGTATGTTTGGAAGCGTGCCGGAGTAATTTATCCAATTCACTCCACCATCCACTGTCATAAAGACTTTGTTTCCCGATGAATATCCTGATAAAGTAATCCAAATTTTTAAAGGATCTGTATCACTCACTACAATATATGAAATGCCCGCTGGAATAAGAAAGTTGGAATTTAAGGGTAAGCCTGCAGTAATGTTGATCCAATTCGCACCACCATCCACTGACTTTACAATTTTACCAAATTTGGATGCATATACATAATTCGTATCGGCCTTAGTGACTGCAACGGAAGTCACACTATCTACCATTCCCGCTGAAACAATAAACCAACTTAAAAATGTAGCCTGATCGTACGATTTTTGAACCCCGGATTGGGTACCAATGTACATCGTCCGTGGATTCAGTTGATTCATTACGTAAGGTGCTATCCAGGGTGATTGTCCCGGAGAAGCGAGTACAAAATTCTGACCTCCATCTATAGATTTTTTTAAGTCACCATAGGGTTTGCAGGCAAATACAATTTGCGGATTGGTGTAATCAATCAACGATTGCATCCCGTCACTGCTCAATACTTGCGTTGAAGTGTTATTGATGCCATCCCATAAATTAGTAGCTGCATCCTGACAACCATAATAAATGGTATCCTTGTTGAACGGGCTACTGGTAATCCTGTAAATTTCTGCAATCTGCAGCCCATTACTAAGATTGGTCCAGTTCACTCCATCGTTGGTCGTTACAAAAATTCCACCATCAGTAAGTGCATACAACTTCGCACCGCCCGGTTCATAAACAAATTTCTTAATGTCCTGATGTATATAGTCCGCATTCAAATGATTTGACCAGGTAGAAGAGGGCACCCAATTAAATCCACCATTGGAAGATCGCAGCGAGGCATTTCCGCCACCCACTTGTACTTTCAGCTTATTTAAAGGTGAAACAGCAATGGCTCTATCGTAGTATCCGTAGGGAAGAATAGTAGCATCAGGATTGGATATCGCACTAAACGAAGTTCCGCTATTCACAGATCTTTTCACACCCAATGTGGGTCCCCATAAATAGATATAACTGGTATCAATAGGCGTGATGGCCAGCGATACTCTTCCTCCTGTGAGATTGGAATACCCACCACCTTTATACGTCCACGTCACTCCATTGTCGTTGGATCTCCACAGACCTTGTCCGTTGGTGGCATAAACAATATTTCTATCCAATGGATTAAATTCAATATTGTAGAAACTTCCCGCTCTTACATTGGTCCATGCACCCATAGCACTCGTTGTATTTCGCCAGATACCAGTGCTGGAAACAAGTAAGAGCGTAGAGGGTACAACAGGATCAACAATGATCTGTTGCGGATATAAAAAATCTGTTTGCTGCGCCGATATTCCTGTCGGATTCCACGTAAGTCCTCCATCTGTTGATTTGAAAATTCCCGCGCTAAAATGTCCTTGCAAGGTTTTAAAAAAATTCGGTATCCCGGCGAAATTGTCTCCTGTGGCTATATAAATTTTATTGGTATCCGTTGGATCAATCGCAATACTGGCAATACTGAGAGAAGGAAGGTTGTCGGTATTTAAAACCCACCAATTCAATCCTCCATCCACTGTTTTCCAAACACCACCACAGGCAGTACCAATTAAAATGGTATTGTTATTTCCCGGCATAAATGCCATACAATTTATTCTGCCGGTACCTGCACTGCTTCCTGTTAACACCAATGGAGCTGCTAAATTCATCCAATTGGCGTTGGTCGCTTGGTTGCCCTTTGAAGCACGGGATGACAACGAGATTTAGATTTAAATTGTTCATATTCCTTTAAGACCATTTCAACTGCAGGAAAAACTCCTGTTGGATAAACCCGTTGCTCATTGTACCATTCCCATCGCTTGTATAAATTTTTACCCGGAAAAGATCCTTCAATCTCTCCTGTTCCCTTCTCTTTAACTGTCTTCTCCTCTTTCGCCTCAATCATTTTTGTTTCATAAAATTGAAATGCCCTTTGTATATCATAAAAATTATATCCGAGGTTGCTGTCCGCTTTGGTTTTCAAATAGGGCGATTGCAGCCATTGTTGTGCATAGGTGTTCATGCAAAACAACAAGAGTAAGAATAGGCTACTCGTGTGTTTAAATTTCATTGCTTTATTTTAGAGAATGATTAGAACTATATTGTCCGTATAAGAAGTTAAAGCAGCATTGGCAAAGACTATTGAATTCGCAACGGCTTGAGCTTCGATCTCCTGTTTATTTTACCTGCCTTTTGTTCGCATTGCATTCTATTGCACTGCAAATTTACCCTGCAGGATCATCTTATCGCCTTGAACCACACGGTATCCATATATTCCATTGACCCAATTACCCCTTTCCAACGATATAACGTTTGAAGAAATATTTTTAAGATGTCTTACTTCTTCACCAAGCACATTGAAAATTATCAACTCCGCATTTTGTAAGAGTTGATTCAATACTAGCGTTGCCGAACTATGAAATGGATTGGGATAAAGGAGCGCTGAGGCTTCTGAATGAATGAGTGATGGAACACTTGAGAGGCTTTGTATAAAATTAAATGTGCTGTTGGTGGTGATGTGTTGATTGTAATCAAACCAAATGGCTGCGGTATTGGGAATGATAGTTCCGGTGGGATTGCCTGCTGTTTGAAGAACTGTAAATTTAATGAAGCCCTGACTTAGCAATGCATTGGTGGCGCTATCCGGAAGCAGGATGTTATTAAACGTCCATTCGCAAATTCCCTGCTCGTAAATTCTAAAAGTAGAAGCATGGCTGGTCGTTATATTAAAAATGCTTGCGGCATCTAAATACTGGCTTAGTGTATCCCTAACTACTACCGTAAAAGCCGTATCGTTACCGATATTTTGAAAACGGATGAGGTAGGTGAGGCTATCGGAGTATGTAATAGTTTCCTGTGTCACATATCCCCCATCGTTGACTTGAGATTGAACTTCCAATCCGTTCGGGTCGCAGGAATTGATGACCAAATGGCAATCGCCTGACCGGTTATTCGTGGTATCACATTCTGTTGATGTGGTAGAAATAGTTGCCGTTGCGCATAAAGTATCTCCAACAGTTGCATTGCAGGAAAGAGAATCGGTTATGCCAATAAATCCGCTCTTCCCTGCACGTACTGTATCTAAATTAAAAACATAGGGGGCTGTCCAGGGAATACTGCTGCTCAATGGAATTATCTCTGCCGGAAAATTTACTGTCAAGGTTACATTGACCGCATCTACGGCTCCGGTATTTTTATAGTGAATAATATAGGAATTTTTCCGGCATGCCCGGAGATAGGAAGTGGACATGCTGACGGTAAGATCAGCGCAATGAGAGGTCAGTGTATCGGCAAAATTATTTCCAAAGGAGTGAGGACTTGCTGCATTTATGGTAACAGTATAAGTACCTGATAAAGCCGGGCACGACTGCATAGCATACTGCGCCGGAAGATGACTCACCGTGTAGGTTCCTGAATCAACAAACAAAGTATAATTCCCCTGCACATCTGTTGTTGCAAAATAATTTCCGGGCATTGCCTTAACAATTCTCCCTTGTAATCCCATTTCAGCACTATCCTTAATGCAGTTGGCATTTAGATCTTCATAAATATTTCCCTTCATCACATTACCTGAAACCGCAGAAAGTTTCACCAGCCAGATATCATTATAAATTCCAAAGGTTGAACTTGTTCCCGAGCTATGATTTCCGGTGACATCGTTATTGTTTGAACCGGTAAATCCTCCCACCATGTATCCTCCATCCACCGTTTGAAAACCTCCAAATGCATTTTCATAGCCGGTACCTCCCATACATTTTTGCCAAAGTAATTCACCTGCCACATCTAATTTAATGATCCAGCAATCCTGAAGGCCTCCTCTTCTTCCTGCCACATCACCGGTATTAGGCGAGTTGGTTCCCCCGGAAATGAAATAGCCTCCATCACTCGTTTCAGCAATAGCATAACCATGTTCCGCTGCAGTACCCCCAGCGTTTTCTTCCATTGCGCCACGCCTAGCGCATCTACTTTTACAATCCAGATATCCCATGAATTGCCACCACCTGCATTCATATGATGTCCGGTCACATCGACATCATTACTCATGGTAGAACCCGCAACGATATAACCGCCATCTGTTGTTTGCAATGCTGCAGAAATAACATCAGGCTGTGTTCCTCCATAAATCTGTTGCCATTGAATAACTCCTGTGTTATCCAATTTCACCATCCAATAATCAGAATATCCGTTAGCAGTACTTCCATGGTGCAAGGTGAGGTCACCGTCGTTCGAACATGCAGCACCCGCAACAAAATAACCGCTATCCGCAGTTTGAAACACTGACATATCAGGATAATGCCATAATGAATTTACGGGTGGATATAGTCCATCGGATGCAGTTCCTCCTAAACATTTTTGCCATTGCGGCGCACCGGTTGAATCCAGTTTTACTATCCACAAATCTGTTAAGCCATGATTGCCGCTCACATCGCCATCATTAGACACTGTAACAGCACCTACCACATAACCTCCATCCAGCGTTTGATCAATACTTCGCCCGCTATCATAAAGTGACCCTCCAAATGATTTTTGCCATTGCATGTTTCCTGTCTGATCTAATTTAACAACCCAGACATCGGAATTTCCCTTATTCAGCGTTATATCGCCGTCGTTGGAAAGCGTACTCGCGATAAAAATAAAACCACTGTCGGCAGTTTGTACTATAGCAGGACTAAAATCGTTGCTTGATCCTCCGAACGATTTTTGCCATTGGATCGTTCCTGAAGCGTCCGTCTTCACGATCCATATATCTAATGTATCTGCACTCCCGTGATGTCCGGTTACGTCACCGTCATTCGACAAAGATTCTCCCGCGAAAATAGTTCCACCATCAAAAGTGGACTTGAAAGAATATGCATTATCAACTTTAGTCCCGCCCAAACAATGTTGCCATTGAATAACGGGTTGTGTTTTTGCCTGAAATGGCGTTGACCATTGCAATAGCATTAAAATTATTAAAAGTTCAATCCATTTGTCTTTAATTTCCTTCATCAAATAGTAATTAGTTTTATGAATTTTGAACTGTCATTCCATAAGTTTGGAGGATCGGCAAATATTTTCTCCTCTTCGTGTGGACGAAATTGCAAAATTGAAGGCGCTAAAAGAAGCAGCAATTGACAAGTGGTCTCTCCTGCTTTACAGCCGGGATGCAGGAGTGGTTATTGCTTTGAAAAATGCTTCAGGAAAGCTTCTTTTTCTTTTGGAGATATCAATTTGTTCCCCATTGCTCATGAGGGCGCATCCGCCATCTCCCCGAATATACTTCTTGACTTCTCCTAAATTAATAAGCGAAGAATGATGCGCCCTGAAAAAATTATGTTCCAATAAAAGCTCTTCGTACTCGCCCATATTCTTTGAAGTCATGATGGTATCGCCTGACTTTAAATAAAAAACAGTGTACTGCCTGTCGGATTTCAAATAGAGAATATCGCTTACACGAACAATACTCAAACCTTCAGTACTAGGCAACGCGATTTGAAACTGACCGGGATGGGTGTTTTGCATGTTTTGAATAAAGGCTTCCAGCTTTCTATTCAATTGATTCTTCTGATGATTGCGAACCACTTTCTCCACTGCAGCTTTCAATTCATCCACATCAATCGGCTTTAATAAATAATCAATAGCGCAAAATTTTATGGCCTTCAGCGCATAATTTTCAAATGCAGTAGTAAAGACAATTTCAAATTTTATCTCCTCAAATTTATTCAACAAATCAAATCCGGTTTCCTTCTGCATCTCAATGTCGAGAAAAATGACATCGGGCATGCATTTTTTAATAAGCTGAAATCCTTCTGCCACCGTTGACGCATTTCCTACTACTTCTACTTCAGGACAGTACTGCTCCAACAAATTGGCAAGGAGTTTTGCGCTTCGTTGTTCGTCTTCTATTATAATGGCTTTAATCATAAATAATCTTCACCGGTTATTTCTATTTGCACTTTTGTTCCTGCCGCAGCTCCGGCCTCATCTTTTAAATCATACACCGCAATTTTGACTCTTTTATCCGTTATGCGCTCGAGCATTTGCATGCGTTCTTCGGTCATTCTTATTCCCAGCGATTCATGACTTAACAGCTTCTTGCCTTTTATAGCGGCTGCAGCTTCCCTTCCAATACCATTGTCTTCGATCGTGCAAATTAACGTATTATTGGATGAGCGGATCCGTATTTGCAGATTTCCATTAGTCGATTTATTCAGCAAGCCATGAACAATGGCATTCTCGACGTAGGGTTGTAAAGCATGGAGGGATTTCTACACTATCCCGGTTGATGTCTTCGTCAATAGCTATATGATAGGAGAATTTATTCGAGAATCGCAATGCTTCCAATTCCAGATAAAAGGTGAGCATGGCCACTTCATTTGCAATAGTAGTGGTATTTTTACTTGCATTTTGTAAAACAAGCCGTATAAGCCTTGAGAATTTAGAAAGATACTTCAAGGCGTTTTCCTTTTCAGAATCGGAAATAAATTGCTGTATAGAATTCAGGGAATTAAAAATGAAGTGCGGGTTCATTTGCGCGCTCAGTGCGGTCAATCGCGCTTCGGCAATTTGCTTGTTAATTTCACTCTTCAATTTTTTCCTCGCGTTTTATCTTCCTGATACGTAAAAATAAAGTAAGTAGGTTCCAAGAATAAGCAGCGTCAGCATCATTTGCCCGAAACAAATTGGTCTTCCAAAATGGTGGGACAATGCTTAAGTTAATACGCAGGCCTTCCGTATTCCAGACTCCATCATTATTAGAGGCAATAATATGCAATACATAATTTCCGGGTGGGATATTGGTGTAGCCGGCAATGCGATTGGTACCGCAAAAAACCATCTCCTTGTCAAAGCCTTCCAACTGATAAGCGAATTGATTCTTCTCCGGATGGTCAAAACTCAGCGCGCCCATCTCAAATGTGAAATAATTCTGCTTGTAGTCCAGGTTGATTAGAACAATGGAGTCGATTCCTCTTTCAAATTTCAACTCTTTATCAAAGACCTTAAAAGCAAGAATTCTCACCTGCGGAATATAGTTGTTCGATACAAGTGCCGCCGGGTTGAATACATTAAATCCATTAATTCCTCCAAAAAACAGCTCCCCCGATTTTAATTTTATTCCTGCAAAATTGTTGAACGCATTTCCCTGCAATCCATCCGACTCATCGAATTTTTTTACAGTGGATATTTCATTTTCGCTTTTAAAAGCAATTTTCATAATTCCGGAGGAAGTACTTATCCATACCTTATTTTCATTATCAATCACCACTGATTTAATATCGCCATCCATCCCCCAGGCAGCACTATTAAAAATTGTAAAATCAGAGGTGCTGTTGTTCCACCGGTACAAGCCTTTGGTCGTCGCCATCCAAATATTTTTTCCGGCATCTTCAACAAACTGATGTACAGAGCCCGCGTTAAAACCATCCGAAAAGTTAAACGAATGCAAGACCTGAAAAGAACCGGTGACATGCAGTATCCCCGTGCTACTGGTGGAAAGCCAAAGGGAGCCATCACTGCTCTCAAAAACTGTAAGATAATTGTTGGTCCTAAGTTGTTTTATATTTTCATTGTTATATTTTGTCTCAAATTTTTCACTGACCGGATTAAAGCTACAGACGCTACCGTTCGTACCCAGTAAAATATTTCCATCTTTTCTAACAAAGGCATCAAACACTTCGACTCCCGGCAATGAATTCGTATTGGTTTTACTATGAAAGTAATGCTTCCATTTTTTCGTATTTACATTATAATAATTCAGTCCGTTATCTGTCCCAATCCATAAATTATTGGAAGCATCTTTAGCGATGGTATAAATGATATTACTCGAAAGCGAATTGAAATTAAATGCCTCGTGTTTAAAGCAATCAAATGACCCGGTAGTTCTATTAAAATACATCATGCCTTCCTTCGCACCCAGCCATAAATTTCCCTTATCATCCTCAAGTCCCACTGTAATATCGTTCAAGCATAAGAATTGGGCTTCCCCGGTTGGAGAACGTATGAAATAAAATTATCAGGATAAGGTCGCATCCTGTCGATTCCTCCACGGTGTGTACCTATCCAAATCAAACCCGATTGGTCTTCGAATACACATTGTGTTTTATCGTCCACCAAACTTTTAGTGTTGAAGATATCATGATTGTATTTTTTCCATTCACGGGTAACAGGATTAAAAACGATAATGCCGTTAAACCCTGTAGCCAACCAAATTCTTCCCGATTCATCACAGGTAATATTCCCAATAATGCGGAGACCGATGTATTACAGTAATCTGCGTAATTAATTTTGTCGAGCGAATTTTGTTTAACATTAAAATAGAACAAGTCCGAATCCGAGGAGGCGATCCAGAGATTATTCATTTTATCCCGGCAAAATGAATTGACAGAGAGCCGGGCAAGATGAGATAGCAATGTATCCCGATGCGAAGGCGCAACAAAGCTTCTGGTTGTAGTATTAAACTGATGCAATCCCTGTAGCGTGGACACCCACAATAAGCCTTGCTCGCCCAAAGCCAGCCCTGTAATAAAATTTCTAGCGTAAAAAGCGGATTTCCCTCCACTGCTATCCTGAAAACAGGTGGTAAATTTTCGTGTGGTTTCATCAAAAGAGCAGAGGCCATTCCGGGTGCCGATCCAGATCTTTCCCGCATCATCTTCTACAATAGCATTGATATACTTTGAACTTATTCCTGTTCTATCGCCTTCCCGAAAATAGAAATTGGTAACTTTTTCCACATCAGGATTCATGAAGCATAGAAAATCGCCACCAAACCATAAACGGTTCCTGCTATCCCTCAAACCGCAGGTAATAAAATTTGAAGCCAATGAAAGACTATCCTTTTCTACAGTACGAAAAGTTTTGATGGAATAGCCGTCAAATTTATTCAGTCCATCATTTGTTCCAATCCAGATAAATCCATTCTTGTCTTGTAAAACACAATTGATATGATTACTTGTTAAACCATTTTCAATGGAGAGATGCTGAAAAGAAGTGGGAAGAACCTGAGCAGTTGCAGCATGGCAATAGATGAGCAAAATAAATGCTGACACTACATATTTTATTTTGCACAAATACATCAATCGTATGATTCTTATCAAATATAGGCAAATATTTGATAATTAAAAATCTATATTTCTTTCACTTGACAACTGTAGGTGTTGAATTGACCGGCGGGAAGAAAGAAATCCTCAGGAACGACAAGCAGAAAATTCTATGCTGCCTTTTACAAGTAACTCCACCACGTTTTGTCTGCGATACCCAGTGTACGCTGTGGTTAAAAGAGTCTTTCTGCTACTAAAATCAGTTCCCCTTTCTTCCTATTTAGATTTATAAATAGTATTGGAACCTGACTTCTTTTGCAAATCTTTTTTTTAACACGGAGGGCGCAAAATTTTGCACAGAGAAACCCGGAGAGATTAAAGAGAAAAGGTGATTCATCTTTTCCAAATACTTTGTGATCTCTGTGTGATGCGCTGTGTCCTCTGTGGTTAAAAAGAGTCTTTCTGCTACTAAAATCCAGTTCCCTTTTTGTCTTATCTGTTTTAAAAATGATGGATGGGCCGCAGATGTATTATGATCTATTATGATTTATTATGATCCGGTACTGCTTAACCATGTGTCCTATTTAGTTAGTAAGCGTTATGATACGGCTGGATTTTTATTCCTTCACAAACTTCCCATACAGCAATTCCCCTGTCAACACTCCGGTCAATTACAAATCCACTTTTGACCGATTATCCAGAGCATGCAAAACAAATGTATCCATTATAATTCATATAATGGATACTCCTTAATCATCCCCTTGTTATATGCCTTACTTCTTAACAAAAAATATTCTCGTTATAAATATCCCCTTACTATCGTCTTTTCCGGCGTCGGATTCAACTCCACTTGTGATAAACGCAACAGACCATCCCTCTTTCACTACTTCGTTTATTTTTGCTGCAATTACCGCGTCGTTGGATGCCACATTACCAAAATTTATTCCCATCATGCTGTAGAAGTTTAACAATTTAGTCTCCTTCAGGTTCAACCCTCCTTCCTTCACATCTTCTCTGTCCACCTCATCTTGCTTCGATTTTTTTCCTTCGCGAACAGTGGTAAGAGCATTCACATCCATGGTGCCCTGTGCATCCACAATTCTTGAACGTCCTAAACCCATTGGCACAATTGACTCCACTATCGTTACCACTTTGTACTCCTGTGCTGAAACAGTCAACGTAGCCATTAAGCTCATTACAATGAATAGTCCTCTCATTTTTTTCATATGGTCTTTGTTTTAATTTTTTATACTCCTATGGCTCCTGAGTATGTGCCCCGTTTGTTGGAGTGGGTTCTGGTCTCCACTGTAGTAATTTCAGACTCTTTGCAGGGTTGGTATTTTATACCTGCTCGTAACGAATGCCACCGTGTGATGGTACAATTAGTCGTCATTCAAAAATAATTAAATTAATCCTGCATGTTTATCCGGGTATGTGTTTTGTTGTAAATTTTTTGTTCATCAAATGTTAGCAACTCCTATTATTTCAATGCAGGCTAACAAAAATCATAGCATTTTTTCAAAGCATATACTACGCTCTACCTTCTCATATTGACCATAATTTGGAATGATATAATACCCACACTTTTTATACAATCCGATGGCTTCCTGCATTTTATCGCCTGTCTCTAAAATACATTTTTCAAAACCCAATTCTCTTGCCCAATTTTCCAACTCCTTTAAAACGGCTACGGCGATTCCTTTGCCACGCATTTCTACCGGCACAAACATTCTTTTTATTTCCATGGTGGAAGGACTGTACTTTTTCATTGCACCACAACCCACCGCTTCATTGTTGCTTACAGCAATTACAACATTATTGATTAAGTCGATTTTATTAAATTGCACAAAGAAATCATTCATGGCTCCATTTTTTATAGCCAGGTCTTTGTCGAGTGCTATAACCAGCCGTTGGAAATCTTTGTTTTCGGAATTCGTTCGTGTTAATGTTATCATCGTTGGTACTTGGTTTATCCAGATTGCCTGCAAAATCAGATACAAAGGAAGTTAAAACAGTCGGAATGAAAATGATTCCTGAATGCAACATGGAAGTTTCTGAAGCTTCCTGCCGGGTAACAGGAACTATACCAGCGTCCAGGAAGGAAAGCGAACTCTTTAATCCATCTTCAGCACCCTTTCTGTAAACTTCGAAGCACCATTTTCAAGATGTACCGTGTAAACCCCTGCATTGAACTGACTGCAATCTATGGCAAGCCGGCTGCTGTAGTTATCCTTCTCATAAACGGTACTCCCTAATACATCTCTAATGGTTAAGTGATGGTTGCCCGACGAGGGAGCGGTGATGTACATAGCATTGCTACACGGGTTAGGGTAAACACGGATTGCACTTTTTACCGGATTACTTTCAATGGCCGTGGAATAATCGAGCGAGATATCGTCAATGTAGAGCATGGTGCCTGAGGTGGGGTTAGCATTAACGCTGCTCATAAATCCAATGCTTAAGGTATCCGGTAGGACTCCGGAAGTATAGTTGACAGGTATTTCTGCGAGGGTATAGTTAGGAGTGTTGGCAGAAAGATAGAATATTCCAGAGCCAATGGAAGTGTGCAAACCAGTCCATTTAGATAAAAATATACCGCAAAGGGCTGTATCATTCCCCGGGTTGATGTACTTATACCAAAACTTCAATTTTGTGGGACGTTGTGCAAATGGCCATCCGTAAAAATAATTAACAGGACCCGCCGAAAACGAACCATAGCTCATCGTGCCGGAGAAGTTAGTGGAAGTCGGCCCGGCCTGAGTTTGAAGCAATGCCGCATATTGCCCCGAATGCGCATCCGTAGTTTTTCTGGTGGTAGCAGTTCCAACAAAAATGTTCTGATCAAACGTATAAAAAGAATCCGGCACCTCGAAATTGGTAAACGTCTGCCACGACTCTAAACCGCCATTGTTGATCTGCTGGGCGGTGGCGGGGAGATGGAAGGCGAGGAGGAGGGAGAGGGAGAGGGAGAGGGAGAGGGAGAGGGAGAATAGGATTTTCATTGGTAGAGGAGGTTGAAGTAATTTGCAAGATAGGATTATTTTGATTCATGAGACTTTGGAAAAGTGCCAGAAAACATAAGTGGCTATTTTAGTATTTATATTCTCTGTATTCCTGTTTTGTAAATATATTAATTCCTTTTCATTATTCATTTTAAATGACTGAGGGTCGCCCATACGGGGATATAGGAAAGAATCTACGCCACCATCCCCATCACAAACACCTCCACAAATTCTTTCATCTTAGCGATAATCCGTTCTCCTATTTCCTTCGCCTGCAAAATACTTGGCCGGTTGCCTAAGCACTTTAATACTTCATCCCGCAAAGGAGTTTGGCCACTGAAGATGTAGGTTTCGATGAGGGCGTTAAATTGTTCTTTGTCCAGGCTTTCTTCTTCGCAGAGTTTGGCGAGGGCCAATACTTTTTGTTCTTGCCAGTATTTTTCGAATTCATCCTGGATGTTGTCGGCATCGTCAATCTTTGGGAGATTTTCTTCAATGAATTTTTCAATGAGTTCGCGTTTGCTTCTCAGTTGCACTTCGCCGCCTAATAATTTCAGGATTTCATTTTTTTGCTTCTGGGCATCGCTGGTTTTGGTTTGCTTTAGCTGGCCAGCAGTTTGATGATGTATGCTACGTTGACCAAGTCGCGGTGAATGAGTTCCAGTTCAAAATCGATATCGTCTAAAATGGAGGTCTTTTGTTTGGCGTTGTCTTGCTTTACCTTGTCGTATAAGTCGAGGTATTTGCTCTTGTAGTTCTCAAAGGTTTGTTCATCGATGCCCAGACTTTCCCAGTTGAAATCGGTGTAGGAGGCCAATACGTTCTTCACCCGCAATAACGCGCGGAAGGCCTGCACGAAAGCTAACTCTTCTTCCTCGGTCACCAACTCCGCCACGCTTTGCCAGGTGGGCGCGATCGTTAAGAGATTATTTAGGGCTTCATTAAACTTTTCCGCTATAGATGCATACGGAGGAAGAATGATTTCTTCAATGGCTTCTTTGTTCGAGAAAAGTGTGATGGCTGTATCGGTGGCTGCTTTCAGATTGCGGAAGCATAAAATATTGCCTTGCGATTTTTGTTCGCCGAGCGTGCGGTTGGTTCTGGAATAAGCCTGAATCAATCCATGGTACTTTAAGTTCTTATCAACGTAAAGTGTATTTACTTTCTTCGCGTCAAAACCGGTGAGGAGCATGTTTACCACCAACACTAAATCCAGACGATCTTTTTCATCGTTGAAACTTTCCTTCTCGCGCTCTTTTAACCGTTTGCTGATGTCTTTAAAGTAATTCTCAAAAGCCTGACTGTCCTTTGTTGAAAAGGCAGTGCCGTATTGTTTGTTATAGTCGTCAATGAACTCTTCTAACTTATCACGGGTATGGCTTGCTTTGTACACCGGATCAGAGTGGGCAGCCATCGACCATTCTTCATCGGGTAAATAATCCTGTGCCGCATCGTCTTCTTCGTTGGTGCCAAAGGTGAAGATGGTGGCGATGCGTAAGTCGTGTTCTCCAGCCAGTTTTTTTCTTCTGAAGATTTCGTAGTATTTGATTAAGGTATCAATGCCGGTGGTGGCAAAGAGGGCGGAGTATTCTTTGTTAAATGTTTTCTGTCCGTGGTAGGCAATGATGTAATCGGCAATTTTCTCTAAGCGTTTGGTATCGTTCAATACTTCGGCTTTATCAATATCCTCCACATCTATATCTATAAAAGTATTTCCTTTTTGCTTGTACTTACCCACGTATTCAATACCAAAACGCAGTACATTCTGATCGCGGATGGCATCGGTGATGACATATTTATGCAAACAGTTACCGAATAAATCCTTCGTAGTGCGTTTTCCGAATTCGTTTTTGTTGGCATTATCGGCGAAGATGGGTGTGCCCGTGAAGCCGAACAACTGACTCTTGTGAAAATAGTTTGTGATCCGTTCGCGGGTCTCTCCAAACTGACTGCGATGACATTCATCAAAAATGAAAACAATTTTCTTGTCCTTTAAATGCTCCAGTTTGTTTTCATAATGCGCTTTGGTGATGGCGTTGTTCAGCTTCTGAATGGTGGTGAGCACCAGTTTTGTATCGTCGATGAGTTGTTTGACCAACGACCGGATATCATCTGTTACATCAACACTTCCCTTTTTAAAGCTGTTGAACTCCTGCATGGTTTGGTAATCCAGATCTTTGCGATCGACCACAAATACTACTTTGTGGACATGGGGCAAATCCATGATGATCTGGCTGGCTTTGAAAGAGGTTAATGTTTTTCCCGAACCGGTGGTATGCCAGATGTAGCCGTTCTCATTGCCGGTGCTGACTTGTTTAATGATGGCCTCGGTGGCAAAGTATTGATACGGGCGCAGCACCATCATGCTTTTAAAAGTTTCATTCATCACCACATAATGCGCAATGAATTTACCCAGATGATCCGTATTCAGAAATGCAGCGGCAAATGCACTTAGCTCAGTGGTATTGCGATTGTTTTCATCCGCCCAGAAGAAGGTTTGTTTTACGGATTGCAGGCGATTGTTGGCAAGGTACTTTGTATTCACGCCATTGCTGATGACAAACAATTGCACATACTGAAACAAACCATGATTGCTCCAAAACGAATGACGCTGATAACGATTAATTTGATTGAACGCTTCCTTGATTTCAATTCCCCTACGTTTCAATTCTATTTGCACCAGTGGCAAACCGTTTACCAATAGCGTTACATCATAGCGGTTGAAAAATGAACCTTGCTGCTGTACCTGATTGGTGACCTGATATAAATTGGTAGACCAATCTTCATTGTTGAAGAAGCGTACATAAAATGAAGTTGAGTCTTCTTTTGCCAAATGAAAACGATCTCTGAGTGTTTTCGCTTTTTCAAATACATTGCCTTTGGCCAGGTGGTTGAGAATGGCATCAAATTCTTTAGCGGTAAATTTCGTTTTGTTGAAAGCCTCTAACTGTGACTTAAGATTAGAAACAAAAGCATCGCCATCATGAATCTGAACCGAATCATAACCCAGGCTGATCAATTGCCGGATCAAATCATTTTCTAAGAGGGCTTCGCTTTGACGGCTCATTTATTCAGTTGTAAAAATTTCTTTAAATACCTTTTCTATTTTAAGTACTTCCTTTTCGGTTAACATTTTAAATTCTTTTTCTTTGCCTCTTTTCGTTAAAACACCTTTATGCTGCTGTAAAAAACGAACCAATGTGGCGATCAATTTATCCGGCATTTCAAAATGGTTATCTATGTACTTTTTAAATGCATCGTATTGGATCAAATAATTTACCTCTTCCGGAATAACTCTCTTAATGGTGTCTTCCGTACAATCGTATAAAAACTCAGCTTGCTTGGTGGCATCGTAGTATCTGTACAAATCAATCGTTTCATTTAATACTTCTACATTATGATCGGGAGTTTCTTTCCATTTTATATGATCAAGCAGCGGGTGAGAATACGATTCCAATACTCTTCTGTAATCATCAATTTTATCAAGGATAGAAGCAGAGACAGGAAAAATAACACCTTGTTGCGTAAATTTTTTGGTTGCAAGCACGTGATGGATAATGTAGCGATGCAACCGGCCATTACCATCTTCAAAAGGATGGATAAAAACAAAGCCGAATGCAATCAAGGCTGCTGCCAATACGGCATCAAAATCATCTTCTGATTCTAATAATTCGTTAGTCTTTAATAAACCGGTGATGAGTTGATCAAGATCCTGCCATCTGGCTGAAACATGTTCCGGAATGGGTTCGCCTGTTGTTCTGTCGTGCTCCCCTACAAAGCCTCCCTTTTTTCGGAAGCCCATTTCCATAAAGCGTCCGTTTTCAATAACTATTTGTTGCAGGCGGTTCAGCTCTTCGGTGCTTAAGGGTTTGCCTCCTGCCTGTCCAATGGCTTTTCCCCAACGGGCAGCTCTTGCGTTTGGCGGGTTCTCCCCTTCAATGGTAAAGGATGCTTTTGAATCTTTTAATAGTAAAAATGAGGAAGCTCTTTGCAACACCTCCTTATGCACCTTTTTTAAATACTTGTTTTGTTGTTCGGATAAATTACCTGCTATACGTTCATTTAATTTCTCGGTTTTAAAAATCAGTGGACAAAAATCTACCGTGCCCGGTAAATTATTGATGATGCGATGACGAGGAGAACTTGTGCCTTTAATGGCAAATTGCAAACTTTCATCAATTAATGGAACAGCATCTTTTATTGTTAAATCAGGAATGTTGAGCTTATCATTCATTAACCACTCATACAAAAACCAAATTTTGCGGCTATACAAACCCTTTGGTTCTATTAGCAGTAAGCTAAGTATTTGTCTTTTTGATAATTTCTCAAACAGTTTTTTAAAAACCAATAAATTGACGCCTTCGTATTTCAGGGCGAAAACTAACTGCTTATAAAGTGTTTCTTCCGGTTTATGTTTTGGCGTGAATACTCTCCAGCCATCCGATTCGTACTTTTTGTTTTTATCACTGATTACGGCTATGTATTCAGGAATTGGTACAGGTAATTTTAATGTTTCAATTATTGCTGCATACCCCACCACAGCTCCTGCCTCAGGTAGCTTTCTTCCATGAAAAGAAGGTACTTTTTGTGAAAACCGGGTATTTAACTTCATTATATTGGGAATTAAAGGTATTCAAAAATAGTGAAAACAGGTATTTTACGTGAAATACAGGTATTTTTTATCCTATGCGATGAAATACAAGTATTATTCAGGCAAT
>JADKIC010000022.1 GCA_016721435.1 Bacteroidota bacterium
GCTTGCCAAAACAAAACTACCCACATTTGGGTAGGTTGCGACCCAATGGGTAGTGTATTTTTGACGACGTAAATGTTGAATTAACTTTTAAGTCTCAATCAAAATGAAAAATTTTGCAACTATTGACCACTTAGGAATTTTATTTCCGGTTTTAATGCATGCGCAATTTACTACATTACGGGCTGGTAAATCAAGCATGCAGCAGCTAGTACCACATAGCCTGTCAAAATTCTCCACCAACATTGTTGTTTTCATCTTCCCTGGCAGGATTTTACCGTGAAGGTTTTGAAGGCATCGCGTTTCCTCCTGCCGGTTGGCAGATAGTTGACGCGCTTTAAACCCTGGTTATAACTGGGAGCAATCGGCTGCCATTTCCATTTATGGGTTCATATAGCACTTATATCCCGGTTGCGGCAATAATCCGGGTGAAGACTCGCTTATACTTCCGAAATTCCCTGCTTGCCACCGATTCACTTTCATTCTGGCTCGCTGCTATGCTGAATTCCCTGGTTTTCCTCCCAAACAATTACTTTTTATTTTGTAGTTTCCACACCAGACTCTACCTTAACAAAGCTTTACATGTCAATGCTGGGTACTTTGGTAGAGAATTAAAATTATCCGACAACCCCCTTTGTTTAGCAGCAATATTCTTCTTTTCCACTGGCTGCCTTTGCTGGTGCCGATATTTGTCTGTAGCTATAAAAAATAAAAACACTTTTGGTGATGGACTTCTTATTGTTAAGGTTGACATAAGGACAAAGCCCGGCTTTAAATCCTACTCCGATGAGCATTGATATAGAATAAATTTATTCAGCCCCCTTACTCCTTCCGCCACCTTTCAAAATGATGGAAACACTGTACAATGGTTTCCAGTCATCGCAGCCATTACCGAACGGCTACACCTCCACCTAAAATCTTACTAACCTCGCTCCGGGCGCCTCACAACAAGTATCATTTGATCATGGACACCTCCGGCAACTCCAGGTATTGTGAAATTGTATCCGTTCTGACCCAACTTGCTGGCGATGGGTACACCGCAGATGATTCCCTGTCTGATTCCGTATGATGGGCCTTTTACCAATTACGGATCGCCGCAAGCATATATGTCGCCTGCAGAGATGGAAATTCCATTGGTGACAATTAACAGCAACGACACTTCTTATCCTTTTTGCTATGGGAGGAAATACAGCATGAAGCTGGCTACAGGTGGAAATGCTTCCAACCAGAGCAAGAATATATTTGCCTTTCAAACCTCATGGAATTCAATAGCCACCATGACTTCAGGCATCTGCTGCATGTGCAGCTTCGTATAACAATAAAGTTTATGTGTTTGGAGGATTTAATGCAGGCAGCATAACCGACAACAATCGTATTTATGATGTGGCAAACAATACCTGGTCATTCGGCGCATCTCTTTCCTTTCCAACAGCAGGTGCATTTGGTGTTTACCACGATTCTCTTTTACCTGATTGGAGGTAATAATGGATTCTGTTGTTGGACTTAGTGCTGTACAGATTTATAATGCAGTTTCCGATACGTGGACAGGCGGCACAAATTTGCGTTGCTTATGCCAACATGGGCGGTGGAATATCGAAACAAAGTTATTTATTTCAGATGTTTCGACTTTCTTTAGGAGGATTGATGCAAACGATCCTACCATAATTACCTGGACTGCAGCGGATGATTACCCTGCCGGATACTCAATCTTGACAAGTGGAGCCCTTTATTTTGGATGCTGGTTCAGGTTGAGCAGATCTTTTCAGGAGGAGCTCCGCAACACGCAGGTTCGTGGTTCAGTTGCAACTTTTGCGTATGATGTAAACGCTAACCAGTGGAAAGTGGGTCCTCCAAAACCTACTGCTGCTCAAATAATGAGCATGGTTTGCAGTAGTAGATAATGATAGCTTATACATGGTTTCCGGTAGGAGGGTATGGAGCAGGCTCATTGTTGGATGTAAACGAATGGCTCAACATCGGGACCATATGTAATTGCTACAGGCGTTTCAGAAAATAAGCCTTCTGATTTTAGCATCAACTGTTCGCCCAATCCATTTAAAAATGATGTGGTAATAAAATTTTCTCTTTCTCAAGCATCGGCTGTAAAACTTGTTATTGTTGATATGATGGGAAAGGAAGTGGAAATAGTATGTAATAAAAATTTGCAGGCAGGAAAACAGCAATTCAACTGGAATGCAACGAAATTCTCACAGGGAATCTATTTCTGCAAACTATTAGTAAACGGCTACCCATCCTCTCAAAAACTTTTGAAGTACTAAATCCTATTTCTTTTACCAATACCATTTCCAATCCTGATAAATCCCGGGATTGGAAATGGTATATTTCAATAGTCGTGTAGCCATCCCAAAATCCAAACACGATAAAAAAACATTTACTAACCCCCAATTATCTTTTCGATATTTTCGACTGGAAAATTTTCTTGCTTTCAGCATCTCACTCCCTACTATGGACCTGAAATAGTCGTTTACATCACCAGGTAGCAGTAATAGAAGCAGGCGAGACTTTCCCTTAGGGATAGTTAACATGCTCCCTGTAAAGCGGAGATCCCATCGGGGTCGAACAGGCATTCTGATAGTCATTTAACTCTCCTGAGGGCGGCGGGTCCGCTTGTAGACCAGTCCTTTTTTTGCGGCAAGATCCAGCCTCCCACCATCACTTGTGCTGAGCTTGCCGAAGCAAAACTACCCATTTTGGGTAGTGGAACCAATTTCAATTCATTATACTTTTGACAAAGTAATTATTGAACGATTTTAAATTGTTCAATATCTAGTATAAGATAACGCATAAAAACAAACCAAAATGAAACTACTACAAACAAAGCTATCAACGTTCATAATTATGACAATGCTGTTTTCAGCAAGTGCAAATGCACAGATTGTATATACGGATATCAATCCTGATACTTCAATTATCCGGACCAGACTTAATCAAAGAGGTATCTATAGCATTGAACAAAGTAGGGATTTTAACAATGATGGCATAGCCGATTTGAGATTCACTTTGATTACAAGCATTATCACAGGAGGATTTCCACCACAAAATACTGGTTATACAGCCGGAACAATCAGGGCAACCCCTCTAAATGGCAGTACCATCCTGACAGGTAGTTCAGGGTATCCGGCTAAGCTGAATCTAAATGCCATTATAAGTGCCAATGCCAATTGGAGTACATTAGCCAACCAACTAATGTTTGAAAAAAGATTAACTAATGGTAATACTACTAACACGGGAAACTGGAATACTGCCACAGATGGATTTTTGGGTCTTAGAGTTATTGCAGGAGGGCAAACCCTCTATTGCTGGATTCAATTGAACGCTGCAGCTTTTACGAGCGGAGCGAATGCTGCAATTTTAACCATTAAGGACTATGCATTCAACTCAGTTCCTAGTCGCCCCATCCTGGCCGGAGAAACATCGTGTACAACTCCAACAGTTAATTTAACACAGAGCGGCTCGTTATCTTTTTGTGCAGGCGACAGCGTAACACTAACTGCTAACGGTACAGGTTATCAATACCAATGGAAAAAGAATAATGTAAACATTGCAGGAGCAACAGCAAAAACGTATGCTGCAAAAACAGCAGGAGTGTATAAATGTAAGGTCACTAACAGTTGCGGAAGTAAAGGCTCCGGAACAAGAACAGTTACTGTTCCTTGCCGTACTTCAGATGATAATGTTGTACAAATAGAAGAACAGCTTTCGGTTTATCCAAATCCTGCAACTGACCAATTGAATTTAGAGTTTCCGTTTACCGAAGGGGATGCCATCATTACAGTTGTAAATTCCTTAGGTCAAACAATGCTTAAACAAAATGTAGCAAGTGCTGATGAGGATATTCAGGTCAACGTGCAAAACTTACCGGAGGGTTTATATTTTATTACTGTACAAAATGGGGAGCGCGCTTTTTATTCACGTTTCATAAAAAAAGTAAGCGTGTTTAATTAGATGTACAGGAAGCATTGATAGGATGGGAATGCAAAATCTCGCCAGGCTAAAAGGCGATGTGGAACTGATGTAAAAATTGCCCATGCTTATCCATTGGAATTTGTAATGGAGTATTGAAACTCACAACCCGGCAGGTCGCACCATTTCGAGCTTCTGCCGGGTTTTGCCAATAAAATCAGCACAGCCATCCTTACAGGTTATTAAACCAACAATGGATAGATTGACTTATCTTTTTCAGTACGTTGATCCAATGCTCTTCGCGAGAAGCTGAAATAGTCGTTTACACCACCAGTTAGCAGCTATTGAAGCGAGCGTGACATTCCCGTAAGGATTTTAACAGCTCCTGTAAAGCGGAGATCCCATCGGAGTCGAACAGGCATTCTGATAGTCATTTAACTCTCCTGGTCGCCGGGTCCGCTCGTAGACCTGTCCCTTTTTTTGAGGCAAGATTCAGTCTCCTGCTTTCACACGTGCTGAGCCTGTCGAAGTAAAACTACCCATTTCGGGTAGTGGAACCAACTTCAATTGAATCTACTTTTGACAACATAGTTATTGAGCGATTTTCAAATTGTTCAACATCTATTATAAGATAACTATAAAAACAAATCAAAATGAAACAACTACTACAAACAAAGCTATCAACACTCATAATTTTAGCAATGCTGTTTTCAGCAAGTGCAAATGCACAGATTATTTACACGGATGTGAATCCTGATTCGACTATTACCTGTTTAGGCAGTGCATGCACCAAATCATATAATGTTGATTTAAATAATGATGGTACTTGGGGCTAAAATTAATTGTTGGGACAAATACCTATTACGGATGGGCACGAATGCAGGTTGTTTTTGGATCTCAACCAACTTTCACAATCAAAGACTACGCTTACAACACAATCCCAAACCAACCCATCCGTGCTGGAGAAACCAGTTGCGCCACTCCAACAGTTTATCTAACTCAAAGCGGTTCTTTAACTTTTTGCAATGGCGATAGTGTAACACTCACTGCTAACGGAACAGGTTATCAGTACCAATGGAAAAGGAATAATGTAAACATTGCAGGAGCAACTGCAAAAACGTATGTTGCAAAAACAGATGGTATCTACAAATGCAAAGTAACCAACAGTTGCGGAAGCAAAGGTTCCGGATCAAGAACGGTTACTGTTCCTTGCCGTACTACAGATGATAATGTTGTTGAGATAGGAGAGCAGCTATCGGTTTATCCAAATCCTGCAACTGACCAATTGAATTTAGAGTTTCCATTTCCCGAAGGGGATGCCATCATTACAGTTGTAAATTCCTTAGGTCAAACACTGCTTAAACAAAGTGTAACAAGTGCTGATGAGGATATTCAGGTCAACGTGCAAGACTTATCGGAGGGTTTATATTTTATTACTGTGCAAAATGGGGAGCGCGCTTTTTATTCACGTTTCATAAAAAAGTAGGGGTGTTTGATTAGATGTACAGGAAGCATTGATAGGATGGGAATGCAAAATCTCGCCACGCCAAAAGACGATGTGGAACTGATGTATAAATTGCCCATGCTAATCCATTGGAATTTGTAATGGAGTATTGAAACACAGCCCGGCAGGTCGCGCCATTTCGAGCGCCTGCCGGGTTTGCCAATAAAATCAAAGCAATCCTTGCGGGATTAAACCTAACAATGGCTAGATTTCAAATTCACTTTTTCAGTACTTTCTCCGATGCCCTTCGCGGGAAGCTGAATAATCATTTACAACAGGTTAGCAGCTATAGAAGCGAGCGTGACATTCCCGTAAGGATAGTTAAATGCTCCCTGTAAAGCGGAGATCCCATCGGGGTCTAACAGGCATTCTTATCGTCATTTAAATTCCTGAGGCCGGCGGGTCCGCTCGTAGACCTGTCCCTTTTTTTGCGGCAAGATTCAGTCTCCCGCTTTCACACGTGCTGAGCCTGTCGAAGTAAAACTACCCATTTCGTGTAGTGGAACCAACTTCAATTGAATCTACTTTTGACAACATAATTGTTGAGCGAATTTCATTGTTCAATCTCTATTATAAACTAACCAAAAAAACCAATCAAAATGAAAAACATCTACTAAAAGGCTTTCAGCCTGCTATGCCTGTCAGCGGAGACAGGCATGGCTTTCATCATTACAGCAGTACTATTTACTGCAAGTGCAAATGCACAGATAGTTTACACGGATGTAAATCCAGATGTTGTTCGTGGTTGCAACTTTCCCGGCCCTTGCTCAGCTAATTATTTAATTGACTTGAATAATGATGGGATCAATGATTTTACCTTCTCACCAACAGCCAAAGGCTTTTCTTGCGGAAATTGTTCCCCGAACACGATTTTAATCCTTGGTACGCGAGATTCGGCATTAGTTATTTCAACTGTTCAGAGTTGGATTTCGGACACGGTGGGCGGTTTTGGTTTAAACAGGTCAATTGATTCATCCCTGGCATGGACAAATACAGTTCATACTTTGGCACAAAACGGTGAGCGTTGTCAGGTCTGCCCATCAGGCTTTGGAAGTTTTAAGACATCTCAAGGCATAACCGGAAACTGGATAAATGTTTCTGGAAAATTCATGGGTCTAAAAGTAAAAGTAGGGTCTGATTTTTATTATGGCTGGATTAAACTAGGGGTATCTATAGCCAGTTATTCAGTTTCCATTACGATTATGGAGTATGCCTACAACTCTACTCCCAACCAGCCCATTCTTGCCGGGCAAACAGTTGCCGACAAGAACAATTAAAATTCCTTTTGCTTCCTCCATAAATCTTTTTCCCAACCCTGCCAACAATCATCTCCCCATCCGCTAGGAACGGATACTAAAAATGCAAAAATGAGCTATAACTGATATTTCAGGAAAAGTAATTTACTCAACCATAGTTAACAGATCCGATAGCTATCAGGAACAAAAGATAGAAGTAAATACAACTGATTTTGCATCAGGAATTTACGGTGCAAATTCATGCGCAGATTTTTTTGGCAACGAAAAACTGGTCATTGAAAAAATAAATTCAAATTCAACTTTAAAATAAGCAAACTGAAAAAACTTTACTAAAAAACTTCGCCTGCCTGCCGTTAGACATTGCTTTCATCGTTACAGCAATGCTGTTTCCGCAAGTGCAAATGCACAAATTGTTTACACGGATGTAAATCCGATTCAACAATGATTGCATAGGTAACCGGCCTTCTTGCTCAAGAACTATGATCTTGACCTGAATAATGATGGGATCAATGATTTTACTTCTAGCAGCCTTTCAGGTTAATCCTCCCCAAATTGGTAATGAAACTATCAGCAGGGTAAATGAAAATTCTTTTGCATCCTCAATAAATCTTTTTCCCAATCCTGCCACAGATAAACTCACCATCGCTTTGGGTAGTAACAACAAAAAAGTTGAAATAACCATCGCTGACATGACAGGAAAAGTAATTTACTCCAAAACGGCAAGTGATCCGGATAGCTATCAGGAACAAAAGATAGAAGTAACTACGCAAGATTTTGCAGCAGGAATTTATGTGGTGCAAATTCAAACAGGAGAATTCTTTGCAACGAAAAGACTGGTCGTTGAAAAGTAAATTCTCCAAATCCAAATATATCATCAAGAAAAGTGTGGAAAACAGGAGGGATGTCTTACCGAATTCTCTAGTCAAATGAATTGATCGCAAACGCTCGCGACGAAGCCTCCTCTAGACTTTCTTGTTCTAAAGTCTCCTTGATTCTCCGTGCTCTTAGTGCCCTTTAGTGGTTACAGCGACAAATTCTTGAGAGGACTAGAATCTTTTTTCACCTGAATTTTAGTTTGTATTTTTCGACAATCTAATTTTCTCAACAGAAATTATCGCGAGGCTTCGGATTATAGGTGCCTCGCAGCCGACTTCGCTAAAGCTTCATTGCCAGAAGGAGTCGCGGAACCGCATAGTAGTTTTCGAAAAGCGCAGTAAATTGAATTTAATCTAATTTCAGCACTTTGGTTATGGTATAAATGCAATATTTATAAATGATATTTTGGTGTCCCATCGATGAAAACACGAAATAATTTTAACTGCAAAAAACAGGCAGCAATGAAGATGGGATAGAAAAATAGTAGGTTATAATTTGAAAAGGTAGGAAGGCGGTTTATGCTTTTTTACCTTTTTTCTACTACTGCGTACACCAACACCACTAGCGGATTTCATAGACGTTTTGGCATATTAAATGGACTCATTAACAATAATTCATGCAGGTATTTAGCTCCAGATCAGGGTACCCTATTGCATCGTATCAAAAATTGTTATACCTTGCTCGTTGATAAAAAATTATCTTATGAAAAAGTTGCTTACTTCTTTCTTCCTTCTTGTCAGTTGTCTGGTATCTATGGCCAACAATGTAGTGATCTCGAATGTTTCCATCGTTAACAACGGACCGGGCAATATCCAGGTAAAATTTGACCTGAGCTGGGATAATAGCTGGCGAACAAATGTGGGCCCTGCTAATTATGATGGGGCATGGGTTTTCTTTAAATACAAAACGGCAGGTGGTGATTGGACACATTTGAACATGACGGCTAATAATATTTTGATCCCCGCCGGCTTTGATTATTTCCAAAATTCCGGCAGTAACAAAATCGGGACAATGATCTTTCGCGATGCTAATAACCTGGGGTACAGGTTCAGTATCTGCCACAAATATTCGCATTGGTGTTATAAGTAATCCTCCCTATGACATTGAGTGAGGGGCTACGCTATTGAAATGGTATACATTCCTGCTCTGGTGGGGTCACGTCCCGTATTTGGCGATGGTGATGGTACTACGGAATCCGTCAATGCCCTCCATTACTCCGATAATCTTGCAACCAACCAATTCTGTGCTTCCGGAAGTGTGACGTTAACGGGTTTGATGACGTAGAACTGGAAACGGATGGGATATATGTGTACAGCAATGACACTATTCAAACAACAAACCCCATAGGTACATTGGATCCTTTCCCTACTTTTTAAAGCCCTATGGTGTATGAAATATGAAATTGTCCAGGCAACTTACCGTGATTTCCTCAACACATTAACATACGACCAACAGTTCGCAAGGACTTCCGTTGCACCAACCTCCGCTACCGGTACATCGGCCCTGTCGGGTGGTTCATTCAGAAATTTTTTAGAAGTAAAAACCCCGGGTGTGAGCAATACCACGCCGGCAGTATATGGCTGTGATGCGAGTGGCAATAATGTATTTGATGAAGCAGGAGATGGAGAATGGATAGCATGTAATTTCCTGGCATGGGTGGATGTGGCGGCCTACCTCGACTGGAGCGGACTTGCACCGATGAGTGAATTGCAATATGAACGCATATGCAGAGGGAATTCGTCGGCAGGGGGAAATCCTGCTGTATTGGGAGAATTTGCCTGGGGAACCAATACGATTTTTAGTTCACCGTATTCATTAACAGGTGGCGGCACTGCTTCCGAGCTTGCCGGCAATGCATCGGGTACCGTAGGTAACGCAGCTTATGGATCTACCTCAACCGCCGGTCCCTTGCGCAGTGGCATTTTTGCTACGGCAATCTCTAACAGGATAACAAGTGGGTCTTCCTTTTATGGAGTGATGGAGATGAGTGGAAATATGCCTGAGTACTGTATCATGCTAGGTAGCCAGGCAGGGAGATCCTGTCGTTTGGTTCCTAATGGTAATGGGGTATTATCTGCGCTGGGGAATGCTCAACTTTCGGTAGGTGGTACCGGTTTCTGGCCGGGTATGGAAGGTAATCTCAACCTCGCAGCTACAACGACCTGTTCCGGAACCTGCGAAGTCACCAGTTCAGGAGGGATAAGATTTCGCGGGGGAGCCATAGGAGATGCTGCCAGCTTTCTTTCAATTTCAGATAGAGGAACCCTTTTTACACCTACAGCACGTTCTTCCAACAGAGGCGGTAGGGGTGTTTTATATATCCGCTAATTAAAATGAGAAACTCACCATGTTAAAAGGAAACTGCTTTTGTTAGCAGCGATCTTATATTCTTTTAGTATGAATGCCCAATACAATGGGGGCATTAATGACGGTTTTGTATCTTCCGGTGTGAGTAATACTAACGCAAATCCCAATATCTATAAGGGAGGTAATAATGATGGGTTTTCTATTTTAAGCGTCCCTAATCAAAATGCCGGTCCTTCTATTTATTTCGGTGGAAGTAACGATGGGGTTTCCTTTACAAGTGTTGCCAACCAAAATGCTGTTCCAAATATTTATACAGGCGGCAACAATGATGGGGTTTCTTTTAGCAATGTCATCAACCAAAATGCCGGTCCTAATATTTATACCGGTGGAATCAATGATGGGTTTTCTTATATTAATGTTGCCAACCAAAATGCAGGTCCCAATATTTATACCGGTGGCGCTAATGATGGGTTTAATCAGGTCACTGCCATGGCGCAGAATATTAGTCCGGGGATATATGCGGGTGGAATGAGCGATGGATGGACAAACCTCTTTGTCACCAATCAAAATCCATCGGTCATACCGTCGCCCCTACTTCATCTCAACTTATTTATTGAAGGATATTACGCGGGTAATAATCTCATGCTACCTGTCTTATTTAATAATGCATTAAGTAGTGACCCCGCTGCATGCGATTCAATAACAGTATCCTTTACGACTCACAAAATACGGCCATTGAAGTGGCATCGGCAAAACAATTTTACGTTCAGATGGTAATGCGACCGTTTTGTTTTCAAATACATTAGTCAATCAATCGGTTTATATCGTGATCAAACACAGGAATTCAATTGAAACGTGGAGTAAGTTGCCGGTGATTATTGTGAACAATACAATTTACGATTTTACGCAGTAATATTTATACTTTATAGTTCACTACATTCGTCCGGTCCCCTCAGCTACTGCCTGCGTTCCTGCAGGTGTGCTAATAAGGTGATATATTAAAAGGAATAGCAGTAAATTATGATAGACCTTATTGGCGACATCCACGGGCATGCGGACAAACTCGAAGAATTACTCCGAAAATTAAGTTATGCAAAAATTAACGGAGTTTACGCATCCTGAAAGAAAAGTAGTGTTTGTTGGTGACTACATTGACCGTGGACCCAAAATCAGGAAACACTTCAAATAATAAGGGCAATGGTGGACAGTGAAAATGCCATTGCATTAATGGGCAATCACGAATACAATGCGCTCTGTTTCCATTTTCAGGAAACCGAAGGAGGACATTTAAGAAAACACTTAATAAAGAACATCATTCAACATTATGAAACTCTTAAACAATTTCAAAACAGGCAAAGAGAATATGAAGAATATTTAGAGTGGTTTAAAAAACACTACCTCTTTATTACGAGAATGAAACGTTCAAAGCCGTTCACGCCTGTTGGGACAACAAAAACATTGAATATTTAAGAAAGACATTGGTTAACGACAGATTGACTGATCAACTTATTTACGAATCGGTGAAGAATGGAACAGATTTAAATGAAACCATAGACCAAACGCTTAAAGGAAAGGAAATGAAAATGCCCCATGGACTCTTCTTCAGTGACAAAGACGGAACAAAAAGAACTGAAATAAGAATAAAATGGTGGGAAGACCCTCCCATATGACATACAAATCAATAAGCGTAGAACCAATTGAAAATTTGCCCGATCAGCGAATTGAATTGAACGAGTTAAAATCACTGGACTTTTATACTGGAGATGACAAAAAAGTATTCTTCGGACATTATTGGTTGAAAGGTGAACCTTCATTATACAAAGCAAATATTTGTTGTTTAGATTATAGCGTAGCGAAGGGTGGTAAACTCGTTGCATATAGACTTAACGGAGAGAAAAATTTGGAAAGCAAAAATTTGATGTATGTTTGATAGTATTAAATCTTATAATTGCCGTGCTGCAATAGCCCGGGTTTCGTGCTTCTATGACACATAAGTACTGAATGTATGTGGCGTCCTTTTAACTAAATTTGGTCTTGAAAATATTCGTCTAAACAAATGTGTAGCTCCTTAAGCGCACCTTATCAACAAGGAATAAAAGAATTAACATAATGAGAAAGCTTATAATGTGGAACGTAATAACCCTGGACGGATTTTTTGAAGGAACCCAAAATTGGGACTTATCCTTTCATAATGTTATTTGGGGAGAAGAACTTGAAAAGTTAAGTATTGAACAATTAAAAAATGCAGACTATCTCATCTTTGGACGTGTGACTTATGAAGGAATGGCTGAATATTGGATGAGAAGGCAGAAGGGGAAACGGCTGAATTAGAAGTTGCCAAAATTGATGAACAGCCTACCAAAACTTGTTTTTTCTAAAACCTTGAAATCTGCAGCATGGAATAACACGAAATTATTAGTGAAAATGTCGTTGACGAAATCAGGAAACTAAAAGAAGAAGAAGGAGGAAAAGATATTTATGTTTTCGGTAGTGCAAATCTTTCAGAGACATTTATAAATGAAGATCTGTTTGATGAATATCGCATTGGAATTGCCCCGGTTATCTTAGGCAGTGGGCGGCCACTTTTCAGACACGGAGTTTCTTCTAAAAATTTATCTCTCGTTTCAACACAACAACTGATGACGGGTGGAGTGGTCTTAAAATATTCCAAAAAGGAAGAACAATAAACTTGACAATTATTAAGACGGCTGGAAAATAAATCAAGAACAATAAAGCCGACCGCGTTACAGCATACCTGCCATTCGGTAAAACCAACATGAATAAGCAATTGAATTATGACAGCAATAAATAAATCCAGAGTAGAATCTATTGACTTACTAAAAGGTTTGGTTATGGTAATAATGGCACTTGACCACATTCGGGATTATTTTCATTATTCAGCGTTCTTTTTTGATCCAACAGACCCAACACAAACCACCTTACCTATCTTCTTTACAAGGTTTATTACGCATTTTTGTGCGCCAATATTTTGCTTTCTTGCAGGAACATCTGCCTTTATGGTGGGTAAGCGAAAATCTAAAAGCGAGTTATCAGGTTTTCTTTAAAGCGCGGGATTTGGTTGGTTTTTATCGAGATGACCATCGTTAATTTCGGTTGGTATTTTGGTATATATTTTAAAAGTCCGGGCCTGCTTGTTATTTGGTCATTAGGGATTAGTATGCTTGTTTTGGCAGCCTTAGTGCATCTTCCGCGAAAATTTATTTTAGCGTTTAGCTTACTCATATTGTAGGACATAATCTTTTAGATACGGTACACTTTAAAGGCAATGTGTTTTGGGCAATACTTCACGAACTTTTTTTAAAATAACAGATGAAGTTGAATTTTGTTGTGGGGTATCCAATAATTCCCTGGATTGCCGTGATGGCGTTGGGATATTATTTTGGGGCATTTATGATAAATCATATACCGGTGAAAGAGAAAAGACGCTGTTCAGCATAATAGGAATTTCAGCCCTTGCAGCATTTGTAATTTGAGATTTTACAATATATACGGTGACCCTGTACTTTATAAAGATTATGATACAACGACTAAAGATTTTATTTCCTTTTTTAATCCCTCCAAGTATCCGCCCTCTTTATTGTATTTGTTAATGACCTTGGGTGCAGCACTATTTTTCTTAGCCAATACAGAAAAGCTAAAAGGGAAAGCAGTTGATTTTTTTAGCACTTTCGGCAGAGTTCCTTTTTTCTATTACATCCTGCATTTGTATTTCATCCATCTGCTTGCATTAATTTTTGCAGAATACTCAGGATTTGGCTGGAGAATAATGATATTACAAGATTGGGTCACTGGAATCACCCACATTAAAAGGGTATGGATTTCCACTTTGGGTAGTTTACGTAGTTTGGATTTTTTGTGATTGGTTTGCTTTATCCGATATGTAAACAATTTGATAAATATAAACAAACCCACAAAGACAAGTGGTGGTTGAGCTACTTATAAAATAAATAGGAAACAGTTGACAAACTGAAGGATGGTAGCTACATACGTTTATTACGGCCAATACTAGAAAAATCGCGGGAAAATTCAAGCGAAGAATAAAGGTAAAATTGATATTTACATCGTGGATGCAGTTTGATAGCCTGTTCGTCAATAGCAAAAGTATATTTTTACGGGATTAATGCTAATGGAGAAGAGAAAGGCGAGGCATAACAGCAAACCTTTAATTCGGCAGGGCGGTTTGCAAAGTGAGGTTTTCCCGATGAAAATCTACACAGGTCGTGCTCCATATCAACGTTAGAAGTTTAAATTTGCATAGCGGCTATCCGCAAAAGGACACACACTACCCTGACTTCAGCATATCAAAAAATATATTTAAACACTATATACTATGAGAATCCCATTAACTTTATTGACAATACTATTTCTATTATTTACACAAAGTACTGCCAGCGGACAAAAGAAATTTGAGATCGCAGACTATGCCAAATTTGTGAACATCACTGACCCACAAATATCACCCAACGGTAAAAGTGTAGTTATCGTAGTATCAAGACCCGACTATGTCAACAATCGTTATAATGCTGAATTGGTGTTGGTCGATGTGGCTTCCGGGAAGAAGAGGGTACTTACACAAGAAAGGTTTGTAGTATCAAGTCCACGATGGTCACCCAATGGAGAACACCTGGCATTTATATCCAAAGTGGGGCAAGGCAAGGAAGCGGCCAATCAAATCTTTTTACTGCCCATGCAAGGCGGAGAGGCAAAGCAAATTACCAAAGCTCCCAAAGGCGTTCAGCATTTTGCATGGAGTCCTAACTCCATAGACATTGCTTATGCGGCATTAAATGAACCCCACAACAAAACCGAAATTGAAAAAGGTTATACAGCATTTGAAATAACCAACAACGATATGTTTATCGGCAGCCAACCACAATCTTCTCATATCTGGTTAGCAAATACAATCACGGCAGAAAATAAAAGATTAACAGATGGCGATTGGACTTTACCGCTCGTCATTCCACCTCTGCTCCATCTTCTCCATTCTCATGGTCACCTGACGGAAAAACCATTTTGTTTGTAAAAAGTAGCAACCGCCTATTCGGGTGATGGCATAAACAGAAGTATTCAAATGCTCAATGTTACCGATACCACTTACAAACCATTAAACGCAAGAACAAAAATCGAATCCTATCCAAATTTTTCACCAGATGGAAGTAAGATTTCTTACTGGTATAAGAAAGATAGTGCAATATCAAGTATTAATGAATTATGGCTGACCAATTCAACCGGTGGCGAAGGCAAACCTATTTCTCAGCAATTAAACAGAGACTTGTACCTGGCTGCATGGATGCCGGATAATAAATCATTTTTAGTGGGAGGGCATAACGATAATAAAACATCGCTTTGGAGTATGAGTATAGACGGAAAAACCACTCCAATTCAATTAGGAAATGTTTGTCCCTCCTGGGGATTTTGGATGGATGCTACAGTTAGTAAAACCGGTGCTATTGCTTTCACCGGTTCTGAACCTGACAAACCTGTTGAATTATATTTTATGGCATCCACTACTTCTAAACTGGTACAATTAACAGACTACAATTCGGAAATAGGCAAAATGACATTGGGCAAAACCGAAACCATCCGTTGGGAAAAGGATGGGTTCAAACACTGTGGCATCATCACCTATCCGGTCAACTACGAAAGGTAAAAAATATCCATTGGTACTCGTCATCCATGGTGGCCCAAATGCAGCATCTGTAGAACAGTTTGCAAGATTACCGCAAATTATGGCGAACAGAAGGGTATTTTGTTTTTGAACCAATTACAGAGGAAGTGATAATTTAGGTGCTGAATATAAAGTAGCCATTTTGCAAGATGCCGGTGCAGGCCCGGGACGTGATGTGATGGCAGGATTAGAAAAACTAAAAGCTACAGGTATGATTGATAACAATAACATTGGGGTGAGTGGGTTGGTCGTACGGTGGTTTTATGACGGTATGGTTAGCGGGACATTATGGCGGTTGGAAAGTAGCAGTTGCCGGTGCAGCAGTTACTGATTTTGAAGATCAATATTCTCTGAGTGATGGTAATGTAAATTGGGCAATTAGAATGGGTGGTTCTCCATATGTTGGAGATAATATGCAAAAATATATTGATCAATCGCCCATCACCGAAGCTAAAAATATAAAAGCACCCACTTTAATTTTAGCCAACACCGGTGACCCAAGAGTACCTGTTACCCAATCGTATAAATTATATCATACCCTGAAAGATAATGGTACCATTACGAAATTTATAGGTTGGCCCATTCCTGCCCACAACGCTACTGATCCGGTCTCACAGATGGAAACGTCTAAAGCATGGTTGAATTGGTTGAATACGTATTTGAAGTAAATGGCTATGTGCAAAATAACAAGTTGCAACCGCTACTGTTCAATCGGCGAGGTTTCGAGATAGAAAATCGGGACATTTTGCTTCCATCTTCACTTTGGATTGTAGTAGCAGTCCTGCCCTTCGGCTAGCTGCACACCGTTGCTTGAAGCCCAATGACAATCCTTTGAATGCGACAACAGTTCAATCAACACCAATAAATAATGAAGGAACTAACAAAAAACAGAATTGAATCGCTTGATCTTTTAAAAGGATTAGTAATTGTAATAATGGCAATTGATCATGTGAGAGGTTATTTTCATTATTCGTCCTATTTTTTTAATCCCACCGATCCAACACTCACAACGGTCCCCATTTTTTTTACAAGATTCATCACCCATTTTTGCGCTCCTGCATTTAGTTTCCTTGCAGGACTTTCAGCTTTTATGGTTGGTAAAAGAAAATCGCGAAATGAATTATCTGTTTTTTTAGTAAAACGTGGCCTTTGGTTGGTGTTTGTAGAACTTGTAATCGTCAATTTCGCCTGGTATTTCGACCCCGGTTTTAGAACCGTGGGATTTCTGGTGATTTGGGTTTTAGGAATAAGTATGATTTCCTTAGCAGCATTAATACATTTACCTAAAAATGATTTTCATGTTCAGCTGTGTTTTAATTTTTGGTCATAATCTGCTGGACAATATACACTATGAAAACAGTATTCTTTGGACATTTTTACATGAACGTGGGCCAATTTTAACGACACCCGATCATGATTTCAGGGTAGGTTATGCACTAATACCCTGGGTGGCCGTAATGTCCTTGGGATATTGGTTTGGGTCATTTTACGACAAGACCTATGACCCTATGAAGCGAAAAAAATTATTCAACATCATTGGTATAGCTGCCCTGCTATTATTTTGATACTACGGGGAACAAATAGATACGGCAATTTGTTACCTTGGGAAAAATACAGCAATGTAGAGCAAACGGTTTTCTTTCTTAATCTTACTAAATATCCACCCTCACTTTCGTTTTTATTGGTGACTTTAGGAGGAGCATTTCTATTTCTGGCGAATACAGAGAATCTAAAGGGCAGACTTGTACATTTCTTTTCTGTATTTGGGAGAGTTCCATTTTTCTTTTACATCATTCATCTTTATCTCATTCATTTATTGGCATTGATAGTTGCCGAATTTACAGGTTTTGGTTGGCAAAAAATGATTTTACCTGCATTCCCGTCCAAGGTAGAAGAATTAAAGGGTTTTGGTTTTAATTTAGCCGTCGTTTACCTGATTTGGATGCTTGTAATTTGATACTTTATCCCTTTGCAAAAAATTTGACATATATAAGCAAAATCATAAAAGAGAATTGGTGGTTGAGTTATTTATAAAACAACGGAGTTCTGAAATAGAATAACAGCCAACAACGTACATTCCATGCTGCAAGTGGATTGGTAATTGGCGGGGATGTCGCAATGGAATACCTAAGTAGGGATTGCGCTGAAGATATTGTTGGCATAGGCCAACTCAGTAATATAAATAGTACGATGAGACAAATGTTAATTAAATTATTTTCAGTCCACTTCATTCTCCTGATGACACTCAATTGTTATTCACAAAACAAGAAGAGGCTCGACAGTTTGAATGTGCAACTCAACATTTGCCGAGATGATTCCGTCAAGGTTAATCTCTATTACGCCATTGCGTCGATCGAACAGGATTATAAAAGTTCAATGATATTATTGATAAGGCCTATGATCTATCATTAAGCCTAAATCAAAAGGATGCGTTGAAAAGGAGCTACGATAGTTTGTATTCACGATTTATAACCTGCCGTATTGATACACAAAAAGTATTGTTCTATTTCAGGCTTTCAGAAGCTATAAAAGACACGGTTCTTATACGTCAAACCATAACGAAGGGATTAACACTTGCAAAGCGCATCAATTATGTACATGGCATAACAATGGGTCTTAACACCCTGGGGCAATACTACAGGCAGCAAGGAATAAAGGATTATCCGAAGTCAATTGCTTTGTATGATTCAGCATTAGTTATCGCGACGAGGGTGCGCAACAAAGCAGACATGGCAACGGCCTACCATAATCTTGGTCAGATCTTCAGGTTTAAAGGAGATTATGCCCGTGCACTCGACTATTATAACAAAGCAAACGTAGTGGCCCATGAAGCAAGCGATTCTACACAGATCATGTGGAATTATCACGACATAGGATGGATGAGAATTTCAATGAAGAATTATCCGGAAGCAATTGCTTATCTGGAGCAAGGTCTGGCATTCGCCAATGCCATTCAACACGCCTATGCTACTGCTGACATCACGATGCATATTGGCGAAGCCTATTGGTTTATGGGGAAATTTGATAGTTCATTATTTCTTTCTAATAAAGCTTATGATTTGTTTGAGCCTCAGAAAAGTGACGAAAACATGATACATTGCCTTAATCAATTGGGTGGTTTATGAATCAAGGTTTCAATGGAAGGAAGCTGAGGATGTTTACCGGAGAGCAATTATGATGTCCGAAGATTCAGTATCAAAATGGAGTGCTTGGTAACTTTGCCGGATTGGGAGATGCATTGTATGGGCAAGGCAGATACAAGGAAGCACTTTTAAATTATAAGCGGGCAGCAGGAATTCTGAGCTTTGAAACAATTGACCGACTCACCAAAGAGTGTTACGAAGGACTTTGCAAAAGCCTATGTGAAAGTTGGTGATTTAAAAACGCATATGAGGCACAACTAAATTTAAGAGTGCAAGTGATTCGGTTTGATTCTTGAAAACAGCGAAAAGCTATTAGCAACACAAGCGCAATATGATTTTGAAAAACAGCGATCAGACGAAAAGTTGCCCGTGAAAATGAACTCGCCCGTCAGCGCAATATTCGTAATTCAATAACTGCAGGACTTGGAGGCGCAATACTTTTCTTATTTGTTGTATATATCGGCAACGAAATAAAATCAAAGCGGAAAAAAAGCGCAGTGATGAATTGTTGTTGAACATTCTACCTGAAGAAGTAGCAGAAGAGCTTAAAGCAAAGGGGTAGCGCTGATGCAAAGCAATTTGATGATGTAACCGTAATGTTTACTGATTTCAAAAATTTTACTCAGATTTCAGAACGACTTTCTCCGGCAGAATTGGTGGCTGAAATACATACCTGCTTCAAAGCATTCGACACCATCATCGGGAAACACAACATTGAAAAGATTAAGACCATTGGCGACAGTTACATGTGCAGGCGGTTTTACCGGTGGCTAATACAACAAATGCCATTGATGTTGTGAATGCTGCCCCTGGAGATTCAACAGTTTATGCAGCAACATCTGCCAAAGAAAAAATGAAGGCAAGGAAGTTTTGAAATCAGAATCGGCGTACATACCGGTCCTGTTGTTGCAGGGATTGTGGGGATAAAGAAATTCGCTTACGATATCTGGGGAGATACAGTAAATATTGCCTCTCGGATGGAATCTTCCGGTGAAGCAGGGAAGGCAGACATTAGTGGAGCAACCTATGAGTTGGTGAAGAACGGCCTGCCTGCCAATCCGGTAAGCTCAGTTTCTGCACCGGGGAAAGATTCAGGCAAAGAATAAAGGTGAAATCGATATGTACTTTGTGGAAGCCATCTCCTGGCAGGAATTCCACTTCAGGTAATGGCATTTAATGACCAATAGTTGTACATTTTTATATATCTTTAACTACTTCATTCCGTTTTCTGGAAATGAATTCAACAGTGGAAAAGTGTTTAAGTATTCAGTCGTTAAATTTAATAGCTTGATAAATTACTAATGAAACGGGAAACATTTATAGTATCGTTACTTGGTCTCTTTCCATGGAGTGTTTTTGCTAAACTTAAGGGAAACATTCAAAGAAGAACAGAGAAAGGTTTTATTGTAAAAGAAGGCGAGGGCCCAAATTTGGTGAAGCACTTGCTTTAAGATGAAAGGTGTTACCTTAAATACTTTAGACATAAAAATTTCCGGCTCTGACACTGAAAATGGTTCGGGCGTATTTGAGCAAAGAGGACTTACTCGAACGGAGGCTCCTTTGCATATCCATTTTCCCAGGATGAGTGGTTTTATATTATTGAAGGAGAATATCTGTTTCTTAAGTCGGTGACTGAGAAATTTCAAATGAAAACCGGGGACACTGTTTTTCTTCCCAGAAATGTACATGCTTTCATACAGCTTACCGAAAAGAGAAAAATGATCGTTTCCTATTTACCTGCAGGTAAGATGGGAAGCATTTTTAAAGTTACAGATCAATGGGCTACGCCACGGACGATGGAAGAAATTGCTAGGTTTTGCAGATCATGATATGAGATTGTAGGAGCGCCTTTGAAAGTGGACTGAGCTAACTATAAGAAAAGGAGATCAACGTACTTTATATCCGGCCTTTTTCGTGGAAATTAAATCATAATTTTATCAATTGCGAGTGCGATATCCACTGTGCATTGCACTCTTAAACCATTCTCTTCATAGCAAATCTCCAGCACCAGCTATTGAAAGAGAGAAATTCTAATATTTTACCCCGTTGTTTTAAAGTTACAGTTTGATTGGTGGACAGAATGGACGAACGTTTTCTTCTTTGAACTTAACGCTCATTTAAATGTCTGTAATTTATTTCATATTTTCGAATTATGAAAAGGATTCTATTCTGTTGCTATTACCATTTGAGTTTCTGTAGGTCATGCTCAGATTGTCGAGAGGCTCATACTATCCGGAACATTGAATGATCATCAGATAGGGCGAATGGGTAAATGGCGTTTCTAAGGTTCACGTCGATTTAAATAGTATAGCATCAGTTTTTCGGATATTGTGTCAGAGCTATTCCGATGCAGCATTGTTGAATAACAGGACGATGATTCTGCTACATTGATGTATTATGACCCCACGTTTAAGAGATTTCAAAGAGCAGTCGAGGAAATTGAAAAGCAAAGAACAGGTTTGATTTGAGAAATTTGTTAGTTTATTATGGTTCAGAGTGGATACACTAAATGTAGGAAATTCGAAAATAGTAGAAGGATTATATCATGCAATGTGTAAGAAATGGAGCAGCAGCTGTTTTACAAAGGAAAGCGTGTTTTTACATTTAAGCACAGGTATGAGACCACAGGAAAGGAAATATTAGATCATGGGTATGAAATTCGGATGTATTTCGATGATCCCGGGAATTGGCTTTTTAAAGATCATCATCACTTAGGGTGGTAGCCTCATCATTCCGTATGGGTAAGGAATAGAAATTACTGAAAGTAAATTCATTCTTACAATTCTCAGAAATGGATCGTTAAAACGAGGATGCACCCTGGTGGTTATACCAAAAATTATCGATCTTTACTCCACACATCCCGGACACAGCTTATTAAAGCCTATTACTGTGGAAAGAAGAGAAAATAAATACAGCAGTAAAAGTAATTGCTATTTCCAACTATTTATGCTTTATTGTTGAGATTTGTCTTTTGGAGAATCCACCTGGAGTGGTGTTTTTAATATGATGTCGAAGACATTTCTCTTCTTGATACCATCCATTGGTAGGGCATTGACCAGTTTACTTCTCCAAAACGAAGAAAAGTCAGAAAATTCAATTACCGGTTTTT
>JADKIC010000023.1 GCA_016721435.1 Bacteroidota bacterium
GATAAGGAAGGTGACCTGCCTGACGCTGGATACCTACATCACATCCGCTTACGTTGTTACCGCTTACGGTATGATTAATTCCTTCTGCTACGATACCAAAACCTTCGCTCGTGCTGGTTTGTACATAGCCGCTTATCGTGTTGTTCTGTACTGCTCCAAAGGCGAACATCTACATTACCTGCTAATACACCTTCAGGAATACCGCGATACCCACGATATCACGCATCTACAATTGGAAGGGTTCCGCTTACATTATTATTCTCGATGATCATACGACCTGCGCCGGTGGCTGCTCCGATCCATTTGGACCTTGATCTCCATGCCAAAGCGGACTGTTGTTCAGCAGCGTGTTGCCACTTACTACGTTCTCACCAGACCTTGCATGCCAACGATTCCGATTCCGTTATCGCCGTTATCGTGTACATTGTTATTGATCATTGAAACATCGATGCTGTTCCATCCCCGAAGTTCGATACCACAACAGCTGTTACCATATACATGGCAATCCAGCGATCGTGATGTTCTTTCAGTCCGTTCCAGATCACAATACCGCGTCTTCACGGTATGACCGGTGGATGTCACCGAGGTCCGATCAGCACTGTATTCACAGGAGCGTTCGCATAAAATCCGCTACCGCCTACGTTATTCTGAAGCGTTACATTTTGTACCGTTAAATTATTACTTACCACCGATACCATAGATACCTGCGTCAGCATTTCCGCTTGCGCCTGCATAATCCTGTACCGTCAGTTTCTTGATCGTTACATTGGATATAACATTGTTGATCGTGATTCCTTTACCTGTTCCTACAAGACCTGTTCCATCGAGATCGTTCCCCGACTCACTGGCTCCCTGAAGGTAAGATTGGTCAATGACCACTCTTTCGTTGTAACTGCCATCAGCCGCTTCTATCACATCATTCGCATTTGCGGCCGCGATAGCGCTGTTTATGGTCAGGTAATATATAGTTCTGTGGGTATTAATGTACAGGGTAAATAAATCAGATTTCCTAAGCAGGCATTATCCGGCTTATGATGTAAACTGTTTCAAGTGAGTACGACCTGCTCTCCGCTCATTGCTGAAGGAAGCTGTAAGCCCGAACCTACATCAAAGTTGTTTTCCTGAATATCAACATCAACCTGACCAGCAAGACATCGTTGTTAATGCACCTGCTCCTGCACCTATCAAATGAAGTGTATGCTGGGAATGTTGAGTCTGATGAAGTACCTGTCTGATCATCCAAACGAATGAAAGTTCCGATTCCTGCATTGAAGTCATTCTCATTGCCCCGATCCACCGATTGTAAATGTTCCGATGTTAGCCGCATCATTATCATGGTTATGGAAAGATAACCCTGTGCCACCCGGTGTGCCTGATCCATTGAAGGTATTGTTGGTGATCACACCCGTTGATTTGCCAAATACGATGGCATTTGAATTCGTACCCCAGTCGACTTCGTATTTACTGCGATGTGATGATGGGTCGTTGAACCGGCCAATGGTGTAAATCCGTTGTTATCTGGTAACCGGTATTGTAGTTCTCCGGCTTATCGCCCACTGGTGGTTGCTGAAAGTAATGCCCGTTACTGCTGTTGTTCTGAAGTTGTGATTATTCTTCGACGTAATACCGTTGTATTCGGTGCAGGATGTTTTGCGAATGTGGCATCGAATGTATTTCCCGAGATGGTGATCACACCCGGCTCCTCTGCATTCATATCGGAGGATTTCTCTACTCCGCCTCCGTTAAAGTTATTGTTGGTAATATCACATTGCCATTATTGCCAAAGCGAACTACCACATCGTGGTTGATGGTCTGGAAAGTGTTACCACTGTATGTTCCTCCTGACTCATCTGTGGCTACGGCTGCACGGAAGAAGCGCGGCTGACCGAAGCCATCGTTCACTACTCCACCTACTGTGTTACCTGTAACCAGTACATTGTTCACACCACCTGATGCGATTCTGCAATTCGTTGACCGCCATAGTTAATACTGATCGCGTTTCTGTTTCCATAAGATCCGAAGGAGGCTGCACCACTGCTACCAATCGCTTCGATATCATTATCTGTTATAGTCAGATTATTCATGGTGGTCGCACTGGCGATGATCGCGCTGTTCAGCTTGGTCATATCCACCTTTGAAGTTGAAATTATCTATCGTAACACCCGCTACCGACACATCAAACAAGGTCGGCTTTCCACTCACTGTTCCTGTGAAGTTAATCACCGGCTTAGGAGTGCCACCATTTAATGTCACCAGTTTGTTTACCAATACCTGTTCATCATAATTTCCGCTGCTCACATTCAGGACATCACCTGCTGTTGCCGCGTTGATCGCACTTTGAATGCTGCAATACCAGTTGCCTGTATTCTGATTCTGTACTGCGCCACCTGCAACACTTGCAGGAACATCTCTCGTATCAATAGTATTACTTAAAGTGTTTCCGGTTACGGTTACTCCACATGTTGCAGGTGAGTTACCACGACCGAAATAAGTATCAGCCAAATTCGACTGATCGCCATCTCGGGATAAGGTGCATGACCTGACTGACGCTGAATACCTACATCACATCCGCTTACGTTGTTTCCGCTTACGGTATGATTAATTCCTTCCGCTACGATACCAAAACCTTCGCTCGTGCTGGTTTGTACATAGCCGCTTATCGTGTTGTTCTGTACTACTGCTCGTAAGGAACATCTACATTACCTGCTAATACACCTCTGCGGAACTTCGCGATACCTACGATATCACGTGCATCTACAATTGGTAAAGTTCTGCTTACATTATTATTCTCGATGACTACACGACCTGCGCCGGTGGCTGCTCCTGATCCATTTGGATTTTTGATCTCCATGCCAAAGCCCGACCGTTGTTCAGCAGCGTGTTGCCACTCACGTTCTCACCGGACCCTGCATGCCAACGATTCCGATTCCGTTATCGCCGTTATCGTGTACATTGTTATTGATCATTGAAACACCGGATGCTGTTCCATCCTGAAGTTCGATACCACAACAGTTGTTACCATATACATGGCAATCCATGATCGTGATATTTTCTTTCAGTCCGTTCCAGATCACAATACCTCGCGCTCCTACGGTATGACCGGTGGATGTCACCGAGTCGATCAGCACTGTATTCACAGGATCGTTCGCATAAAATCCGCTACCGCCTACGTTATTCTGAGCGTTGCATTTTGTACCGTTAAATTATTATTACCACCGATACCATAGATACCTGCGTCAGCATTTCCCGCTTGCACCGGCATAATCCTGTACCGTCAGTTTCTTGATCGTTACATTGGTGATACCATTGTTGATCGTGATTCCTTTACCTGTTCCTACAAGACCTGTTCCGTCGAGGATCGTTCCTGACTCACTCGCACCTTGCAGTGTTAAAGATTTGTCGATCACTACGCGCTCGTTATACGTACCATTTCCTGCTTCTAAAACATCTCCTGCAGTAGCAGCATTTACTGCAGCCTGAATAGTGCAATAAGTATTGCTTGTATTGAGATTGGTTACTAAACCGGAACCCGCAATTGCAGGAACATCTCTGGTATCAATGGTATTACTTAATGTATTTCCGGTTACGGTTACTCCACATGTTACAGGTGAGTTACCACGTCCGAAATACGTATCCGCTAAATCATTCTGATCGCCATCTCCCGGATAAGGTGTATGACCTGACTGACGCTGGATACCTACATCACATCCGCTTACGTTGTTTCCGCTTACAGTATGATTAATTCCTTCCGCTACGATACCAAAACCTTCGCTCGTACTGGTTTGTACATAGCCGCTTATCGTGTTGTTCTGTACCACTGCTCCGTAAGGAACATCTACATTACCTGCTAAAACTCCTCTGCGGAATACCGCGATACCTACGATATCTCGTGCATCTACAATTGGTAAGGTTCTGCTTACATTATTATTCTCGATTACTACTCGACCTGCGCCGGTAGCTGCTCCTGACCCGTTTGGATTTTTAATCTCCATCCCAAAGCGACCGTTGTTCACTAATGTGTTACCACTTACAACGTTCTCACCCGGACCTTGCATTCCAACGATTCCGATTCCGTTATCGCCGTTATCGTGTACATTGTTATTGGTCATGGTTACACCGGATGCTTTTCCATCCTGAAGTTCGATACCACAACAGTTGTTACCATATACATGGCAATCCATGATCGTGATGTTTCTCTTTCAGGCCGTTCCAGATCACGATTCCTCGCGCGCCTACGGTATGACCTGTTGAAGTCACCGAGTCGATCAGTACGGTATTCACAGGACCGTTCGCATAAAATCCGCTACCACCTACGTTATTCAATATCGATACATTCTGTACCGTTAAATTATTATTACCACCGATACCATAGATACCAGCGTCAGCATTTCCGCTTGCGCCTGCATAATCCTGTACCGTCAATTTCTTGATCGTTACATTGGTGATAGCATTGTTGATCGCGATACCTTTACCTGTTCCGACAAGACCGGTTCCGTCGAGGATAACTCCTGACTCACTCACACCTTGCAGTGTCAATGATTTGTCAATCACTACACGCTCGTTGTAAGTACCTGCAGAAACCTGGATAACATCACCTGCATTCGCAGCAGCAATTGCGCTACTGATCGTCAGATAAAAAGTGTTTTGTGTAAGGTTATGAACAGGATCAGAATAAACAATACTACCCAGACATCCATTATCAGGAATATGGTGTAAAGCTGCTTCCAGAGAAGTCAGTTGAGGAACTGACATTGCAGAAGGAAGTTGCAAACCGGAACCTACATCAAACGTATTGTTATGTACCGAAAGATTTAAGGTCCAGCACGCCATTGTTGTTGGCCAGCCACCGGTACCGGGATAGATTGGGAAAGTAGATCCTGTTGAGGTGCCGGTTTGATCATCCAGTCTGATAAAAGTTCCGATGCCTGCATTGAAGTCATTCTCGTTTCCTGCACCACCAATTGTAAATGCACCAAAAGTAGCGGCGTCATTATCATGGTTATGGAAGGATAATGCTGTGCCACCCGGTGTGCCTGATCCGTTGAAAGTATTATTGGTCACTATCGCATTGTTCTGTACCTGAACGATCGTGTTCGAGTTCGAACTGATCGACTTCGTATTGACTGCGATATGATGATAGGTCGTTGAACCGGCCAATGGTGTAACTCCGTTGTTATCTACAGTAACTGTATTGTAGTTCTCCTGGCTTATCGCCCACTGATGGTTGCTGAAAGTATTGCCCGTTACTGCTGTTGTTCTGAAGTTATAATTATTCTTCAAACGCAATACCGCTGTACCCGGTGCTGAGGAGTTCGCGAAGGTAGCATCGAATGTATTGCCTGAGATGGTGATCACACCCGCTCCTGCATTCATATCGGATATCTCTACTCCGCCTCCGTTAAAGTTATTGTTGGTAATATCTACATTGCCGTTACCAAAGCGAACTACGACATCGTGATTGATGGTCTGGAAAGTATTACCACTGTAGGTTCCTCCTGACTCATCCGTGGCTACTGCTGCACGGAAGTAACGTGCCTGACCGAAGCCATCGTTTAATACACCACTCACCGTGTTACCGGTTACCACTACATTGTTCACACCACCTGATGCGATTCTGTAATTTGTTGGACCGCTATAGTTAATGCTGATCGCGTTTCTGTTTCCATAAGATCCGAAAGTTGCTGCACCACTGCTACCGATCGCTTCAACATCATTATCTGTTATGGTTATATTATTCAGGGTGGTCGCACTGGCGATGATCGCGCTGTTCAGCTTGGTCATATCCACCTTGAAGTTGAAATTATCTATGGTCACTCCGGCTACTGATACATCAAACAAAGTAGGCTTTCCACTCACTGTTCCTGTGAAGTTAATCACCGGCTTGGGTGTGCCACCGTTTAATGTCACCAGTTTATTTACCAATACCTGTTCGTCATAATTTCCGCTACTCACATTCAGGACATCACCTGCTCTTGCCGCGTTGATCGCACTCTGAATGCTGCAATACCAGTTGCCTGTATTCTGATTCTGTACTGCGCCACCTGCAACACTTGCAGGGACATCTCTCGTATCAATCGTATTACTTAAAGTATTTCCGGTTACGGTCACTCCGCATGTTACAGGTGAGTTACCACGTCCGAAATAGGTATCTGCCAAATTCGACTGATCGCCATCTCCAGGATAAGGAAGGTGACCTGACTGACGCTGGATACCTACTTCACATCCGCTTACGTTGTTTCCGCTTACAGTATGATTGATTCCTTCCGCTACGATACCAAAGCCTTCGCTCGTGCTGGTTTGTACATATCCACTTATCGTGTTGTTCTGTACTACTGCTCCGTATGGAACATCTACATTACCTGCCAATACGCCTCTGCGGAATACCGCGATACCTACGATATCACGTGCATCTACAATTGGTAAAGTTCTGCTTACATTATTATTCTCGATGACTACGACCTGCGCCGGTGGCTGCTCCTGATCCGTTTGGATTTTTGATCTCCATGCCAAAGCGACCGTTGTTCAGCAGCGTGTTGCCACTTACTACGTTCTCACCAGGACCTTGCATGCCAACGATTCCGATTCCGTTATCGCCGTTATCGTGTACATTGTTATTGATCATTGAAACACCGGAAGCTGTTCCATCCTGAAGTTCGATACCACAACAGTTGTTACCATATACATGGCAATCCATGATCGTGATGTTCTCTTTCAGTCCGTTCCAGATCACAATACCTCGCGCTCCTACGGTATGACCGGTTGAGGTCACCGAGTCGATCAGCACTGTATTCACAGGACCGTTCGCATAAAATCCGCTACCGCCTACGTTATTCTGAAGCGTTACATTTTGTACCGTCAAATTATTATTACCACCGATACCATAGATACCTGCGTCAACATTACCATTTGCACCGGAATAATTTTGTACCGTCAGTTTCTTGATCGTTACATTGGTGATAGCATTGTTGATCGTGATTCCTTTACCTGTTCCGACAAGACCGGTTCCGTCGAGGATGGCGATTGCTTCGCCTGCTCCTTCGAGGGTTAACGATTTATCAACTACGACACGTTCATTGTATGAACCGTTATCGATATAGATGGTTTCTCCACCGAGGGCCTGAGAGATCGCGAAGTTAATAGTCGCATAAGGGGCTGCCGCAGTTCCTGCATTGGCGTCATTACCAACTGCAGTTGTAAAGACATCACCAACTGTACTATTGTCATTCACATAAATCTGAGCGTTCATCTGACCTGCAGACAGACCAATGAAAGCCAGAAGTAATGACCATCGTTTAATTGAAAAAGAAAAAGTATTTGTCACCTCCCTTAAAGAGATTAAACAAAAGAACATCATCTTTTTCATCGTCCACCATTGGCGGAGGAGAGATTTCGACTCAATGAATTGAGGCTGTAGTTGTTGTTTCATAGGTATAAAGGTTGTTTGGTATATACGATTTATGTTGTAGCAAATGGATAATAATTAAAATCTAAATAAATAAAGTAGTTCGACTTTCTCTCGAAGGAGAAAGTCATATTTATGATATCCATATAAAAATCGCTTAAAGGCAATATGTTTTGTGAGTTAGTAAAAGTTGTTCATATCTGAAAACCGAAATAAAATCAACAGAAAGAATCCAGTGATCATAAACCGATTTATCAGAAAGGAGTTGCAAGTTAAAAATCTAATATATACCCTGCAAGGTTTATTTTAATTTTGATCAAAATCATATCCATTAATAAATTATAGCATTGATTATCAGTGATTATAAAGATTTTATGAAATTGCGAATTATCAACAGGCTGTAAGATTCGCCCATAATTTGGTGGGATTTGCCTTGAAAATTTCTGCTTTGAAGTAATATCTGGAAATTTTAGAAACATCTTTCTAACCCATCGCGCCATTGTTTTAGCAAATTCACACTACCTAAAAAACCGGAACTTAAATGTATAGCTTAGTGTTTAATTTTCTTAGAACTTATTAAAACTTATGGCTACACTTAATTCCTAATACTTTTAATCTTAAGGCGCAGAAAAATCAAAATTAACGGCATTGCTGTTAAACAACACGGGGAATTTACTCCATACTTCAATCGCATTGCGGTGACGGATGACGATGTAGTAGGTGTTGCCGATAATGGTAGCACTCCGAATGGTGAATCTGCTATAAAAACAAATAATGACCTTCCCTGTCAACCCGAATATTCAATTTCTTCTTCCCGGAGAAGAACAGATCATAGCCAGACTTTAGATTACGCCAAAAATTTAAAAGTGTATTCTCCATATTTTGCATGACATGCTTTTGCATATTTTCATCATTCATCTTGAACGGAAAAACGTAAACAGGTATTTTTCGCTGACCTGCTTGCCGGGCATAAGCAGCATATAAATAGATTTCTTTGATAAAATTGTCCGTCATTGGAAGGCAACCAATAGTGACGCATGACCCATGAATAAAAATGTCGCTGCCGGGATCTGTTGCATTACTCTTTCGTAGATCGGAATCATTTGGATAATTGAGACCGAGGGACAAATAAAAACTACTGGATGGATTGAAGCGATTTATATGATAAAAGCCTTCGGGCACCTGACCATCTCCTGACATCCGCTTAGGGCCAGGTTGACCTGAACTTGCACAAATAGGGTATTCAGTTAAAAGGGAGTAAAAAGGGTCACTATTTTCCTTTGCATAAATCTCTAAAACTTTCTCCTTTTTAAAAGCTACAATAATTATATTCAATTTATCCCTTGAAATTTTCCGCATTTGTAATTCTTCGTTAATTAAAGCGTTCTTTTCATTGTAGGCTTTCTGAACCCTGCTAAATTTCCTTTGTTCGGTTAAAAAATTGGTTTGACCTAATGATACAGATACCCACGATGAATATGATAACACTAAAATAAATTTCAATATAGAGTTATTAAACATAAATTATATGTAGAAGAGTTCGAATAACTCAAGGGTATAATTTTTTAACGGCTATTTCAATACTGTTATTGTGATCTCCAATACCAAAGGAGATAAAAACCAATTACATCAACACTGTCAAAAATTACTTAGGAAAAGATCTAAAAACGTACCCACCTTCACTATAGAATCGCAGCACTTTCGGCAACACTTCCAGCATCCGTGGCCCGGCTTTCACGCTGTCATGGAAAACGATGATGGAACCGTTTTTCGCATGGTCGATTACATTTTTCTCTAATTGTTTCGCTGAAACCTTTTCATCAAAATCACCGGTGATCACATCCCACATGATGATGCGGTACCTTTTACGCAATGCAATAAGGGTGCGTGGTGTCAGTTTACCGTATGGAGGGCGAAAGAGATCAGAGGAAATTACACGACCTGCTTCCTCCACATCTTTGATGTAATGATCTGCAGAGACCTTCCAGCTATTGGGATGGGTGTTGGAATGATTCCCTACCCTATGCCCTTCTGTCAATATGCGTTTGTAGAGATCAGGGTGTTTGCGAACGTTTTCACCAATACAAAAAAAGGTGGCTTTGGCATTGTACTCCTTCAGCAAATCCAGTACCTTATTAGTTATTTCGGGCTGTGGGCCATCGTCAAAAGTCAGATACAAGACTTTTTCCTTCCGTGACATTTGCCAGGTGACACCGGGATAGGCAAGGCGGAGGAAGAAGGGCGGGGAAACCATGTTTTAATTCAGAATGCAGAATTCAGAATTCAGAATTAATTGTTAAGTATGTAGTTTTAAGGATTCAAAACATGGGAGGGGTTCAAAATTTTGAGTTCCGCCATGTTCTGAAATTAGCCTCCACCTGCAGGAAATTTTGAGCCCTCCAGGCAGGTACTGAATATTACACCGATTCATTCTCTCCAGGGGGGGGGCAATTCTGAATTCTGAATTCTGAATTCTGAATTCTTAACCTGCCTGCCGGCAGGCAGGTTATTTCGTGTACCGCTCTTCCAGCTTCTTAAACCTTGGCTCCAGTTGCTTAACAATGTCTTCCTGATTGTTTGCTTTGGCAATACGAATCAGTTCACCGAAGATGGCCATTGCCTGATTCATTTCACGGTCCACATACTTCAGATATTCTGTTCCCTTGAGGGAGAAATAATAGTTTAGCTCGTTTTCGTAAATGTCGGCCATACGCACCGTTATAGAGCGCGCCATATCCATGGCATGTTTCTTACGGGCTTCGGGGAGCTCTATGGTGTTGCTGGTCATCATTCCGGAAGGATCGATGACAGGCGCCTGAATACCTTTCGCCGCGTTATAATAAATTTCCAGAGGACGGAGCATCATCACATTGTAAGGAACCGTTTTATCCGGAATTTCCTGGTTCATCTTGTCGAGTACAGCCAGCGTTGAATCCAGCTTTCCTTCGGCATATAAACCTTCGGCAAGACGAGAGAAATTATTCCTGAAATTCATCGTCATGTTCAGATTGTTCTGATCCAGATACACATCTTCACGACTCATATTTCCCCAAAGGAATTTATTCATCATGTTATCGTACATCTGCTTCACTCCCACTCTTCCTGTTTGTCCGGAAGCGTCAGGATTTGTTCGAATAGGCACAAAGCGATATGCTAATCCCTCGAGCTGGAAATAAGGTTCCAGGTTCAGGTAGCTATCTCCACCCACTGTAACGGCGAAGTAGATGGGTCGTGTCCAGTCATTGTTGGCGATCAGATCCAGAATCATCAGATCCGCTTTCATCAGATAGCTGCGATCTACATCCCAGAAGATGGTATCCACGATCTTATCTGCATCTTCCGGCTTCACCACACCATTCTTTAACACCGCTTCCTTATCTACTTTAATGAAAAACTTCTTCGTTGGGAAATAGTTTAATTCTGAACCTCCCTGCGTCCTGACTTTCGCATCAGGGTTTTCACTGGATATGAAGTTCATCACATCTTTCACATTGGTATATCCGGGCACCGACCTGTCGTAGAAAGGAACGTAATCACGAGTGCCCTGCACATACTTATCATGAGTCAGACTAAAAGGAACTGCATCACTCTGATACGCCTTTCGTTTCATCTGGTCAATGTACCAGTCGGTATTCAAGAGACTTAAATTGACGACACGCACATCTGTCCGCACGTTCTCCACATCCTGAGCATACCAAAGTGGGAAGGTATCATTATCTCCGTTGGTAAAAATGATGGCATTAGGGGCGGTGCTCTGCAGGTAATTCCAGGCGATATCACGAGAAGTCAAACGATGAGAGCGATCATGATCATCCCACCCTTCTTTCGCCATAATACCCGGAACAGCTACCAGACATGCCACAGATGTTAAAGCCCCTGCTACGGCGTAGGGAACTTTTTTCTGCTTTAACTTTTCAGCTATGGCAGCAACACCCAGACCAATCCAAATGGCAAACGTATAGAAAGAGGCAGCATAAGCATAATCCCTTTCGCGGGGCTGGTAAGGATATTGATTCAGGTATAAAACGATTGCGAGTCCGGTAAAGAAGAAGAGCAACATTACGGTCCAGGCATCGTGCTTATCCCGTCTGTAATGCCAGATCATTCCGACAATACCTAAAATCAATGGAAGGAAATAAAAAAGTATTTCTTGCTTTATTGTCCTTCATTCCGTTGGCCAGCTGATCCTGCGGACCGAGTCTCATTTCATCTATCCCTTTAATCCCGCTGATCCAGTTTCCTTTTAAAATACCACCGTGACCCTGAATATCATTCTGACGTCCGGCAAAATTCCACATGAAATATCTCCAGTACATATGAATCACCTGATAATTCCAGAAGAACTTTAAGTTTTGCGCAAAAGTGGGTTTTTGATCCCCTTTGATGCCGGCCCATTCTTTATAGGCACCGATATGACTTTCCTGAGCACTGTACATTCTCGGAAAATCGTGCTGTACGCAGGGTCATAGATAGGACTTACTTTACGTGTGGTCTCGATGTACTTATCTTCTCCTTGGTATACTGCATCGCACCTTCTTCCAGATCGGTTTGACGGGCATTGTAGTACTGACCATAAAACAGGGGACGATCACCGTACTGTTCACGGTTGATATATCCCAACAGGTTGAAAGCATGCTCCGGATCATTTTCATCCATGGGAGGATTGGCATTAGAGCGAATCACGATCATGGCATACGATGAATAGCCAAGCAGAATAAACACCATGCAGAGCAAGGAGAGATTCCACAAAGGCATATTTCGCTTGTGGGTATAGTTCAAGCCGTAAACGATACCACCGATGATCATCAGGAAAAAGAAAATAAATCCAGACCAGAAAGGCAATCCGAAACCATTCACAAACATCAGTTCAAACTTAGAAGCCAGTTTCACGAACCCGGAAATAATTCCATACTGAACGATACCCAGAATAGCAACACCGGCGACAGCAGTTTTTATAACTCCCATCGTACTCGGCTTGTTCTTGCGGAAATAATAAATGAATGCCAAAGCAGGAATGGTCAACAAGTTCAATAAGTGAATTCCGATAGAGAGACCCATCAGGTAAGCGATCAGAATAATCCACCTGTTGCCATGTTTTTCCTCTGCCACTGCTTCCCATTTAAACATCGCCCAAAAAACGATCGCGGTAAAGAATGATGATGTCGCATATACCTCCCCCTCTACTGCTGAAAACCAGAAAGAATCGCTGAAGGTATAAGCCAGTGCTCCCACAAAACCGGCACCCATGATGGCGATAATGCTCCCTGCATCCGACGCTTCAGAAGGAGCTACAATTTTCTTAGTAAGGATGGTGATGGTCCAGAACAGAAATAAAATCGTACCGGCGCTCATCAGGGCACTCATAATATTAATCATCACCGACACCTTCGTGAGATCATCTCCGGCAAAAAGGCTCATGATTCGACCCATCATCATAAACAAGGGCGCTCCGGGAGGGTGACCTACCTGCAATTTAAAGGAGGAAGCGATAAACTCGCCGCAATCCCAGAAGCTTCCTGTTGGCTCTATGGTACTGATGTACACGAAGGCCGAAATGGCAAAAATAATCCAGCCACATAAATTATTGATAAACCGATAGTTCTGCATATTATGAATTAACAATCCGGCGAAGTTAGAAAATTAACAGATTAGCCCCATTTTCAGGTATTATTTAAACGAAATTTTAACAATAATGCACGTCTGACAGGTATAAAAGTGTTAACCGGAAAGGCGCTTATTGTTATTTTAAAAGGAATAGTCTTCTTTACTCCACCCTTAACCTCATTTTAAAGGGACTTTGGACTTTAGGTTACACTACTTGACGGTCATGGCGCGGTAAAAGACTTTATGTAGATTTAATCATTCATTAATAGTGTATTTCAGTCTTAACCCGTACCTTTGCAAGCTATGTTAAAATGGAATAAGTACGTCCTTTTGATTTTTGCCCTGCTCCTGACGGGTTTAAAGGTTTCAGGGCAGAGTAATCCGGCGCCTTTTAATTTGGGAGGTGGGAACTATTTATTCAATACCTGGTCCAGTTCGAGTCCGGCAGGGACATATCCTGCAAATATGTTTTTACATACCTGTAGTGCTGACTCTAATCCATCATTAGGTGATCCTACAACCGGAGATTATACCGGTGTATATAATTCAGGAACCGGGAACAGGTTTACAGGACTGGCGGCATCCGGATTAAGCATGTTTAACAAGACGAAAACGCCTTCAACAATTGGTGGGGTGGTTATTGGATTAAATACAACCGGTCGAACAAATATTTTGGTCAGTTTTGAGTCGAGATCATGGGCTGTTGGAAATGCTTATAACCTTCGATTGCAATACCGGATTTCTACGGTTTCTCCCTGGTTAGATGTCCCCGGTCCGATTGAATATGTTTATACGGGAGTTTTTCCCAACACTCAAACTATTTCTGTCAATCTTTCTACCGCCACCGCCAATGCAGTGGATAACCGGGCAAACATGCAGTTGCGCTGGAAGTATTATTATGTAAGTGGTTTTTCTGCGAGCAGTAATACTATTGGACTTGACGAAATAAATATCTCCAGCATACCCAACTCGGGCAATAATATTGCAACCGGTGTCATTGTTGGTTCTCCATTTTGTGTTTCGCCTACAACGGGTAATACACTCACAGTTCCCTTTAATTATATTCCCGCTGCTAATTTTGTGCCCGGCACATGTACATTTACAGCAGAGTTGAGTAATTCAGCGGGACAATTTACCACACCCACTATAATTGGCACTGTTGCATCGAATGGGACCGGTGCTCAAAGTATTGCAGCCACTTTACCGCCGGGGCTGGGAACAGGAACATCTTACCGCATTCGTGTAGTGAGTGATGTACCGGCTGTTGTGGGAAATGATAACGGAACGGATATTACGATCCGTCTTTCACCTTTTGATGTATCCATACCTGCCGCCAATTGCCAGAATGGGTCATCCATTATTTCCTGGTCACTTCCTCTTGGCTGCTACAACGAAATTCTGGTAGTGGCTCAGCCGTTAGTCCCCATCGCGGGTTCTCCAACAGGTAACGGTACTGCCTATACGCCCAATCCTGCCTATGGATTTGGGACTGCTTTTGGTACCGGGTTCGTCGTGTATAAAGGAGCAGGAAGCAATGTCACGGTGACCGGACTCACCAACAACACCCTTTACTACTTTAAGATCTGGGTCCGATATGGGAATGAATGGAGTAGCGGGGAAGAAGTATTCTGTACACCCGGTGGCGGAACGTTATTAAGGCGGAGATTTTATGGTACTGGGCGTAAATGCAAACAATTCAGCTTGCCTGGGCGGATCGGGGCCTGACGAAATCAGTTTTGTGTGCTTCCGCGATCTTTCCACAGGAACAACCATTGATATAACGGACAACGGCTGGCAACGTGCGGTTTCCAATCGTTGGGGAAATACAGAAGGAACGGTTCGCATGACACGCACCGGAGGAAATATTATAGCCGGAACCGTCATCACCATTCGTTTTGATGGGACCGGAAATGGTTCTGCAATTAAACCTGATGCCGCCTGGACATTTGCTAACCTGAATGGCGGGAATCAATTCAACCTTAATGACGGAGGGGATCAGTTTTTCTTCATGCAAGGAGGTAACTGGATTCCCGGGGCTGCGGCCGCACATGATGCACAATATACAGGTACTGTACTTTTTGGTTTTAACACCAATACGGCCTGGATCAATTTTGGACTTTCTACGCAGCAAAGTGGTCCTTATCCCAGTTTAGATTGCTATACCATTACACCTACAACCGGTTCCGATTGGATTAAGTTCACCGGCTCGTACCCCGCCTCCCTGAATCCAAAGACGCAACGTAACTGGGTAGACAGCATTAACGATATCACGAAATGGGTGCGACATACGAATTGCACGAATTACAATGCTGCCAATCCACGTTATGTAACTACCGATGATACTTTAATAATTATTGCCGGTGGATACATGCGGGGAAAATGGATCGGCGCGAAAAGTACCGACTGGTTCACTTGCGATAACTGGGAAGATTTTGTTATCCCGGACAGTACAACTAACGTTTGGGTACCTCCGACGGGCGTTACTTTCAACTGCCGTTTAAAACTGGACTCTACCCATTACTGCCGAGATCTGACTATCGACGGTTATGAAGTGAATGGTGCAGATACCAATGTCAGGATATTAAGAATTCTTGGAAATCTCACCATCAATGGCGGGGAACTTGACTTTAGTGATAACAATCCCAATACGAAGGATGGTGTGATCTATCTCCGCGGAAGCTGGACCAATTTCAATGAAACCGCTTTCAGGGAAGGGAATAGCAAGGTTATATTAGAAGGGACTTCGCTTCAACCGGTGAACACTCCGGTGAGGGAAGTTTTCTGGCAACTGGATGTGAACAATGCCGCAGGAATTAATGCAGGCACTACCATTCAAATACAAAACCAGTTGAATTTATTAAATGGTCTGGTCAACACCGGTTCCAACGAAGTATACGTTACACCCACTGCCACTACGTCCCTCATTGGTTATGGGTTGACCCGTTATATCAATGGTAACTTGCGACGACAAATTGCTATAAGTGGCAACCATGATTTCCCTATAGGATATACCGGAGAATATGAATTGGCTAATCTGAATGTTGCAAGCCAGGTAGGTATTTCAAATATCATCAGCAGTTTCAAAGCTCCTTCACCCGGTGCTTTGCCGAACCCTGCTTTATGTTTTATCAATGGCAGCCCGATAAACGGAATGCTCAACGCAGGAAACTGGACCCTTACGCCGAATGCTATTCCTTCTGCGATGAATCTCAGTTTAACACTCCGGGAACGCGGGCATACAAATTCTGTGGCACCGGCATCGCGGTATGGTATTATCCGACGAGATGATGAACTGAATGACTGGTTCGGAACACCTGTGGGTGTACATAGCAATGGCACACAAAACGAAGTCGGTGGAACTGCCACAGCGGTTCGTACAGGAATTACTACTACCACCTTCTGGGGAGATTTTGCTATTGGTTTCGGCAATGCACCACTTCCGGTCGAATGGCTTTCCTTCATTGCTACACCTGAAGATAAAAATGTTGTCCTCCACTGGCGCACGGCTACTGAAACGAACAACGATTTCTTCCGCGTAGAACGGAGCAGTGATGGAATCCATTTCGAAACCATCGGGCAAGTGCAGGGCAACGGTACTACCAGTACGATCAGTGCTTATCAATTCACGGATTTCATGCCGTATGATGGCACCAGCTATTACCGTTTGCTTCAGGTAGATTTTGACGGACAATCTGATTTTAGTCCTGTAGTACCGGTACGTATCGGCGATGGCGTTAGTGGACTTCAAATTTATCCCAATCCGATAAGAGATCAGGCATGGTTGCTGATTCCCTCTGATAAAGCCAACGATGCCGTATTGAATATTTTTGATCCTGCCGGGAAGCTGGTATTTTCAAATGCCATACAACTTCAAAAAGGCAGCAATGGTATCAACATTGATCTGAGTACACTTCCATCCGGAGTTTATTTTTTAAGGATGGAGGCGGAAGTGATGAAGTTGATGAAATACTAATTTGAAATTAGCAGCTTATACTCTCCTGGTTTCAATTCTACATGCTTAGAAATAACGAATGCCATCCTTCTCTCTCTAAATATTAAATTTGTCAGGAAATTTCTTCGTTTAACGCATTGGAGAAAATCAACTACTACTATTCTTCATCTTCCATGTGACAAGGACCAAAATGTCGACCACAATTCTTTTGTGATTTTTTAAATATACAGCTGGTACGGCTCTCACATTTGACGCAGTTGTCACCAATTTGATTTCCTCATCTGAATCTTTATGCGGTAAATCACTACATCATTAGCTTCATTATTAGAAAACAGCTAACTTGAATTTTTACTTTGGATCAATGGTACAAGAGAAGAGGCCAAGACATATTTGGACAAATTCACTGCCGAATCTACCATACTATTTTCAAAAATCGAGATATAATTTCCTGAAAAGTTGTATTTAATTGAATTAATACTACTTTTACTTGTTCCTAAAAAGGTTAAGGTTTATCCTCCTTTTACTTATCAGTAGTATTATTCATTTATAAATGCAACTCCCATTGAAAACACCAATTTTATGAAACACCTACACTTAATTCCTCTCTGATCATAGCAACTTCATTGCTGCTTTTAAATCCTGCAAATGGCGAATCATTTTCCGACCAGGAAACGCTGACTACCATCACCGGCGCGTCCTTTGTTCAAACAAATGAACGAAACGGAACCATCACTTTTGTGCGATGTCAACCCGATTCCATTGTAGATGAACAAACGCATCTCGACTGGTTAAAAAATGAAATATTACATGTTTCAGCACCCGGTGATTTTAAACTAATACGCGAAGAAAAAGACGAAAAGCAATTTACTCACTACCGATATCAACAATATTACATGGGGTATCCGGTACAAAATGGCATCTACCTCGTTCACACAAAAAATGGGCGTGTTGTATCAGCCAATGGAGAATATTATCCTATAAGCACATTTCAACCAAATATTAACATTTCACAGGATGAAGCATTTAATGCAGCTCTACAAAAAATTGGTGGACTGGATTATGACGAACAATTCAGCGGAGGACTAACCGCTATGAAAACGGGCGGAAGTCTGGTTATTTTACCAATTGAAAACACTTTTCATTTGGCTTGGAAGTTTGATGTTTATACGATAAGCCCAACAGAGAAAAGAGTCTTTGCTTATATTGATGCCAATGACCGGTAATTACTTATTTGAAGAAGATCGTTTACAGCATATCGACCATCCGGTGAATGCACCCAGTGTATACAATGGCACGGTTCCGATAATTTGTGATAGTGTCAACTCAACACTATTCTACCTTAGAGAAACGGGAAGAGGTGGAGGTATTGAAATCAGAAATATGAATAGTACTGTCAATTATACAAATGCAACTGATATCACCAGCAATAGTTCATCATGGAACGTGGTTCCTGCTTTGCAACATGGTATAGATGTGCTATTCGGATTAGAATCTTCGTATGACTATTTTTTACAGCAGTTTGGCAGAAATTCTATTGACAATGCCGGACTAAAACTAAATGGATTTATCAACTACAGCAGTTCGGGTGTCTCGTTTTTCAATACTAATGGTTTTGTATTCGGGAAGCAAGTGGACAGTACTGTGCTTCCTGCTACATCATTGGAAATTGTAGCTCATGAATATACACATGGCATAAATCTATACACAGCCAATCTCGGAACGATTGGAGAACAGGGGGCACTAAATGAATCCTTTTCGGATATATTCGGAGTAGTCATTGACCATGCTATAAATCCAACTACTGCAAACTATTTAATAGGCGAGAAATGCACCTCCAATGGTAAAGCTTTCCGCGATATGGCACAACCTTATCAATATTTAATGCCGAACACTTATTTAGGTACATATTGGAATACGACAACTACAACGGGAAGAGGAAGTGTACAAAACTACTGGTTTTATCTGCTGGCAGAAGGAGGATCCGGAATTAATGACCTGGGCAATTCATATCATATAAAAAAAATAGGGATGGCTGATGCAGCAGCAATAGCGTATCGGGCTTTAACCCTCTATCTAACACCAACTGCCACCTTCAATAATGCAAGGACAGCAACAATACAGGCAGCCATTGATTTATTTGGTACTTGTTCGAATCAGGAGGAGGAAGTGACTAAAGCCTGGTATGCTGTAGGTGTGGGCACGAACTATACCGGTGGAGTATTTGCCGCCGCCTTATTTCCTACTACCGTACTTTGCAGTAACGGCAGTATTAATCCGGTCAATTTAAGCATGAATGCCACTTCCTATGAATGGGATTTTGGCGACGGTAATGTGTCCACTGTGGCCAATCCATCTCACACCTATTCTTCTACCGGCAACTATACATAATGTTGATTGCAAATGGAAGTGGTGTTTGCAGCAATACAGATACAGTTATTTTTAATAACCTGATTGATGTTAATTCCTCAGCAGAGCCTTGTCCTGGCGTCTTGTCAACCCGGTAATCTTTTTACATATTCAGATATTGGAATTTATAATGTGACTCTTCTCAGTATAAATAAAAACTCCTCTTCTGCCTACAGTGAAGGATATCGTGATTTCACTTGTGAAACCACTACCATTCTCCATCCCGGAGATCATGTAAAACTTGACATAACCACATCTTCCAACTTAAATGAGAATGTAAAGGCCTGGATGGATTATAATAATGATGGTGTTTTTTCCACTTCTGAATTGATTATGACCTCAACCAATATCCTGCGCCATCATTCGAGCATTGTTGCTACAGATACTCTACCTGTCCTAAATACACCTCTCCGTTTAAGAATAATTGATGATCAAAATAATGGGCCTATTTGGGTCCTTGCATCGACACTTTCCAGTGGACAAGCGGAAGACTATACCGTAATATTTTACCCCAGCGACCTCTACACCAATAGTTGATTTTGAAGCTTCAAAAACGACCATCATTCTTGGAGACAGTATACTCTTCTCCGATCTCACTGTCAATTCCGGTAATGTAATTTGGTATTTTCCGGGCGGAACTCCTTCTACTTCTACCAACAGATTCCAGAAGGTAACCTATAGTGTTGCCGGCGTATATGCCGTGAAACTTGTTTGTACGAACCTTATAGGAACGGATAGTATCACAAAAATTGATTATATTACGGTATTGAATGCATTTAATATGTGTGGAAGCTTTGATGAAGTATTTTTGTCGAGTGGAAATCTTTATGATCCGGGAGGAGTCAATGGAAATTCTATAGGCAGTTACTACTGTGATTTTTTAATTGATCCCGGTTGTGCTTCTTCAATTACCCTTACTTTTTCTACGTTTTCGATTGGAAGCGGCAACTATTTATACATCTATAACAGAGGCCCGAATATTCCCACCGGAAGCACCTTATTATATACCGGTACAGGTAATTTTATGCCACCCCCTATTACAGCAAACGGAGGTAAAATGTTGGTTCGGTTTGTAAAATCAAGTTCCGGATCAGTTACCGGTTTTGCGGCAAACTGGACGTCTGCACTCACGAACACACAGGTACCCGTTGCAGCATTTATCCCTGACAATTTCAATCCCCTTTAAATACACCTGTTCGTTTATTGGACTTTAGCCTTGGTGAAGACTTAAATTATGCCTGGGATTTTGGTGATGGAACATCTTCTACCAACAATCCTACCGTTCATGAATACAGTGTACCGGGAATTATACCATCACTTTAATTGCCATGAATTGCCTGGGTGCTGATACTTTGAGCCAGAATATTACTGTTCAGCAAGCGCCCGCCATTTCTGTTTCCATTGACACTATTGATTTAGCAATTACATGTGGTGATTCGATTACAATACCTGTGAATGTCAACAACAATGGATCAGGAGATCTTTTAATTTCAGAGAATGGCTATACGGATATGGAGGACACAGTTCACGTTCTTGCCTATATAAATCACAGTGATACTGCTTCCATGGTAAATCCAATTGTGGGGGCGATCGCTCAGTATTTTAATAAATTCACTGTAACTTATTTTAATTCGAATGACACCAGTCAACTACGAAATGCATTAGTGAATAAACACGTATTGCTTTTCCCTGAGAGAGGAAATGATCCGGATACAATGTATAGTTACTATCCGGATATCGTACTGGACTATATCAGAAATGGCGGTAACGTCGTTGTCTGCGGCGGGGCAAATTCTTCCAGTGATCCCCGACTTAACGATATGAGCCTGTTGCGCGCTAAGTATCTTAAATCAAGATTTGCCAGTAGTTTTACTACCAGTGATACCACTGACATTCTTACTGATCAGATCCCTTATTTTTTTCCTCAGGTAACCAATCGTTGCTATCCATTCACCATTTCAAATAGAAATAAGAAGATGTTAATATCCAACAATGGCGATGATATCCTTACCTATCGTTATTATGGAAAAGGGAAGGCTGTTCATATGGGCTTTAGTGTAAAAAGCAACTCACCGGATGAGGTGAAGCGAGTCATGTCGAATTGTATTAAAATGGCTCAACATCGCTGGCCGGATTGGTTAGATGTGCTTCCTGAAATTGATACTATCCATGCAGGAGATTCAACTATCGCCAACTTTGTTATTAAACCCATTAAACTAAAGCCGGGTCTCCACTATGCCTATATTAATTTCATAAGTAATGACCCGATTGATTCGATTCGTACTATAGTGCTTAAAATAAACGTTACCGGACTTCCGATACTTACATTTGCTGACACTTGCTTTGATTTTGGGATAGTTACACTTGGAGATAGCAGTACCAATATGTCACCCTTGAGAATTCCGGATGTGATACGCTTTTCATTGATTCAATCAGCACAAGTAGCACTGTGATGACTACCAATCCAATAGCATTCGATGGAATACAGCTCCATTTACAGTTTACCTGTACATTTCAACCCACAAGCATTAGGTAACTTTACAGATACTCTTCTTTATATTCCAATATTGGATTAATAAAACACTGTATTAGGGTACAGGTGTTACAGCTCCTGCAATAGCGGTATCAACTACTTCTCTTGCTAAGTCATAATGCATGCGGGGATTCGGCAACAACTGGATTCTGGTTATATAATACAGGCGGGAATTATTTGAATTACACAGTGTCAGCGGGTAATGACAGCATCCCCAGAAAAATCCTAACTATGGTTTCTGGTGTAGACATGCAGAACGAATATCAAAATACAATGAACAGTATCCAACAATATTTTGGAAATATTATAGCTGATACAACCATTTTCACCACTTCTCTGTTGCAACGAAACTTGTCGAACAAAGATATTGTTCTCTTTCCCAAAGCAAGAAACAGGGATCACCTACGTTACCTCTATAAGACCTACAATACAACAGTTTGTGAATGGAGGAGGAAATGTGATTTTCTTTGGTTCTGATTTCCACACCAATCTTGGACTTCTTCCACTCATCTATCAGATGAATATGTTTACCGGAAGTGATACGGCGGATATAATTTCCGGGACATGTTTGGTGAGTGATACAACTGATTTTTATACTGAAAATATAAATCAGACCTTCCCTGCAATCAGTAAAACCTATTTGCAAAAAATTACTAATACCGACAAGCTCAAAAAAATCATTGCCAGTACAGAAAAAAATATATACCGGGGGAAATTCCCGAAAGGCATTCAATTATTTCCCGATAGCGGCACTGTTGCACCGGGAGATTCTGTTTACATAACAATAAACAGTACTTTAAATTGCTTACCCGGTAGACAGTATTCTCTTCCCATTGTTATCAATGGCAATAGTTCCGTCGTTGAAAATGATACGGTATTCTCTCAATTTCAAATAGGGTATAATCCTTGCGCAGATTTTACGTTTTTCAATACCACTGCTTGTAATGGCACCATGACATTTACAGATTTAACGTATAATCCGGGGACTTCATGGAAGTGGTTTTTTGGTGATGGAGATTCTTCCCTTCTTCAAAGTCCAACACATACGTATACTTCTGCCGGAGTTAAAACAGTAACTTTTATTACTACCAATGCATTTGGAACGGATACCATTATTAAAAACTGTTCGGTTACCCTTCTCCTTCCTGTACTGAATGTTACCGGTGCACCTGTTGTTGGAAATGCACTCATATTCACAACAAATCTGAGTCAGTCGATTTATACAAGATTTTGGGATTTTGGAGATGGCGCTACATCTTCCTTATCTACAGCAACACATGCATATGCAACTCCGGGAACCTATATTGTAACGCTTACCTTAACCAGTACAAGTTGTACTATGACAGTGATAGACACGGTATATATAACTCCTACTGCTTTGAGTGAATTTATCATGCAAGGCAGTTTTACCGTTCACCTAATCCTTTCAGAAATCAATCCGAGATAGGTTTTGAACTTACCAAATCCGCTACCATTGATCTGGCAGTGATTGATGTGTCGGGAAGAGTGCTGGAGCAATATTGTAAGAATGAACTAAAACCTAAAGGAATATATAACTTTAAATTCAGTGGTTATCCTACAGGAATGTATTCTGTTCTGCTAAAGGTGAATGGCATTCAGCTGATGCAAAAATTGGTAAAAGAAGAATGATTTATACTTCAAAAAGCGGGAAATATTCTTCGAGGTAATGATAGCAAACTATATTTGCTTTTGTATAGAGTCTCCCGTAAATTTTGCATTAAACAAAACTTGCCGAAAAATGTGAAAAATTGATTTGTTACCACATTAGTTGTTTCATGAATCACCTTATTTAAGTGGATTTGTGTTATACTTTGGTTAAACAATTGCAATAAACATTGTGTTGTACTTTTAAAGTCAGGCCAAAACTATTTGTTGGGCTCCAATGATATTACATCTAATCAAATCAAACTAATGTTTTACTACGGAATAACAGACTATTTTCCGCTTGAATCAAGAAAATAATTCCTGCGCAAATAGCCGGCATTGAATATTTACCTCTCCTCAATAAAATCCATTTTATTCGACCAACGTGAGACACCATTTATATCAAGGAGGGAAAGCAGAACGTTTTGCAATTTCATTCCCAGCGTGAAATAAAGAATATCAGATACTGGATTGGGATAAGCAAGAATTTCACTCCCTGTAATATAGAACCAATCAGATGCACAGGGCCATAGGTTTTGTAATTGTTAATAAATCAGGAAGAGGACCCAATTAATAAACCATTTCTATACTTCAACAACTAAAAACATTGTGTAATGCGAAAGAATGTAAGGCATATAGGAAAAATCACCATTACTGGAATCAAAACAATCGGTGTTGAATTTACGGAAATTTATCGGTGTAAATGGGGCAGGTAATAAAGATCAATAAATCCATTGATTGAATCAAATTTTTGTGCCGGCATTAATCTAAAAGATAAAGAGTCTCCATCAATATCCATTGCAGAATTATACATGGTTTTAGGAATCATCAGGCAATGAATATAATCCGGAGGAGAAGTAAAAACAGGGCTATGATTTGTAACATTGGAAAAATTATCAATTACTGTTTTACATGTTAGAAAAGGGCTCAAAGAACCTGACCCCCACCAGAGCGATTGAACACTGAATTGAATTTCCAAAAAGATAATCCATTTCAGACTTGCATAGGGTAAAATAATAGTGTCCTCGTAGACATGCACTTCATCCTGAAAAGTTAAAACATTACAACTTGGTAAAGTTGCGGGTGAAAAAGAAATTTTAGGAATATTATTATACCTGACTAGGGTATTTGTTGTGGTACCACTATCAAGCGCAGATATTTGTATGGAGGTGGTGCCAAAGGACCTGGGTAGTCTCTTAATCTACATGGACAACTAAATGATTGGGTATTCCTATTGTTCTACAAGAAATGGTTGCACCTTTTATTCCGGAAGCATTCGTACTTGCCGGACACAATGTCATCCAAATAAATATCCATGCTATAATCAGTCTCATCAGTTACCCTTTACTAACCAGACGAAAACTCCAATCAATTAGGTTGCATCTATCTACAGCATAAATGAAAACCTGAAGAGCTCCCCACCACTAATGAAAGTCGCTAATTCTATACTCTAAAAAACAATCGTCCTCTGATGGATTTATTATAATGATTATTTCCATATAAAATCGAAACGTTCCCACTTACCAACCTAAAATCCCCCAAGAATAAATAAACCTCTCATGCGTCAAATCCAACGGTACCAACTGATTAATTTGCATGGGTACTTTACTCCATGTTTCCAGTGTATTTCTCGATTTCACCTCTATAAAATAACTGCTGTTGTAAAACCCACCCGGTATAGCAAAGGTGCAAAATCCAGTCTTCTTCAATACCGCACTTCCACTATAACTGCTCGTAAATGGAGTTACAGGAAGATGTAATTTCAGGAATACAGTATCTGTTGCAGCAGTATCAGTGCTCAATGCCTGCTGATACAAAGCCGGTAGCATCTGCCCTGCGCCTGTATACATCCCTTCTAAAAATAATTTTATAGTGAGATTAAAGGTATTCACAATGAAATTATTTACAGAGAGCACGCTGTTACAAGCGGTCACCACATTAATTTTTCCGGTTGCGCATAATGGAGGAACAGCTGCTTTAATTTGCGTTGCACTCACCACCCTAAAGCCCGTCGCAACTCCATTAAATTTACAGCTGTTGTCCTATAAAATTAGCGCCATTGATAATAATACTATCTCCCCGGCAAACCATTTGAAGGTGAAAAGGAGCTAATACTGAGTGGTGAGGAGGAAATGGTTAAGTTGACTCCATTATCATCACCTATATCTGCAAAATTAGAGCTCACTATTCTGATCTGTATCCCTTTCCGGCTGACTGGCCTGCGGGAATTGTTACAATGATAGATCCGTTAGTCGACGTACTTGAAAGCGTGCCAATAGTTGTTGGTGCGAAAAACGATCCACTGGCATTACTCAATTGAACCGTAAAAATATTTCCCGGGTTTAATGTCAATGCCACCGTGCGATAATTTACCGTAAACGAAGCTCCGGCACAAAAAGAAGTATTACCTCCGGAAACTGAAGAAACAATACTATCCGGTGTATATTGCCATAAATCCGATTTATAGGTAATTACTTCATCGGTTCCATTGGCGGCAGTTGTCACCTGCATTCCTCCACACACATAGCCGTAACCGTTAATACCGGCCCCAACGCATCCCTCGCGTCCTCCGGCAAATGGTAACGATGCTTTTGCACCCATGTATTAGCGGTAGGACTAAACTCCCAGAGTTCCTTTAGCAAATTATTTGCATCCAGATAGCCCTGCTGATTATAACCGCATGCATAATACCCTTTATTTCCTATTGCAAAAGCTGCGCCTCCGTTTCTTGTGTTTATATTGAGATCTGCTTTAAACGTCCAGGTATCATTCAAGGGGTTGTATTCATAACAACGGGCCGGATCTGAACCCAATGTTGAACCGGCCACTATATATCCCTTTCCATTGATCGCAAATGAACCGAGATTAAACCTGCCTTGTATGGCAGAAGCCGGTGCACGAACCACCCATGTATTGGAAAGAGGAAGATATTCGTACCAATCATTGTAATAATTACTGATGGGGGCCACACCAAATCCATAATATCCACGGTTATTCAGTGTTAGTCCTGTACCACCCTGCCTTGCAGCTCCTGAGAAATTCGCCTTTTGCGTCCATACGCCACCGTTAGGATTATACGACCAACAACCATTCTGAACTGCTAAAAGGTTATCTGCTCCTCCAACTACATATACTAAACTATCCACCGTAAAGGAACCTGCACTATGGCGATTGACAGGAAACGAGTCCTTCTGAGTCCATGATTCCGTTGCCGGGTCATATAACCAGGTGGCCTTACGAAAGATCCCGAACAGTGTACTTACATTTAAATAATTATAATCTCCATACACTCCCGGACCAATAAATAATTTTCCATTGATAACGGTGGCGCACATCCGCGTTCGTGCTGTGGCATTTGGAGGTGTTAAAGGTGTCCAGCTATTCGTGACTGCATTGTACTTGATCATGGAATTGTCAATCGCATTCCCATTTTTCAATCCTGTCAGAATGTATCCCTCATTGGCAATTACAAAAGATGTAGAGAGACTCATTGGATAAGGTGCTGATGCTTTTTGTGTCCAGGTATCGGTTACATTGTTGTATTCATAGCAATCGCTGTAATAGGTTGTAGGACCATTGTCATTTCCACCTACAACATATCCTTTACCATTTAATGTAAATCCTCTCGCAAAAATGCGTCCGGGAGCTGCTACCGGAAGCGATGCTTTAGCAACCCAAACATTCGCCGTAGTATCATACTCCAATACATCCTTCGAAGGACCATTCAAAGCGCTTTTATAGCCACAGGTCACATACCCTTTTCCACCAATACTGAATCCACTGGCCCCGTATCGTGCTTGCGTGCTGGTAAGCTGCGCCATTTGATTCCATGTGTTTGTGGAAGGGTTATATCTCCAAAAATCAAAACGAATCAGAGGCGCATTATCCGAGCTACCTGATCCGACATATCCATAATTACCAATGACAAAACTAAAAGGACTATGACGGCCGGAAGACCCCATATCTGCCTTTTGCGTCCAGCTATTGGTCAACGGATTATATTCCCATAGGTCCTTTAAATAAATTAACGTGCTACTGTTGGTCTGTATATAGCCCATTCCAACATATGCCTTTCCATTAACTGAAAAAGAAGTTGCACCTGCCCTGCCGCTTACACCGCAATCCGCTACTCTGGACCAGGTACTGCTTGGTTGTATTTGAAAACATCATTCAAAGAGTTACGAAAATTCTGACGACCTACTCCAAGTCCTCCGACAATATAGCCTTCTCCGTTTAATTCGAAACCTGTAGCAAGCGTGCGCTCCACATAATCAGAATTACCAATCGAGGGCTTTGAGTCCAGAGTCCTTGCGCGCATAGAACAGAGGGCAGTAACAGGAGGAGTAGAATTCGGATCATTTAGTAATTTCAAAATTGCATATGCAAGATATTGAAAAATAAGAAACATACTAAAAACAGACCTAACAAAACTAAATATTCACCCCAAACAACAGACAATTCACCCGCTTTTTAACACTTAACACTTCAAATCCGGGAATTACTTATTAAACCAGTATTAAAAATATACTATAGGAAATGAAAAATATCAATTATAAAAATGACATTAATACCATATCGAACTATCAAACTACCTTTTCAATACTATTCATTCAATTTACCGGATGACCATTTTTGAAAACAGCTTTTTATTTTCTGCATGCCTTTGGCTGAAGAGAAAATCTAAATTCTTATTGAGAAAATAACCTATGAATTTATTTTCTTATTACAACTTATATATGCGTGAATGGAAAATCATCTTGTCTGTTATAATCCTAATTAAATAGGCGCCTTCTGATATATTTTTCGGAGACCAATAAATACAGTTTTGAGCATCCGTATATACTGTTGTACTTAAAATACATCGTCCACTAATTTCACACCATTCCATAGTGCACTTTTTCGAATCATACCCACCTGGTAACTCTACCCTCAATTGATCTCTTACCGGATTAGGAACTATCGTTAAGGATTCACTTAAAGTTTCCGCCTCTGAAAGTTGAGTTAATACAGGGCAACCGATAACACCAGATGGATACAATGGAATATTATCCTGCAGGAAGCAATCTAAAACAATGTTATCCAAATCCACCATTCCTGCCGGCACCGGTGAAATCAACCCATAAGTTGAACCGATTCCTTCAATTAAATATACATTGTATTGGCTATTTAGGTACCAACGCTTCCTGTAGCTACCCCCCACTATAACACTATCTATTGAAATAACTGTATCACAAATAAAATTTGTATTTATCATTGCCGCCAGATATCCTTTGATGGAATCTCCTACCTGCCAGTTAAAATCAAGCAATTGCTCGGTGGAATCGTTTTCCGGAATTATAAATGCTTTTTGCACCATGATCATTACGAATGGCAGCACAGTACTTACCCGGTAAAACTGATATACCGGGAGGTGGGTTCAAACAATTAGGACCTGCATCGTAAATATAGGCTGGTATATTAATGTATGGTAAGAAACAGAGTTAATCAAGGTATCGGCTCCGAACTTATAGCATCTGATACGTATGGTGGAATTACAAGATTCCCAACAATTGTCCCGTAAAATTCCAATTGGCTGATGAATCAGGAAAGGGATGATAGATGGATGTTTGAGCCTTTCCTAAAAGAAAAGAAGAAAATTATGCTTGACAAGAAAAAATTTTTCATGAACTGTAGATTGATTAAAAAACGAATTTATGAATATATTATGAAACCACCTAACCACCTTAATAATAATAAAAAGCGTCAAAACCAGTGGCTGCCGTTTTCCCGTTCTGACTTCTTTCATTTATCCGTTCATCGTTTCCGCACCTAAATACGTCTTGAGTGATCCGGTAGATGAAATACAAAATCAAAAGATAATCTTTACAGATCTCCGGCTTAAAAATCCGCATAAATCCCTTAAATCAGTGTAATCCGCGTTTCCTCTTAAATGATACGTTAGATGAAATCCCAAATCAAAAGACAATCTTACCAGGTCGCCGGCTTTAAAATCCGTGTAAATCCCTTAAATCGGTGTCATCCGCGTTCAAGAATTTATCCGTTCAACGCTTCCGCACCTGCAACGATCTCGAGGATTTCATTGGTGATGGAGGCTTGACGTGCTTTGTTATACGTGAGACGTAGTTCCTTTAGCATTTCACCGGCATTCTCAGTCGCTTTATTCATAGCGGTCATACGCGCACCATGTTCGGAAGCATGCGAATCAAGTATTTCTTTGTACAACTGGGTCTTGATGGACTTTGGAATAAGTTCCAAAACGATCTCTGATTTCGAAGGCTCAAAAATATAATCACTGACCATCTTACTTTCCTTTTTAGCAGGAGGTTGGATGGGCATGAGTTGTTCATTCATGACATATTGCACCGCAGCATTCTTAAACTGATTGTACACCACAATCACGCGATCATACTTCGCATCGGCAAAGTCCTTCATGACTTTCTCTGCGATAGCGGAAACATTCACAAAAGTCAGGTCGGCATAAATATCGTTATGATGACCGGCATATATACTTGTATTTTTAGAATAGAAATCTGACACTTTCTTACCGATAGCCAGCACTTTTACTCCTCCGGCTTTCACCTGCTCTTTGTACTCATCCGCTAACAACCGGTTAACGGTACGCATGATATTGGAATTGAAAGCACCCGCAAGTCCACGGTTAGAACTTACCGCTATAATCAACACATTCTTTACGGGACGTACAACAGCATACTGACCTCCATCACTATCTTCGGATGAGGAAGAAAGATTCTCGAGCATATCGCGCAGTTTATTGGCATAAGGACGTAATTGTGTAATGGCATTTTGTGCCCTGCGCAATTTCGCCGCACTCACCATTTTCATTGCTTTGGTGATTTGCTGAGTGCTGTTAACGGAGGTAATCCGGAGGCGGACTTCTTTGAGATTGGCCATGGTATTAATTCAGAATTAAGAATTCAGAATTCAGAATTATTTTTTTGATTGAATAATTTTTATGCTTTGAACAATATGTTACTATTGTTCCCATTCGATTTATGATTTTAATTCAGAATGCAGAATTCAGAATTCAGAATTACTTTTTTTTATTGAATAATTTTTATGATTTGAACAATACGTTACTACTGTTCAAATTTGATTTATGACTTTAATTCTGTGTTAAGAATTAAAACTGTCTATCCTAAACCTTCCTCTCCGCATAGCCAACCTGACTGCCGGCAGACAGGTTCTGAATTAAAACCATCTTTCTCCAACATCCTCCTCTCCGCGCAGCAATTCTGAATTCTGAATTCTGAATTCTGAATTACTTTTTACTATTCCTCTTCGTTGAATTAATTATACTTACTAAAAGTCTCATTAATTCATCCAACTCCTTTTTCAATTTTGGTTCAACCTTTGTGATTTTAAGATCAATAAGATCGAGCCAATAATCAGTTTCCTCTGCTTCCTTTAATGCAATTCCCAGTTTATTTGTGAAATCCGCCGTGCTGACTGCCCTTTGCGACTCCCTAACATTTGCACTGATACTTGTTCCACTACGGATTAACTGGTTAGCTAACTGGTATTGCCTTTTTTCAATTACCTTTTCGTTTAAGTCCAGGATTTCAGCAGCAAATAAGAACGATTTGTTCAGAACGACGTTGTTTTTCTTCATAGTGATTGGTTTTTAGCAAGGGTTTTGCTCTATTGTCCGATCACAGGTTTAATTCAGAATTCAGAATTCAGAATTCAGAATTATTTAAATATTTATTTTAGGATTTTTATTCTTTCTAAAGATCATAACTTAATGGTAATTTAACTAAGATCATCTAACTCCACTAACATCCTCCTCTCCCACACTGCCTAACTCCTGCAGCAGGCAAGTTCTGAATAAATCATCTGCCTCCAACCCCCTCTCCGCGGCAATTCTGAATTCTGAATTCTGAATTCTGAATTAAACAGCGTATTCTTCGCGAGGTCTTTTCCTACTTTCTCCAGCTCATTGGTGATCTCATCATTGATTACACCTTTCGCGAGCTGGTCGAGCACATTTTTATGCTGTGCACGCAGGATATTCAGGAAGTCTGCTTCAAACTCACGTACCTTTCTAACGGGTACGGCTTGGAGAAGACCTTTAGTTCCAAGGTAAATAATAGCTACCTGCTCCTCCACGCGGAATGGAGAGTATTGTCCCTGCTTCAGGATTTCCACGTTACGTGATCCTTTGTCAAGTACTGCTTTGGTAGCTGCATCCAGATCCGATCCGAATTTCGCAAAGGCTTCCAGCTCGCGGTATTGTGCCTGATCGAGCTTCAGGGTACCTGCTACTTTCTTCATGGATTTGATCTGCGCATTACCTCCTACACGTGATACCGAAATACCTACGTTGATCGCAGGACGTACTCCTGAGTTGAATAAATTCGCTTCAAGGAAGATCTGTCCGTCGGTGATAGAGATAACGTTGGTAGGGATGTATGCTGATACGTCACCGGCTTGTGTTTCGATGATCGGAAGTGCGGTTAATGAACCAAGTATCACGGAAGAACTCTCCGATTGCAGCACCCGCCATTGGCGCATAGAACTGCATTGGAGCAGAGTCAGACGCAGAAGCCGCTACAACAACTGTGTAAGGCATTGCACCACGCTCTTCGAGTGTTTTCACTACGTTGGCTACAGTAGAACCTTTCTGACCTACGGCAACGTAGATACAAAATACAGGCTCACCTTTATCATAAAATTCACGCTGGTTAATGATTGCATCCAAAGCAACAGCGGTCTTACCCGTCTGACGATCGCCGATGATCAACTCACGCTGACCACGACCAATCGGAATCATCGCGTCAATCGCTTTGATACCCGTCTGCAAAGGCTCATTTACCGGCTGACGGAAAATTACCCCCGGTGCTTTACGCTCAAGGGGCATTTCAAACAGTTCACCGGTCAGCGGACCTTTACCATCGATCGGATGACCGAGGGTATCCACTACACGACCCAGCATACCTTCACCTACTTTAATAGATGCGATTTTTCCGGTACGCTTTACAGTGTCCCCTTCTTTAATCGCATTGGAAGATCCCAGTGTCACTGCACCGATATTATCTTCTTCAAGGTTCAAAACGATACCCAATAGGCCGTTTTCAAATTCAATCAGCTCTCCTGATTGCACCTTGGTTAAACCATAAATACGGGCAATTCCGTCACCTACCTGGAGAACGGTTCCTACTTCTTCGAGTTCAGAGGCTGACTTAAAGCCGGCCAATTGCTGGCGGAGTATCGCTGAGACTTCATCGGGTCTTACATCTACCATTGTGATTGTATTATTTATTGTTAGTAATCGTTGTTCGTTTTGTAATATTTGTAATTCGTTCTTTTTGTATTCCTGGTTTCGTTCTATTCGATTCGTCCCGTATTTTTCGTATTTCGTACTAGTATTCTTTCACGTATAGGTTATCATCAAACTCATTCTTCAGTTGCTTCAATTTCTTACTCACACTCGTATCAAACTGTTTATCTCCCACACGCAGAATAAATCCACCGATCAGTGAGGGATCCAGCTTTTCTACGATTTCGATAGATTGATCTTTATTCAGGTTCACTTTCGCAAGAATCTGATCGCGGAGTGCAGCATCTATTTTAGTAGCAGTAGTCACATGCACCGTAAGTATTCCCTTCGAATTTTTATACAACTGCACAAACTCAGACGCGATGTCATACAGGTAAAATTCACGACCCTTGCGTGTGATGATATTGATAAAAGCCAGACTTAACGCATCAATTCTGGCTCCAAAGATGGCCTTGATGATCGCATCCTTTTTATCCGTATTGACGATAGGATTTCGCAAAAGGGTAAACAGATCACGGCTGGAATCGCAGGTAGCAGTAATCAGTTGCATATCCTCATAAACCTTGTCAGCAATTTTACGCTCCTGCGCCAGTCCCAAAAGGGATTTTGCATACCGGCGGGCTACTTTAGAATCTGCCATTTATTTTCCTTGATCTTTATTCGTTGGTACCGCAAGCGCCTATTCTCGCTTCGATCCTTGTGATTATATTCTAATTATTTTACCCCACGCTTGCGATTCGATATTCGTCGTTGTACATTCGTCTATTCGTTGATTGGTCAGTATTTCGTATTTTCGTAATCCCGCAACGCGGGATATTTTCGTATTTCGTAACCCCTTTTAATTTTCTTACCCCCTAGTTCATCTTTACATCCTTCAACATCTCCTGCACCAACGCTTTTTGCTTATCGTCGTTACTGAGTTGCTGACGGATTACTTTCTCTGCAATTTCAATGGAAAGAGTCGCCACCTGATTTTTCAATTCGGTGATGGCCGCCAGTTTCTCATTGGTGATGGCTTCACGAGCGATAGTAATCATTCGATCGCCTTCCGTTTGTGCTTTGGAACGGGCTTCGTTCACGATCATATCTTTTGTCTCGCGCGCTTCTTTCAAGATCAAGTCTCTTTCATTGCGTGCTTCCTGCAGAATGCGTTCATTCTCTGCTTTGAGATTGGCTACATCTTCCTTCGCTTTCTTTGCAGCATTGAGTGCTTCTTCAATAGAAGTCTCCCGCTCTTTTAAAGACGAAAGAATCGGACCCCATGCGAATTTGCGCATCAGGAATACGACAATCAGGAAGGAGATGGACATCCAGAATATTAGACCAAATTCGGGTTTTACGAGTTCCATAGTATTTCGTAATAATCGTTGGGGAGATCCCCTTTATGTTGATGAATAATTTTTGAATTAAACCGGCACTCGACCAAGCGTCGCTCTGCCGGTTTTTGTTGTTTTTACAATCGCTTATTTGGTAAGGATTGCAAGCAGGCCGATTACCATCGCGAAGAAGGCAGCTCCTTCAACGAGTGCAGCAGCAAGAATCATGTTTCCGCGGATGTCGCCTGATGCTTCAGGTTGACGTGCGATTGATTCAAGTGCGGAACCACCGATGCGACCGATACCGATACCGGCACCGATGGCAGCAAGACCAGCTCCAACAGCAGCAAGACCGTAGCCCATTCCGATGTTCTCGGCAGCTGCCTGAAGTAAGATGTTTGATAACATTGTGATTTGTATTTAAGGTAAGTAATAAATTTTTCTATTAATGATGATGATCTTCAACGGCTGCTCCAATGTACACTGCACTCAACATGGTGAATACATACGCTTGTAAGAAGGCCACCAATAATTCCAGTACCGTCATGAATACGGTGAAGATTAATGTTAATGGTGAAACTGCAAGTCCAACACCGGGACCGTTTTGCCCAAAGATGAAGATCAAACTGAAGAACGCCAGTGCGATGATATGTCCGGCAGTAATGTTGGCAAAAAGTCGAATCATCAATACGAAGGGACGTAAGAACACTCCAAGAATTTCAATGGGTGTCAATAAAACCAAAACTCCTTTTGGCACACCGGGCATCATGAATACGTGTTCCCAGTAATTCTTATTGGCATTTACAGTTACTATAATAAAGGTAAAAACAGCTAAAGTTAACGCTACACTAATGCTACCGGTTAGATTCGCTCCGAATGGAAATACCGGAATCAACCCCATCAGGTTAGCAATCCAAATGAAGAAGAATACCGTTAAAAGGTAGGGTAAATATTTTTCGTATTTATGTCCGATACTCGGCTTTATCAAATCATCTCTTACAAACATGATGATAGGCTCCATCGCATTTTGCAATCCTGTTGGTGCAAGACCTTTCCGCTTACGGGTATAGGCACCGGCGATATTGGTAAAAATTAACAACATCAATCCGCAACAAATAAATATAGAGGCTACATTCTTAGTTATAGAAATATCAAAAATAGTTTTTGTCACTGCGTCATTGATGGTAGCATGATGTGCATCCATCTCCCCCATCTCATCTACGGCAACCACTTTCTGACCTTTCAACATATAACCATTATACGTTTTATGTCCGTGATCAAAACGTGAACTGCTAAACATCGCGAAACCGCGTTCAGAAGAATAAAGAATTATAGGAAGCGGAATTTCAGTATGACCCCAAAGATGCCATCCATGAGCATCGGCCACGTGTTCCATGATAATCTTTCCGGCATTCAGTTTTTCTTCTGCATGACCTGCCTCCGCGTGAGCTTCAGCAACATGACCATCTGCACCGGCTACCGCCGCGGTACTGTGATCTTCATTATCAGGAAGTTGATTATGGGTAGAGTCCTGGGCAACATTTATCGAGAAGATCAATGTGAACACCAAAAAGGTCAGGACCGAGAATATAGCTAAACGTTTGTTTTTCAACATGATAGGCGCACCTATAGGTTATTGAGGTCGCAAAGGTAGATAAAAACGGAATATCTGAAACAGGAGAGATGAAATATCAATCAGAAGTTGGGAATATCTCTCTTTTTCTTGTTCAATTCGAAACCTTCAAAATCTAGCAATTTCCAGGAATCACAATAGCCATAAATGCAGTATAAAATGCGTTATTAAAAATTCATATTGTTTTGATTTTAAACATATTTAGTACACTATTAATTATTATCTCAATATATTATAGTAATTATTAATTTATACTATATTATTTATTAGATTTAACTGAAATAGTTCTATAAAATCATCGTATATTTGCTAAATGGAATATCTCCGGACACTTTTAAATACCCTGAAATACAGAGTAGAAGAACCACGCAGATTTATTCAGGTCGTAGCAGGTCCCCGACAAGTGGGCAAAACCACACTGGTACGAAAACTCGCCACCATTCTGGATTTTCCTTGTTTGTATTTGTCGGGAGATGAGTCTCCGGGCTATCAGTCGGGTGTTTGGCTCGACCAGCAATGGGAAGCTATCCGATCAGAGATTGCGAAGAGCAGTGCGGACGAGGGTTTGCTGATCATTGACGAGGTGCATAAAATTCCGGATTGGAGTGGTCAGGTGAAGAAGCATTGGGATAGAGATACGCATCAGCAAACACCGGTTAAAGTAATACTACTGGGTTCGGCGCAGATGCTGGTACAAAAAGGACTCACGGATTCACTCGCAGGTCGATTCGAGCGGATATATGCTCCGCAATGGTCGCTGCAGGAGATGCAGGATGCGTTCGGTTTCACCCTCGATCAATATCTCTGGTATGGCGGTTATCCGGGAGGTGCAGCGCTGATTCACGACGAAAACCGCTGGAAACAATATATCCGCGAATCGATTATTCGTACCGCCCTACAGCAGGATATACTCTCCGTCACCCGCATTGATAAGCCCGCATTAATGGCGCAAGTATTTGAATTATCCTGCATGCATAGCGGACAAATCATTTCTCTTCAAAAACTAGCCGGACAATTACAGGATGCCGGAAATGTTACTACGGTAGCCTGGTATCTGGAGCTGTTGTCGGATGCAGGTTTCATCACCGGTTTACAGAAATATGCGGGTAACGCGATTCGAAAACGCTCGTCGCCGCCTAAGTTACAGGTCCATGACAACGCATTAATGACTGCTTTACTTCCCTATACGTTTGAAGAAGCCAAGGCGGATCGTTCGCTCTGGGGACGCATCACTGAATCTGCAGTTGGAACACACCTCCTGCGCCTTCACCGCGATGAACAGGCTACCTTGCATTATTGGCGCGAAGGAGGCAACGAAGTAGATTTTGTATCTGCTATGGGCGAACGGTTAACGGCCATTGAAGTAAAAAGCGGCGAGAAAACGGGTATTCAGAAAGGACTGGAGGTTTTCGGTAAGTCCTATCCGTTAGCCAAACGAATCCTGCTGGACAAGTCCTCTGCAACTACATGGGAAGAAGCCCTGCGGTGGAAGACGATTCGGGCGTTGTAATGACAGGTCGCGACACGTCATTACGATGCGACCGCGACGATGTGATGATGGTGACCGCGATGATGGTGACCGCGATGATGTGATGAGTGACCGCGATGATGTGATGATGGTGACCGCGATGATGTGATGATGGTGACCGCGATGATGTGATGATGGTGACCGCGATGATGTGATGATGTGACCGCGATGATGTGATGATTGTGACCGCGATGATGGGATGATGGTGCCCGCGATGATGTGATGATGGTGACCGCGATGATGTGATAATGGTGACCGCGATGATGTGATGATGTGACCGCGATGATGGGATGATGTGACCGCGATGATGTGATGATGGTGACAGGTCGCGACCGGTCACTACTTACATTTTAACAAATTTCACACTCTTCGTTACTCCATTAACGTTATATCGTATGAAATACACACCTGAATTCAAATCACCAAGATCGAATTTGAATTGCTTGAAACATTTCCCCTGATAAAGATCCTTTAGTTTCTGCCCATATATACTATAAAGTTCGAGTGAGAGTGTCGCATTTGTTACATTCATTGTTTCCACAATTAACTCCTGCGTTACGGGATTTGGGAAAACACCTAAATTTATTTGTGGAGAGCTAACCTCTAGTCCGGTGGGAGTCACCACTCGTGTATAAATCGTATTTGTAACGACAGCTTCATTGAAATCAAAATAAATCAAAGCCATGTTTCGGACATTCTTGGTGGTCCACAATTTCTCCTTGGGCTTAATTTTATACCTTACAAAGCCATGACTCGCCGGTTCATTGGTGTTACTATCTGCAAGCAATATGTTATCATATCTAAACTCAATAGCCTTTCCATAATCCACATAATTTACTATCACAGGATGCGATGATGTCAGCAAATCGAAAGTGTTGAGGTAAAAATCAAGTGTATCGATGGGGTTAATAATTTTCACTGTAAATGCTGTATCTGTTCCTGTATTTTGGAATCGGATGATGTATTCCAAAGAAGGAATATTAGGGTACAGTGTGGAGAGCAATGTATCCTTATCCACTAATATATCATTCGGGTCATAACTTCCGGTCACTGTGACCTCCCAGGTCGCATTATTATTACTGGGATCCGCATCATTCGAAAGAGGAGTTATTTGTACATAAGCGTTCAATATACTTCCAATTGGGATGGTTGTACTAAGATTTACATACACTAGGATTTGTCCTCTTTGAAAAGGAGCTAAGGGCGGAAGAGTCCAAACGATTGAATCCGGATAGGTGTTTGCAGGAGTAACGCTGGATGAAATAAAGTTAACATAGGGGAATAAATGAAACACGATGTTTGGATTTTGAACAGTAGTTCCAACATTCTCATAATTGATCATATAACTTCCATTAAAGCCCGGACGAAATGGTGTTTGGGGCGTTATACTAATGCGTAAATCGTCTGAGGTACTGATGGGCTGAAATGCAAAATCCCTGAGTGAATCTATTTGCTGAAATTGAGTAAGATTCACATTATGAGATAGGGGAAATGGGGAATAATAGTTCAAAATTGCTGGCGAAATCACATAACTTCCACTATCATAAATAGGTAAAGAATAGGTACCATCGAATCCGGTATTGGTAAAGTAGTTTGAATTTATAGTAAGAATCTTTAGTAACTTTATTTCTGCTTCAAGAGAATCTTTTATTTGATTTCCATTTAAATCTACAAAGGCTTTACCGGTAACATAATTAAAATTCTCTGTCAGCTTTACCACCCAAAAATCAGTCGATCCTCTATTAAGTTCTGTTTTATCACCGGATTGAGTTGAATTTGAATATCCACCACAAATAAAATCCCCATCCGCTGTTACAGTAACAGAAGTAACATTATCCAGTGAATTACCATTAAGCGTGTTTTGCCATACTATATTTCCTGCATTACTCAATTTCAACAGCCAATAATCGCTAGAACCATAATTTATTTCAGACTTGTCACCATTGAGATAGGTATTAGAGGTAAATCCACAAAAGTAACCCCCGTCAGGCGCCAACACCATACCTCCCAATAAATCTGAACCTGAACCCCCAATGGTTTCTTGCCATTCAATGTTTCCAATGCTATCCAACTTAACAATCCACCCGTCATCTCCACCCTTCGAAGCTTCACTTTTATCAAATGAAACAGGAGATTTCGATGTTCCACCACAAATGAATCCTCCTGCCGGCAATGCTACAATGGAGACTAACTTATCTACATTTGATCCCCCTATTGTATTCTGCCATTGAATCCCACCTGCGCTATCTAACTTAACTATCCAATAATCTTGATTGCCTAAACAAACTTCTGTTTTATCACCATTGATATTTGATAAAGAATAACCTCCACATATATATCCACCATCTACTGTTGCTTCTAGTGAAACTAAAATATCAACACCGCTGCCCCCAATCGTTTTATCCCAAAGTACATTTCCTACACTATCTAATTTCACTATCCAATAATCTTCACTCCCTTTACAGAACTGTGATTTGTCACCGGAAATATTTGAACGTGATGTGCCACCCCATATATAACCTCCATCTGATGTTAATGCCATGGAATATAAATAATCTTCACCACTTCCCCCAATTGTATGTTGCCAGGAGATGTTTCCACTACTATCCAGTTTAACAACCCAATAATCATTTCCTCCAATACTATTCTCCGATTTATCTCCTGATCCGGCTGAAGAGGAATATCCGCCGCAAATAAATCCACCTTCCGGGGTTTTTAAAATAGTTTTCAATATATCATCATTAAAACCACCTATTGTATTTTGCCATTGGATGGAACCTGCGCTATCCAGTTTAATTACCCAATAATCATCTCCACCAACTCCAAGCTCTGTCTTATCTCCTCCAATTCCTGAATTAGATTCCCCACCCATTATCAGACCTCCTTCAGGTAAAGCGACAATTGACCATAAATTATCAGTACTGAATCCCCCAATCGTTTTCTGCCACTCTATTTCCTGCGCGGAAACAGACGAAACAATCAATATAAAAAATAATAACAACTTAAAACAAATTCGATTTCTCATGATAGTATATGATTATAAACTTACATTTTAACAAATTTCACACTCTTCGTAACTCCATCCACGTTATACTGCAATAAATACACCCCGGCATTCAATCCGGTGAGATCAAATTTTCCTTTCCAGCCGGCATTTCCGATACGGTCATGATAAAGTGCTCTTGTCTTTTGACCATAGAGGTTAAATAAATCAATGCTGATACTCTTTCCGGCAGGACCAACTATTTCAACAAAGAGTTCATTGGTGGCGGGGTTGGGATATAATTTAATCTCTGTGTTCTTTTCAACATAATTAATCCCCGTCGGTGTAACAATCTTTGTCATCGCCTTATTAGTAATCACCGGTTCATTAAAATCAAAATAGATGGCTGCAAAATTTTTAATGGAATCGCCTACTTGTAAATTCGATTTCGGTTTGATGCGATACCGTACAAACCCATGACTGGCGGGTTCATTCACATTGCTGTCGGGAAGTAAGATATTATTGAACAAAAATTCCATGTTACGCTCGTGATAAATGAAACGCATATCCAGGGGATGGGATGCCGCAACAAATTCAAGTGTATTCAAATCCAATTTAAAAGTATCTAATGGATTCAGAATTTTTACGGTGAAGGCGGTGTCAGTACCGGTGTTTTGAAATCGGATGAGATACTCCAGGTAAGGGGGATTTGGAAAAACGTTGGAGAATAAAGTATCCTGATCCACTAAGATATCATTGGGGTCCATACTGCTGGTGATGGTGACTTCCCAGGTAGCGTTGTTACAACTGGGGTTTACATCATTTACAATAGGAAATATCTGCGCATAAGAATTCAAAATGGTGCCGATGGGAATAGTGGGAGACAAATTTACCGTGACCAAAATTTGTCCCGTTTGAAAAGGAGCAAGTGGAGATAAATTCCAAACTACTGAATCAGGATAAATAAAACTTGGTGTTAAACTCGAGCTAAAAAAATTTGTATTGGAGAAAATCCTAAAAACAATGGTTGGACTTTGTGTTGTGGTTCCTACATTCTCGTAATTGAGCATATAACTGCCATTGAAGCCGGGGCGAAAACCTCCTAATGGGGTAATGGTCATACAGAGATTGTCAAAAACCATGGCTGGTTGAAAAGCAAAATCATTAAGTGAATCTACTTGATTTATTCCAGAAAAAATAGCTGAATGTACAATTGGAGTTGGTAAGTAAAAAGTATAATTTGTTGATGGACTTACTTGAAATTGCCCACTATCTAAAACTGGAACATAATATTTTCCATTATTCCCTGAAAATCCAATTCGTCCAGAATTAAATTGGGTAATTTTCGTATTTGAAATACCCGGTTCCAAATTATTTTGGATAGAATCACTATTTAAATCAGCAAAAGCTTTTCCTTCAATAGAATTATAATTACTAGTCAATTTTACAAGCCAAAATCAGAAGATCCATTACTATTAGTTATTTTATCCATTGAAATACCACTACTTGAATATCCCCCAATTAAAAATTCACCTTCTGACGACTGAAAACCATCATATACATAGTCTGTATCAATTCCACCAATCGTATTTTGCCAAACAATATTGCCAATAGAGTCAAGTTTGATTATCCAATAATCATATTGACCTACCCTGTTCTCATATTTGTTCCCTGAAATATTTGAAGCGGAATATCCACCAACAAGGTAGCCACCGTCATGCGTTTGAATAACAGCATTGCAATCTTCAGATGTTTCGCCACCAAGGTTTACTTGCCATTGAAGATTTCCTACAGAATCTAACTTTACAACCCAAACATCCTCATTACCAAAATTTTTTTCAGTTTTAACACCAGAAATACCCGATTCTGAATTTCCAACACAAATAAATCCATTATCCTTTGAAGATTGAATCGACCTCATAATATCTACCTCTGTACCCCCAAGTACATTTTGCCAAAGTATGTTTCCTTGTTCATCTAATTTTACGATATAAAAATCAAATAATCCTAAACAAGCTACAGTTTTAGTTCCTGAAATATCCGATCCCGATGAACCACCACAAACAATTCCTCCGTCTGGAGTTAATACCATTGAAAACAATAATTCTCCATAATTTCCACCGATTGTTTTGTCCCAAAGAATTTGTCCTAAAGAATCAATTCTCACTATCCAAAAATCATCGCTACCCCAACTAGGAGAGGTCTTATCACCAGAAATGCCAGAGCTTGAATGTCCACTAAGTACAAATCCTCCATCCGAGACTTGAGCTATATTACAAGCTATATCTAAACCACTTCCCCCTATTGTATTTTGCCATTCAATATTTCCAATATTGCTAAGTTTAACAACCCAGTAGTCATGTGAACCTAAACAGTTTTCAGTTTTATCTCCTGAAATATTAGAATCTGTGTATCCAAGACAAATATACCCCTCCATCAGAAGTATGTTGAATTTCTGAAATTATATCCCATCCACTTCCTCCTAGTGTTTTCTCCCATTCAATATTATTATTTGAATCCAATTTTACAATCCAAAAATCCATTAGGCCACGACAAGCTTCTGTTTTATCTCCAGAAATTCCAGACATAGATCCACCCCCACAAATAACTCCTCCATCTGAAGTTTCCTTTATTGAACTTAGCATTTCAAGATCAGATCCACCTATCGTTTTCTGCCACTCTATCTCCTGAGCAAAAACATTTGTGGCAAAGAGCAAACACATTACCATCAACTTAAAATAATTTCGCTTCTTCATGATAAAATTAAATCTACATTTTAACAAATTTCACACTCTTCGTAACTCCATCCACGTTATACTGCAATAAATACACTCCGGCATTCAATCCGGTGAGATCAAATTTTCCTTTCCAGCCGGCATTACCCATTCGGTCATGATAAAGCGATCTTGTCTTTTGACCATAGAGGTTAAATAAATCAATGCTGAAACTCTTTCCGGATGGACCTGCTATTTCAACAAAGAGTTCATTGGTGGCGGGGTTGGGATATAATTTAATCTCTGTGTTCTTTTCAACATAATTAATCCCCGTCGGTGTAACAATCTTTGTCATCGCCTTATTAGTAATCACCGGTTCATTGAAATCAAAATAGATGGCGGCGAAGTTTTTAATGGTATCCCCGGACTGTAAATTCGATTTCGGTTTGATGCGATACCGTACGAACCCATGACTGGCCGATTCATTCACATTGCTATCTGGAAGGAAAATGTTGTTGAACAAAAATTCCATGCTGCGCTCGTGATAAATGAAACGCATATCCATGGGATGGAAGCCGCAACAAATTCAAGTGTATTCAAATCCAATTTAAAAGTATCTAACGGGTTCAGAATTTTTATGGTGAAGGCGGTGTCCGTGCCGGTGTTTTGAAAGCGAATTAGATATTCCAGAAATGGAGGATTGGGGAAAACGGTAGAGAAAACTGTATCCTGATTAACAATGATATCATTGGGATCCAAACTTCCGGTAACGGTAACTTCCCAGGTGGCGTTGTTACAGCTTGGGTTGAAATCATTGTCGATGGGACGAATTTGAGCATATGAATTAAGTATACTTCCGATTGGAAGGGAAGGGTTAAGGTTAACTGTTACTAAAATTTGTCTCTGTTGAAAAGGAGTGAAATTCACTTGATTCCAAACTACAGAATCGGGATACACTGCTGAGGGTGGAACACTGGCTGAAACAAAACTAACGTTCGGGTAGAGGTGAAAAACGATATCAGGGTTTTGAGTGGTGGTTCCGACATTCTTGTAATTCAACATAAAATTTCCATTAAAACCCGGACGAAATGCACCAACCGGAGAAATGCTCATACAAAGGTCGTCGAAATTCCCTGCAGGCTGGTAGGCGAAGTCGTTGAGTGAGTCACTTTGCAAAAGACCGGTGAAGCTTGCAGTGTGTACTAATGGATTTGGGTTATAATAAGGAATGTTGGCAGAGGGGCTGATAAGATACTGTCCGGTATCAAAAATAGCAAGTGAATAATTACCGTAGGCATTGGTAAAGGAAAAACGTCCGGTAGTTGATTCAGTAATTTTGAGACCGTCGATGGTATTCTCTCCGGTGGTATATGCAGTATCTAAATTGATATCAGTAAAAACTTTTCCATTTATAAGATTACTATTGGTATTTATCTTTAAAATCCAGTTATCTCCAATACCCAAATGAGGGGATGTTTTGTCTCCGGAATTTTCGGAATAACTTTTACCACCAACTACAATACAGCCACCATCTGCAATCACTAGTGTCGAAAGTGCATCTTCAGATGAACCACCAATGGTATTTTGCCAAATTATTGTCCCGGTTGAGTCTACTTTCATTATAAAATAATCATTTTTCCCAATACATGCTTCTGTCTTATCTCCTGAAATATTTGAATTAGAATAACCACCACAAATAAAACCTCCATCAGCTGTTTGTGAAACGGAAAAAGCATATCAACTCCTGTCCACCTATTGTTCGCTGCCATTGAATATTACCGGCTGGCCCAAGTTTGACAATCCAATAATCAAATTCACCTTTACAATTCTCTGTTTTAGCGCCAGAACTATCCGATTTAGAAGACCCGGCACACAAATAACCACCATCAGAAGTTACAATCAAGTCGTGTAGATATTCAGCATCTAGCCCACCACGATTCTTAAACCAAATAGGATTCCCAAGCGAATCTAGTTTCCAAATAATATATTGATAACCTTTTGAACTTGATTTGTAATAATCTCCAATAATAATATTACCAGAATTGTCCACTACCATTTTCTCAACCTGTTCATTACTATAGGAACCGATTGTTTTTTGCCAAATAATATTTGCGCTTGAATCCAATCTTAAAATCCAATAATCACCATATCCATGATTCGCTTCGGTTTTATCCCCGGAAATTCCGGAATATGAATACCCGGCACATAGAAATCCACCATCCTGCATCTCAATAATTTCCTGCATTCTATCAGAACTATTGCCGCCAATCGTTTTATCCCATAAAATATTACCAACGGAATCTATCTTCAAAATCCAGAAATCCTCCCCTCCTTTTGAATCTGCCGTTTTAGCTCTTGAACTATCACCAAGTGACCCTCCTCCAAGAATATATCCTCCATCACTAGTTTGTATAATGTCACCGAAAAAATCATAATCAGCACTACCAATATTTTTATCCCATTGAAAGTTTCCATTACTATCAAATTTGGCTATATAGTAGTCATAATCCGGATTACCACTAATTTTAGAATCTGAGTACCCTCCACAAATGAAGCCACCATCAGTTGTTTGTTCGATTGTTTTTAGTTCATCAGCAAATGCATAACCATATAATTGTTGCCACTCAATCTCCTGCGCAGAAACACTTGCAGTTAAAAACTGGCATATGATTAAAAATAGTCCGCATACAGGTTTCATGAGTATTAAAATTTAGGTCAATCAAATGTACGATTTTTTCCTAAATAACAACATCATGGGATATGGTGTATCGTAATGACAGGTCGCGACCTGTCATTACGACGATGTGACCGCGATGATGGGATGATGGTGACAGGTCGCGACCTGTCATTACGACGATGTGACCGCGATGATGGGATGATGGTGACAGGTTGCGACCTGTCACTACAACGATACGACCACGATGGATGGATGCTGTAGACAGGTCGCGGCCTGTCAGTACAGCTTCCATCCATCCATCATCCCCCCGCCAGCAGAGACAGGTCGCGACCTGTCATTACATCATCCCCCCGCCAGCAGAGACAGGTACATCATCCCCCCGCCAGCAGCGCACGCTCATTTTGCAAAAGGCACATCTGGATCTGGATGAGGCCATTGAGGGCGTCGGTGGAAGTAAGCTGGTACATGTCGATGATATTGGATTGAAGGGGTAAAAGTTTATCTCCGATGACGGATTTATTCTCTTCGTTGTACCGGGCAACACGTTCACGAAGCGCGGTTATTTTCTGTTGCATGGTGGCATCTTCCTTCATGTATTTGTCGATGCGTCCGTCACCCAACCAGATATCCTTGCTTTCGAAGTCTTCGCCGATGGTGTTCATGCCGGTTTCCCATTGGATGATGTTTGTTTTGATTTCCTCGCAGAGTAGGGACAATTCACGACCTGTCTTTACATGTGTGCTGGTCACGGTTGATAGTTGATGGGTGTCCTTACTCAGTGATTGCTGCAACAGGCGCTCTTCATTATCGAGGATCCTTTCACTTCGGATATAATCCTTTGTCGCCTGTATGCCCATGAGTCGGGAGCCATGCGGACTACGCACAAGGGTGAGAAATAAACCGCAACCGGTGATGATTAAGAGCGAAGAGATGGTGGTGTTCACTTTCGTTTCGGGATTGCGGATGCCTGTGAAGAAATAAACCGGAAGGAAGACGATCAGGAGCAGCAGCATGGATAGCATGGCCATCATATTTGCTCCGGGCCAGAACATGATTTTAAAGAGGATGCCCATGCTGAGCAGGATCGCGCTCAATGCACCCAGACCAATCAGCACCTTGTCCTTTGTTTCGCTTTTCTCTTTTATTTTCAGAAGAAATAGCAAGGGTAGAAACAGCAGACTCATTATTCCAATGCCCAATACGATACCAACAGAGGCACCGGGCATATGAAGAAACTTTAATATAATTCCTATACTTAAGAGGGATACGGAAACGATTCCGCTCACCATCATTGTCTTTTTCATTTCGTAGTAGTTTTTGTAAGTTAGCAGAGAGATGGTTTCCTCTTCTATTTCACGCAATTCCTTTTTGTAGAATTTCTTAACTGTGGTGGAATAGAAGTGTTCGAAGTCTCCGTTTTCTTCGAGATTTTCCTCGATGATACAGCAAATATGATCCAGGAGGTTTGACTGCAGGTCCTCCAGCTCCACGCCATTACGTCTAATGTCGTCGAGTATATAATCTATTTGATGATCACTCAGAATATACATTTATGCCAGATCAGGTTTTATATCCAACAGAAATTTCATGGTGTTCATGAAGTCAGTGAATTCACTGATTTTTTCATTCGAAACCGTTTTACCCTGCGGACTCAATGAATAGTATTTTCGTACACGCTTGCCGATATACTCCGTCTCCGTGGTGAGTATCCCTTCTGCTTCTAATGCATGCAAGGAAGGGATAGAGCGCACCTTCCGTCAATTGAATTTTACCTGCGGTGAGATCCTTTACGCGTTGTGTGATTTCATATCCGTACATGCGCTGATTGTCTTTCAGGAGTTTTAGTATGATGGTTTTTAATGTGCCTTTTATGAGTTCGGAAGAGTAGATCATGTCTTTTGAATAATTAACTAACGCAAATATACATTGGATTCTTATGTATTGTTCTGTTGGGTATTCATAAAATTCATAATATACTGATTTTCTAATCATTAATTTTACATTTTAACGGGTCAGTCCACTTTTAATGAATGTTAAACGGAAATTTTACGATTTTCCTAAAGCAAAAAAAACGATCAGGGTGATGATGATGTATCTGCATACCTTATATCATCAGACGTCATGATGCAAATCCTCCCTTTTCGAATAAAATCTGTTTATTATTCTAAGTATTTTCTGGGTGCCCTCCTCATCCTAATGCCGGGTAGTAGTATACAAGCTCAAAATGATTCGCTACCCTTCACCCGGCACACTTTTCATGCGGAAATATTTGGTCATGGCCTACTCTATTCTGTTAACTATGATTTTCGATTCCATCGTCATGCAGCTTTACATGTGGGTTTTAGTCACTGGGGTTTTAATTCCGCTTTCTTTGGTGAGTTACGTATGACCGCCTTTCCTGTAACGATCATTTATTTAAGCGGAAAAGATGACCACCACCTTGAAATCGGCGCGGGAATTATGCCGGCTAAACTCACATTTGTTAACTCAGGTATCTTTTCTCTTTTCAGTGGCAATGAGGTGGTCAAAAAACGATCGGATGCGCTTATAGGCATTGGATCTATCGGTTATCGCTATCAGCCCATGGATGGAGGATTGATGCTTCGTGTGGCAATCACTCCCTTCTACAATAATAAGTTTGTTTTTTACGCCGGTGCTTCGGCCGGAATCAGTTTTTAAGTACTAATGTATAAACGGAATGAAATGCAGATGATGTTTTCATTTTTAAAAACGTTTGTCAATTGTTGCAGCATAAACAATCCGGGACCCGCTGCCTATCTGCCGCTTCTTCTTCCTCCGGTATTTCCTCGTCCTCCACTGGTACCACCACTTCTTTTAGTATTCTTATTTCCGCCACTTTGTTTCCCTGATTTGCTCTGGTAGGGCTTTCCGGAAAAAGAAGCGTTTTTACCCGAAGATTTCTTAGCAGCGGGACGAGCCGATTTTCCGGCTGATGATTCGGTTTTCAAACCTGTCTTTTTCTTCGGACCCTTTTTCTCTTCTGAAGATGAATTTTCTATCATTCTGTACAAGCTGCTCATCTCATCCTCAGTCAGCTCCCGCCAGTCACCCACCGGCAAGCCTTTCAAGCTGATGTTCATGATGCGCACACGTTCCAGTTTGGTCACCTCATAGCCGAAGTACTCGCACATTCTCCGGATTTGCCTGTTCAAGCCCTGCACCAACACGATACGACACGTCTGAGCTCCTTCTTGTGTCACCTTACATTTCTTCGTCATCACTCCCATCATGGGCACACCATTTCCCAGACCAAAATTACATCGTCTGTCAAAGGTTTATTCACGGTGACGATATATTCCTTCTCGTGTTTATTACCGGCACGCAGAATTTTATTGACAAGATCGCCCTTATTCGTTAAAAATATTAATCCCTGCGAATCCTTATCCAAACGTCCGATGGGAAAAATGCGCGTACTATGATTCACAAACTGTATTATATTATCCCGAACCCCTTCTTCTGTGGTAGAGGTAACCCCAACAGGTTTGTTCAATGCAATAAAAACAACATCTTCCTCCAGCAATGGTTCCAACTCATTTCCGTTTACACGCACGGTGTCGCCGGGATGAACCTGATCACCCACAGACGCTCTTTTACCATTGATAAAAACATTTCCGGCCTCAATATATCTGTCGGCCTCCCTTCTGGAACATAAACCACTCTCACTAATAAATTTATTAAGTCGAACAGCGCTCTCCTTTTCCATGCATTCAATATTTTCCGAAAGATAAGAAAAGGCAATAGGTTATCCGGCTGCTGCCTTCATTTTAAGCGACAACCTATCTGCACTTGGAAATTTATTGGTTGAAATCCAAAACGTTAACCTGAATGGACATCTGTATACTTGCATATACAAATATGATTATATTATCTTTGTCCCGTTCATGAAAAGTTGCGATAGTACGTATAATAAATGTCTCTATTTCTCCTCACAGGCTTTGGCCCGCAAGGTAGAAAAACTGGCGATAGAAAGTTGGAAGCCGACCGGTCTCTCTCCCAGTCATGCGTATCTCATGCTACTCGTTCTGCGTGAACCCGGCATTCAACCTACACTTGCAGGGGAACAGTTGCAACTCACCCCATCTACCATCACCCGCCTCGTAGAAAAGCTTGAAGAAAAGAAATTATTGATCCGAACGAACGAAGGCAAACTCACCAATATCTACCCGACACCCAAAGGCAAAGCGATGCAGGAATTGCTGAACTCCTGTCTGAAAAACTTCTATGAGTCCTATTCCGCAATTCTGGGAAAAGAAAATAGTTCGAGAATGGTTGCTGATATGAATACCCTGACGGATAAGTTATAAAAAAATTTAAATCTTTATTTGCATATACAAATATGAATCGGATTGCTGTCATTACCGGGGCCAATAGAGGAATAGGGTTAGCGATTGCCCGTGATTTAGCGGACAGAGGTCTGGTGGTCATCATGACTTGTAGGGATGAGATGAAAGGAAAAAAAGCCTTGAAAGAATTGGAAAATGATAACAGAAAAATCAGCTTCTACCCAATGGATGTGACGAATGTTGAAAGCATTTATATGTTGAAGAATTTTCTTCGTACAAAATACGCTGCGATAGATGTTCTCATTAACAACGCCGGCATCATCAGTTCTTCCACCTCCATCAGTGCTTCCGGAATTGAAGAAATCCGATCGGTCATGGGCACCAATTTCTTTGGTCCTATCGAAGTCACACAGGCATTACTGCCCCTTCTGCAAAAATCACAGGATGCCCGAATCATCAATATCAGTTCAGGTATGGGTGCAAGGGAAGATTTAGATGGAAGTTATGCAGGATACCGATTATCTAAAGCAGGTCTCAATAATTTCACGCAAATGCTTGCAAGTGACCTGGACGGAAGTAAGGTGAAGGTATATAGCATGTGTCCGGGATGGGTGAAAACGGATATGGGAGGACCTGCTGCTCCACGAACCGTTGAAGAAGGAGCCGACACAGCAGTATGGTTAGCAACTGAAACACCGGCACCGGAAACAGGAAAATTCTATCGCGACAGAAAAATTATATCGTATTAAAATCATTAAATAAATTCAAAATAACATGAAAAAAATTATCACCATTCTTGGTGCCACAGGAAATGTCGGCAGCAAAACTGTAAAACACTTATTGGGCAAAGGCCATACGCTTCGTTTAATCGCTAGAGGAGTAGAAAAACTTTCTGCTTTTAAAAATGAATCAGGTGTAGAAATCCATTCGGGAACAGCTACAGACAGCGACTTCCTTTCCCGGGTTATGAAAGGATCTGATGTGGTATTCCTGATGATGCCGGCAGACTTCACCGCGGTAAACATCGGAGCGTATCAGGATAAACTCGGGCTTGCGATCATTGATGCCATTAAAAAAAGTGGTGTGAAAAAAGTACTCAACCTCAGTTCAGTGGGTGGACATACCGAGGAGAAAACCGGAATAGTTGCCGGTCTGGCGCGCCAGGAAAAACGACTCAATGAGCTGACGGATGTAGACGTTCTTCATCTGCGCCCGAGCTACTTCATGGAAAATCTATTGGGAAATATTCCCATCATTAAAAATATGCATGTGAATGGATCACCCATTGCTGCTGATCGTGCCTTCCCCATTATCGCTACCGCAGATGTTGCACGTGCTGCAGCAGAACAACTTACTTCAGCCACCTGGAGCGGGAAATCAGTTCAACCACTATTGGGTCCAAAAGATTATACGATGAATGAAGTGACCTCGGTCCTCTCTAACGCTATCGGACAGCCGAATTTGCCCTATGTGCAGTTTCCCTTTGATCAGGCAAAGCAAGGCATGATGCAAATGGGGCTGAACGAAAGCTTCGCTGATGCCTACATCGGATTAAGTGATGGGATCAACCATGGAGTTTTCAATCTGGAGAAAAGAGACCATACCTCAACCACACCTACTACCATAGAAGATTTTGCTGCAAACACCTTCAAACCGGTTTATCATTCCAACTAATAAATCAACATCAAACTGTACATCCGCGATAATCCGAAATATCCGTTTTATCTGCGTTCAATACACGAATTCTAAATATATGTATAATCTCTAATGAAAACAGCTGTTCTTGGTACAGGCATGGTAGGTCAAGCCATCGCCACCAAACTCATCCAACTTGGACATGAAGTAAAAATGGGCTCACGGTCGGGCCATAACGAAAAGGCAACTGCATGGATCAGCAACAATGGTCCGGCAGCATCCCAGGGCACCTTTGCGGAAGCCGCATCCTTTGGTGAAATAGTATTCAACTGCACCAAAGGAGAAATAGCCTTGGAAGTGCTCAAGCAAGCCGGCAATGAAAACCTGAAAGGAAAGATCCTCATTGATATTTCAAATCCCCTCGATTTCAGCAAAGGCATGCCACCAACCTTGCTTATCGTCAATGATAACTCTCTGGGAGAAGAAATTCAAAAACTCTTGCCGGATACTCATGTCGTTAAAACACTAAACACCCTAACCGCGAACCTTATGGTCAATCCCCAATTGGTCAACAATGGTGATCATGATATTTTCCTGAGCGGAAACAGTACCGAAGCTAAAGAAAAAGTAAGCGCATTGCTTCAGACATTTGGCTGGGGAGCAGACCATCTTATCGATCTTGGCGATATTTCTACAGCCCGTGGCACGGAGCAAATACTACCGGTTTGGGTCCGACTCTATGCGGCAATGGGAACTCCGATGTTTCAATTTAAAATTGTGAAGTAATGGAATAGTCTCCATCTCCATTCCGGTAGTGTTATTTCACAATCGAAATCGGGTGGAGATGGAGCTATCAAATTTCTTCCAGCCCTTCAATTAACAACAAGGAAATCCAATTCAATAAATTCGGTTGAGATCAATCCACAACGAAATTACTATTTAAGAAAATATTAAAGCCCTCTTCATATACCCCTAGTGTATATATAAGCCCATAAATATGTTCAATGGTTCTGTCTTTTGGATTAAATCCTTGGTTAGGAAATCCGGATGGGGGCTCCATTTCGGCATATTTATAGGATACCCAGGGGTAGGGTTTGTCAACCGCTGCATCAAAGATCTTAGCCAGAATAACTTCCTTTAGTGAAGCAGGCGAACTGTTAATCGTTGTCGGTTTAAGCTTAAATTCTATATAATTGATATCTGCACGTGTAATTGTGAACGGATCAATCGTAATACCACCTACCGAGTATGCAGTAGTAGCTGGAAGAAACTTCGCATTGGTAAAACCACCACCCGCGAATCGAAAATACTTTGGACCTGTTCCCTTCTTCCATGTAATGGTGGTCACTTCCATATTTTGTGTGCCGCGGGTATAGCGTGTCGTGGCAGAAGAGTCACTGATGATCATCGAATAAAATCTGCCAATCTCTACTACTTCACATGAAATCATATCTGAATTAAGTACCGGACTCGCGTTCAATGTTTGAAGACCCATTTTAAACGTCGACAATCGTGGTACAGACGAAGGGATATCCAACTTGAAATCATAGGTTTCACCTGTCTTTACTATTCCGGAGATGAGGGCATTTGTGGAGGTAGAACGTATTCCACCGGCCGATCCGCTTGTATATTCAATTTTAACTTTATACGAATACCCACTCGCAAAAGCCAGTTTAGAGAGACCAATATAAGTTGACCAATTCAAGTTCCCATTAACAGGAATGGAACTAAAATTTTCATTAGCCAGAGCTACATAGACTTTGCTTATAGCTGCATTCATTTGACGTGATGCAATGCTCAACAGCATCAGGATAAGGATACGTTTCATATTGATTTAGGGGAAGAAGTTCATAAACACAATTTTATTTGAATTACTATCAGCAAAAGTAGACTTCGGTCCTCCGGAAAAAATACCCGAAAACGGTGGTATCATTCAAAAAGTCTGATTGCAATAATTTAGAATATATTTAGTAATCAGGTTCTTGAAGGTGATGATAAACATTCATCTTCTCCTCCATAAAAACATTGGATTCACTGCTAAATTTTCTTAGATATTGTCACACATTTTTAAAAATAACATATTCCATCTGCACCACAATTTGCCAACTTGCTCTAAATCCCCTTCGAAAGATAAATGTTCAATTCATCACCTAATTCGGGGAGATGCCATTATGTTCAAATTAAAAAGTACCCACCATCACAAATAGCAAACTTCCTGCGTACTAATTTAAGTTTTCAAAATCGATTACAACTTATACTAATAAATTTCATGGAGTCCTGCTAAATGTACAAACGATTCCATCGGCACTCCTTTTAGAAACTTAATCTACCATATATCTTCCGTCAAGGAAAATATTATAACCAACAGAGTACTGGTCCAACACCTGCCATTTCCCGGGTAAGATTTCGAAATTAACAGTTGAACTGGTCAAGGGCCCTGATCCTCCTGTATTGGTTACCGGTGGTGGAGTTTGTCCGCTGGGAGGTATCATCAACGCATATTTATAGGAAACCCATGGATAAGCTTTGTCAGCGGCCACATCAAATACTCGCGACAACAGTACATCCTTGATGGCACCAGATGTGGAATTTATGGAAGTTGCTGAAAATTCAATACTAAAATTTGTTGAATTTATATCAGTCAGGCTTGCAGGATTCACGGTTATTCCACTGGAAATATATGAATTGCCTGAGCTACTGAATTTGACATTGGTCAATGAAGAACCACTAAATTTCATTGACTTCTTCCCTGTCAAATTTTTAAATACAATGGTAGACATGCCGGGAGACTTTGTTGCAAGACTTCGTGTAGTATTAGATGTATCGCGCAGAATTAATGAATAAAATTTGCCAATTTCAACAATCTCGCAGGGAATCAAATTAGCAGTTAGAAGCGGATTCAGAGATTCTAAACCTATATTAAATGTAGCAAGTCTGGTGGCAGTAGGTGATATAGCCAAATTAAATTGATAGGTTGTTCCCGACTTCACCAACCCGGAAATGGTAGCTTGCGTTGAACTGGATTTAAATGTACCGAGCGACCCACTTGAAAATTCAATCTTTACTACATAAGTATAACCCTTAGCAAAGGCAAGTTTTGAAGAACCAAGATACGTTGACCAGGTTAAATTTCCCTGTATCGGAACTGTGGACAAAGTTTCGTTTGAGAGTGCTACAAATACACGACTGACGGCTGAGTTTGATGCATAGGATGATAATAGGAACAGCATTATCACGAAGAGCAATTTTTTCATGGGAATATTAGATGTTAGTTATATCGATTTTAGGTAAATTAAAGAGTACCAAAAATACCCAACATCACTTCTTCACCAATCACCTAATTCGGTGAAAAACTATCAGACAAAAAGAAAGCCCCGTTTCCGGGAGCTCTCTAACCTAACCAATCAACAACCCTATTGATTGAAAACTATCTGAGATAAGAACGTATAATACATCGCGTGAGCGACATGACAAAGATGGAAGTGACCCATGAAACCTAAGTGAAGAGACTATGAGGCAGAGATGAATGACAAAATTTTGACAAAAATAATCTTGCGTTTGCACAATAAATCAGAGCACTTGTAAAAGGAACGTTTCGCTGGGGGGAATGTCTCGTCATCCTTAATTCATCTCGTCTTTGCTACTTCTCGTCTGTGAGGAGATGAGTAATGACGAGACCATTTAATTCTGACGAGACTGGCTGGCGTCAAGAATTTTACAATATTCCCGGAAACTTCAGTAGTAATGAATTACTCCACCAACACCATCAATTTTTTACAATCTTCCTGGTTTCAGCATAACCATCATCTCCTATAAAACGCACCATATAAAGTCCGGAGGTAAATGACTTGAGACTAATACTAAGAAGCGGGATCGTGGAGGAGCAGATCTCCGTATGCAATATACGACCACTGATATCCGTAAGTTCCACTGTACCATTGCCGGAAGAAGTGCCCCATTCTACGAAAAGGAGATCAGCAGCAGGGTTCGGATAAACGTTCCATGCTTCAGAACTAAAATTTCCCGCTCTGCAATTAACGGTAACGATTTTTGCAGGAGAAAGTGCAGTGCAGCCTGTGGTTCCCGTCGTCACAACAGTATAACTTCCGGGTACCTTGGCAGTAAAATTAATAGCATTTGCACCGGGAATATCAATTCCATTTTTTCTCCATTGATACGCCGTTGTATTGGTAACAGGCCCAATAAGAATAACACTATCACCGACACAAAAGGAAAGTGAACTTTCAGCATTAATCTCGGCCCTGTAAACGATCACCTTTGCATTTAGAGATGTTTTGGTGCAACCATTTGCATCTGTTACCTGCACTTTATAAGTACCTGCTAAACCGGTGGTGTAGCCGCTATCAACTACGCCCGAAAGAGGAATATTATTCCGCAACCATTGGTAGCTGACTGCTGTCGGTGCATTCACTTGAAGCTGAAGAGCGGAACCTTTGCAAATAATATTACTTCCGACAAGATTCAATTGGGCTTTGGGTATAGGCCAAACCGTTATAGGAATAACGTTATCGGACCGACGCACACAACCGTCTACATCCGCAACAAGTGCATTATAGATACCACTTTTAACAGGTAAAATATTTGCACCAATCAAATCCCCGTTGATAATACCATTTCTCTCCCATAAAATGGTGTTGGATGCTTTATCATTCACACAAATGATTTCGGCACCTTGCGAATTTTTACAAAATGATAGCGGTCCATTACTGGATAAGGTAGATTTAGGGGCATATATGCCTACAGGATTGCCTTCCTGAATACTGAACAGGGCAGGATTAGTTGTGCGAAGCCGAAGGCGATAATCAGGTCCGTTAGGAAGATTTAAAGGAATATCACAGTAGACAGAGTCTTTTGCCAATGTAGTTTGTTTGGTACCAATAACGATTGGATTTGTAAAATCACCAACCGAATCTGAAATCTCAACATTTACACTATTGCCGGCTAAAAACGTTGTATTCATGAGGGAAAAGCCAACATTAAATCCATTCACACCTGAGCACGGCTTTTTTGCTCCGATATCGTTTTCATTCCATTTATCTACCCCAAACTCGCCATTTGTCCATACAGAGTTGGTGAAGCCGAGTACAGGACTAAGAAACTTTGTTCTGAACTTGGCCAGAAAAAGGGATTCATAATTCTGATAATCCCTCCACACAATGAAAGGGTATAATTTTAAATATGAATACGCGGCTCCATCATAACCACGGAAGGAAACATGTACCGAACCTGACTCATCAATTGCAATGTTTCCGCGACTACCGCTGGGCTCTACATCATTGATATTTTGTGTTTCAAGGACTGCACCATTAGCTGCTGACAACCTCTTCAAAGCTACTGTCCCAGACAATCCGCTCAGTGCAGGATAATTTTCAATTACCCACATATCCGAACTTCGCTTACTGATACCGGTTCCTTTGACATTAGCATTTTGATACGTAACTGCTCCATTCTGTACTTTAAATGTACCCTGATTACCGGTTCCAAAAATCACTCCTCCACTACCGGCTTCAAGATCGTTATACGATGGGAGTGTCCAGGTGGATTTAAATGCACCCGTTAAAGCTGACAAACGTTCTACGGATGTTCCATTGCCCACATAGACATCTGAACCACCCACGGAGAGGAAACTTCCTCCCTTGCTAACATTTCTCCAGGACAATATGCCATCGGGACTGTACTTCCAGGTAGTGTCTCCATTGCTGAAATAAGTATTTCCGGGTTCATCAGCAGAATGAACAACAGGTTTATATGTAGGAATCACCTGATACCAATCCAGATTCCCAAGTGTGGAAAAACGAAAGATCACCACATAACCGGAAGTATCGGGACCACCTATCCAAACCGAATTTACACTGAGCTGAGGGCCATTCAAGGCCCCTTGAGGAATATAGATGGAAGTATAAATATTCCCATTGTTGTCATTAAATGGCCTGGAAAAATCTATATTAATAATCCCGAATGTACTGGCCACTACCGACCATCTTGGCGCCGAGAGCGAATCATAGCTGGTAAGAAAACCGACGGTATTACATACCAGACAGGGGAAATAACTGCCGGCCACATTAACATTACGGTTTGCATCGGTGGAAATCCCGGTAGCAAAATGACCGCGCTGGCTGAACTGAACCAAACGATACCAGTCAAAATTTCCGGCCCGTAAAACAAAGAGAAGAACAGGCACAAGAGGAAAATGGATAGCTTTTTCATTACATTTTTTTACGTGATGCAAAGATACCGTCAATTGAGGCAGTACTGCATAATTTATATATGCAATATAGCTGATTTAACCCTACAAATAACGTTGTTCACCAAATAAATTTTGGAATTATCAGATCTACCCTGTTTATAATTAACTTAACTCGAAATCCTGATTTAGTTTAATTTTAAGCATTGAATAGGACCTCGCTGAAACGAATCTAAATTTGTTGCGTAAAACATTCAATATTAATTAATTTACATCCTCAAAATCAACCAGTCACTCCAAAATTTTACAACGGGGACTACCGAAAGAAGAACCTCATCTCCCCCTGATAAAACCCCCTACTATGCGCCGAATACATAAACTTCTTGTTGCTAATCGCGGAGAAATTGCGATACGGGCCCTTCGTGCTGCAGCAGAACTGGGCATACGAACAGTAGCTGTTTACACCTACGAAGACCGCTATTCGTTGCACCGTTACAAAGCAGATGAATCCTATCAAATCGGAAAAGACAATGAACCTTTAAAACCATATCTGGACATAGAAGAAATCATCTGTACCGCAAAAGAAAACGGTGTTGATGCCATTCATCCGGGCTACGGATTTCTTTCTGAAAATGTCGGCTTTGCCAGACGCTGCAGAGAGGAGGGGATTATTTTCATTGGACCATCACCCGAAGCTATGGAACAACTGGGAGATAAGGTCGCCAGTAAAAAGGTGGCCAGAGCTGCAGGTGTTCCGGTAATTGAAGACAATACAACAGTACTCTCTTCGTCGGCCATTGCCTTGCAGGAAGCCAAGCGGATAGGCTTCCCCGTTATATTCAAGGCTAGCGCCGGTGGTGGAGGCAGAGGCATGCGAATTATCCGCGCAGAGGAAGAATTGGAAAAAGCGTTTAACGAAGCGCGTCGGGAGGCGGGAAATGCTTTTGGTGATGACACTATTTTTATTGAGAAATTTATTGATGACCCCAAACATATAGAAGTCCAACTGCTGGGAGATCATCATGGCAACCTCGTGCATCTTTTTGAAAGAGATTGCTCCGTCCAGCGTCGCTTTCAAAAGGTAGTGGAAGTAGCACCCGCACCCAGTTTACGTCAGGATACAAAAGATAATCTCTACAGCTATGCACTTAAAATTGCAAGAGCAGTAAAATATGATAATGCCGGAACAGTAGAATTCTTACTCGACCATGAGGAGAATATCTATTTCATAGAAGTAAATCCCAGAATTCAGGTGGAGCATACCGTGACGGAGCAGGTGACACGAATTGATATTGTTCGTTCACAAATTCTGATTGCAGATGGCGATCCTCTGTCATCGCCAATGATTAATATCGTCAGGCAGGAAGATGTGCAATGCAGGGGTTATGCCATACAATGCCGGATCACGACCGAAGATCCCGAGAATGATTTTAAACCGGATTATGGCACATTGATCGCCTATCGAAATGCAGGCGGTTATGGTATTCGGATAGATGAAGGTTCATCCTACCAGGGTGTAAAAATCTCTCCGTTCTTCGATTCCATGCTGGTAAAAGTAACTGCACAAGGGCGCACACTCGCAGGAGCCAGCAGAAGAATGTACCGTACCTTAATGGAATTCAGAATACGTGGAGTGAAAACCAATATTCCCTTTTTAGAAAATGTAATCAACCATCCCATCTTCCAGAATGGAATGGCGACGGTGAAGTTCATTGATAAATATCCTGAACTGTTTGCCTTCAGAAAAAAACAAGACAGCGGCACACGAGTTCTTCGGTATATCGCGCACGTTATAGTGAACGGCAATCCCGATGTCAGCCGTATTGACCAACACCGGACACTTGATGCTCCACGCATACCTTCTACCAGGATACAGGGAACACCACCACCGGGAACACGTCAACTGCTTCTTGAGCAAGGACCGGAAAAATTGGCTGAATGGCTCAAGCAGGAGAAGAAAGTTAAATTTACAGATACGACCTATCGTGACGCGCATCAATCTCTGTTGGCTACGCGCGTACGGACAATGGACTTTCTCAAAGTTGCCCACAACTATGCCTTACATCATCCACAAACTTTCAGCATGGAAGTATGGGGTGGTGCCACCTTTGATGTTGCCTTACGTTTTCTGCATGAATGTCCGTGGAAAAGACTTCAATTGTTGCGTGAAGCCATACCGAATATCTGTCTGCAAATGCTCATTCGCGGCAATAATGCTATCGGCTATGCCGCCTATCCGGATAATCTGGTCGAACGATTTATCGAAGAAAGTTCTAAGAACGGAATTGATATTTTCAGGATTTTCGATTCGCTGAACTGGACAAAATCAATGGAAGTCAGTATCAGAGCCGTTCGGGAAAGAACAGGTGGAATCGCGGAAGCGTGTATCAGCTATACAGGAGATATTCTCGATCCGAAAAAATCAAAATACAATTTAAACTACTATTTGGATTTAGCCAGAGAGTTGGAAGATAAAGGTGCGCATATCCTTGGCATCAAAGATATGGCAGGTCTTGTAAAGCCCTATGCTGCGGAACTTCTCATCACTGAACTCAAGAAGGTCATCAATATCCCCATTCACTTTCATACACATGATACTTCATCGGTTCAATCATCCTCCTATTTAAAAGCCATTGAAGCCGGAGTAGATGTGATTGATGTAGCACTTGCTTCCATGAGTGGACTTACCTCGCAGCCCAACTTTAACAGCATGGTGGAAGTACTGCGTAACACGCCTCATGCAGTTGATTTTGACATCAAACATCTCAATGAACACAGTAACTATTGGGAAACCATTCGTGAATGGTATTATCCTTTTGAGAGTGGATTGATGGCCGGCACAGCTGAAGTGTACGATCATGAAATACCAGGTGGGCAATACTCTAATCTTCGCCCACAGGCGATTTCGCTCGGACTCGGAGATAAGATGACAGAAATCAAGCAGGCCTATGCAGATGTCAATCAGCTTTTCGGTGATATTGTAAAGGTGACACCCAGCTCAAAGGTGGTGGGAGATATGGCCCTGTATATGGTCAGCAATAATTTGAGTCCGGCGGATGTGATGCAACGTGGCGACACATTGAGCTTTCCTGAAAGTGTAAAAAGCTTCTTTAAAGGTGACCTCGGACAACCTCCCGGAGGCTTTCCCGCAGTACTTCAACGCATTATATTAAAAGATGATGTCCCCTATACCGACTTACCCAATGCGCACCTGGAACCGGTGCATTTTGAAAAAGCATTTCAGGATTTTAAAATTCGGTTTGGCGCCTCCGTTAGTTTCACTGATTTCCTTTCGTGGAAGTTCTATCCGAAAGTATTTGAAGAATACTTTATTTTCAGAAAGGAATTTGGCGATGTCAGTAATCTTCCTACACCGGCCTTCTTTTACGGAATGAAAAACAATCAGGAAATTCTGGTTGAAATAGGCAAAGGAAAAAATATTCTTATACGGCTGCTCTATGTAGGTGATGCTGATGAAAACGGACATCGTACCGTATACTTCCGGTTAAACGGCCAAACCAGAGCGATTGATGTGCAGGATAAAAAGCACTTGTATTGAAAGTACATCATACGAAGGCTTCAGGCGAAAAACAAATCGGAACTCCATTACAAGGGTTGTTGAGTAAAATTTTCATTGCCCCCGGACAAGAGGTAAAGAAAAATGCACCCTTGTTTACTATCGAAGCTATGAAAATGGAAACCACTATTACTGCAACCAGGGATCTAAAAATTCGTCACATCTCCCTGAAAGAAGGAACGCTGGAGGAGTCAGAAGATTTGGTCGTAGAAGTAGAATAGTTGTTACATCTAACTTGTAGTGACCAAAATGGAATTGATGAGTTGTTGAATTGATGAATTGATGAATGTTTTTTAGTGAAGGAGGGGTTAAAATTATGGTAATGGACCAAAATGGATTTGAAAATTTGATTTGAAAATTTAATGATTTGATCGCGAAGCCTTGCGATGTTTTTAAGTGCATAGGTATTATTATTACAGAAGAATCCTCCGTGCAACTCCATGTGCTCTCGTGCCTCTGTGGTTAGAGATAACAAATCTTTTAAGACTAGAAACTTTACTCACATGAAATTTCTAATAATATTTTTCGGTAATCTTACTTTTTTCAAACGAATAGTAACTTCAAAGGTGTCTCGCAAAGGTCGCAGAGCCGCAGAGTACTTTTGGGGAGGCGCTGATAACTTTTTTATAATGTTTCATTTCCCCTCACCTCAAATGGCAAGCAGCCAGAAGCGAGCGGAGCAGTCCGGAAGCAAAATGTTTATTCGTACTCAGAATGTCCGACAAGAAAATATTTATTGTTGTTCAACATATAACCAACTTCCATCTTTTGAATTTTCAACTGCCCTACTTTACCATCGTTCCAGTTCAGGTTCAGGTATTCCACACCATTGATTAGTTCCACTGCCCAGTAACCAGCATCGTCCGATTTCATCACAGAGCTGAAGTTAGAATAGGAATCATTGCTCATATATGTAGTGAAGTTCTTATAGTAAAAACGACCATCCTCATATAAATAATAGGCCCACTTTTCCGACAAACCATTTCCGGAATACATGTGCAGGAACTTTTTATTCGCATATTTGCTGGAAATTTTTCCTTTAGCAGGTTTAGCTGCCGATGATGTTTCATTAACAGCAGGTTGTTCATCTACAGGATTTGTTTGAATAGCATTGGAATTAGATTCAGTAGTAGTCTGTTTTTTCTCTATTCCTGCAATGACTTCATCCACATTGGCATCTGTTCTGGTAAAATAGGCCATGTTAAGGTTATCGTCTGTAATCAGCAAATTCCCTCCTTCGTCTAAGGCCGCATAACTTGCCGTTTTATCTTCGCCCTCTGCCAAAATCAAAGTAAGCACATCGTCCTGAAATGCGCCGGTGATTTTCTTTGCTTCTGTTTCGTTCGCGAAATACCCGATGAATCCTGCACCCCTTTTCTTCAAAATCAGGGCGGTCTTCGCTTCTTCTATAATATATACTGCTTCATAGGTAAAGGAAGGCGACTGTGCAATTGATGGTTGGGAGAAAAGAAGGAAGATCATTCCAATAATTAAATACAATTGGGGGCGCATGGCAGACGGGATGAATTTCATTGGTGAAAGATAAGGCCGGGAGAACCCGAAAAAAAGTGCCGTGAGTTAAAATCCCCTATTTCGGTTAGATTAATAACTCATACTTACATCTTTATTGCTCATGGCATTTTTAAAAGATTCATAATCCTCCCGACTTAGTCCAATCGAATATACTGCCGAATGTACTTCTCCCTCCTGCAAGTAAACGAGATGAACCGACCCTTTGCGATGCAGATCATAGCGAATGCTGATTATATTCTCCATGGCAAAACTTTTCGTCATAAAAGGGAAAACAGCAGAACGCACTACCACAAAATTATCGATCACCTCCACTATTCTGGAGCGAAAGAAAAACTGAATGACCCCAATGAAGAATCTGCTTGTTAAAAGTAGTGTGGCGAACTGAAGATCTTCACCGGAATTCATTGCCGAAATAAGTATGAAAAAACCCAGAGGTAACATCATCCATTTTGTAGCGTACCAAAAGGGGAAGTCACTTTGGAAATGTTTCAGCATATGGACATCCCGTTTATTCCATGTAGGTTGGTTGGATACCCAGGATAGCAGGGTATGTTGAGACAGCCCTAGTGCCACAGGATCTTGTCGAAGTAAAATGGATAAATGACGATAAAGATGCGGAAGGTTTTTTTTGAATTCCTGTGGATCTTCAAAAAAATGTTCGACACTTACAGCAAAAAATTCCCGGTCATTTGTACCTGAATATTTACGAAGAAAATGTTCTTCTTCCTGATTCACTTCATTAAAAGTTTCACCCGCCACCGCATGCCATTTAACGAAGTAAGCATGAAAGAAAGGATCTGAGGCCTTCACCATCCTACTCAGATCGAGCGCATGGGCCATTTCATGAAGTCCGAGATTAATTTTGTCGGTACTACTTTTGTAGCCCTCCAAAAAATGCTGCCAGGAGAGTACGATCACACCCTTAATACTTGTTTCCCCCAAATGATTTGCACCGGTTAACGGTGATGTATATACGCCGGGATATACGATTATCGTATCAAAATGCTCCAACTGAAATTCACGAAGGCCAAAGGTAAGCTGAACAGCCGCTGCAGAAATCAACATCTTCATCTCTTCCGTAATCTCCAGTTCCTCCTTGCCGATAAATCGCTTTCGCTGCATAAACGCTGCGCAACGGTACAAGAACTTTACTTTTGCAACGGGTGAAAGGTGTCGGTAAAAATCAATATGATTCAATAAGACAGGTTCCATTAAACGTCTCTTCTCTTCAAATACAGATGGTGGGCGGAGAAAAAGTTTCCTTATTTGGCCGGATTCATAATTTAACCTTATCTGACTGAAATAGGCCAAAAGGTCGGAACCGGCAAAGGCAATAAAAAGTATGATAATGATTAGAATCGACGGCATCATGATCTAATGAAATTAGTAAATAGGATCATACCATCTATCGATTTGCCATAAATATTCTTCCTGTTTCCATTTTAACAACAGTGAGTCGGTTAAATTTTGTTTCAAAACATCATCCGAATTTCAATGGCCTTCCTTTCATTTACAAATTCATACTTCCTTACTATTCACATACAACAAGCGATAAGAATAAGAAATGAACCTAATTTCTCCTTGTTTCTATGCCTGTACTGCTGTAGGTTTGTATGAAACTATGATGGAGCTGATTTTGGAAAACCCAAAAACTGATACTACTGGCATTCAGGGTGATACGTGGTCCGAAAGGGCGGTGTCGGCTGCGAAAATGCAACAAATGCAGTTGGATGCAGGGTCTCGGCAATACAGCAATCTGGAACTGGCAAGGGAGAGGGCGGCTTTCACGAGATGGAAAACGATTGAAAATCTCGATAAATACCTGATCGAATTTGAATCCAATTTTATAAAGTCAGGCGGGAAAGTGATCTGGGCCCAGGATACAAGTGATGCCCTTGAAGCCATACTTGAGATTCTCAAGAAGACAAGTGTTAAAGAAGTCATCAAGTCAAAAACGAATACCGCTACTGAAATCGGCTTAAGTGCTTTTCTCGAAAGTCAGGGGATTCAATACAAAGAAACGGATACCGGTGACTTCATCGTGCAGGCTGCGGGAGAAGATGGCTCGCATATGGTGATGCCTGCTTTGCATAAATCTTCTAAAGAAATTGCCCGGGTATTAAATGAAAAATTAAATGTTCCTGCAAATGCGGAAGCACAGGAACTGGTAGGACTTATCCGTGATCACCTTCGGCCTGCTTTTCGTAATGCCGGAGCCGGTATAACAGGTTGCAACTTTCTTGTTGCAGATCCGGGTGCGATTGTTATTGTAGAAAATGAAGGAAATGCACAATTAACCTCTTCCCTGCCTAAAACACATATCGTACTTGCCGGCATTAGAACTCTATGTGATTTTACTCGATAATGGACGCAGTGAAGTCCTGGGTCATGAACAGCAGCGTCAGGCGATGACCTGTATAAAATGTGGTGCATGTCAATCTGTTTGTCCGGTATATCGCACGGCCGGTGTAGCAGAATTTCCTTCTCCCATTGCAGCCGTGACCTTGCCATTGATGGGCGCAGATCATAAACACCTCAGTCAGGCTTCAACACTTTGTGGTGCATGTAAGGATGTATGTCCGGTAAAAATTGATATCCCCCGCTACTTCTGGAAAACAGAAGATATTTTGTTGAAAAGGGAGATTCCACCAGAACGGAGCGTTGGTTTTATTTTGCCTGGAAGAAAGCGATGCTCAAACGGGAAATCATGAGCTGGACAGGTATCAGTGCACGCAAACATGTATTGGAGGGTTTGTATAAATCACAAAACGGTTTGCGCAAAATGCCCACAGCTGTAAAAGAGAAATCATTCAATGAATGGTATCGGGAAAAGATGAATTATAAATAGCGGATTCAGCAATGCCTGACCGTTAGTTGCCCGTTTCCGATAAATCTTCATAATCGTTTATCATATTGGTACCACCTTACACTACTGTTGATTCACTTCGGAAACAACTGCACGAAGACAAATCCTCCGGAAAAAGCATCGGCTTTGTCCCCACCATGGGAGCCTTGCATGAAGGACACCTTTCCTTACTACATAGAGCGAAAGCGGAGAATGATAAAGTAGTGTGCAGCATTTTTGTAAATCCCACCCAGTTCAACGATGCGAAGGACCTCGAAAAGTATCCGAGAATGCCGGAGCAGGATATTCAATTATTGGATAGTGTGCATTGCGATTATGTTTTCTTACCCTCTGTAAAAGAAATTTACCCGGCCGGCCCAACCCTTCTCGACTGGATTTCGGGCCGCTGGAAAATGTGATGGAAGGCGCCTATCGCCCGGGACATTTTAAAGGAATGGCAACCGTGGTTCACCGGTTATTTGATATTGTTCAGCCGGATCGTGCTTATTTCGGCGAGAAAGATTTTCAGCAGCTCGCGATCGTTCGGAAAATGGCAGCTTTACTTCAGCTACCCGTTAAAGTTATAGGCTGTGAAACCCTTCGTGAAGCTGATGGATTGGCGATGAGTTCCAGAAACATGCTCCTCAGCCCGGAACAACGCAAGGCGGCACCCTTGATAAATAAGGGACTTCAGATGGTGAGCACATTCATTCCCCATCATTCGCCGTCAGCTGTAAAAGAGCTGGTCACGCGCTTTATCAATCAGAGTAAATTTTTAGAGGTTCAGTATTTCGATCTGGTAAATCCTGATGATCTTCAAACAATAGCAAATTGGGAGGGCGTAAAAGAAGTGCAGGGATGTATTGCGGTACTTACGGAAGGTCCGCGTTTGATAGACAATATGCATTACCAACTTTAATAACGGATAACTTACGGCCTAAAACGATATCCGACAGGATCAATGTACAGGCCTGTAAAAATTCCGGAGAGATGGTTATGCAGTGCAGAAAGTGTGGTAACACTATCCGAATAAGAAAATTTAAAATCCACGGAAGTATAAATCACTCCCGGACCGCTGCCATGAACACCGGAAATATCTCTGTTCGCTGACCTCCCTGACCATAACGGACCTGCATTCGTCACTTCAAATACGATACTATCCGCCGGAGACCAGTGCAAGCAAGCTTTTATTTCTGTAAACCCGCCCTGTACATTTACGAAAAGTCCAACACTATCCTTTGTGCAAATATCCTCCCAGTCGGCACCGGTATACCTCAATGTGGCCTCATTCGCAAGGGTATCCACTTGCACCACAACAAACTTATTTGCCTCGGGCAGCGTGTTGAATGTAATGTCGCCAAGCGTCTCTCCACAAGGCTCCTTATCTTTGTCATCCAGACAACCCTGTATAACAATTACAAGCAGGAATAAAGTCAAGAAAAGAGAATTTCTGATTTTCATTGCCGGAAGAATTGTACAAAATTATTAAATTCTAAAACAATTAGAAAGAACATTAACAAAATTTCATATTACTTCTTTGGCAGCCTTTACAAAGTACATTTTCATCTCGCCCTTATTCTTCACTTCAATATTCCCGCGGTGTTCCATCTCAAAATAATTCTTCACCAATTCCATTGTACTTTCACTGATATTCACCATTCCGGGAACGCCACCGGCCTCCATACGTGCTGCCAGATTTACGGTATCGCCCCAAATATCATAGGCAAATTTCTTCGTACCAACTACACCGGCTACCACAGGGCCACTATGAATACCTATACGGGCCACAAAATGTACCTTTCCGCTTTTCATTCGATCTTCCTGATACTCCTTCATAAAGTCCTGAATTCCCAATGCTGCTCTTACTAAATCAACTGCATGATTCACGTTTGGCAAAGGCAAGCCGGCAGCGCACATGTACCCATCCCCAATGGTCTTAATTTTCTCTATGGGATAGGCTGAAATAATCCGGTCAAAGGCACTGTAACAATAATGAATTTCATTGACCAATTCATCTGCACTCATCTTTTCGGAAGCCTGTGTAAAATTTTCGAAGTCGGTGAACATGACAGAAACCCGCTCATGACGCATGGCTTTTGCACGCCCGGTACGCTTCAGCTCTTCCGCTGTTTCTTCCGGCAAAATATTCAACAATAAATCGTCTGATTTCTTTTTCTCTTCACCCAGAGCGGTATGCTGCTGTTGTATTTGTAATTTCTGCTTTTTAATAATTCGCCAGCGGTTGAAGATGAATCCTGAAAAGACAATTGTCAATAGCAGCACCCCTGTGACAGCAAAGCGTTGTGTTTTTTCCTTTGAAATTCTGGCCGACATCACCTTTTGTTGCTCCACCGCTTTCACGCTATCTGCTGTTGTGCGCTTATCGAATTCGTATTGATACTGTTTTCCCAGATTAAATCTGCGCAATTCTTCATTAGAGATACTATCGCGCATAATTGAATACAACTCGTACATGGCAAGTGCCTGCCCTTCCTGCTTCATCGCCTTATGAATAAGATACAAACTATGAGAAGCATTTCTGATTTGTTCCGGATATCCCAATTCTTTACCTAGTGACAAGGCCCTTTCCGCGCAGTCCAACGCGCGCCTATACGCTCTATTCTTAAAATACAATTCAGCGAGCTGATTCATCACATAAGCAACACCTTCCTTATCCTCCAGCTTCTCGAAGAGGGCAAGGCTCTCGAGATATTCCTTTTGGATAACTTTTGTTTCACCGATGGTATCCATCTTTGAAAGAATGTTACCCATATTAAAAAGCGAATAGGCGATTCCTTTCGTATCTTGTATTTTCTTCCTGATCTCCAGGCTTTGCTGTATAGTTCTTAATGCTTTTTCGAAATTTCCTTTTCTCTGATAAATTCTGGATAGATTATGTAATGAATGCGCTTTCCCATATTCATCTCCCGTACGCTCCTGCAATTCATAACTTCGGAGGAAATAAGTGAGCGCGTTTGTATAATCACCCTGATCAGAACTGATCACGCCGAGATTCAAAATCGTTGTACTCATCCCGGTGTAATCATCAATCAGCTCCTGTATTTTTAAACTTTTCTGATAGTAATCGATGGCCAATGGAATATTGCCTTGTGCATGATGAATCAAACCGATGTTGTTTAATGTTTCCCCAATACCGGAGCTATCCCTGACTTCCTCACGCAGGCGAAGGCTCTTCAGATAATACTGCAGCGAAAGTTTAGAATTCCCCTTGTTTTGAATCACTACTCCGGTATTGTTTAGCGCTGCACCCAGGTACTTTTTAAAAACAGGTGTTTGTGGATCGTCTTTACCCAGCTCTTTAAGTTTCGTTTCGGCCAGTTGCTTCATACGATCGTTATAGGCAGGCCATACATTATCATCTGCTTCTGCCTCTATCATTTCATTTAAAATCCGGCATCGCGTAGAATCCTGAGTAGCTGCCTCAAGTTCACTCTTCAATGACTGTATATCCTGACCATATCCAAACTTGCCCCACAAAAGCAGGAACAGAAGTAGAGGAAAGAAACAAAATTTCAGCATTGACGCATTCACTCAACAAATTTAAACAAAAACGACCGTACACTTACGCGAACAACCTTTTACACTACGACGAAGCGGTATAACTATTGTGATTACGTGATCAGCTATTCCGTAAAATCAAACAGTGTGGTTTGACTAAACAACTGTGTATGCTTACTCCAGGTTTCAATGCTGTTTCTATGTCTTATAACAATGTAATATCTGTTTCCAATCACCGCCGGAGGAAATGAAAGCAATACATTTCCGGAGACATCCACCACACCTGCAACAGAAAATGCCGGGCCGCCTGCTAAGTTTGTAGAGTCATACAAGGCTACGATCAGCGAATCGGCATGAGTGGGATGAAGCGGGTCCTGCAAGGGTGCCGTCATGGCATTGTTGCCCGTATAAAAACCTTCCACAAATAATTTCAAATTCAGCTGACTGATATTAACAACCAGGAAGGCAACGGCACTTGTATCCGAGCAATTATCAGCCGTATTCACAATGATATTATCTGATACAGCTCCTGCAGGAATATTAAATTCCAATGATGTATTATTCAGGATGACAGGAATAGCAGTCTGTCCGCTGATCTTCACAGCATCCACAACAGAAAAATTATTCCCGCTAAGGGTAACGGTAGTGCCTATGGGTCCTGATGCAGGGAGGAAGGAACTGATGGACGGGCTGAGGTGGATGATCACTTCAACAGAGTCGGTAGCGGTACAGCCTTCCCCTGAAGTTGCGACGACCGTGTAATATCCGGCATTTACAATACTGACATTGGACAATTGAGGCTCGGATACAGCAGAAATAAAGCCTGCAGGACCTGACCAACTAAAGATATCACCTTCATTTGCGATTAATTCAAGTGTTTCTCCTTCACAAATCGGACTATTACTGGTAGGATGCGGTTCAGGGTTTGTACCTATGTCTACTAGTTATTGTAAGTGTTGTGATGCATCCATCGAAGACGAAACCGCAGCACTGTATTTGCCGGGTGAAAGATTAGAGATATTAAAACTTGTTAACTGTCCCGAATTAATGTTCGCCTTCCATCCCATATTCAAATGAACACCGCACATATAATAGAGCAAGGGAGGATGGGTGACATTCGGTGTAAAAACCATTGCACCTCCTTGTAATTGACTATTCGTGACACCGCTGGTGACTTCATTCAAAAAACTACCACCTGCAGCACTGGTGGTGATATGAAAGGATGTCCCGGAAAAGTTCCGCAAATGTATAATTGACACCACGGGTAAGATTTAATTCCTTGCCCTGAATTCCATCCAGCACATAGCCTACCGGAAAACCTACACCGAAATAAGGGTGACTGGCATTCTTGTTAGCTGCCGTAACTGAAAATACAGGACCATTTTTATTGATGGTATCCCAGGCAACAGTGTAAGGAGGTAATCCGGCAGAGACGGAGAGACTGATACTACCATCATTGCCATTACATGCAGGCACTACAGTAGCAGCCACGATAGGAGCAGGACAAACAATTACATTGTCTATAGCAAAAGAAGGACGGGATCCTGCCCCGGAACTATCGCGCTGCACCCAGCGCAACTGGACATCCGACTGATTCTCGCAAGCCGCCGGAAGAATATATTGAAAACGCATGCCGTTGCGTGATGTAGTACCCGTAGTTTGAGCAGAAGTATTGTTTATATAAATGCTACCGGTCAATGAAGTAAATGTTCCGTTGGTATTACCCACTCTGTATTGGAGCTCAACATTATTGCGTCGTGTTTCTGTTGATCCATTGAAGAGATTGCGGATGGTGGCGATATCAAAAGTCACCACAATATTTATCTTACCTACAGTATTCACCACCAATCCCAATGCAGGATCATTCGTTCCACTGGCTAGAATTCCGATTTTACCATTATAATTATGAACTCCTCCTGCGGTAGTAGCTGCGGTACTGCTAGCCGTTAGATTCAGGTTGGCAGTTGGAGCTGTTGTACGAAAAACAGTGGTTGGACCGGTAGCATTCAATTGCCATCCCTGCCAGCCTGCCGGATAAACAGCAGAAGTAGCAACCAGGGAACTAAAATCCTGACTATAGGGAATGGACTGCGCAGCAGGAACCGTTTGAGAAATGGCGTGTTGAACAGTTAGAAATAACAAACAACAACAGAGTAGATTTTTAAACATCATCATGGTTTTAGGTGATGAAAACTATGAATTCTTTTTCATCGTTGCAACAACTATTTATCAATTTTGGTGAAAGGCTACAAATGGGTGGAGAACTATTGCATTTAGACCTGATTTTTGCGGATTATTTTGAGATGAGAGGAGGGGTAAAATGGATCCGGACAATGGCAATAATTCAAAGCAACGTATCCATCCGGCCAAGTACATCTTGATTTAATATAAAGGAGGTTGTTCATTTGCAGAATAAAAGTACTGAAAAATGACAACAGAAAAAAGAAAAGGTGTAAAAAGGTATAAACCGGAAGAGATAATCAAGTATTTAAAGGAGTGGAAGGCAAGTGGTAAGAGTCAGATTGCATTCAGTAAAGAGCAGGGGATAAACTATTACACGCTCAATAAGTGGATCAATGACCGCAGCAGCAGAATAAAAAAGCCCAAAGGAGCCTCCGGAGGATTTGCGCAATTAGCAGTTGGCGGGGAGTCCGCTTCTTTACCGTTCGCGGAGGTAAAAAGAGACGGGATTACCATTTTGTTTCATCAGCCGGTCACCTCCGATTTTCTACGGACACTGATAAAATGATTATTAGCTTCAGCATTCGCTACCGGTATTATTTATACCAGGGGAAGTGTGATATGCGCAAAGGTTACGATGGGCTGTGCGGATTAGTAAGGGATGAATTTAAACAGGATCCATTATGTGGTGATGTATTTATTTTTTTGAATCGCTACCGTAATCGTATAAAGCTCTTACAATGGCAGGAAGATGGATTTGCAGTTTACTGCAAACGATTGGAGAAAGGGACTTTTGAACTTCCCAAGCATAATAATATGGATTTATCAATGATGATTACCGCATCGCAAATAAACTATATTTTAGAAGGAGTCGTTCTATCCTCGGTAAAAAAGAAAATCCGTTATCAACATCCTGTGAATAAAAAAGTAGCCTGAGCAATACAATTTATTTTAATTTGTATTAGGTTTGGTGCGTGACAGCAACAAAGTATGATAATTTTACAAGGGAAGAATTAATCTCTACCGTTGTTTTATTAAGCACTGAGCTGGAACAAATCAAGCGATTGATTTATGGCAGTAAGTCGGAACGATTTATCACTCCTGTCAATATAAATCAGGCAACACTGGAATTGGAAATTCCTGTAGTAGAAACGCCTGCTCCCTCTGTGGAAACAATTACTTATGAAAGAGTAAAGAAACCATCTTCTGTAAGTGTACATCCCGGACGTAATCCCCTCGCCCTCATCTTCCCAGAGTAGAAATCATCATAGAGCCGGATACTGATGTGAGCGGATTAAAACAAATCGGGGAGTGAGATCACTGAACAATTAGAATATGAACCCGGAAAGTTTTTTGTTAAACAGTTTGTCCGAAAAAAATACATTGCTGTAAATGGGAGCATTCATATTGGTAACTTACCTTCCTTCCCCATAGAAAAAGGAATACCGGGAAGCGGGTTGCTCGCCAGCATTATCACCGATAAATTCGTTGATCATCAGCCACTGTATCGTCAGTTAGAACGATTTAAGCGCAGCGGCATCACCCTGCCATCTTCCACGCTTGGAGAATGGGTAAGCGCCGCTTGTTCGATGCTCACTCCGCTTTATGAATGCTTGAAATCAAAAGTACTCAGCAGCGATTACCTGCAGGCAGATGAAACTCCCATTAAAGTGTTAGACAGAGACAAAAAAGGGAAAACACACCGGGGATATTATTGGGTGTATCGAGATTCGGTGAGTGGCTTAGTACTTTTTGATTACCGGGAAGGAAGATCAAGAGAAGGACCGACAGAATTATTGAAAAATTTTAAGGGACATTTACAGACCGATGGATACAATGTGTATGATGTTTTTGACAAAGGCGATATACAGCTATTGCATTGCATGGCCCATGCACGCCGGTATTTTGAGAAAGCACTGGACAATGACCGTCCCAGAGCGCAGTACATGTTGAGTGAAATACAAAAGCTATATGTAGTTGAACGTACAGCACGCGAACAATCTTTATCCACTGATCAACGCTATCAGCTTCGTCTACAGAAAAGCGTGCCTGTGTTAAAAGAAATCTATCAATGGTTAAAGAACAACATCGTTGAAGTGTTACCCAAGAGCAGCATGGGTCAGGCCATTTCTTATGCACTACCCCGATGGGAGAAGTTAAGTTTGTATTGCACCGATGGAAAATTAGAGATTGATAACAACCTGGTGGAAAACTCCATCAGACCCATCGCCATTGGCAGAAAAAACTATCTTTTGCGGATCACATGCAGGAGCACAAAGAGCAGCTATAATTTACTCATTGGTCGGCACCTGTAAACTCAAAGGTATTGATCCTTATCAATGGCTTAAAAACATTTTTGAAGTGCTCCTGATTACAAGGCTAACAAATTGAAAGAACTCCTTCCTTAATCCGTTTTACTTTTTATCTTTATCAGCTATGAAATGTAGTTGGTCGGATGGATACAAAGCAACCGGGATATTGATTGAAATGAATAGTACTTTTGAAAGTATAACTCTACTATTTTTTAATACTATGGAAACAAAAAATAATATGCTACCAGCTACCAGCTTTAGTTTTGATTTTTAATTTAATTTTAATTAGTAACACGATAGGGTACAATCTGAATATACTTTTAATGAAAAATTAATATTTTTCTTGTAATACTATAGTAGTTATTATATAATTGTAAAATATACAAGCCGTTAGGAAATTTTTCTACATTTATTTTATTAGGTATATAGTCAGAGCATTGCACTATTTCCCCACTAACAGTTGTCAATTTATACCTTAAACCATAAATCTCGCTATTTAATTAATTGTTAATGTGGTAGAAACCGGGTTAGGAAAACAGAAAAATTGATAAATGAATTTTCACCTTTAATTGAAAGCGATGAAATATCGTATTTTGCTAGAAAAGTTGAACTCCCAAAAAATAAATCATTGTTGTCAATTAGTAAATAAGGGAGAGGATAGGTAGTGTCAATAAAACTAAAAAATTGTAGGTAATTGTTTGGTGTAAACTGGAATAATTTGTAAATAGAAGTTAAATTATTATTGAGCGTTACACAGGCAATAATATTTGAGTTAAAATTTGCTAATTTAATATCAGACTTGTACCTTAATGAATCGATTTCAAGAATATTTTGAATGAATTTAGTTGCTGTATTTAAACATTGAACCTGGACACTATAACTGTTGTTTAAACTCTTCCAACCAATTAGTCCATAGTAAACCTGTCCAGACGATGATTTTAAATCCGTAATTCCTCTTTGTGGAGTTTGATATACAATGGTTGTATCCCATTGTAAAATGCCATTCATGTTCAATATTCCAATGTCGATACCATTAACCCCATTTACCATGTCTTGTTTCACTAAATACTATGTTGTTAGGGATAGTGGTTATACTTGATATTACATCTGGATTGATAGTCCTGTTATTTAAACACTCAAAATTAAGTTCTGCCAATCGACATATCGAATACAGTAGTGAGAATCAAATGTGCCACTACTGAGAAGTTTTTGACCAAATACAATAATTCCCGATGGACCAAATTCAAAAGATCTCTGCTGAAAATCGAATTAATGCCGTAATAGTGCTCCGCAAAGGAATATTTCCAATTAAAATTTCCAAGACTATCAAATAATTTTATTTTTAAATATATTCTTCCGCCAAACTAAACAAAGTGTCATTTCCGGGATTTTATATCCTAAGACCTTTTCCAATTGAATCATCACTCCAAATGGTTAATGTCGATCCACTATCTAATAATTATTGGTAAACATCGGAAATTAAAAGTTGTTTGAGGTTATAAATTTGAGCAATTAGCAATCCATTAACTTTGCGAAACATTTTCAATATTTGAAATTCCTGAAAATTGACCTGGATTGTATGTGGTGTCTTTAATCAAAATACCATTCTCATTAACTATTTGAAATTGCTAAAATAGGTACCACTATTTGAGAATATACTTCTTGTGGTTAATATTGAGTTACCATTCTTATAATTCCATTTCTATTGTAGAAATAAATATTTGTTGAATCGTTATTAAAATAATTTATCCAGCTGAGTTGGGCGACCTAATCTCAGGAACAAATGAGATAAGAATGAATAAGAACATGTTAGTTTCATCGAAATACTTTGATTTGATAGTTTGTTATGTTGGCATCGTAATT
>JADKIC010000024.1 GCA_016721435.1 Bacteroidota bacterium
TAACTCACTTATTAGCGTGACTCCAATTATCAAAATTCTCTCTAAATCCGCCTGATTTAGTGGGATTGGAGCAGGTTTTGAAAGGGGAGGCTGTTGCGCCAATCCTTTTGGGCGTTAAAGGGTATGTGAGGGAGTTTTGGTGGCTTTTGTCCATTTTTTTTTCTTAATATCTTGTGTGCTGGAAATGCCCCTTGAAAGAGTATTGAAAGTTTATGTAAAGATGTAATATTGTATAATCGTGGAACTAAAGGAATATATTCTATTTCAAAAATAATAAATTATTCGAATATTTGGTAGGTGAATAGGAAATAATCTTTTTAACTATGCGATTGTGATCCGGTTTGTTGCCGGACCTCATGCTTATGGTTATTAAAGTTGGCGTCAGGCTCATAAATCAAGGTCCTCAAATGGACTTCTGATTTGTCGCATTTTTTCCCGGCTTACATGGGTGTAAATTTCAGTGGTGCGGATACTACTATGGCCAAGCAGTTCCTTGATGTAGGTGATGTCTATCCCGTTCTCTAAAGTATGGGTGGCAAAACTATGTCGTAACCAATGCAGAGAAGCATCGCTTCGGAGACCGGCGCGCTCGAGGGCTTGCTTTAAGACCAGTTGTATGCTCCTTTCGGAATATTGTTCGCCGGGCTTTTGTCCTTCAAATAACCAGACTTTCGGCCTGTACTGGAGGTAGTATTCCCGCAATGATTCTATCATTTTCTGTGGAATGCCAACCACCCTGTCCTTTCTTCCCTTTCCTCCACGAATGAAAAGCTGCTGGCGTTTGCTGTCAATGTCGCGTGGTTTGAGATTTAATAGATCCCCTCTCCGCAGTCCGCAGGCATAAATCAAACTGAGCATGCTCCTGTGCTTTCTGTTTTTTGTGAGCTTAATCATTTTTTCTATGTCTTTCTGATCCAAAACATGTGGGAGCAATTTGTCTTTCTTAGGATAACGAATGCGCTCGGGGTCGAGTTTCTTTCCTTCAAAACGCCGAAAGTAGAGTTTTAGGGCGCTGATGATGGTCCGGTGCCAGGAAATACTCAGCTTCCGCTGAAAAGCATATTGATGCAAAAACTGATTGACATCATCGTTGCAAATGGTGTCAATGGGCTTTGGATGTATATGCTGTAGAAAAATCCGCAAGGCCTCCGAATACGTCTGTACAGTACTCCCGGCAAGGCGTTCCGTTTCCATAAGGTGAATGAATTTTTCTACCTGCTCCTGTATTTCGGTATTATAGCCATTAGCTGAAAGGACGGGATTTTCCGCTGGTTGAACAAAGGTGGTATCATTTTCTACCGGTGGTTGCATTTTCTCCAATGAAATATCCGGATAAACCTCCCTTACCCAGATCAAAACTCCTCCGTCCCCGGACCATACCAGCTGCCCTTGGTCTTGCTCCAGCGAAGAGGTACCGCAGCACGCAGTTTGTCAATGATGGCTTTGTCGTATGCAAATTTCAATAGCCATATGGCTTGTCCCTTATGATTGCCCCTTTCGAGTCGCAAATCCGCCTTTTTGTTCATACTACAAAACTCCGCATTCGAATTTGCATAAGTCGTATAGTAAACATTTGTATCCGTTTAATAAACCAACTATTCTTCAAAATCCAAATATCCACACTTCATCTCGTCAGAATCAACTCAACGAAGACGAGGTGAGCATGACGAGACGAGATGAGCATGACGAGACGAGACCCTTTCGGGATTTACTACCTTTGTCTTCCCATGATCATCACCTCCTCTTCCCTTCTTAAAAAATTGCTGTTACTCTTTCTGGTAATCGCCGGGTTGATCTTAGCAAAAAGCTTCCTCATGCCATTGACCGTGGCCGGAGTGCTCGCCACCCTTTTTCTTCCGCTCAGTCAGCAACTCGAAAAACACCGGTTTCCCAAATGGCTCGCCGTACTTTCCTGCCTGCTGATCTTGCTCCTGGCAATGGCGGGAATTATTTCCATGCTGGGCTGGCAGATCTCCGAGCTGATCGATGACTTCGAACTGATTAAAATCAAAGCCCTCGAAACCGGCGCGCGCATCCAGCAATACCTCCTGATTCATCTCGGCATCTCCCTCGAAAAACAAATGCAGGTGCTCAAGGATCAGGAACACTATCTCCCCTCCACCCTGCAACTCTTCGCGGGGAAAATGGCGGGCATTTTTACGAATATCGTGCTGATCCTGGTGTATGTCTTCTGCTTTCTGTATTACCGAAATCACCTCAAACAATTCCTGCTGCGCCTCTCCCCAAAAGATCAACAGCCGGAAATGGAACAGATCATCTACAGCACCTCGCGCGTTTCTCAGCAATACCTGCTCGGACTTTCTAAAATGATCGTTTGCCTCTGGATCATGTACGGCATCGGCTTTTCAATCATCGGCGTAAAGAACGCGGTGATGTTCGCTATCCTCTGTGGCTTGCTGGAGATTATTCCCTATATCGGTAATCTCACCGGCACCCTGCTAACGCTGTTGGTGGCTGCAGTGAATGGCGCGAGTGTTCCGATGTTAGGAAGTATTGTGATGGTGTATGGTAGCGTACAGCTCATTCAGGGATGGATCCTCGAGCCGCTCATCGTTGGACCGCAGGTAAAAATAAATCCGTTCACGACAATCCTTTCCCTTGTGATCGGTGAATTAATCTGGGGAATCCCGGGCATCTTCCTCGCCATCCCCGTCATTGCCATGCTGAAAATTGTTTTTGATCATATCGATTCCCTAAAGCCCTACGGCATGCTCATCGGTGAAATCAATACCGGCAAAAAAGAACCCGTATTCATCAAAAAAATATTAAGCATTGTGAAGTCCAAAGAGAAATAATTACTATTAATACTACTTCATTTTTTGCTTCGGATAAAAATGATTTTTCAACCACGGAGGCGTGGAGGACACGTAGGAGCACGGAGAATAGTGAAAAGATTTATAATATAAATTGAATTCTTGGTCTTTAACGCTCCTTGCAGCAATCGGAAATAGAGCCTCACTCCACATTAAACCATCTAACCCATCTTTAGCTAGGCGTTGATAACGGTTGAAAACATTACTTACAATTTCACATTGAGCCTAGGACACATTAATCCATCTAACCCATCTTCAAATTAACCATCTTCAAATCTTCAAATTTGGTTCCGGATGTTTATCGGCTATATCAAAATAAATAGGCGCATGAATGTTTGTTTTAACAAAGAGATTTTAATGGGAACGCGGATTACACAGATTCTTTGAATTATCGCGGATTTTTTTAACCGGCGAAATTAATATTGTCTTCAGCCATCTCTTTGTTCCTTAATTCCATCCGCGTTCATCTTTTAAATCCGTTTCATCCGTGTTCCCATTTCTACGGCCGCCTAAAATAATGCCCATAATTCCATCCGCGTAAATCGTTTAAATCCGTTTCATCCGTGTTCAAATTTCTACGGCCGCCTAAAATAATGCCCATAATTCCATCCGCGTTCATCTTTTAAATCCGTTTCATCCGTGTTCCCATTTCTACGGCCGCCTAAAATAATGCCCATAATTCCATCCGCGTAAATCGTTTAAATCCGTTTCATCCGTGTTCAAATTTCTACGGCCGCCTAAAATAATGCCCATAATTCCATCCGCGTTCATCTTTTAAATCCGTTTCATCCGTGTTCCCATTTCTGCGGCTCCCAAAATATTGATCTGAGTTAGTAGTTTATTCATCTGTCGACTGGATTAAACCTTTCCCCGGTTTTTCTATCCATGTCGGGTATATTTGCAGGCCAATGAATTTCCAAACCCTCTATGAAGCACAGAAGAACAAGGTGTATAATCTTGCGCTGCAATATGTACAAAATCGGGAAGAAGCCGAAGAAATTACCCAGGATGTTTTTATGGTGATTTATAAAAAGATGGATGCCTTCCGCCACGAAGCTGATGTCAGTACATGGATCTATCGCATCACCATCAATAAGTCGATTGATCATCTCCGTACCCGTCAACGGAAACAGAAGCTGGTATCCCTGTTACAGGTAATAGGTATTCGCCCCGACGAGATGGATCCGCCAGATTTCGATCATCCCGGTGTAAAACTGGAGCAGAAAGAACGGATGCAGGAAATTTTTAAGGCGATCAATGCACTGCCCGAACGTCAGAAGACCGTCCTCCTCCTGAATAAAATAGAAAAAGTTCCGCTGAGCGAAATCGCTCTCATCATGGACCTCTCTCCGAAAGCCGTGGAATCGCTGCTGATGCGGGCAAAGGCAGGACTGGAAAATAAATTAAAAGAAAACGAAGGAATCTAAACCGAAATACGTCTAACAAAGAAATGAATCAACCTCTCGACTTTCTGAATCAGGTACAACCGGCAACCATCCCCTCCGGAATGTACGAGCGTATCGTTCATCGCATCGAAGCAGAGAAAAAAATGTCTTTTACCGGCACCACAGGGAAACTGGTCCTGGGCTGTTTTCTGCTCGTGCTGGTGGTCAATATCTCTACCCTGATCCACCGCAATGATTCCATCAGCGATGCGAAACAACTGGTGCGCGGCATGCAACTTTCTAACGATAATGAACTCTACAAATGAATAAACTGCGCTTCTTTACGATAGCCACTATGGTCCTGCTGGCGGTAAATATTTTCCTGCTCTGGAAGATGTCGGGCAATGGCGTTCCTCCCCGCGACCGGCCCCGCAAAGCAGTGATTGAACGACTGGGTTTGGATGAGGAACAAATTAAAAAGTACGATGTGCTGATTCAACAACACCGGGCGATGGTGAAGCAATACAACGGGGAGTTCCGTCAATTGAAAAATGCACTCTATGGCACGCTCTCTTCTGCGGAAGGAAAGATAAATACCGATTCATTAGTGCTGTTAATGGGGATGAAGCAGCAGGAAATCGAGAAATTACACTACAGCCATTTTCAGGAAATTCATGCCCTCTGCACTCCCGAACAGGAAGAGAAATTCCATTCGCTCACGCAGGATATCGCAGCCATCTTCGCTCCTCCACATGCAGATAAAGAAAAAAAGTGATGCGTAAAGTATTCGCTCTTGCGGTCGCGCTCACCCTCGCATTTCTTGGCTCCTCCTCCACGGCTACCGCACAGTGGACCTTTCGCTTTAAACCGGTTATCGCGGAAAAGAAATTTTTCCGGATAGTTGTTATCTTCTTTCGAACACCAACAAAACCGTCTGCATCTCTTCATTGAAATTCTATATTTCAGGAATGGCATTGAAGAACGAGAAGAATAAAATCATCAGGGAAAAAAAGAGCTTTCATCTGATAAATATTCAGGATACAAACAGCTTAACCATCTCTCCGCAGCTTTCAACAAATTTTCAGGCTTCTTCGCTGCAATTCTTTCTCGGAATAGATAGCATCACCAACAGTGCAGGAGTGCAGGGCGGTTGCCTCGATCCGATGCAGGGCATGTACTGGACCTGGCTGAGTGGCTATATCAATCTGAAACTGGAAGGTCATTATCCGTCCGCCAGCACATCGTTTCAATACCATCTCGGCGGATACCGTGCTCCCTTTAATACATTGCAAACAGTAGAGATCGAAATTCCCGACGCAAAATATTTGGAGATCCCGATTGACATAGAAAAATTATTTACTCAGGCAGAGGACTCCACTCCTGATCATATTATGTCTCCCGGAAAAGAGGCAATGCAATTATCAAAGCTAACGGCGACGATGTTCCCCTCTTCTGTAAAATGAGCAAACAATTTCTCCTCGCCGCATTCATCGTAATCTTACTGGTCGCGTTTCGCAGTAGGGAGAAGCCGCTGTTTGTTGCACCCCCTTCCTGGCCACAACCGCATTATGATTTCAATGAAAATCCATTAACCGCTTCAAAGATTGCTCTAGGTCGCGTGTTGTTTTACGATCCCCTTCTCTCAGCCGACAGCAGCACCTCCTGTTCCTCCTGCCATTCTTCCTACACCGCCTTCGCGCATACCGACCACGCCCTCAGTCACGGCATCCATGACAGCATCGGCACCCGTAATGCGCCGGCATTGATGAATCTCGCCTGGAAAAAATCATTGATGTGGGATGGGGCTGTTCATCACCTCGACCTGCAAGCCCTCGCTCCCATTGCTCACCCTGCGGAGATGGGAGAAGAATTGCAGCATCTCACCCTGAAATTGCAAAGCACTGGCATGTACAACGTACTATTTAAAAATGCCTTTGGAGATACGCTCGTCACGGGAGAACGCACACTGAAAGCGATCGCACAGTTTATGCTGGTGCTGGTAAGTGCTCAATCGAAATACGATAGTGTGATGCAAGGGAAGACACAATTTACTTTACAGGAAAAAAAGGGCTACCGTTTGTATCAGCAACATTGTTCGGGTTGTCATGCAGAGCCGCTGTTCACCAATGATGAATTCGCATACAATGGTCTGCCTGCTGATCCGAAACTGAACGATAGCGGCCGAATGAAAATTACCGGTGATCCAAAAGATTCACTCCATTTCAAGGTGCCCACATTACGCAATATAGAAGTCTCCTACCCCTACATGCATGACGGAAGATTCATGAATCTGACCGCTGTCCTGAAACATTACAGTACAAGCGCATCAGCTCTCCCACTAAACAATCCTAAACTTTCCCTCCCTCTTCCCCTAACACCTGCCGACCGCGTCGACCTGCTGGCCTTCCTTCTCACCCTGACCGATAAAAACTTCTTATTTAATCCCGATTTCGCCTACCCGAAAAAAATAATTGAACAGGCAACGAAGGAATCGGAACGGTTAAGGAAATAACTTCGCTCTCCAGTAAATAGTTTATGATAGCCGGAACAATAGAAAATTATGCCTTATCCCAATAAAATCAAGCCTATTAACTCAAAAAATCAGTATCTTTGAGTCATGCTCACCAAGAATGACATATTGTTAAAACTTAAGGAGTTAAAACCTATGTTGCATAAGGATTTTGCTGTCAAGGAGATTGGCTTGTTTGGTTCTTTTTCAGATGAAACCAATACCGATCAAAGCGACATTGATCTTCTTGTGGAATTAGAAAAACCCATTGGTTGGAAATTCTTTTCACTGGAACTTTATCTGGAAAAAATTTTCAATCGCAAAATTGATCTTGTAACTAAGAATGCTTTAAAAGAGCAAATCAAAGATCATATTCTCAGTAAAATTAATTACGTATAGATTGAAAAAAGAAGACCGGACATACAAAATGTATCTAGAAGACCTTCTTCTTGCCATGAATAGGATTGGCGAGTACATAGAAGGACTTTCTTTTATCGATTTTAAAAAAGACTATAAGACGGTTGATGCTGTAATCAGAAATTTTGAAATAATAGGAGAAGCAGCAAAGAATTTACCGGAAGAGCTTAAAGGTAAATATACAGAAGTTCCCTGGGCTGAAATGTATCTTTTAAGGAACAAAGTTTCTCATGAATATTTTGGAATTGATTATGAAATAATTTGGGATGTCGCTTCTAATTATTTGCCTGATAATAAAAAACAAATAGAAAGTATCATTAAGCTCGAAGAATAGTCCCCTGCGCAGGCAACACCACCGGACTTCTTTTGATTTTCTTCTAAAAAATGGCTGGAGTCGATTTACTTAGAAGCCCTGTAGACCGTATCTCTGTAACCGAAAAACTCCTTTCCCATTACTAACCCTGTAGGGGCGATATCTCTGTAACCGAAAAACTCCTTTCCCATTACTAACCCTGTAGGGGCGATATCTCTGTAACCGAAAATCTCCTTTCCCATTACTAGCCCTGTAGGGGCGATATCTCTGTAACCGAAAATCTCCTTTCCCATTACTAGCCCTGTAGGGGCGATATCTCTGTAACCGAAAATCTCCTTTCCCATTACTAGCCCTGTAGGGGCGATATCTCTGTAACCGAAAATCTCCTTTCCCATTACTAACCCTGTAGGGCGATATCTCTGTAACCGAAAATCTCCTTTCCCATTACTAGCCCTGTAGGGGCGATATCTCTGTAACCGAAAATCTCCTTTCCCATACTACCCTGTAGGGCGATATCTCTGTAACCGAAAATCTCCTTTCCCATTACTAGCCCTGTAGGGGCGATATCTCTGTAACCGAAAATCTCCCTTTCCCATTACTAACCCTGTAGGGGGCGATATCTCTGTAACCGAAAAACTCCTTTCCCATTACTAGCCCTGTAGGGGCGATATCTCTGTAACCGAAAATCTCCTTCCCATTACTAGCCCTGTAGGGCGATATCTCTGTAACCGAAAATCTCCTTTCCCATTACTAACCCTGTAGGGGCGATATCTCTGTAACCGAAAATCTCCCCTACCCAGAAAAATAATTGACCCGGCAACGAAGGAATCAGAACGTAGCAAACGTCTAAGGAAATAAGTAACCTATCCGACAAAACGTTCGATAAATTATGGATCAATAAACAAGTCACTCTCCATCTCATTACACCTGTACCTTTGACCTCTATTAATCTGACACACAGAAAAGCCAAAACAATAAAATGACCAGAAAACTAATTTACGCGCTACTACTTGCCATTTCCGGGAGCACTACACAGGCACAAAATCCGGAGCTTAGTGCATGGCTGATAAACAGTACCGGACTAACGGCCAGCCACTACGTAAACGGCAACTCCAATGTGATTGTGGATGCTGACTCTGCCAACGTACAAACTGTTTTGTATTCTGCCAATTGGGTGTATGTACGTACAAAGGGATTACCGGCCTATCCCACAGGTCCCTTCCTCGATGGTAATCCTTCCCTGGCCACCAATCAGAATGCGATCTTTAAAATACCTCGTCTCCCGGTACAAAACACGGGTAACCCCACCGCCACCACCGGCGGAAATATCGGCATCTTTGTCAATGGTGTCGCTCTTTTTGATTACCGCGATGGAGTAGCCTGGAATGCCAACACCAATGCCTTGTGCGGAGGTCCGGGAAATCCACCTTGCCCGGGCGGACCCAATGCCAACATGGACTGGAACAGAGATGCCATCGTGGCGGAGCGACTCGGATTTGATTGCTCCAAGGGACATCCTGCTATGGGCAACTACCACCATCACCAAAACCCCAGCGCCTTTAAACTCGACCTATCTGTCCTTTCAACGATCTGTAATCTTTACGATGCCGACGGACTTTACACGATCGACAGTACACAGCATTCTCCGCTGATCGGCTATGCGTATGATGGCTTTCCGATCTATGGTGCCTATGGCTATTACAACACGACAGGTGGTGGCGGAATCGTTCGGATGAAATCCAGCTATAGTTTAAGGAACATTACGGTACGCAATACCCATTATAACGGTAACGCCGTAACGTCAGGACCAAATGTGAGTACGACCTATCCCCTGGGTTATTTCAGAGAAGATTACGGTTATGTGGCACCAACGCCTTCCACTCCCGATTACCTCGATGAACATAACGGCCGCTTCTGTGTCACGCCTGAATATCCGGGAGGCACGTATGCCTACTTCTGCACCGTAGATGCCAACTGGAACTCGGCGTATCCTTATGCAGTGGGCCCTACGTTTTACGGTGTAAAGACGGCCGCGAAGGTCACGTCCATTACCGAACCCGTGACTGTTTATACTCCATCTACTTCGTCTATCGAAAACAATGATCCGCGCTTCAGTCAGGTGACAATATTCCCCAATCCATCCGGTGAATTCATCGCCATCCAAATCAACGACATCAACCGCAGCGAGGTATCCGTTGAACTCTTTGATATGACAGGAAAGCTGATCAACACGACATCCATCTATCCCGGAAGCACCATTACCTACTTTGATATCCGCACGCTCTACAACGGCGAATACATCGTTCGTCTAAACAGCGACGGGAATATCGTGACACGAAAAATTAGTGTATCAAGATAAACAACGACAGTATATCAATCCTCTTCACAATAATACCTTTAAGGTCGATCGAAAAAATGACGGTATTCCCAAAAAAAGTCTAAACAGGAACGCGGATTACACGGATTCTTTTGATTATCGCGGATTTTTAACCGGTGAAATTAGTATTGTCTTTGGCCATCTCTTTATTCCTTAATTCCATCCGCGATCATCCTTTAAATCCGTTTCATCCATAATTATTTATCCCGTCAATTCCTCATGCCCTAATTCCATCCGCGTAAATCCTTTAAATCAGTTTCATCCGCGTTCCTGTTTTATACAAAATGATGTATGGAAGCGCGGATTACACGGGTTCTTTAAATTTTCGCGGTATTGAGGATACAATTTTTCTTTTGAATTGTGGTGATTTTCCAAAGTTAAGTAACAGGCCAAGTTGAAGGTCGGTCGCTCTTAAATAATTGATGAGTTGATATTCATGTTGTTCGCATATGCTTTCCGCAGCCTTAATTTCAATAATAAGTATATCTTCTACTATTATGCCGGCAATGTAAAAACCCACTTGCAAGCCTTCATAATGTACTTTTACTTGTTGCTGAGGCATGCACTTAATTCCTCTGCTCCTTAGCTCCAATAACAAAGCGTTTTCATAAACTTTTTCCAAAAATCCGGCACCCAAAGTATTGTAAACTTTATAAAAGGCATTAATAATATTTCCTGTGAGTTTTTCGTGCTGCAATTCCATCCGTGTAAATCGTTTAAATCCGTTTTATCCGCGTTCCAATTTCTGCGGCTCCCCAAATATAGATGTGAAAAATAATTTACTCGTCCTTTAAACGAATACAATTGCTTAGATAAAGTAAAACCGAAGATTATATTTAAAATAACCTAAATTTGCTTTTAATACCCTTAAAGTTATTTGTCACCGATGCGATGAATTCAAAAATGAAGTACTTCGAATCATGAAAACACGACGACTGTTTTTGCAGATTAAAGCATTTCATATTTTTAATGGGATTCCTCTCCCGGCCATACATCCTGTCAAAATATCATCTCCTGCATGCTGCATTCTTCTCACCATCGCGCTTTCGATTTTCTCCTACAACCCGCCTCTTGCTCAATCTTCCTTCTTCCCCGTCACCGACTGGATGAACATTCATCTTACCAAACTGGGCGGACGTGCGGTACTGTTAGTGTATAAAGACGGGAAAATCATCTATTCAAAATCGGTAAATGCGATGAGTCCACGTCAGGAGAAAAGAAGCCTCTGGCTGGGAAAGCAACTCGGTATGACTCCGGAAGAAGCGGTGGCCCCTTTTACACCCGATACCTATCTCCCCATCGCCAGCAGCAGCAAATGGCTGAGTGCAGCACTCTTCCTGACCTTTGTAGAAGAAGGACTCGTAGCTCTTGATGACAGCATAGGAAAATTTCTTCCGGTGATGACCAAACAAGGCAAAGGAAACATTCGTATGTGGCAATGCCTTTCGCATACTTCCGGCATCAAAGATCCTCCGATTTTAAAGGGCATCCGTGCATCTCAAAACTGGAATAGCATGGCGGAGGCGGTAGAAAATATCGCTGCATTGCCGATGGAAGCGGTGCCCGGTAAATCCTTTCACTATGGAAATTCGGGATTACAAATCATCGCTGCCGTCTGTGAAAAAATCGGCAGGAAGCCCTATGCAGTACTTTTTAAAGAACGAATAACGCGACCGCTTGAAATGTCCTCCACCGATTTCGGAAAGCAAGTGGTGCCTGTTGCGGCGGGAGGTGTTCGCAGTACAGCTAACGACTATCTGCATTTTTTAGTGATGATGTTACAGAAAGGTGTCTACGGACCACAGCAATTAATACGTCCTCCATTGATCGATTCTCTTTGCATCAACAGAGTGGGGACAGGCGTGAAGAACCAATATACACCTGCTGAAGCACGGTATTGGGGCTATGGTTTTGGTGTTTGGGCGATGGATGGTGCAGGTGGCGGGAGGAAGAGCAATGTGATTACCAGCCCCGGACTTTTCGGCAGTTTTCCTGTCGTCGACTATCAGCGAAAATACTGCGCCGTACTCCTCACCCTCAACATAAAATCTTCCGGCCGGCACGAGATGTATCTGGAGCTGAAAAAGAAACTTGATCGTGCGGTGGAAGGATTACAGTAAGGACAGGTCGCGACCTGTCACAAGATAATGCCGTGGATGGGATGATGATGTAGTGACAGGTCGCGACCTGTCACAAGATAATGCCGTGGATGGGATGATGATGTAGTGACAGGTCGCGACCTGTCACCGGATCGTGCAGTGGATGGATGTAGTGACAGGTCGCGACCTGTCACTACATATCGCTACAGCCTCGCTCTAAGCGTAATTCCAAATGTACGTTGGTCACCCAAAACTCCTGCATAGAGACCGGCATTGCCTGCACCCGGTAACAATTGTTCAAAATAATTTTTGTCTAACATATTACGACACCAAAGGAAGACCGATACTCTTTCAATCGATCGGAATCCAATGCGGCCGTTGATCAAATTGTATCCCTCAACAACAAGGTACTTCGATGGAGATGGATTTGAAGAAAACGAAGAGCGATAATATCCATCCGCAGCAATGAAGAAATTTCCTTTGTTTCCCAAAAACTCTCCTTGTGTTGTTGCTTCAAATCCATAAGAAGATGCCCATTTTGAAAGTCCGGGCAACTGGCCTCCGGAAACATCTTTAAAGGTCGGTCCACCGGTTTCTTCCAATGGAGGGGGAGCATTCGTAAAGGATACATACTTTCCCTCCGTGTAGGAAAGGGCGCCGTTAAGCGAGAGGTATTTACCTATACTACATGCAGCATCTACTTCCACGCCACTTACACGCACCTTTTCTGCATTGGCCAGATATCCCCTGTTTACGGAAAGATCTGCTGCCTGTACGAGTGTTTGATAATCGCTGATTTCTGTATTGTATACGGTAACATTCAGGATCATCGCTTCAATCGGTCTTGATTTAAATCCAACTTCAAAATGATTTACACTCTCCGGTTTAATTCGAACCAACTCCAATAGGGGCTGACCTTGTGCACTCGGCAAGCCTCCTAAATTTAATCCAACCGGCTTATAACTTCTGGAATAAGTTGCAAATGTTTTAATAGATGATGATACTTTATACGCGAGCGATAATTGCCCTGAAAAATTATTATCATCTGTTGATGCCTTGAAGGCCTGATTACTGTACACAGAATTTTTAATGGCCAGTAACTGGGGATCGGTGGTTTGAAGTCCGCCGTAGGTTTCTCTTCGGTAATCAACAGTCTTTTTATCAAAGTTAAATCGCAAACCGGGTAATAAGCTGAGTCGTTTTGTTATCGACCAATCCACCTGACTGAAAACAGCTACACTCCATGCATCAAGATTTGGATAAGACCGGATTCCATAGCCTTCAAGTAATCCCGGTGTTTCCCATAGCGGACTGGTGCTGCTTTGCGAAAATCGCCATTGATCTTTTCCTGCTTCTTCTGTATGTGCACCGTCAGCTCTGAGTTTCTGAGCAAAAGTAAAAACGCCAAATACTCCACTAAGTTTCGGGGAGAAAACTGCGGCATAGCGGACTTCCTGCGAAACCTGATCATGTCGCGATGGAGCTTGAGATAACCGCAGTCCTTCCAGTCCTGTGAAATCACGATCATTGGAGGGGTCCCAATTCCAGTATCGCCATGCTGTAGTGGAAGTAAGCGTGCCGGCTCCTAATTTAAAATTTGCGTTTATAGAAATACCACCCATATCCTGTCCCGACTTCCAGGGTGTATCATGATCAATAATCCGTTTAAAAGGGTCTTTGTTGGGAATAATATAATTCAAATCTTTTATGATCGCATCAAACTGTCGGTAATCTGCACGTTTGGTTGGTGCAACACCGGCATATACCTGTGCATAACCATCTGGTCGTTGACGGGTATGATCCGCAGCAAGGATGATGTCTGAATGCTCTGAAAGTTTATACAGAAGTTGTCCACGGACACCAATGTTATTCATAGTGTTGGTGTACTTCTCCGTCCTGTTATTGTAAATTGTTCCGTCGCGATGTGTACCGTTAAAGGATATACGAAGTGCCAGTTTATCTTTGATAAGAGGGCCTGTGATGGCTCCCTTAGCCTGAACAAAACCTAAATTTCCATAACTCAATTCGAATGTACCTGCACTGTTAAAATCTGGTTTACGCGTAGTCACATTGAATGCACCGGCTGTAGTATTCTTCCAAACAATGTTCCCTGCGGTCCTCTTAAAACTTCTATTTGTTCTACATCTATAAAATCAATTGCAGTTGCGGCGGGACGGGAAAAATATACACCATCCACATAAAAGCCTACGCCCGGATCTATTCCATCATTAGTAAGACCGAAGGTAGAACCGAGGCCGCGAATGTTGAGCGTCGTATTCCGGGGATTAGAGGAATACAACTGCACAGAAGGTATCAGATCTTTCACACGATTGACATTGAAAGAAACCGAATTTTCTATCTGAGGTGCACCAAGAACTGTTATAGGTATAGGAACATCTTGTACTATTTCCTTCCTCCGTCGCGATGTTACAGTAACTTCTGAAAGAGCAGCTGTGGAAGGGATGAGTTGGATGGACAGCGGTTCGTTGCTGTTAAGAATCAATTCACGGTTTTGATACCCGATGTAGGTAAATAAAAGCGTCACCGGAAAAGAACCCTGATAGTCTAGACGGAAGGAGCCGTCCAGTCCGGTGGTCACTCCGTTTGTACTCCCTTTTATGATAACGGTAGCACCTATCAATGCTTCCTTGTTATTTGCATCTGTTAATATTCCGGTGATTTCATGTTGTGCATAAAGTCGACACACCATTCCGGTGATCAAGATTAAGATGAGGAGTAAAGTTCTTTTCATTTTATATTTCCTTTTTGTCTATAGATTTTGTAGACTTTAAAGCAAATATAGATTTCTTATGCTACAATGTCAATATTGGGGGCGAAAAAAGAGGGTCAACCGATCCATATTCAGGGTGAAAAGTGGGTGGTGTTAAACTAATTCATGGTAAGAGGTAAAGTTTTAGGTGCTTTCTATTTTCAGATATGGGTGACCGATCGCTACTACTCATTCTTTTCAACAGGTCACAGCCAATCACTATAACCTCGATCTTTATCCATGGCCTGTTACTACTATATTTATTCCATCAGTTCTTCCACCGCCTCACTTTCAATATGGCCTCTATATAAATTGAACGGGTCAGTAGCTCCCATAAATTTCAGGAGGTACCGACCCGTTAAAAATTCTATTCCTTTAGCCGTGATATTTTAAACGAGCATTGTTTTCGAAATGATGGTCTCTTCGAATACCCTTGTGGAACCTATTATTGGTGTAGAGATAATAGGGATTTCTTCTCCAAATTTATTTTGCAATACCTTTACTATATCCGAAAACAAGAGCGACTTGGATTGCGCAGTGATAACACTGGACAACTCTTCAATGAGCACTCCATTTTCCATTTTGTATGAAATATTATTTTCATCAATGGATGCGGTAGCAATTAACTTTTCCACAAGCAGCTCTCTTACCACTTGCTTTGCATTGTGCGTTTTCTTTAAATAAATGATAATATTTACCATATTGTGCCTGGCATCTCGTTATTGGCCCTGACCCAAAGAGTAGGCTGCTTTACCATCAAACGAATAGAGATTTTCTGTTTTTATGGTATCAATGTTTTCAGTGATGGTATTTTTCAGAAGTTCAATGATTGTTTCCTTGTTGATTTTAGCACCGGCATCCGGCTTAAAACGACATCTCCAATGGTCGGTGCAGAAAGTTTCTTTAAAGCCATCCGGCCATACCTTGATACCCCTGTTTGTAATCATCGATAGTTTTACGCCATTGCTTTCAATCTTCTTTACTTTCTCGGCCAGTTCGTTGGGGTTCGTCCCGTTCCAATGAACAAAGATGTCCGCTCCCACTAATTCCTTTATAGCAGCCGGTTTACGTTTGTATTTAGGCAATACCAACGCTGCATTATTACTATAGGAAACCGGTTGTAGAATAGAAGGCTTTTTACCCAGGTTATCTATAACGGCTGCTGCAAATTCCTTTGTACCTACCGTTTGTTTACTCGTTCCTTGCTTATAGATATCATAGGTATGAATGCCTTCTTCCAGTGTTCTTAACCAGGCATTCTGGACTTTTTCAGCCACGCTGGTCTGACCAAGATGATTAAGCATCATAACAGCACCCTGCAATAAACCGGATGGGTTAGCTACGTTTTGTCCTGCTATTCGGGGCGCCGAGCCATGTATTGCTTCAAACATTGAACATTCCTCCCCAATATTAGCTGACCCGGCCAGCCCCACAGAGCCGGTTATCTGAGCAGCCACATCACTTAATACATCTCCATAGAGATTAGGCATTACAATAACATCAAATGCCTCGGGAGTGTCCGACATTTTAGCAGCTCCGATATCAATGATCCAATGTTCATTTTCAATTTCCGGATACTCTTTTGCAATTTCATCAAATATCTGGTGAAACAATCCATCCGTTTGCTTCATGATATTATCTTTTGTAAAGCAGGTTACCTTTTTACGGTTTTGCTGCTTCGCATATTCAAATGCATAACGGACAATCTTCTCACAACCCGGTCTGCTGATCAGTTTTAGGCACTGTACCACTTCATCCGTTTGCTGGTGCTCAATACCTGCATACAAATCTTCTTCATTCTCTCTTATGATAACAATATCCATGATCGGGTGCTTGGTGCTTACAAAAGGATGCAAACTCCTGCATGGCCTTACGTTGGAATATAGACCAAGAAACTTCCGTGTAGTCACATTCAGACTCTTGTAGCCTCCCCCCTGCGGAGTGGTAATAGGAGCCTTTAAAAACACTTTGTTCCTCCTGATGGTTTCCCATGACTCTGTCGCGATACCTGACGTATTACCGGCGAGGTACACTTTTTCTCCCACTTCAATTTCTTCGATTTCAATTTGAGCTCCTGCTGCCAGAATTATTTTCAAAGTCGCGTCCATGATTTCAGGACCGATGCCGTCGCCTTTTGCTACTGTTATTTTAGTCATTGCTGTATATATTTAGTGTTTAATAATTGCATTTACTTCAGGGCTCCAATCGTTAACATATCCCCTCGATATCGCTAGTCGAATCGTTTTTTTATAATGGTGGCTTCTGTTCCCTAAATGGAAATCCTTGGCATGAAATGCGATTTGCATGCTCACGGTTGGTCTGTCAACGTAATTGGGCGTGCTATTACTGATGATGGGTCCCGTACCTGAACTTCTGAAAAAGTTCAATTCAAGGCGATACGGCTTCGTGTATCCGTTGAAATGCAGGGTACCATTCACCACACATGGCCTTGAACTATTATTATTAATACTGATGATATCAGCGGGACTTAGCTGACCATCAAAAACGAAATACGTTTTGGACAGATCATTTAACCAGTCATCCAGAGTATCGTTTCCAATTTTAAATTTGCTAAAATCAACCTGTAGTAAAAATTCACCGGTGATATTATTCTTAAAAATAAATGCTGAATTGCTAATTCTGTAACAATCCACTTTATTGTAACAGGTTTCTACAAAAGCATTAGAAGGGACCACGTTTTGAGCGAAAGCCGAATGGTTTATTGATAGGATCAACCCGATGATCCATAATTTCAACAATGGTAAAATAAATTTTGTTTTCATAATAATTTGCCTGGTTGCCTTGATAAACACGCGAATACTGCATTTGTTTATTTCAATCGGAATCCCCGGTTTCTATTGACCCGGGCTTTTCACCTTCCGATAACTTACATGTAGGTGCCCAAGAATTTCCGTGCAAAATTGAAGAAAAATATTTATAACTTTTTATTTATATTTATAATGTAATCTATAAAATATTTTAATCAAATGATCGCTAAAAAATATCGTCGTGCGCTTTTCGACACGCTCTGTTTCTGTTTCTCGCTTCGACAGGTCACGACCTGTCGCTACAGTCCCTCGCTCTGTTTCTGTTTCTCGCTCTGTATCCGCGGCCTGTCGCTACAGATTCGACAGGTCCCGACCTGTCGCTACACGCTCTGTTTCTGTTTCACGCACTGTATATGGGGTCGATCCAAATTTTAAAACCAATTATTTCAATTAGCATACATGCGGGTTTAAAAAGGATGATTGTGATTTTCAATATGTTTTTTATGATTTATTCTTACGCCCGCAAGTGATTCAATTTCATTGATGGTTCATAATATTTACGACTACATTTCCTTTTTTATGGAAGGATTCAACATAGGCATGCGCCTCCTGTATCTGCTCTAGTGAATACCTTCGGTCGATAACAGTGATTAATTTCCCCTGAATAATCAATTCTCTGAGCTGTAACAAATCATCCGGATGTGTTTTAGGATTATCCTTTACTGTAACATACCTGCCGCCGGAATTTAATAATGACTTTCCTGCGGATTTTGATAATTTTCCGACAGCATCAAAGATGATGTCGTAGTTTGAGCCGAATTTCGTTAATTCATCAATGGTGTAATCCATCACCTGATCTGCACCGAGCATTTTTACCATGGAGAGGTTAGTAGTACTGCAAACAGCAGTTGTGTTTGCACCGTAAGCCTTTGCAATCTGAAGAGCAAAAGAGCCCACACTTCCCGAGGCTCCATAAATCATCACCTTGCTACCTGCCTTTATCCCGGCTTCCTTTAAAAATCTTAATGCTGTGAGTCCACCCACCGGTACGGTCGCCGCTTCTTCAAAGCTCATATTGTCAGGCTTTAAAGCAATCAGATCATTCACCGGAAGGCAGGTGTATTCTGCATATCCTCCAAAACGCAGACCACAGGAAGCAAAAACCTCATCACCTGGTTTAAAGGCCTTTACTTTTTTACCTACTTCTTCAATTACACCGGCAAGTTCAAAGCCCAGAATTTTTACCCGCTTAGGTCTCAACAATCCGTTAAAAAGCCGGGCCAGGAAGGGATCGGCTTTACGCAAGCGCCAGTCCCCTGCACTTACAGTGGTGGCATGTATTTGTATCAATACTTCATTCTCACGTGGTACTGGCTTTGCGATCTCACTCATTTTAAGAACAAGCGGCGAACCGTATTTTCATAAATAACTGCTTTCATGTTTTTAGATTAAATTTTTAAAATATTAGCTGGTGGAAGATCCCCGGGTATAACAGAATTGTTGATTATACCTTTCCCTCCTGTTTAGTTATTGTCCGGAAGTAAGGCGAGCAGGTGATGATTATTAAGAGGATTAATGCAACTGGACTTGCTTCGAGTCCGAAGTTGCCGCCGCTCAACCAGCGGGATGTTTCCGACAGCAGCGGCTTCAACAATCCTTGTTCCTGATCACCACTTACGCCAAAACCGAGCACCGGACCCTGCATCACATTGGCCATAAAATGCAGGCTGAAGGGCATAGCCAGATTTTTTGATTTTAGAAAGGCCCGCCCGAAGAGTATAGATGCAATAAAAATATTTACCCCTGCTACTGCACCCGTGAATCCTGTCATTCCATCTTTATCGAGATGCGTTAACAGAAACATGGCTGCAGTCATCAATTGTGCAGGCCATGTCCCGAACGCCGCAACAAGTCGCTGAAAAAGAAACCCTCTGAACAATAGTTCTTCGGCCATTGCAACACCCATCATCAGAATCAGGCCCTGCAGAAAACAGGTGCTGAGATATAATTCAGCTGCCATCGCACCACTCCTCCCACCATCAGAATGAGAGCAGGCAATAACATAAGTACAGCACCCAATAGAAGGCCAATGAACAGCTCTTTCCACCAGACTTTGTTGATGCTGCCACTAATTTCCATAAGCGGTTTTCCACGCATCGTCTGGCAAAGGATCGTAACTAACGCAATGATTCCTGTTTGCAGCCATACGCTGAGTTCAAAATCATAACTATCCGCCAATACAATAAGCGGGAAAAGAAATCCGGCGAGTAAGAATAAGAAAATCATCACCCACCATCCGTTACGGATATTCTTCCCCTTTCCCCGGAGAATAAATGCAATTGTCTTCTTCATGGCGTTACTGATTCTTTTCATTGTCATGCTGTCAGCATATTCCTGCAGTCCTCTTCCGTTTTTCCAGGGCTTCCTGATTAAAGCCCCTTCTTATCAGCCATACCGCCAGCACCATTTCATACACTGCCACCGGAAGTGCCATAAACACTGTTTGAATGGAGAAATATGAAAATAGACCAAATACTTCCATCACGGCCGCAGCAAAAATTAATACAGCTCCGATCATGCCTGTGAGAGCAATTTTTACCGGGACAATTTCCGTGCGGCAAAGCACATAACTGTAAACAAAGGTATTTATCCCCAGCATAAAATGCGGACCGAGAATAAAAGTCCATTCATGTATAGAGGTTAAAGTTCCCGCCAGCATCATAAAGTCATTCATATCCTGTCCGGGGTGATTAACATATGCAACGCTCAGGCTTACAAGTGCAAGCATACTCAAAATACCTACCATGATGAAGACCACTTCCAACAGACGAAAAACAACATAGGCCAATCCCATGCTTTCGTTGTATCGTCTTAAAAAAGGATAAAGCATAACAGCAGTACCGATGTTGGCACAACATAACACTAACTCAAAAAGGGCTCCGAGAGCAATCTGCCCAGCATGTTCCGCCCCTGCTCCCGGAGTAGAAAACTCCAACAGCGGATCATATAATTTAAAACCAATGATGGCGGTCAACGTGGCGGTGATAAAGAAGATACCTGTAATAACCGCCTTTTTCCTATCGCGCTTATGAATCAGTTTGTTCATGGTATTTGTTTTTTTAGTTTATATTTTATGGGTTTAATTGGATGATTTCTATTTATGAATCCTGCTTCATTAATTTCTTTTCCATGCAAAGGGATTCGTTTTCCATGGCTTGAAAATGTACAAACTTACATTAAGGTACCTGTTGAATATTTCACTGTCGTTCGAAATATTGCGTAATCCATGTGTATAGCGAATATCCAGTGCCAGCTTTTTCTGTTTTATCCGGAACATATACCCCGCACCAAGCTGTAGTCCGGTATCCAATCGCTTAAAGGAGGAGTTGCCCTTCTTACTAAAAGATACCGAAGTCGTGGTGCTTGACATTTCCGGGTACCGTAAAGATTATACGCGATGGCCGGTCCTGCATCTACATAAAAACTTCCGAAATGGAAACGGGCCAGAAGCGGTGTTTCCAAGGTATACAAACGAAGGCTGGATTTATCGCCCGTCAACGGATTGTTTGAATCCAGTTTACCGCCTTTCATAACGAAGTAGAGTTGCGATACAATCGAAAATCGTGATGTGATGCCCGCCTGAAACGACAAGCCGACTTGTGGACCAAATGACGACTTCCTGTAGTTGGAAAGCATTGCATTTGATTTTCCATAATGAAGGTTGGTGCTTACCATGTTAAGCACGGGTTGTAGGGAGGTTTCCGTTACTCTTTGGTTCCGGCCTGCTGCGGAATTCAATCCTGCTTCCTGGCCCTGTATATTTCCGGCCAGAAACATCATGGTCATAAGGACTCCTGCATGTGTTCTTTTTTTCATATTCCTGTTTTTTTGGCAAAGAAACATTCCTGCAGGACCTAATGAAAATCTACTATGCAAAATCAGGTATCTTATCTGCAAAAGGCGGTCATGGTTCTGCGAAATTTCAGGAACTTATGTTCTGTTTTGTATGAGCTGAAAAACTGCTCTTTGTATGTATCGGAAATAGGGATCAGCTGATCCGCGATTTTGATTCTATTACGCTCAATGGAAATGATTTTATGAAGGGCCACCATGTACGATTTATGAACACGGCAGATGATTCCTGCAGGGATCAACCTTTCAAACTCACTGAAATTCTGCAAGGTCATCACCCTCCTGTTTTCCGTATGAATGCGCCGGTAGTCGCGCATCCCTTCAATGTACACAATTTCGCTAAGCATAATTTTTTCAAGGCGGTTTTCCGTTTTTACGAAAATAAATTCCGGGGGTATCTCAGCACTTCGCTGTGACAGGTTTTCCATGGCTTTGTTAACGGCTTGTAAAAAGCGATTAAAGGTAAAAGGCTTGAGCAAGTAGTCGGTAATTTTTAGTTCATAACCCTTTAATGCATACTCCTGGTAGGCTGTGGTAATGATTACCTGGCTGCTGATCTTTGTGCTTTCCAACAATTCTATCCCTGATAACTCATCCATATTGATATCTAAAAAAAGCACATCTACTTTATGGCTATTAAGATAGGCCAGCCCGTCGAGCGCATTGTCGAAGCAGGCGCTTAATTGAAGGAAGGGAATCTTGCTTACAAAATCCTTTGTTTTCTCCAGTGCCAGGGGTTCATCTTCAATGATGATGCAGGAATATTTATCCATGATGTATGTTCAGGTATACCTGGTATTGCTCTTTATTGTTTTGTATGTCCAGAGTATGTTTTCCGGGATAGATCAGATTCAGACGCTTTTGAATAAGCTCATTGCCTAGTCCCCCAATGCCTTGCTGAAGCGGTCGTGGATCATTCCTGTTCACACAATTCAGTTCTACGGAATCTTCATTAATAGTAATCTCCACCCGTATAGCATTTTCAAGTTTTTTATTATGGGTATGTAAGGCATTCTCAATAAAGGGAATGAAAATCATCGGGGCTATGAAATGGCCTTCCGTAGAACCGTTCACAATAAATTGCACATAGTTTTCATTCATGGTCCGTATTCGCTGTAGGGCAATGTACTTTTCTATATACTCCATTTCTCTGGATAATGGAATTTTTTCGGCTTTAGTCTCGTAGAGTACAAACCTCATGATGTCCGAAAGCTGATTAAGGTAGTCGGAAGCAGCAACAGCATCGCGGAGGATCAATGCATCAATATTATTTATAGTATTAAACAAGAGATGAGGATCCAACTGCTTTTTTATCAGGGCGAGTTCCATTTCTACGTTTTTCTCCCGGAGATTCTGTTTGAGTTTTATTTCATTGAACCAGTTGATAAATCCATTCATCACCAAAGCTACCGAGCCACAGAGCATCCCGATCATAGTCATGACCATCAATACAATTGGTGCGGTGGAACGGCCATGGCGACCTCCTTCGTCCATATCGTAAATACGTCCTGATTCAATAAAATAGCGCAGGAGAACATAGCTCGCCAGTGCCGCCACGGCTGAAATGAGAATCCCTATCCCTATCGATGAAAGAATCTTTTTTTTCTGCAGGTAGCGGGGGAACAAAGAAATAATACAGATAAAAAGAAATGACAGAAGGAATGAAGGCAAAGAGCAGGATGCTGCGAAAGGCATTCACCACACGGAAACCGGGATCGCCCTCATATACGTCACTTCTGGAATATACACTCAATACAATGCCTACCAGTAAAAAATAACAGAGCCAGAACGCCATGTGCAATAAAACGATTACTGACTTTTTCATGATTTAAATTTAGCAACTTCCGATGGATTCTTCCGTCGTGATCAAATTTCGTTCAGAAATCTGCATTCTCCTAAAAATATCTGCAAAAGGGCAGTAAGTTTCTGCAAATAACCCTTTTGACGCCTTCAGTGAAAGATGATCATCCGAGAATTTGTATAACTGCAAAAAGATTAAAATTCTTCCAATACCAATTCCTTGTTCAGCATCATTCCGGCTGTAGTGCCCGTCGCCACGGCATTGGCAAGGGTGCGCATACGGTTGCTGTTATCCCCGCAGGCATACACACCGTAAACACTGGTTCTCTGCAAATGGTCGGTTCGTATATAACCTTCCTGACTCAATTCGCATCCCAGGCTTTGCGGAATAGAACAATGCTGTTCAAAAGGAAGCGGCGCATACATAACCTCAGCAGGTATTCCTGTTCCATCTTTAAAACGTATCGTATGCAATTGTCCGGCATAATGTTCCAGCTTTTCAATTTCTTCTTCTTTGATTGTAATGCTGCGTAGTGCTAGTTTATCTTGTTGGTTATCCGTCAGCGTGGATTTGCCATTACTAAGTAAGGCAAGGTCTTTTGTCCAGTTCGAGAGCAGAACGGTAAGTTCATAGCCGCTTTCGCCATTGCCAAGTAGAACAGTTTTTTTATTCCGCACTTCATAGCCATGACAGTAGGGACAATGCAACACGGATTTCCCCCAACATTCCGCAAATCCTTCTATTCGTGGCAGGAGGTCCTTAATGCCCGTAGCGAAAATCAATTTCTTAGCGCTGAACTTCTCCCCGGCTGCGCAAAGTATTTCAAATCCTCTCCCGGTTCTTACTCCCGTTGTTGCCCTTCCGTTAAAAATCCTCACCGTATCATATACCTTCAGTTGCTGCCGGGCCAGCTGTGTGATTTCTCCCGGTGCTTTACCATCCTGAGTGATGAAGTTATGCGAATAGGGTGTGTTGCGGTTACAGGGATTGCCGCTATCGATGATCAGCACATTTTTCATCGCCCTGCCGAGTGCCATTCCTGCGGCCAATCCCGCATAGCTGCCTCCAATGATGATTACTTCATAGGTGTACTCTTCTTTCATTGTTCTGTTTTTATACCCGGCTTTTAAAGGAACTGGTGATATTAGTCCGGCCAGGAAGAATCCAATTTGTATAATAAAAGCACGCCTCGAGCTTTGATTTGTCTCTTTCCTCCTCACCTTTGGGCCCCTTATATCTTCTCTTTTTTTGCAGTAAGCGAACGAATAACAAAGTCCACAAAAGGAACACCGGCAAATACAATCCACGGAACCAGACAGAGGGTAAGTATGCCTGTGCGTTGGTACAGTGGAAGCACGCTAAGGTTTTCACCGAAAAGGGAAAGGAAGAGAGTGATAGAGGGATAGATGACCAGCCAGATTTTTAAAGAGGCCATGAGTTTCATTTTTGTTTTCATACGAATTATCATTTGATGTATTGTTTGCACAAAAGTACCCTGGTTTGTCTCCTCCGGGATAGGACAAAAATCAAATTGAGCGGTACTTATCTGAAATTCTTGCGGAAGGCTTCAGGACTGTAACCAGTATGCTTTTTAAAGAAGCGGATAAAATAAGAAACATCTTCATAGCCCATTTGCCACGCTAGCTCATTCACCTGACAGGAGCCGGCCAGTAGTTGCCTTTTCGCTTCCAGAATAATCTCATCGTTGATTACCACGGAACAACTCTTCCCCAGGCACACCTTGGTGATGGCATTAAGCTGATAGGGACTCAGGTGCATCATCTCAGCGTACTGCGCCACTTGCTTGTGGGTGTGGATATGCTTTTCGAGGAGGGCGCTCAACTCATCCATGCGCTCTTGCATAGGGCTTACTCTTTTTGGGGAGTGCTGCTGAGTCGAAACAGCTCTATAAAGAAAATGGCCAGATTCGCCTTTATTACTTCCCGATATCCTTCCTGCCTCTCCCTATACTCCTTATAAACGGATGTTAGCTGTGCCTGCAGCATTTTAAATTTCTCTTCATCGGCCACTGTGAAGTTTTTTTTCCCCACCCTGCGCAGGTGCTGACCGGAGTTTTTATTTTTATGAAAAAAGAAATCCGCTTTAAACTGTAACAGGTAGCCCTTGCACCCTGCCTTCAACCTGAGCTGATGCACTTGCCCGGGCCGCATAAAATAAACAACATGATCGACCACTTTATAAGGGACGAAATCAATTTCATGAATCCCCTTTCCCTTCTCCAGCGCCAATATAAAATAATGGTCGTGGCGATGGAGAGCCTGCAGCATGTCATTACCATCCATGAGCTCCCCAAGCTCCCTTATGCTGAAGCTCTCTGCCAAATCCGGTTCTTGCCCTTTGGGATTTAGTTGACGAAGTGGGATGGAGGTCATGGATGATTTGCGAAACAGGAACGATTGGGTGGAGCAACCGGCGTTTTATCTGAGAACTCATCGAAGTGAAAAATCCCGCTAACTATTTTTGTAATCAAAGGAATAGATGTTGCTGGTATCATTTACTATCAAAGATAAGAATTACTGCCTCATTTCTTCTCCGACGAAACTACTGTCTAAATACTTCTGCACGGTGGTATTAAACAGGTCAGGATTGTCCTTGGTGACGTAGTGGCTTTCTCCTGCCAAAATACATAGGTTGGCATGAGGGATATTCTTATAAATATATACGGTGTGTTCTTCCCGAATAATATCCCTGTCGGTTGACATCACCAATACAGGGCACTTGATCCTTTGTAAATCACCGGCAGTGATTTGTGGTTGAAATTCCATCATACGGTTGCGCTGTTGCAGAATTTTCCAGTTTTGAGAACTGTCCTTTTGGGCAAGCATCTCATCGGCTTTCCTTCTGTCACGTTTCACTTCATTCAGGAATGACGGATAAAGCGCTATCGTATCAGGGGTCAAGTTAGCAGCAAAGGCAACGATCTTCTTTACTTTCTCCGGATAATAGATGGCCATCAGCAACGCAATAATTCCGCCGTCGCTTCTTCCTACGATATACGCCGAATCAATTTTTAAATGCGTTAAAATATCGTTGACATCCTTTGTGATTTGCATGTACGTAAGACTGTCACTTCCCAATTCACTGTTCCCCCTTCCCCTGCAATCCATCACTATTACTTTATATTTCCTTGCAAAGAATTTGATCTGCGGCTTCATATAACCAATATTTCCACCGTTACCATGAATAAGTACCAGCGGTTCCCCTTGTCCGTATACTTCAAAATATTGTTTAGCACCGTTGAGCAGGAGAGAGCGACCATTAGCGGTATTGTTCCCGTACGCCGGTTCATTGGGGTAAGACTGAGCTAAAGTAAAAGAAGGAATCAATAATAACGCTGATAGCATCATCACAGTACCCATCTGAAGATATCTCATTTCTATTTATAGTTTCTGTGAAAATAAGGAAGATCTGAATATCATCAGAAATGCATCAAAACTATCTTTTCTTTCTCTTCGTCACGTAAATAACATCCTCCTTTCCATCGGCATAAATAAAAAGAATATCTCCCTCCTTATCACTGAAAATATCGAGGGTATAATCTCCTCTCTGAGGAATCAAAGCATCCTGTCCTGAATGATAACATCTTTTAAAGATATCATTTGAGGACAAGCAACGAAACAGCAACAAATCCGTCGTCATTCATGGCAGGGATTTTTATCTGTAGAAATTTGTAGAGCGGGAAAAAGCGGTAGAGCGCCCATTCATCTTCTTTTTAGGAATGGAATAATCTGAAGGACCCAGGAGAAAATATCCCGATACCCCTGAAAGGGTCTTGATCTCTACATAACGGCAATCCGTACATGAATAGTTGAATTGCTCCGACTTAAAAATAAAAGTGTCCGCTGAAAACGAAGGAAGGTTTTCCCAATCGATCTTTTCGCTTTCAACCACCAACGAAGGAAGGTTTTCCCAATCGATCTTTTCGCTTTCAACCACCTGAGCAAATGAGTTGTTGAAAGCCAGAATGAGAATGAATAAAGAGAATATATTTTTCATTTTCGTAATTTTTATGAATAATGAATTGATTATTTCCTGTCTCCCATTATCTGCCGGAAGTATTTACCTCCTGCAAAACTGTTTCTAAATTAAGAAATAAAAGTCAACTGTAGTAAGGACAGGTCGCGACCTGTCCTTACTACAGCCCCGCTCTGTTTCTTCCCTCCACAAAGTACATATCTATCTCACCCTTATTCTTCGCTTCTATTTTCCCGCGATGGACACAATGGAATTTATCTTTCACCAGGGCATAGGTACTGCTGCTGATGTTTACTTTTCCCGCTTCACCGGAAGATTCAATCCGATGCCAGATTGACCGTATCGCCCCAAATATCATAAGCGAATTTTTTAACCCCTACACTATTCCGGCTACAACAGTTCCCGTATGAATGCCAATACGTATTTCAAAGTAAGGTTCCCCGCTTATCACCCGACGGCTATTTTCATCCCGAACAAAACCCAGAATCTCTAAAGCACAATTCACTACTTTAATCGCATGCATCGGATCTTCTTTCGGAATGCCTCCGGCCAGCATATAGGAATCGCCAATCGTTTTCAGTTTCTCAACGCCATGCTGTTCAACAATCTTATCGAATGCAGTAAAATAATGATTGATCGTATTCACCACCACTTCGGGGGAATACAAACCGGATATAGCAGTAAATCCCTTGAAGTCGGTAAACAATACGGTAACATTTTCAATTAACACAGATTTTACTGTTCCATTCTCCTTGAGCTCCGTGGCAATTTCAGCGGGAAGAATATTTTCAAGCAATTCGTCCGAACGATCGCGTTGACGTTGGATTTCGTCACGCTGATGGACAATCTCTATCGTGGCTTTGTTTACAGAATCCTCCAGTTGTCGAGCCCTTTGTCGCAGCCTTCTCGAATTCCAATGTACACTGCCTAAGTACGAAACAATCAGCAACAATCCGTATCCGGTGTAGGCCATCTTGCTTTGCCACCAGGGGGGATGAATTTTAAAAGAGTATTCAAAGGGCTTACTCCAAACCTGCGCCTCTCCCATAGCACTCACACGAAAAGTAAAATCCCCGGGAGGGATGTTCCTGTATTCAGCATACGAACTCGTTGTGACTTTTCCCCACTCCCGGTCGAGGCCTTTCAACTGATAACGGTACTTGATTTTATGCGGAGCCTTCCAGTCAATGCCAATGAAATGAAAGGTGAGGTGATTGGTGTTGAATGATAAATCAAGACCTGAAGGATAATTGAAAAACGGTACCACACTGTCGAAGCGAATCTCTTCCGTCAGACTATCCGGGAAATGGAGATAATCAATATAACTTTCATTAATATCGATGCGATTGAGTCGTGGTGCAGGAACATTTTCTGAGATATTAAAATCATTGAGAGGTAGCCGCAATAGCCCCTTTCCATCTCCCCACCAGGCATAATTTCGTTGGTCAATCAGGGCACTCTTCCAAAAGAAGTCGATGGTGCTCAACCCGTCGTACTTTGAAAATGTAGTCACTTTGATGGCCGTTTTTCGATCTCCTTTGTATGAAGAATTAAGTGGTGTTATGTAAACCAGTCCCTTCTCTGTACTTAGCCAGATATTGCCCGACTTTTCTTCAAGCACACTCCACACCATATTTACCGGAATCCCTTCCTTTTCGGTGATATGGGTAAATTGCTTTCCATCATATACACTAACACCTCCTTGCTCTGTGGCGAACCAGATGTTGTGATGCTGATCTTCATGCGCCATCCAGATCAAATTATCCGATATCCCTTCCCGCTCCGTAAAGTGGGTAATATTCTTTCCATCGTAAACGCTCACACCGCCACCATGTGTACAAATCCATATATTGCCTTTGCTGTCTTCCAGCAGATATCGAATATTATTGCTTGACAAACCTTCTTTCTCTGTGAAGTGCTTGAATGTTTTACCGTCATAAATAGCAATTCCGGAATACTGTGTTCCGAGCCAGGTGTTTCCTTTCCGGTCATGAAGAACAAATGTGCACCGGTCATCTGTGAGTCCATTTGACTTTCCAAAATTTGTTAACGTTTTTCCATCGTAAACTTGCACCCCACGGCCCCAGGTGCTCAGCCACTTCCGGTTTTGGTGATCCGTGGTAAGCGAAATAATATTGTTTGATAATAGTCCTTGCGTTTCCGTAAGATGTTGGACAACAGTGTCGCGCATTATACTTACCCCGCCACCATTGGTGCCCATCCAAACATTTCCCTGATGATCCTCTGTCATTGACAAAACCTTGAAATGGGATAACCCTTCCTTTTCAGTAAAATGGGTAAATCCATTACCGTTATAAATGTTTAGTCCGCCACCATTGGTCCCCATCCAGATGTTTCCGCATTTATCCTCTAAAATAGTGCGCACCATTTTATTGGATAGTCCTTCGTTTTCACTATACACTGTGAACTGTTGACCATCAAACATGGTTACACCTGCCGACGAAGTCCCTATCCACATATTTCCATTATGATCCGCAATCAATGACCAAATAAAATTATCAGACAATCCCTCTGTAGTTGTATATTTTACAAAGTGTGTTCCATTGTAAACATATACTCCACCACCATTGGTCCCGAACCAAATATTCCCCCGTTGATCCTCATTAATACACCAAATAATAGTATTCAAGAAATTGTCTTTAGCAGGAAGTTGAGTAAAATTTTGTCCATCAAAAACAGCCACACCAGCGGTATTCGTCCCTATCCAGATGTTCCCTTTTGAGTCTTCAAAAACGGCTGTTACCTTGTCGCCCGGCAATCCTTCCTTAGAGGTGTAATGCGTAAAAGCTTTGCCATCGAAAACACTTAACCCTCCATCTGTACCCAGCCAGATCCGACCTTTGTGATCCATGATCATATGACGAATGATGTTACTGGTAAGTCCCCCTGTTTCATTGTAAACAGTTAATCCTTTTCCATTGTAGACACAGACCCCGCCACCCCATGTTCCCAACCAGATATTTCCGCTTCTATCTTCCACTATTGACTTCACGATATTTTGAGGAAGTCCATCTTTCTCTGTGAAGTGACGGAAATACTCGCCATCATATACACTCGCACCCACACCATCCGTTCCCATCCAGATATGACCCTGATGATCCTCAATCACAGACAGGATATAAGAGGAATTCAAACCATTCTCAGCATCGAGAAACTTAATATTGGTGCTGGCATCCTCCTTTCGTCGTGGTGGAGATGCTTTCACCGGTTTAGTATGTCTCACCGCTACGGCATTACCCCGGGCAGGTACAGGTATTCCGGTTTGCACCCTTTGCCCAATGCTGTTGAGAATATAATGTGATGTATCTCCGGAATCAATAGCAGAGAATGGAATCCGCTTCATCCTATTGGAGTCAATTGTTACAACCACAGGAGGTGTTCGTATCGGGTGACGATGCGTGTATCCTTTTGCTGTGGAGAAAGGCTTTGCTTCTGTGACTTTTGGCAATTCGAGACTATCGGGGGAAACAATGGTAAGCTGAACGGGAATGGGGACTCCTGTCATTAAATATCTCCGAATGAATTTACAATAGGTAATATGCTGTCGCCGGTTACCGGATTTATGGTATATCCCTCTTTTATTTTTATCGGGTAACTAACGGGTTGTGGAAATAAATCGGTAGATGCAATATCTTCTTCATCTATATGATCACACGAACATATAAACAAAAGCAGGATAGGCAAGAAGAACTTCGAAACTATAATCGAAGGATGAGACAGGCCTTTATTTTTTCCAGGTCGCAAAATTATATCCGTTAGTGTAGTTGATATTCGTGTAAACCTATAAAATAAATTAATGTGCTCATTTCCTTCCAGCCACAAAATTATACTGCGTTCTCCTGGCTTTGGATAACAAAGTACATATCTATCTCACCCTTATTCTTCGCTTGAATTTTCCCGCGATGAACACAATGGAATTTATCTTTCACCAGGGCATAGGTACTGCTGCTGATGTTTACTTTTCCCGCTTCTCCGGAAGATTCAATCCGTGATGCCAGATTTACCGTATCTCCCCAAATATCATAAGCGAATTTTTTACGCCTACTATTCCGGCTACAACAGTTCCGGTGTGAATGCCTATTCTTATTTCGAAACCTTCCTTGTTTTCCTGCTTTCGTTGCTGCAGATGGTTTTTCATGAACTGCTGTATTTCCAAGGCCGCATTCACAACATCAGTCGCATGTGTAGTATTGGCCACCGGTAATCCTCCTGCACACATGTACGCATCACCAATGGTTTTAATTTTTCGATATTGTATTTGGTAATGATTTGATCAAAGGCTTTGAAACAGGTATGGATCTCTGCTACCAATTCCGCCGGAGTGAGTCGTTCCGAAATTTGTGTAAACCCTTTGAAATCCGTGAACATGACCGTTACCTGATCAAACTGGCGGGCATCGGCACTACCCTTCGTTTTTAGTTCCTGGGCTACTTCTGACGGTAAAATGTTCAACAACAATTCTTCGCTACGTGCTTTTTCTTTCGAAATTTTATTCCGCTGACGATAAACTATCAATAAGAAAAAAGATGTGCCTATCAATCCTCCGGTGATGGCATTGCGGATATTTTTCTGAATAGCATCCTTCTTTTCCTGCTCGAGTCTGGCGGTAGCTTCCTTCTTTTCAAATTCATATTGCATCGACGACTGTAAAATCTTATCGTTATTGTCGGAAGTGAAAAGTGAGTCATCGCTGGCTTTGTAAATTTTTAAATAGGCCAATGCTTGCTTATAATTGCCTCTGTACTCTTCCAATTCAATCAAGGACTTATACACCGTTGTCAACTGAATCTGGTCACCCAACATTTCAAGTTTAGTCAACGCACTGTCGAGGTTAGCCTTTGCTTCATTCAGAGCAGCCTCCTTATTACTACGATACAAACTATCCAGAAGTTTTTGATTGTTTTGCGTTACAATATGCAAGATCGCAGTTCCTTTATAGGCATAACTATTCGCCATCACGCTTTCATCGCCCAAATCTCTTGCTGCATCCAGTGCCTGTTGACTATATTTCAAGGCTTCCACATAATTTTTCATACCGATATAAACTCCGGCGATACTTACCTCGGAATGGGGAATCAAAGCGACACGGTTTTTCTTTTTATAAATATTCAAAGCCTGTAATTGAAAATCGAGGGCCCTCTCAAGGTCATTGCGATTATAATAGATGACACCGATATTTCCCAGGTTAGCGGCTTCAAAATCGCCTCCCGGAAAATGCTTTCTGTTAATGTCAAGGGCCTTTAAAAAATATTCCAGTGCCTTCTCTTCCTTACCCTGATAAGCATACACCGCACCAATATTACTCAGTGTTCCGGCCAACTTTCCAAGATCTCCCGCCTTTTCAAAATACTTCCTCGCATTCAGATAATCATCCAGACTTTCCGGCAGCTTAGACATATTGAGATAATTAGCACCTCTGAAATAATAGGAGTTGCCAATCCCTTTTTCCCAATTGATTTGTTTCGCCAGTTCAATGGCCTTAGTGCCATAGATAAGTCCGGAATCGGGCAGAATAGTACTATACGAATAGGAAATCTGCGCCATCAGAAATACCTTGTGGGTATCTACGCTGGCTTTGGGAAGGACTCCAAGCAATGAATCCAACCGGTTCCGGCCATAACTCTGTGCAACTAAATTGGTGGCAGAGGAAATTAAAATAATAAATGCTAAAAGACTTTTCATGGTGAAATCGTTTTTTGTTGTTTCCAATACTTACTAAAGGAGCACTCCCACTTAAGGAAAGTTCCTGTTTTTACAGCCAACTAAACAATTCCTATACCCATGAATTCCCCTGCATATACGTGTTCTTCTTTCCCTCATGAACATCGTTATTACGGATGGTTTCGTCACTGCAAAATATAGTATAGTCAAAAATATTAAAAAAAGTGAATTCAAAAACATATCCTCCTCATTTTCTGTCAAAATTACAGTGTCCGCTTTACATTTTCTTAACCCAGCAAGCTTCCTCCATAATAACGATGATGAAGGGTTAGATAAATAATACGAAATCCCTATGTTCCTAATCCCGAAAGATTTTTAAATTTTTCGGGGTACTGCGTGCAAGGATAGGCCGGCACTGTAGTAATAGGAAATATGTCGAACAAAATAAATAATTCCCCTGTATTTAAAAAAGTGACCTGGTCTTTGGACTCACAACTTGTAAATATCCTCTTCAGAGACTTGATCAATCATATAATGGTATTGATCAAACATTCGCCTCTTCTCTGCGTAATAATTTAATGCTGATTGCTTCGCCGTATGATAAGCTGCTATGTTATTCATCTTTTTATAATATAACGTAAATAATATTGCACCTCCGCGAAATCATGCGAGGCTTGTTGCTTTTTTAATGCAACAATTGCTTTCTCATAGTCTCCTGATTGACCATACATAACTCCCAGATGAAGATAGTCAAATGATCCAACAGCATAATGTTGTTTACTCAAGGTGCTTTCAATGATGGAAATTCCCTCCTGTATATTTCCCACTTTCTTATAACAAAGTGCCTTTACTATGGCGAGATGGTATGTTCCGTTTGATGTATTTCCGATGTCAGAACCACTGATTTTTTCAAGAAGTTCAATATCGCTTATTGTTCCTTCATAATCACCAAAAAATTTATACCTCAGGGAAGCACGAACAGGTAAGTAACTTAAACTATCGTATTTTACAGCAAGATCAATATACTTCTTCCATTCAATGAAGTTTCCCGACTTGACATAAGGTGCAGCTTTTTCTCTATAAGCATATGCAAAATAGGGGCATATTAGAAGGGCAGAATCTACCAAACTATGAAACTCCTTACTGAACTGATAAAACTTCTGCTGATTCCCGGTTAAGAGTACGCACGCTTTATACTGTGCAGTGTCTCCTTTCCATAGCAGCGCGTTGCAATTTGGTTGTGCTTGAATGATACCGGCAACTAAAACTAAAATTATACTAATCCCTGCTCTCTTCACGGTAAAATATGTGTTAGTTTTCCATTTTCAATTTTCAAAATCAGATATTGATAATAATCTACTTTCGTTTCTTTCCAGATTTTAGGTTCCCAATCATTCATTGCTTTTGCAATATTCAGCAATTGTGTAGTTATTGTCGGGGAAAACTGAAAAGGTTGATAATTCAGATCTGAACTCAGGAGTCTAAAGCGACCTGTTTCACCTTTGCAGTTTACAATAAATCGAATGCGTACCAACCCTGATTCCCGACTATCCACCGGATGATATACTGATAAAAAAAGGGAGTCTATCACTTGCTTCCCTCCCCGGTATTGTACACCATTTCCATCATTAATATATTGTATGATCTGATCATCAGCATTACAAATCTTAAAACCAGCTTCATCCAATGTACTATCAACAACGATATCATCAATCCACCTGGTGGCTTGAGCGAATACTTCACCAGAGCTAAAAACAAAAAGCAATAGTGTGAATACAATGGTTTTCATGCTGTTGATATAATACTTTTTAATGAGTTCCCCGATTTGCGGGTTAAAATGTATTTATATGGTTTTAAATTCCCTCTTCAATTACCGGCTAAGATGTTGCTTCAAAAAAATGAAAAAACTTCTAACAGAATTAAAAAGTTTAGTATCGATGACCTCATTTTCCAACTCTTTTGAAAGCAATATCTTCTGCTGTAGTGGAGGTTGTCTGACGACCGACAATATTTATTCAAAGGTGAAATCTATATGGTAGGATGCTCAAATCCTACACGTTCTCCTCTCATTTTTTCGTCCATCCATCCTTCAACCCCACCGTGCGATTAAACACCGGTTTAGCTGATGTGCTATCGGTATCCGGTACAAAGTATCCCTTCCGCATGAACTGGAAGAAATCTCCAGGCTTTGCATCGCCTAAGGAGGGCTCCAACATGGCTTCTGTGAATGATTTGCAGACTATCGGGATTGATGTACTCCTTGAAATCGCCTTCTTCGCTCGATGGATCTTCTACTTTGAAGAGACGGTCGTAGAGGCGCACTTCTGCTTTTATTGCATGGGCCGCACTCACCCAGTGGATGACGCCCTTCACCTGTAATCCGCTTTGGTCGTGGCCACTCTTGCTCTCGGGAATATAGCGGGCACGCACCACCGTTATATGGCCCTTCTCATCCTTATCAAATCCGGTACACTCTACAATATAAGCACTCTTGAGTCGGACCATCTTACCCGGGGAGAGACGGAAATATTTCTTCTCGGGGACTTCCATGAAATCATCCCGCTCAATGAATAATTCACTGCTGAACGGCATTTCACGGGTGCCGGACAGCGGATCTTCGGTGTTGTTTTCGGTCGGGAGCAGTTCCATCTGCCCTGCCGGATAATTTTCGATCACCAGCTTTAACGGATCCAGGACAGCCATCACCCGGGTAGAGCGCTTGTTCAGATCTTCCCTCACACAAAATTCCAGCAGACCTACATCAATAATATTCTCTCTCCTCGCTACGCCCACTTTCTCAGCGAAGTTGCGGATGCTCTCAGGAGTATAACCCCTGCGCCTTAACGCAGAAATGGTGGGCATACGGGGATCATCCCAACCGCTGACATGCTTCTCCTGCACCAGTTGCAACAACTTGCGCTTGCTCATGACTGTATAGTTCAGGTTGAGGCGGGCCATCTCGTACTGCCTGCTCGGGAAGAGTTCCAGCTTTTCGATGAACCACTCGTACAGCGGCCGATGTACTTCAAACTCGAGTGTACAGATGGAATGGGTGATCTCTTCGATGGCATCACTTTGTCCATGCGCGAAATCGTACATGGGATAGATGCACCATTCGTTGCCGGTGCGGTGATGTTCGGTATGGCGTATTCGGTACATAAGAGGGTCGCGGAAATGCATGTTCGGAGAGGCCATGTCGACTTTCGCACGCAGGACTTTCTCGCCATCCTTAAATTCTCCCTTGCGCATACGTTCAAATAAATCTACATTCTCCTCAATGGTGCGGGAACGGTAAGGACTATCCGTTCCGGGAACCGTTGGTGAGCCTTTCATCGCAGCAATCTCTTCTGCGCTGCTATCATCCACATACGCCAGACCCATCTTTATCAACCGCACCGCGAAATCGTACAGCTTCGGGAAATAATCAGAGGCATAGCATTCCTTCGCCCATTCAAAGCCCAGCCATTTGATATCCGCTTTGATGCTGTCCACATATTCGGTCTCTTCCTTCTCAGGATTGGTGTCGTCGAAACGCAGGTTCGTGGTGCCGCCAAATTGCTGTGCAAGGCCAAAATTCACACAAATCGATTTGCTATGGCCAATGTGCAAATACCCATTGGGTTCGGGCGGGAAGCGGGTTAATACGCGTCCTCCGTGTTTGCCATTTTTAATATCTTCGGCAATGATTTCCTCTAAGAAATTTGGTCCTTTTTCTACTGACATGGTACAAAGATAGCACGAATTTAAACGCCACGAGCGCAGCGATTTCGCGGCGGGCGCTGCGTTAAACCTGAAATATATAGTAGCGTGAAATTAATCGCCGCGATCGTTGCGGTTCCGTCGCGTTCGCTGCGTTTAAATCTGAAGGTTAAATTGATGTAAGAGCTTTTTGAATTCTGGAAATAATTTCAGAACGACCAAGCAATTCTACCATCCCAAATAGATCTACACCGCTTCCCTGCCCGCTCACGATGACGCGGAACAATTGCAGCACATCACCCGGTTTCATTCCCTGCTCCGTGGCCAGTTGTTCAAAGGCCGCCTTGCAATTTTCAGCGGTGAAGTGCTCCACTTTCGTGAGTACATCCGGCAATGCCTGGAAGAAAGTTTTGGATTTCTCATTCCATCGCTTCGCAATTACTTTCTCGTCATAGGTTGAAGGTGCTTCAAAAAGGTATTTTCCGGTCTCGTAAAACTCGTTTTCAAACTGGACTCTTTCCTTGAGTAATTTCACTGCACCAGTTGCAAAATCATGACTTGAGCGGGGATCTTCTTCTCCTAATATCGACTTCAGTTCCATCGAAAATTTGAGTCCCAACTCTTCATCATTCGAATGACGCAGTCGTTGTTCGTTGTACCACTTGGCTTTGTCAGGGTCAAATCGCGCACCAGCCTTGTGCACACGCTCAAATGAAAATGCATTGATGAGCTCCTCCATCGTGAACACTTCCTGTTCTGTTCCCGGATTCCATCCCAGCATCGCCAGCATATTCACAAAAGACTCCGGATAATACCCTTTCTCGCGATAACCTGATGAGATCTCTCCCGTTACAGGATCCTTCCATTGTAACGGAAACACCGGAAATCCCAGACGATCACCATCGCGCTTGCTGAGTTTTCCATTCCCTTCCGGCTTTAACAATAGAGGAAGATGGGCATATAACGGCATGGGTATACCGAGATATTGGTAGATCAGAATATGCGCGGGAGCAGAGGGCAGCCATTCTTCTCCGCGAATAGCATGGGTAATCTCCATCATGATATCGTCCACGATATGCGCCAGGTGATAAGTAGGCATACCATCTGCTTTGATGAGAACTTTATCATCCACCAGCGAACTATCAAACGAAACCTCGCCTCTTATCATATCCGTGAACGTTAGTGTCTGTCCCGGATTCACTTTCAACCGGATCACATATTGCGTTCCCTGATCCAGCAAATGCCTTACTTCCTGTTCCGGCAAACTCAAAGAATTGCGCATCCCCATTCGTGTAGATGCGTCGTACTGCCATCCCTGCACGCCATCTGTCTCCGCATTCTTCCGGGCGATATCAATATCCTCCGGGCGGTCAAAGGCATAGTAGGCATTTCCATTATTCAGCAGTTGCTGCGCATAGTTCATGTAAAAACCTTTGTGCTTGCGTTCACTCTGACGATAAGGTTCGTGTTTTCCACCAAAGCCCACACCTTCATCCGGAATGATCCCACACCAGGTGAGTGCTTCAATGATATATTCCTCTGCTCCCGGCACGTAACGATTCTGGTCGGTATCTTCAATGCGCAGGATAAATTTTCCCTGTTGCTGTTTAGCAAAGAGGTAAGCATATAGTGCAGTACGTACACCTCCCATATGGAGCGGGCCTGTGGGGGATGGAGCGAACCTGGTTCTTGTGGTCATAGTGGTCAATGAAATAAAAACTTTAGGGGGTTACGAAAGTACGAATATCCCCTGAAGTGTGATAAGAAAAAGGAGCACTCTCCTCTTTCTTATCTCTACTTCAGGGGTACGAATATACGAAATACGAATGGACGAATCCGCGAATGGACGAATCCGCGAATGGACGAATCTACGAATGGACGAATCTACGAATGGACGAATCCGCGAATGAACGAATCGCGAAAATCATAAAAAATCAGCGTATCCCGCTTTGCGGGATCAGTGTTCCTGATAAATTATTATTCCCTCCTTAAAACGAAATGATAAAGTAAAAATGTTTTGCAAAGAATTCCTCAGCGCGTCAGCACGGTATCAATATCCGGAGTGAAGTATAGCTTGCTTTTCATGATCTTTCCATCTTCACGGCGGAGAGGCTGACCGTTTTCATCAAGTTTACTCATATTGCTACGGTGAATTTCTTCAAAGACCTCTACGATCTTATGCTGCAATCCATGCGCGATAATGGTTCCGCAAAGGATATAGAGTTTATCCCCCAGGGCATCCGCGATCTGCACCAGATCATTGTTCTTTGCGGCTTCAAGGTACTCATCGTTTTCCTCTGCCATCAAACGGTGGCGCAGTTCAATCATACGCATATCAATATCCGCACGCGGCGATTCTTCGTAATCGAGTCCGAAGACTTCATGAAATTCTTTAACACTGTTGATGATGGAATGGAAGGAGGACATGGTAATTAGGTGTTGGTATGGCTAAGATAGCAGTTGGAAAATTCCCTTTATTCAATACTATTCCATTGTTCAAAACATCCCGAATGACAGAATCTAACCGACACCATTTCAGAAACTTGACAATACAGGAAAAATCAACTGTTAAAAAGACAAGATGTTCTCCCAAAGATCGGCACTTTCACCGTACTATTTCCAGTCTGCGAAAATACCTTTTCTCATTTGCTTCCATCTGCAAATAATACATCCCCACAGCAAACATCCTTACATCCAAATATACAATTCCCGTAGTTGACATCTGCCGCAACAACAGTCTTCCGTTCTGATCAAAGACCGATATCATCCCCGTCTGTGTCGAAAGATTCTTCAGATAAAAACCATCGGAGGCAGGATTCGGCCAGAGTTCGAATTGCTCTTCAGATGTTTCTTCCAACCCTACGATGACCAACAAATAGGTAACAATGATAGAATCGCAACCGGCAGATGAAATGAAATTATCAACATATACTCCGGTAGTTTGTTGCCAGACACCTGCGAGGAAGGCACTATCGCCGGAATTTATCACCAATTGTGTGGTATCGGCATAATTCGGATATACGCCAAGGTTAGTGATGAGGATGGTATCACAGGCACCACTGCCGGGAATAGTATCGTAAAACGTTCCCGCTGCGGTTTGCCAGGCATTGTTGATGAATACCGAATCCCCCGTGCAGATGCTGATCGTACTGATGACAGGAATTCCACCTGCCACAACAACAGTGAGCACTGCGGTATCGCAAAAACTGAGGTTGCTGTTACATTCAATTACAGTAATGGTGTTGTTGCCATTCACATTCCAGGTTACGGTAACCTGATTGATGCCGCTGCTTCCGGTAATGTTACCGCCATTAACACTCCAGTTATAACTGCTGCCGGGGTGTAATGTAGCTGTATAAGAAATATTAACGGCCTGCGATTGACAGAGCGCTGTTGCACCGGTAATCGTAGTGGTAAATGTCACGATCACGGTGGTGGTGACGATACTGTCGCAGCCATTGATTGTGGTAAAATTATCAATATAGGTGCCCGGTGTTTTTCTCCATGCTCCTGCCAGAAAGACACTATCTCCGCTTACCACATTTACGGTGTTCTGTATACTATAGGCGGGAGATGGTTCCCAGTGTTACGATTACCGTGCTATCGCAACCGTTCGCGCTCGTGTACACCTGCGTATACACTCCTGCGTTGAATTGCCATTGTCCGTGGATGAGAATACTGTCACCGCTGCAGATACTCTGCGTTTGATTGACAGTTTGAGATGAATAGATATTTACTATTAGCTGCGCGGTATCGCAAATGGTTTGTCCGGCATTGCACTCAATGACAGTGATCGAATGAAATCCTGTGGCATTCCAGTTGACCTGAACAGCGTTCGTGCCTTGTCCTGAAACGATGGAACCACCGATGATATTCCAGCTATAAGAATTTCCTGAAGTTAGTGGTGTGCTATATCCCTGCGGATTTGTAACAGGGCTGCAAAAAGAAGCTAGTCCGGAAATGACAGCGCTGAAACTGTTGATGGAAGTATCTACATTCACAACAACACCAAAACTACGCCCCCAGTTCCCTGCTATGTCTTTTGCTCTCATATACAGCGTATGCGTACCCTGCGACACGGGCGAAGGGATCGTGTTGCCTGCAATGGTTTCTAAAGCATTGTTAAAATTTCCATCAAAGGCAATCATCGGAGTGGCGTTACCGTTACCCGGATCTGTATCAAAATAATATTCACCGGAAATTACTTTAACTGCACGTATAGTACTGATGGAAGATTGAATTTCTACAATCGTGCTAAAAACAACACCCCAATTGCCGGCCGCATCCTTCACACGAAGACCAAGACGATGAACACCCGGATTCAGCGCAGCTACGGACAGCGGATTGTAGACCACTTCCAGCGCCTGGTTGAAATTACCATCAAATGCCAGTAAGACATTTCCATTTCCGGGGCCCGGATCAGTATCCCAGAAATATTCAGCGGCTGCAATGTTTACAGAACGTGTAGAAGTAATATTGGGTTCCTTGTTTATAATCAGAGAAAAAACAGGTCCCCAATTTCCTGCAACATCCTTTGCCCGGATATTCAAGGTATGAACTCCTTGACCGGCAGGTAATGCGAGCGAATTTTTAATGAGGGTTTCAATCGCCTCATCGAAATTCCCGTTAAAAGCAATCATGGCGGTTGCATTACCCTGACCCGGATCATTATCCCAAAACACTTCGGCTTCATCCACAGCAATAGCTCTGATGGTAGTGATATTCGGTAATACCTGAACGGTAGTACGAAAAACAGGTCCCCACGTATTGTCACCATCTTTGAAACGCACCGCAAAGATATGTGAGCCTATAGAAGGCAAATTGCTGACCGTGGCCAGCGCATCTTCTATCGCTTCGTTAAACGATCCGTCCACTGCTGTTAACACCATTCCGTTTCCAATACCCGGATCAGTATCCCAGAAATACTCCGCCGTTTGAATCGACTGTGCATGAATAGCTGTAGTAATTGCCATCATACAGGTCAGCATGCAGATAAATTTCTTCATCATTCTATGGTTGTTTTGATAAATGATGAATAGATTAACGATCGTAGGAGCTGGCTTTAATATTCAAGGTGTTTCCCTGTCGCACATTAAAGGGATAGGTATACATAAATACCCTGGCTCCACCTGCATGAATTGGGAAGAAATTATTCAGTGTAAATGAACCGCCATAAGCGCCGGGATCACCGATACTCAGATCGAGATCGTAATAGGGTGCCGCAGGATTTCCGTTATCTATTGCTGTAGAACCAACACTCAGCTGCCCGTCGGCCTGAAGCGTTACGGGAACGGAAGCAGTATTGTTGCCGCTGAACGTCCAGCCAGTAGAAATCGGAGTAGTGAAATTGCTTTCCACATGATTATAATAAATATTCGTGGTACCCAAATTACTTCCGATATTATAAATACCATAATTATTCCCTGTTGATGTCGCGTCGATGACATTGTTCATCACTTCACAAATAGCGCTTGTTTGAACATTGGAGATGCGCAACCCGAAAGTAGTACTTGATGTAGAGTAGGCCAGTATCGTATTATTATAAATGAGGTTATACCCGCTTGCGAGACTCACCAATTCAATGCCGGTTGAGCGGTGTTTAATAAAATTATTACGGAGATGTAGCCGTGATGTAGTGGTGGTGATGTATACTGCTTCCGTAGAAGTGTTATTCATATTCACTTTATTGCCAATAATCGCCAGCGTGTCGTTCAGCGTTGCGCTGCCGCTTGAAAACCAAATTGCCCTGCTCACTCCTGATGTAATATCACAACCAATCACACTGCCAAAGTACGCGCGAATATAACCACTGTCAAACTGTGTATGTACCACATTGACGCCATAGCCTGCAGCGGGCAGCTCCACATATCCCGACATCAGCCAACTACCGAAAATATTTATTGTGGCTACTTTGTTTCCGGAGGGGGGAGAAGAGGTAATGATATTGCCATTTGTATTTCTCATTCCGATAAAGGTGACGGTCTTTCCGGAAGCAATATTCACCGTATAGTTTCCCTGCACCACGAAGAAAGTATCGTTTTCGAAAGGTAGAAACTCCAGCGCCTTCGTTATAATTACATTTTCAATCCAGGGTATATTCCCTGCTCTGTTCTTGATAATGATCCGATCGCCATCGGCTGCAGCGTTAACAGCATCTGTAATGGTGGCATAAGCCGGAGGAAGTCCGAATTTTCTACAACGATATCGTTGGCCCGGATTTGATGGAGGAAGAGGAAAGAGAGGAGAAGGGTGGCAAGTGCGGTTTTCATTGGGGTATAAATGCGTTGAGGTTTGTGGGGGCTAAAGTAAAATAATATCTTTTATCTTCAATATAGAGCTTGCAACTTCTTAAACATCTTGTGTTAATATTTCACAGGTGATGCTTACAAAATTCCGAAAAATGAACGCCCTCTTTATCAGAATTAAGATTTTTGATTTTGAGGAGATGTTTCCACAAACTGTCACACTTTTAATCCAACCTCATCACATTAAAATCTTTTCCATTGATCGAAACCCGGTCGCCTTTTCGTCTTCCCAGCAACACCCTTCCCAATGGAGATTGTGGAGAGAGTAATATGTATTCTTCATTATTAAAAACCACTTTTGCCCAATGCTATACTCAATAAAAATATACCCTTATCGGTTGAAATCAGGCTTCCCGGAACGATGAGGTCTGAGTGCTTTTTAAAATCTATCCTCTGAAAAACTTCTTTCATCTGAAGTACTTCCTCTAACTGCCGTCCCAACTTCTCCTGCTCAATATTCATCATGGCACGTGCCGTTTCGTGCTTATCACCGGCGGAACTTTTGGATTCGCCCTGAATAGACTGTATTAATTCGTCAAGGTCGCCTTGTATTGCAGCCATCTTTTCTTCTAAAATTCTCAAACAATGGGCTGATAGTTCGGTTTTTAACATGGGAGTAAAAGTAGTACTTATACTATTCTGGTAATTAAATGCTATAAGTAGCGTTTCATTCTTTGGTAGATTTGCGATAGGCGGGATTTTTGATTATTAACACCTGCTCGGCTAGGGCAGGCAGGTGTTTATGGGGTAACAAACTTCTGCTACCACCAAATTGTCTGCGGAGCACGAAAACCCGCCTAATGCAAATGTGCTGTTTGCAACAGTTATTTTTACTTCGTCCAAGGTTCTTTGTCTTTAGCGTTCATAAAATTATTTCCGTCATAAATACTTATTCCTTGCCAGGTGCCGAACCAAAGTTGACCTTTGTTATCCTCAAGTATACTTTGAACCACGTTTGTGGTTAATCCGTTTTCCGTTGTGAATTGGGTGAAATTTGCTCCATCGTATCGGTACACGCCATAACCTTCTGCCGAAAACCAAATATTTCCCTGGCTTCCTTTTCACAAAATTATAGGTTTCTATACCTTCAATAATATCCATCCTTTAGTGAAGTTAGTATGTTTTACCATCATATTTACTCACACCACCATTAAAAGTTCCAATCCAAATATTTCCTTGCTTGTCTTCTAAAATATCCGCGATATTATTGTCTGTAAGTCCATTTTTAGATGTTAAATGAATGAATTCGCCACTTTTGTGTTTGAAAATTCCATTTCCATCGGTAGTATTTTTGCCGTCAAAATGACTAACCCCACCAATCGAACCAACCCAAATGAGTCCGCTTTTGTCAATTGTCAGCTTTTAAATTTCATCATCTTGCAGGCCATCTTTTTTTGAGTATGTAGTAAATTTTTCACCATCGTATTTTATGAGGCCATAGTCAGTCCCAAACCATAAATGTCCTGCTTTATCTTCAACAATTTCTCTAACAACATTAAGTGTGCGGAGTCCTTCGATTGAAATTTTTTCAAGTGTTTTACCATCGTAGCGTATAATCCCATTTCCATTTGTTCCAAACCAATAGTTCCCTTTTTTGTCTTGATACATTGTCCTTACAAACTCCCTTACCATTCCATTTAAATTGGTGTGAATTTGCGGAAATGTTGTACTTTGATTTGAATTTGTTGGTTGATTGTTTATTCCGTTTTTTGTTGTATCATTTATCGATTTTTCTTTCACTTGTACTGTGCAAAATGATATTTGAAAAGTCAAAACAATTAGAATTAAATTTCTTATTATAGATATTTTCTTGCTTTCAATGTTTGTCATATTGCTGATCTTATAATTGTTGCTAACTTGTGACTTACATAATTTTAAAACCCCATCAGGAACGCAGATCTCGTTACTTCATCCCGAGACAAGTGAAGCTGATTTTTTATTCCTGCCCGCCGAAGCCTGCTCCTTCACTAAAGTTTTGGAGCACAAAGTACGCCGTCGCTAAAGCTTTGGCGCACATAGTTGGCGAAGGAGGATTTTTCACTGATAGGAATGATAAGCCCGGTAATTTTTCACGAAATTGGTTACGATGATATAATTTAATTAACAAACATATCTCATCTACAATGAAAAAATCCATTTGCATTTTTAGATTAATTAAGGAATAAATACGCACCATTTAACACCGTCGCGAAACTCACCCAGAGCAAATACGGAATGTTCATGTATCCGGCTGCAGGATGGATTCGCCGGAAGAGCATGATCATCCAGACAATACTTCCCCACATTAAAAGTATATCGACGAGTGCGAGGCCGATGTTTCTAAAATAGAAAAAGAAAAAACTCCAGAGGAAATTGAGCGTGAGCTGCAAAAAGAAAACTCTGATGGCGGTTGTTCTAAGTGCGGAATCGGGTTTTATCAATACCAGATACAGAGAAATACCCATTATTATATAAAGGGTTGTCCATACCGGACCGAAGATCCATCCGGGTGGATTAAAGGAGGGCGCATTCAATGTCTGGTACCAACCTGTTATTCCTTCAGCAGTGAAATAGCCGGAAATACCGCCGGTGATCAATGGAATTAAAATAGAAATAAGGAGAAGAAATGGTTTGCTTTTCATAAAATTGATTTGATGGATGTAAAGTAAAGAATATTCCGAAAAGAAAGCTCATTTATTTTTGTTTTTTCCTTTCATCCAGGCCGGCTTCGCTTTCACCGTCTTTTTAAATACCGGACAGTTTTCATGGTGCGCATTGGGCAGATAACCGGTACTGACCAGGAACTCATTGACAATTTCTCCTCCGGTAAATCGAAAAGTTTTCTTGAACAGTTTGGTCCATTCGGTTTTGTCAAGCGGGTGATAATGGTCGAGCCACGCTTTAAAGGAGCCAAATTCCTTTTGCAAACCAAGTATTGTCTTTGCATTGGCTATGGCCGCATCCACTTTTAACCTGTTGCGTATGATCCCGGCATCGTTCAACAATCGCTCGCGATCCTTGTCTTTGTAGGAAGCAATTTTTTTTATGTTGAAGGCATGATAGGCTTTTCTGAAATTCTGTTCCTTTTTGAGTATGGTGGTCCAACTGAGTCCCGCCTGATTTATTTCAAGGATCAATCGCCCGAATAATTCATTGTCCTCTTTGATAGGAAAACCATAGGCGGTGTCATGATAGATGCGGTGAAGATGGTCTATCTCTAGTTGTGAAACGAAGTTGCAGTAAGCGGACATAGCGGACAGGGTATGGGTTAAAAATAATCTAATTCTGTTAATAATTCTAAAAGAGTTAACTGAGGCCTGTTATAATATAAAAATAACAATTATAGATAGGTGTAAATAGTTCCTGATTTGTAAGCATAACTAATATGAGCTGTTTTACTTTTCATAATTTCCAAATTGCCTTTTTCCATATAAAATTCGGCTGCTCCTTTGGCTGGAATTCGCGCAATTAATACGTTTTAGTCCATCTTTTTTACATTTCAAGTTGTATTTTCAATGCCCCAAATTCTTTATTATTTTTATTAAAACAATAATATTTCATCTTTGTAGACTGCGTTTAACCTATAAAATAGATAGCCCCTTATCCTCATAACAACCCTATCAAATACTATAATAAATTCATGAAAAATCCCCTCCTTCTTCTTGGCATTACCGCCATCCTTAGTTCTTGTTCACAACCAGCCCCACAAGAAAAAGCGGCAATGGTTGATTCTTCTTCGGTCAGCATTACAAGAGGTGAGTACCTTGTAAATACAAGTGGCTGCAACGACTGTCATTCCCCAAAAATGATGACGGATAAAGGACCCGTTCCTGATCCTGCATTGTTACTTTCCGGCCACCCTCAAAACCTGCCTCTGCCCGGTTCTGACACCGCTACCTCGAACCATTGGATTTTATTCCATATGGGTGGTACCGCTGCTAAAGGTCCCTGGGGAACATCCTTCGCTGCAAACCTGACGCCTGATCCGACCGGACTTGGTAATTGGTCAGAAGAGCAGTTTTTTAATGCTATGCGAAAAGGGTATTACAAAGGTATTGAAGGCGGTCGTATGTTACTTCCCCTGATGCCCTGGCCAGCCTATGCTCAAATGACGGATGAAGATCTGCGCTCTATTTTTGCATACCTGAAAAGCTTGCCGCCGGTAAAAAATATTGTTCCTGCTCCCCTTCCTCCCGGAGCATAAATTATTTCAACCATCATATCCGGATATAGCTAGTACTGTTATATCCGGATTTTTTTAATCATTCACCGAAGGACATCTTTCATTGTTTACTTCCAGATCGTTTTAAATAATCGCCAAAAAATATTATCGTTGTTTATAACCTCCACCCACTCGTAACTTTCGTAATTCGCAACTTTCGTACTCTTTCGTACCTGCCTGCCGGAACTTCATATACTATTTTTCAATTCATTAATATTTTTAAGGAACGCTGATGACGCTGATTTTTTAGGATTTGCGCAGATTTGATTTCGGAAGTTTAAACAACTTTCGTATCCTTTCGTACCTGCCTGCCGGCAGTCAGGTTTCGCTCTAATTCATTTTTACGCCTTCCATCTTTTTCACCTCCCCCCGCTCATACGTCGTTGTCAAAATAAGTTCGCCGGTTTCGTCCCATACTTTCCACTCTCCCTCTTTTAAACCGAGACGATACTTGCGTTCTTCCTTGGGCTTACCATCGTCGAAGAAAAATTTATGTACTCCGTTTTCCTGTCCTTCAAAATATTCCCCTTCAAAGGCTAACTTTCCATTGGAATAAAATTGCTTCCACATCCCATCCTGATTTCCCTCTACATAATTTCCTTCCGCGATGTATTGTCCGTTCTTGTATTTCCAGGGACCTTCACGCAAACCTCCTGTCATATTACCCTCGCAATAATGTTATCAAACTCATCGAATTCCTTGCTTGGTCCATCTTCTTTTCCGTTCTTGAAATTTTCTTCACGTAACAATTTTCCATTGGGATAAAACCATTTCCAGTTTCCTTCCGGCTGACTTTTCAAATAGGCTCCCTGCTGTTGAATCTGTTTGTTGGTGTAATAAAATACCCAAAGTCCATCCCGCAAGCCATCTTTAAAGCTGCCCTCTGCCTTCATAGCTTCCGTCCGGATAATAATACTTCCACATCCCCTGCTGACGACCTTGCGGATCAACAGTACCTCCCTCTGCAATTATTTTATCCTTCTCGTATAATTTACTGATCGTAATATTTCCTTCTTTATCAAACTCTCTGTACACACCTTCCTTCACACCATTAATGATATTTACGGAACTCTTCGGTCTGCCCGTATTGTGATACTCCCTTTTAATATCCAGTTTCACATTGGCCAGTTCATCCTCCACGAGCGAACCATTCTTCCATATCTCCATCTTCTTGACTATTCCATCCGGAGTCAGCCATCTGAAAATTCCGTTCTTCACATCATCTTTCCAGGTACCATCTTCCTTCACCACACCGGAAGGATAAAATTCTTTCCATACCCCTTGCTTAAAACCGAACTTATCGTACCGGTTAATCTTTTCCTGCTTAACGAAAAAACCATTTTTATACGTGGTCAGCGTTACGATACGGCCATCCTCTGCAAACTCTTTCGCGATACCATTTTCTACACCACCACTCAAAGGAATTATTTGTGCAAGAAATCCTTTTTCCGAATAATAATTGGCAATGCTATCCGCAGCACCATTAACCATCCAGCGTTCGAGATAGACGGTTCCTGTGGGAAAATAATCGCGTTGCCAGCCGTTTTTAAGACCATCACGGTATTGGATATCCGAAGTTTTATTTCCTTTCTCATCGTAAAATTTCCAAAGACTATCCAGCTTCCCTTCCAATCGATTGCCCTCTGACTTTAAAATACCGGTTTCATAGTAGGCCTTCCAGTAGCCATCGGGTTGATTGTTTTTGAAATTTCCCTCTGAACTCACTTTTCCGTTGGGGTAATAGAACTTCATGGGTCCGTCGGTTTGGGAAGATGCGGTAGACCATATTAGAATAAATAAAATAAGAAGGTATTTCATACTATGCGAATATACAAGATTGATTTACTTAAAATATAATAATCAGGTAATATATTGCATGACACTTTCATCTTTATAAATTCATTTTATAAATTCAAGATTTTTGATAGAACGCAGATCTCGTTACTTCGTCCCGAGACAAGTGACGCTGATTTTTTATGCCTGCCCACCGAAGCCTCGCTAAAGTTGGGATTTGCGGTGGGATTTGTATTGTCGAAAAATTTTTTTACTTACTAATTTCCAGCATCCGTTGGAGGGGTTTTAGGGCAGCATCAAAAAGAGCAGGATCAATAGTTACTTCAGGGCGCTCGTGTTTCATGCAGAGATAGAGTTTCTCCAGCGTATTGAGTTTCATGTGTGGACAATCGTTGCAGGCACAGTTGTTATTGGGAGGTGCCGGAATAAAAGTTTTTGTGGGAGATGCTTTGGCCATCTGATGTAAAATCCCGCTCTCTGTGGCAACAATGAATGACCTGGCAGGATTTTCCTTTGTGAAATTCAGCATACCTGTAGTAGATCCGATAAAATCGGCAAGTTTCAATACAACTTCTTCACACTCGGGATGAGCAATGAACAAAGCATCCGGATGTTGCGCTTTTAATTTGGTAATCTTTTCCAAGGAGAAAATTTCATGCACCATGCAGGTACCGTCCCATAATAAGAGATCGCGACCGGTCTTCTTGGCTACCCAGGCACCCAGGTTTTTATCGGGAGCAAAAATAATAGGTGTCGCTTCCGGTACACTCTGCACTACTTTCACGGCATTACTCGAGGTGCAAATGATATCACTCTGTGCCTTGATCGCAGCGGTGCAGTTGATGTAACTGATCACGACATGGTCAGGATGGGCTTCCCGAAATTTTCTAAACTCATCCGGCGGACAAGAATCGGCGAGTGAACAACCTGCCCGATAATCCGGCATGACTACTTTTTTGGTAGGATTCAACAACTTGGCAGTTTCCGCCATAAAATGAACACCTGCAAAAACAATCATGTCCGCTTTGGTCCGCGCTGCCTCTTGTGCTAAACCTAAACTATCGCCGATATAATCTGCAATATCCTGAATATCAGAATCCTGATAATAATGTGCCAATATAACAGCATTTTTCTGCACTTTTAGGTCACGAATGGCCTCAAAAAGGTCCAGGCGTGGATCTACAGGTTCATTGACGAAACCCTGCAGTTGGAGTTCAGATTCTGTGATTGGATGTGACATAGTTCGGTTAAAACGTTTTTCTGAGGGCAAAAGTATGGGGGAAAAACCAGATAGGGGGATTTGTTATGATTTAAAAATCAGTTTAACATTAGGTCCATTTTTCAGCAAGCAGGTTTTACACACAGTATATTATTTATATATTTATTTAATAAGTATTATATGTTAATATATAGCTGTTCATAATGTGTATTCCTTTTTGATGAAACCCTTGATGAGGCAACTTATCCCACTTTATTCACAATTTTATGGATAGATTTAACAGGTTAAACTATTGATAATAAAACAAGCAGCATTGTTATTAACAACTGTTGATAAAGTAGTCTGTTCATTAATACCTGATCAAAAAAGAGTATAAATGGTGAATAACTTCGTTCATAAGGATTCACAAATTCAGGGGTTAAAAATTAGGAAGCGATAGGTTTATATTTAAGCTACCCGCCTTTTACAATTCCAAATAATGTTGTCGTATAGATATGAACAGCTTTTTGCGATATGAACAGAGATATGAACATGCTGTTTTGTCGTTCTAATTATATTTTTTCGATTTATAGTACCTATAGTAATAAAAACACTTTTGCTACCGGCTACCAGCTTCCGGCTGCCAGCTATTTTTTCTACCGATAATTTTTTATTTCAATGACGAACTTTCGCCGCGTGCTACCACCTTTTATCCTTCAGAGAGTATTTATAATGTACCATAAATTATATATACAAAAGAATAGCCGGAAGCCGGTAGCTGGCAGCCTAATGCATATTTATTACTTTCGCCACAATGTTACTCCTCACTCCCGAAAAATTTACTGATTACGAACTACTTGACTGTGGTGATTTTGAGAAATTAGAACGTTTTGGAAAGTACATTACCATCCGCCCCGAGCCGCAGGCTGTCTGGAGTAGAAAATGGGAGGTAAAAGAATGGGAGAAGAGAGCACATGTGCGTTTTGTTCCTAAAAGCAGTTCGGCAGGTACCTGGAAAAAGTTGAAAGATATGCCCGATCAATGGCGGATGCAGTATGCTTTTAATAAGACGGATGTAATTTGTTTCCGGTTGGGATTAACTTCTTTTAAGCATGTAGGGATTTTTCCGGAACAGGCTGTCAACTGGGAGTATATCTACAATAACATAAAGACGATTCGTAAAACAATTGATCAGCCCCGTGTTTTAAATTTGTTTGCCTATACCGGTGGAGCATCCCTTGCTGCCAAAGCTGCCGGTGCAGATATCACGCATCTTGACTCTATAAAACAAGTGGTGACCTGGGCGAAAGAGAATATGGAGCTAAGTCATCTCGATGGTATTCGCTGGCTGGTGGAAGATGCAATGACCTATGTAAAACGCGAAGTAAAAAGAGGTAAGAAATATCATGGTATTATTCTCGATCCGCCTGCCTACGGACATGGTCCCGATGGAGAGCATTGGAAACTCGAGGAAATGATCAATGATATGATGAAGTACGTCTCTGAATTACTTGAACCTGAAAACTCCTTTTTAGTCCTGAACACCTACTCCCTCGGTTTCTCTTCTCTCATCATTAAAAACTTAATGGAAGATCATTTCGGAAAAAGAGGAGCAATAGCCGAATGCGGAGAAATCTATTTACAGGCCACCAGCGGCGTGGTTTTACCATTGGGTGTTGTAGGCAGAATTTAGTTTTTGATAAATTTCAAAGAAGAATATTTCTCTCCATCAAAATACCGGAGTAAATAAAATCCTTGTTTTAACGAAGAAGTATTTATCCGGGTATTCATATCATCGGAATACATCTCCCGAATCACTCTTCCGTTAATATCATAGATGGAAAGATTTTTGTTTTTTAACGTTCCCTTTAACACGATGAAATCATTGCAGGGATTGGGATATAAATTCAGAACAGAAGATATTCCATTCTGATTTTCCACTCCGGTAATAAAAGGAAGCTCTATTAATTTACCGCCCGGGTGAATACCTTTTTGAATAGGTATTGTTTTCATATTTGTAACAGTGCCTGTAAAAGGATTAATGCGCATCATGACATCATCATTAGAAATATTGACAATACCATATAAATTTCCATCAGATATCAGATTGTAATTATCTGTTATAAACGACGTGAAATAATGCTGGGTTAAAGTTCCCGGGAAATTATAAATATTTGTGAACGTGGTGTCAGTAATATTTAATTTCCAAATCATACCATACCCCAATGAATAAATAGGGTCCCAATTGATACCGATTAAGAGGGAATCATTAATAAAATGATGCGATCGTTCGTAATAGGACGATACAATCGGGTCCGTTAAATTTAGTGCAAAGGTCAGACTATCCCCAATAATATCATAGATGAAAAGGTTACCGATACTTGTAATTCCGGTTCTTGCACTCATACCCGAAAACTTTGTTCTTGCCGGGTTAAAGGAGAGATCACCCATCGATCCATTTCCAATGATACCATTTACACCGTACTTCAGCAAGGTATCAAATTGAAGTGTTATTGGGTTTAAGCGATAAATATATTCTATATTAAAATTTGTTTTGTGATAACATATCCCGTAAAAATTACCATCAGCACCCATCTGAAAGTATCGGGGAAATTTAAAACCGGGAATTGTATCAAAATTTATGACTTCAGCATAAATGCCGGTTTGAAGAGTATAGTTAAATACTGCACCATCCGGGAAGGAATCTGAATGTTCCACACATCCCCATATGACACCGTTTTTCTCGATAAGATTTCCTTGTAAAGAAGTGGTTTCAAAAAGACTCCTGTCCTGAAAAGTATGTACCACTTCCATCGTATCTCCGGAAAGAGAATATTTTACCAGGTATTTGTCAAAGTAATATTCAGAGCTCGCATGGATTCCGTATAAATTTCCATCTGAAGCAGTCACATAACTGCCCACAGGAAAATGTCCCTTCGGATACTGGTCAAAAACAAATTCATGGTAAACGGTGTCGGTACCTGTATCAACAGATATCACCGCCCCATCGAAGGCCGGGGTACCGCTGAGAATACTGTTTCTATACCCGTAAAGCCGGCCATTGGGATGTTTTATAAAACTATTTTCTACAATACTCCCATTGCGTTCGCTATTGATGGTATCGACGATAGTGAGAAATCCCGATGAAGCATTGAAACGAAAAACAACACCATCATTTATGCCCGGAACGTCCTCCGCACTTCCATAAAAAACACCCGGCATACCTTCGCATAAAGCATTACGCACTTTAGAGATGCCATTGAAATGATGCAGTACCAAATATTGATTTCCTGATGTATCGAATCGATAAATTGAACCACTATTGTTTAAACCACCCTCAGAAGTAGTACCATATAAAAACCCGTCGCTTGCTAGGAGAAGAGGTCCATGGGGCTTTGTACCGCCAATGGAATCAAACGAATGTAAACGTGTAAAAGTGTTTGAATTCAACTCGAGTTTGAAGAGATGTCCCAGAGCATTTTGTCCACCTGTTTTCCCAACACCGTAAAGGTTCCCCGACGAATATTCAATCAATTTCCCGGTACACCCTTCATTGTTGAAATGATGCAAAACGGAATAGACATTCGTAACCGGATCAAAAGAATAAATCACACCAAAACCGAACGTTCCTCCTTCGTTGGTTGTTCCGTAAAATACCCCGTTAGCGGCTTTCATCAAACCCGAAAGGGGTCGCATGCCATCGAGACCATTGAACAGGAGCAAGACCGTCAGGACACTGGTATTTATTTCATATTTATAGATACTTCCATTTCCACCTCCTTCTGTTGAAACACCATAAATGACCAAACCGGAATCAATATATAAATCATTGCAAGGGAATTTCACGGCATCGCCGCTTTTTATCTCATAAATTTGGGTGTAAACACCATCGTAAGGATTGTATTTAAAGATATTTCCCTTTTCCCGAAAAGTTCCGGCACCGGTAGTACCGTAAATCATGGAGTCAGGTCCTGCTGTCAATGCGCCGCCGGATGCTAAATAGCCGATATATGTCCGGTAATAGTCAAATTCATTGGTAACGACGTTGCTTCCGATAGCATAGTTCAAAATAGATCCGCTGTTTAATCCTCCACCCAGCCGGGTTCCCCAAATCAGGTTGCCCGGTTGCGCGGACAACTGAACAGTAAGAAAAAGTAATGCTATGACAGAAAGCCTGGGGTAAGAAATGGTCATGGTATTTTTGAGAAATGGAAGTTACGGTTAATTTTTGAAAAGACAAAATCTACATTGGTGATTTTAAAATGAACGGAGCCCGCCCTGCACTTGTATCTTTATAGGGTAAAGATCGTACAATTCTATTCGCCAAATACCGTTATACAAAATACAAACGTTTCCCCTTACCTTTGCCATATGTCCACCGCCGAGAATAATTACCGTGAGTTGCTGGAGAAGCTGGACGCTTTCATCCGGAAGTATTATACCAACCAGCTGATAAAAGGGGGAATTTATGCCTTTGCATTGCTCCTTGGCTTCTATCTGGCTGTCACATTGCTGGAGTCGTTCGCCTGGTTTAGTCCTGCGGTTCGCTCTGTTTTGTTCTACACCTATCTCGCCGCTACTGCTGTCGTACTCTGGAAACTGGTGCTTACACCTCTCTTCAAGCTCTATAAACTGGGAAAGACATTAAGCCGTAACGATGCCGCTAAAATTATCGGAGAACATTTCCAGCCGATTCGCGATAAGCTCCTCAATACCCTACAGCTCCATGATCAGGCGAATGCTGAACCGGAACATCTCGCCCTGATCCATGCCTCTATCAACCAGAAAAGTGCTGAATTACGTCCTATCCCTTTTAGCTCAGCCATCGATTTGCGCAAAAACCGCAAGTACCTTCCCTATGCCGCTTTCCCCTTATTGGCATTGGTGATCATCCTCTTCGCTGCTCCCAGTCTGATTACTGATCCTACCGCCGTTTGCTGGAACATGGCAAGAGTTTCTCCAAGCCGGCCCCATTTTCATTTCAGGTGACTAATGATAAGTTACAGGTGGTGCAGTTTGAAGATTTCACGATTGATGTGAAGATGGACGGTAAGGAGATTCCTGCAGAAGTATTTGTAGAGGTAGGAAACAATACCTTCCGTCTCGAAAAGGAAAATCTTACCGACTTCCATTATACCTTCCGCAATGTGCAGGGCAATACCGATTTCCGTCTCGTGGCAGATGGATTTTTCTCGGATGATTTTTTATTGAACGCTGTTCCCAATCCGGTAATGGTGGATTTCACAGTAGAACTCGACTATCCTGCCTATCTCGGAAGAAAAAATGAAGTGATTAAGAATACCGGTGACCTGCTGGTACCCGCGGGAACCCGTGCCACGTGGAACATCGGAACACAGAATACATCGGAACTTCGTATACGCTTCACCGATAGTACCTATGCTTTGCGTGAAGCGGAGAATAACCGATACACCTTTAAGCGCCGACTTCAGAGTAGCAGCAGTTATGCTATCAGTACAGGAAATAAATTCTTGCAGTCGAAGGATTCAGTGGCATATACCATCAATGTGATTCCCGATCAGTATCCGCTCATCGAAGTGGAGGAGCAGAAAGATTCCGCCTCTTATCAGCGTATTTATTTCCGGGGTATGGTGCAGGATGACTACGGTCTGAGTAAACTTCAATTTCGCTACCGTTTTCTGAAAAGAGAAGGGGAGAGCGTGAATGAAGAAGCGATAGCAGCTGCGATATCTTTCAATAAAGGTCTCTCTCAGGATCAGTTTTTCCATTTCTGGGATCTGGGGGCTGTGAGTCTGAAGGCGGGAGATGAACTGGAATACTATTTTGAAGTCTGGGATAACGATGGCGTGCAAGGTCCTAAGAGCGCAAGGTCGGTGAGCAATGTTTTCAAAGCCCCATCACTGCAGGAGTTGGCAAAGGAGAATAAATCGCAGAATAAAGCCCTGAAGAAGAACATGAGCGAGAGCATTAAGAAGGCAAAAGAATTGCAGAAAGCCCTCAACGACCTCCACAAAGATCTCCTCAACAAAAAGAACCTCGACTACGAAGACCGTAAGAAGGTCAGCGATATCTTAAAGCAACAAAAAGAACTCGAGAAGAAAGTAGAGGAAATACAAAAGCAACAATCACTCAATAAACAGCAGCAGAACGAGCTTCGCGCACCGGATCCTCAGCTGGCCGAGAAGCAAAAGCAGTTAGAAGAACTCTTCGAAAAGCTCATGACACCGGAGATGAAGAAGATGATGGAAGAGCTGGAGAAGATGATGGCGCAAATCGACAAACAGAAACTCCAGGAAACGATGGAGCAAATGAAGTTGGATAATAAAGACCTCGAAAAGCAACTCGACCGCACGCTGGAACTCTTCAAACAAATGGAGCTCGAGCAGAAAATGAAGGAGACAGCCGAGAACCTGGAGAAGTTAGCGGAAGATCAGGAGAAGCTGGCGGAGAAGAATGACGAGAAAGGGAGTGAGTCGGAGAAGCTGAAAGAAGAACAGAAAGAGCTCAACAAAGAATTTGAGGACATTAAAAAGAACATTGACGATATCGAGAAGAAAAACGAGGAGTTGGAGTATTCGGAGGAGATGAAGGATTTCGATAAAGAGCAGGAAGAAATTTCTGAAGAAATGGAGAAAAGCGAACAAGAGCTTTCTCAGGGACAGAAAAAGAGTGCTAAGAAAAAGCAGAAGCAAGCGGCTGAGAAAATGAAGGAGCTTAGTCAGAAGATAAAGCAACAGCAGAAAGAGAAAGAGGAAGAACAGAACGAAGAGGATATGCAGGCCATGCGAGCATTGCTGGAGAACCTCTTGCGATTCAGTTTTGATCAGGAAAAACTACTAGAGGAAGCGAAGGGCATTGATATCAATAACCCACGCTATCTAAAGCTCGCTCAGGAACAACGAAAACTAAAAGATGACGCGAAGGTGTTGGAGGATTCATTGTTGGCGCTGAGTAAAAGGGTAATACAGATTGCGTCTAGTGTAAACGAACAGATAACCGACATCAACAACAATACGGAAAAGGCGCTCGCTAATTTACAGGACCGTCAGGTGCCACAGGCAAGGGCGAACCAGCAGTTCATCATGACGGCGGTAAATAATCTGGCACTTATGCTCAGTGAGTCGCTGGATCAGATGCAGCAGCAGATGTCGCAGAACATGCCGAGCAACTCCAGCTGTAAAAAGCCCGGACAAGGTAAACCCAAGCCCGGACCCAATGCAGGAGACATTAAGAAGATGCAGGAAAAGCTCGGTCAGCAGTTGAAGGAGATGAAAGAGAAGATGCAGCAAGGGCAGAAGCCGGGCGGTAAACCCGGACAAGGCATGAGCGAGGAGTTGGCCCGAATGGCAGCACAGCAGGAAGCACTGAGAAATGCCCTCAATCAACTCAATCAGCAGGAAAACAAGGATGCTCAGGGTAAACTGGGAGATCTGGGTAAGATAGCCGAGCAGATGGAGCAAAACGAAAAGGACATTGTCAACAAAAGAATCACCGAGATTACTATTAAACGCCAACAGGAGATTCTTACTCGTCTTTTGGAATCAGAAAAAGCAGAGCGGGAACGTGAACAGGAAGAACGCCGGGAATCCAACGAGGCCCGGGATATTTACCGAACCCCACCACAGTTCGAGGACTTTAAAAAGCTAAAAATCCGTGAGAACGAACTTCTGAAATCCATACCCCCCGGATTCAGCACTTTCTATAAAAATCTCGTGAACACCTACTTCCAAAATCTCCAAAACTAACCGCCGAAGGCAGCGACGGGAACCTTACCCCCTCTTCGAGGGGGAAGCGAAGCAGGGGGAGCCTTGTCCCCCTCTTCGAGTGGGCAGCGTAGCTGGGGGAGCCGGGGGCCGGGGGGGGTAGCAGTAGTTGATCCGGGGGGCGGGGGGGGCGAGTAACCGAAGGGAATCGAAGCATTAAAGTCAAGTAACGGAATGGAACATCAGCCGCAAAGCCGACAAACCCCATTTACATTCGAATACAAATGTTTATTATCCGACTATAACCCCACTCCTCATTTTTCTTTGCATGAAAATTCCATGCATGTCTTACCTGGAGAAACACTATTATTATAATCCTCATAACCGAAATTTCGCCCGAAAACTTCGTAACTCAAGCACTAAAGCAGAATGCTGTTTATGGAAATTCGTCCTGAAGGCAAGTCTTCTTGAAGATGCAGCGTTTAACCGGCAAAGACCTATAGATGGTTATATTGTTGATTTCTTATGCAAAGAACTTAAGCTTATCATAGAAGTAGATGGAAGCATCCATGAATTAGAATCAGTTTATAAAAAGGACATGGTACGCCAGAAAAAGCTTGAAAGTCTTGGCTTTCATGTCATTCGCTTCACAAACACTGAAATCTTAAAGGACATCGATTCTGTACGTGAATCCATTCGAAATACAATCTTCCAATTGCGAAAGTCAACCACACCCTAAGCAGCCGGTACCCCCTCTTCGAGGGGTGGGAGCGGAGTGGATCGTAGCTGGGGAGCCCCCTCTTCTAAGAGGTAGCAAAGCCGGTGGAGTTCCAACACCTAAAAGTTAGTAAATATCTTTTCCCTTAACTTAGCACCATCGGGAACTTCGTAGTTTCGTACCCTTATAGGAATGCAAACGTCTCTAATAGGGATATGGAGAAGGATAAAATTGCAGTTTCTGATACCATGATTCAAATGAACACTGAAAAGCAATCATCAACTATGCAAATTTCCTCACAACCGGAAAGCATTAACCTGGTAGAGAAACTTATTGACGAGATAAAGAGTGAATACAATGTGCACGAAGAGTGCTATGGAAATATGTTAGTCGCCGTGACCGAGGCTGTGAACAACGCTATTCAACACGGTAACAAGTATGATCCTGACAAAAAAGTAATCATCTCACATGAAGTGGAACCGGACCAGATCTCTTTTATAATCACTGATGAAGGAACCGGGTTCGATTTCATGAACCTCCCCGACCCTACTGATCCCGACCACCTGGAGAAGCCTACCGGTCGTGGTGTCTTTCTTATGAAACATTTGGCTGATCAGATTATTTTCTCTGAAAACGGTCGTGTTGTTGAGCTCTATTTCAAAACAGGCGGACATATAGCCTGATCTTACCCGGTTAAATTTAATTCGGAGACTTGCTTTAAGCAGCAAGAAAATTATCTCATGCCCTATAAATTTACTGTAAGGGCCTCCGGCATTACGTTTTTGCTACTTTCGCAGGTGATCTACCGTATCCATGATATCATTCTTTAATGCCGATATTACTTACGCTTTACGCTCCAAAAGCGACTTACGTTTATGGCTATCCGAAGTCGCGAAAAGGGAAGGCTTTAAGCTAGAGGAACTAAATGTCATTCTTTGCAGCGATAATTATCTATATAAGCTCAATGTTGATTTTCTGAAGCACTCTACATTAACTGATATTATCACTTTTGATAATTCAAGCGTTAAAAGTTGGATTACAGGAGAACTTTACATTAGTCTGGAAAGAGTCCGTGATAACGCTAAAGCATTGAAAGTGAATTTAAAAGATGAACTTCATCGTGTAATGGTACATGGACTGTTACATCTTTGTGGTTATTCAGATAAAAGCAAGGAGCAGAAGAGTAAGATGAGAGGTCTGGAGGATAAATATCTTTTGTTAAGACAAGTTAAATAATTAATTAACAGCATTATACAACAAATTTTAGCATTTCCTTAGAATATATTTCTAAATACCACTACTGCCTAGTCATAATATTTAGCCCTTATTCGTAGCAGGATTATTTCGCAGCTCCCTGCTGTTATATATACACATTCTGTAGGGTACCTTAATAGGAAAGGAGGGGTTTAATTGTAAAATTCACAACCGCCTGTTTATAACCCCGTTCATTTCTTGTTAATTTACTTGCATAATTTATTGATATACAGTACATTTGTTTTAAGTTGTATAGATGTTAAAAACTGTAATCATTAAACGTTTCACGTGGAACTATGAACTATCCGGAATATGATGTAATTGTGGTTGGCGCAGGTCATGCAGGTTGTGAAGCTGCTGCTGCTGCCGCCAATATGGGATCAAAAGTATTATTGATGACCATGAATATGCAAACGATAGCCCAAATGAGCTGTAACCCGGCGATGGGCGGTATCGCAAAGGGTCAAATTGTGCGGGAAATTGATGCTTTGGGGGGCTATTCAGGCATCGTAAGCGATCGAAGTGCTATTCAGTTTAGAATGTTAAACAGATCGAAAGGTCCCGCGATGTGGAGCCCCAGAACACAAAATGACCGTATGTTATTTGCTGCAGAATGGAGGAAAATGCTGGAGCAAACGCCCAATGTGGACTTCTGGCAAGACATGGCGAATGGTATTGTAGTGGAGGATGGACGTGTTACCGGGGTTAATACTTCAATGGGATTAGTGTTTAAAACGAAGGCTGTAGTGCTAACAAATGGCACTTTTCTAAACGGCATTATTCATATCGGAGAGAAGCAGTTTGGAGGGGGTAGAACAGGTGAAAAGGCAGCAACAGGTATAACAGAGCAGTTGGTTGGGCTTGGCTTTGAGAGCGGCCGGATGAAGACAGGAACCCCACCCCGATTAGATGGTCGATCCCTGGATTATTCGAAAATGGAAGTGCAGGAAGGAGATGCGGAGCCGGGTAAATTTAGCTTTACGGATACTCCAAAGCTTGTAAAACAGCGTCCATGCCATATCACCTATACCAACGAAAGAGTCCATGAAATACTCCGGACCGGCTTCGAACAATCTCCCATGTTTACCGGGCGGATTCAAGGCCTGGGTCCAAGGTATTGCCCAAGTATTGAAGATAAGATTAGCCGTTTTGCGGAACGGGATCGGCATCAACTTTTTGTTGAACCGGAAGGCTGGGAAACGGTCGAAATTTATGTGAATGGATTTTCATCCTCCCTACCCGAAGATGTTCAATACAAAGCTTTGAAACTGATCGCTGGTTTTGAAAACTGCAAGATGTTTCGCCCGGGCTATGCCATCGAGTACGATTACTTCCCACCAACGCAATTGACCCATACGCTTGAAACGAAGCTCGTGGAGGGTCTCTATTTTGCCGGACAGATCAATGGAACCACCGGATACGAAGAAGCGGCCTGCCAGGGTTTAATGGCTGGTATCAATGCGCACCGGAAAGTGAACGGTCTTTCGTCTATTGTACTTGGCAGGTCTGATGCTTATATCGGAGTTCTTATTGATGACTTAATCACAAAAGGTACGGAAGAACCTTACCGTATGTTTACAAGTCGCGCTGAATTCAGAACTTTATTGCGTCAGGATAATGCAGATCTGAGATTAACGCCTTTAGGGTATGAAATTGGGCTTGCAAGTTTGGATAGATTTGAGGTTGTAAAATCAAAAGATATTGATTATCAAAGAGTTATAAAAATAATGCGCGAAACATCATTTTCTCCGGAAGAAGTAAATCCTTGGTTGGAGGAAATAGGAACAGACCCAATCCGACAAAAATTGCGAATGATTAATATACTCACTCGTCCACAAGTTGGACTTTTTGACATGATTTCAAATGTTGAATCAGTGAGAAATTTGATAGGGGCGATATCGAATGATCCTGCGGTAATCGAACAAGCAGAGATAAATGTAAAGTATGAAGGCTATATTGAGCGTGAATTTGACCTGGCACAAAAGATGAATAGATTGGAGGATGTACGGATCTTCGATGATTTAAATTACGATGAAGTAAAAAGTTTAAGTGCAGAGGGACGTCAAAAGATGGCCAAAATTCGCCCTAAAACCCTGGGACAGGCAAGCAGGATATCCGGAGTTAGCCCTGCGGATATCTCGATCTTAATGGTTCATCTGGGCAGATAAGTGCGCAATTACCTGTCATTGTTTCACGTGGAACTAACCGTTATAAAAGTGTTGTCTCTTGATGAATTGATAGAATGTCGAATTATAACTGGTTTTTGAACCGTTAGAAAAGTGTCTTCTGATCGGTATAATACGGATTAGAATTAAAAATGGACATCTTAATCAACCGTTAGAAAAGTGTCTTCTGAAGCGCAAAATTGATAGATGGCCGGTAGTTTAGATCATTTGAAGGAAGGGATAAGGTGCTGTCCCTGTCAAAAATGAAGGTTGTACCTGTTAAGAGCTAAGCTACCTGAGTCGTTTGCCTGAACGGAATTATTATATTGGTGGATCAAAGTGTAAAAGCATGAGTTATATCTTGTTAAAAGGGATCGGAATCGTGTAAAAGTGAACTTTTATAGAGATATTTAGACTATCCGTACCCGTTATAGGAGACCGTTAGTAAAGTGTTTTCTATAGGCAATTAGGAGTTATTCCGGGGAAATATCGGATGGAAGAAATCTCGTTTAAAGAAATTCATGTTCATGTATCCCATTCAGCCGGTATAAAACAGAAGAGAAAGAAGCCATATTATCTATATAAATTGTACATTTATACTCTGAAAACGACTAACGTTAACGCATAACCGAATATATGTCCGAATTGCTGAATCTTTGCCCTGCCTGTAATGCTTCTACCTTTATTCCTTACTTGGAAGTTAAGGACCATTCGGTTTCACATGAAACATTTCAATTGGTGGAATGTACCTCTTGCGGTTTAGTATTTACAAATCCCCGCCCGGAACCGGAAGCAATTGGTAAATATTATAAATCAGAGGAATATATCAGCCATACCAACAGTTCTTCCGGACTAATGAATAAGGCCTACCAGCTGGCTAGAAAGCGAGCCATTGTAGGGAAAATGAAAGTACTGGAGTCCATGAACGCTGATCCCCGAATGCTGCTCGATTATGGCTGTGGAACAGGGGAGTTTCTGGCTGCTGCTAAGGCAAAAGGATGGGTTTGCGCCGGTCTTGAGCCCGATGAAGGTGCTCGTAGTCAAGCAAGGAAAAACTATTCGTTGAATGTGGAGGATCCTGAACATTTAAAAAACCTTCCCTCGGGGCAATTTGGAGCGATCACACTCTGGCATGTGCTGGAACATGTTCACGATCTGCAGGAAACAGTGAAACAATTGCGGCGCTGTCTGAGCACGAAAGGCGTGTTGATTATAGCAGTTCCCAATAGAACATCGCACGATGCAGAAGTATACGGACCTTATTGGGCGGCTTATGATGTCCCGCGGCACCTCTATCATTTTAGTAAAAAGCCCATGCTGCAATTGATCGAAAAAGCAGGTTTCACGTGTCACAGCGTGCAGCCCCTCTTCTTCGATCCGTATTATATTGCCTTGCTAAGCGGTAAGTATAAAAATGGGTCCTCTAACCCGGTGACCGCTGCATTTACCGGACTGCAAACAACACTTAAGGGAAAAAAGGATATAGAGAAGAATTCTTCCTTGCTGTATATTTTTAAAGTGGCAAAATGATCAAATAAACGTAGTACAGAATATTCAATAGACGGAAGAATAACAATGTGGGAACGCGGATTAAGCGGATGTAGAGATTCGCGCGGATTTATTGGATACTAATTTCGGAAGGGATTTTAATTCATATTGAGTAGAGTTTTTATTAAGAGATAGTTATTTTGAATTCATTTCCCTGCTGAAATAGGACATAATATGAATATAAGACCATATATAAGCACGGACCAAAACGCGATAATTCAACTGTTCAAATTGAATACGCCAACGTATTTTTCGCCCGATGAGGAAAGGGACTTGCTTGAATATCTTGAACGCTATAGTGCCAATTATTATGTGATAGAAGATGATTCTACCATCGCAGGATGTGGAGGAATTAATATTTCAGAAGACGGGAAAACAGGAACGATCAGCTGGGATATATTCCATCCCCAACATCAGAGAAAAGGATGGGGAACCCAATTGTTGAACTATCGCTTACAGAAACTTGCGGAGAATAAAAAAATTGAAAAAATTATAGTAAGGACATCACAACTTACATTCAGTTTTTATGAGAAAAATGGGTTCGTGCTGGTAGAAACAGTGACTGATTATTGGGCCCCCGGATTTGATTTGTATCGTATGGAATATGTTCACAAAATCTAGTTCCTGAAAGTTCTTTTTTTTAAACACGACACAGCAAGACCTATGTTAAAGTGAGGATTAATCCCGGTGAAAAACTGCCAAATGATCTATCGGCTGAGCTTATAGGTTCTCAACGATTTGCTTTTAATAACTATTTCATTTCTACCCTTTAACATTATTTTACTGTACTACCTTTACATAAAATTAAACCATACCATGAAGAAAATTTTACTCCTCCTTATTGGATTATCACCACTAGTTCTAAATGCTCAAATCACGATCAATAGCAGCCATCTCCCTACAGTCGGACATAGTTTTGTAGATGCTATTGACGATACTTATAGTGCCCCAATTCTTCCGGGAGGCGCAAACCAAAACTGGAACTATACCACTTTGCAAAATTTAGATCAGGATACTACCACCTTTATCGCGGCGGCCACTACACCTTATGGACCAACAAATTTTCCATCTTCTAATATGGCTATACATACGCCTGAAGACAGCCTCTATCTCTATGTAACTACGAATACAGGTGGACTTTATATCGATGGTTATTATTTTTATACCAGTCAGGCACCCTTTGGTCAAAATGCGATCCCCTTTCAGCCCTTCTTATCTTTTCATCCCCACACCATTTACCTATCTCGATACGCAAACCAGTTATTATAAATATGTCATCGATATTGATACAGCGCTCCCGTATATCCGCTTTGTGCATCAGGTCAATCAGGCTTTCGTTGGAGATGGATATGGAGCATTGCAGTTACCCACGGCTACCTACCCCAACACACTGCGAATAAAAGCCACGGAGACCATCATCGATTCCTTGCTGGCAGATACCATTGGTAATGGTTCTTATTTCATGATTGATCCTCCTACCGTTTCTCAACAGTCCAGCTATTATTGGCTGCAAGCTGCACAGCCGGTCATCCTACTTACGATTTCCGCTGATAGTTTGGGAACGACGGGTGAAAGTTCCAGCTATGTCCTTTCTTCAACAACATCCGTTCAGGAACCACAACCGGAAACGAAAGCTAACGTTAATTTGTATCCGAATCCTGCCAACGGATTAGTAAATGTCACGCTGTTGAAAGAAGGAACCTCGAACACGATTTTCAGACTTTTTGATATGCAAGGCCGTGTGATACGTGAAACATCGCTGGAAGGCATCCAACAGTATGGCTTCTATGTGAATCAACTTGAACGGGGTGTTTATCTCTGGACAATAGACGATGCCGGTTCACAGGGAAAGCTGGTTATAGAATAGTTTATTCGTTTTTGCCGGAAGGGTATATTTTTCGAATCGAAGACAATTCGGTTTGAGTAGTGATGTTATGTTTGCTTGTAATCTGCGGAAACCCATTAGTTATTGTTCCCGGAATACAGTTTAGTATATAGTTATATCGCGATATGAGGAAGATCATTTTATTATCAGCTTAATTTTTGCAGTTTTGATGAACGCTACGGGACAAACTTGTTTCCGCACACACTCTTTTCTGTTACTGCTTCTATTATGAACCGACCGCTCTATGTCCGCTATGCGCTGCCATTCCTGCAATGGTATCTGCTGATGATTCTGGCGACCATTTTTATCGATTATATTCTTCATCGCTTAGGAATGGTATATATTGGACGTTATCTTGGTTATGTCGGAACGGCTACTATACTATTGTCATTTATCTACTCCTTACGGAAAAGACAATATATAAAGGCAGGCTCACCCAAGAATTATCTTAAATGGCATGAGTACATGGCCTGGGGCGGTGCGGTAATGATATTAGTTCATGCAGGAGTTCATTTTAATGCAATTCTTCCATGGTTGGCTGTGCTCATGTTACTGATAGCTGTTGCCAGTGGCTTAGTGGGAAAATTTTTACTGAAGAAGGCGAACGAAACGTTTAAAGAAAAAAAGATTGCCTTAGCGAAAGAGGGTTTGACTAAGGAAGAAATAGAAAAGAAATTATTTATTGACACGGTCACTGTCGACATCATGAAGAAATGGCGGGTGGTGCATCTCCCCATTTCTTTACTCGTCGGGTTGTTATCCCTCTTACACATCATCAGCACCTTTATCTACTCCAAATGAATAAGTGGATCGTATATGGTATTTTATTCATATGCATACTGTTGATGTATTGGTTTCCGCATGCGATGATCAATCCGGGTCAATTGGTAGAAGGACACCGGCAACTCGACAACGAGTGTTCAGCCTGTCACGATGCCTTTCGGGGAATCTCCACTACGAAATGTATCTCCTGTCATCAATTGGAAAACATTGGCAAGGACAGTACTGCTCCGGCTCAAGACAGACAGCTGAAAGAAAAAATACTGTTCCACGATAAACTGGTAGTAAAGGAATGTACCAACTGTCATAGTGATCATCAGGGCCTGCATCCACCCGTAGGTGTTGCCCGGTTCAACCACGAATTCTTATCTCCTTCCGATCAGGGAAAATGCAGTTCCTGTCACAATAGACCGGAAGATAAATTACATCAGCTTTTTACTTCCGAATGCAAATCTTGCCATACTACCGCCGACTGGAAAAAGGGAGCAAGTTTTAACCATGGACTTCTTTCCGTCAATGCACTTAATAATTGCAGTTCCTGTCATGCGAAGCCGCAAGACAACATGCATAACTTTACGCAAGAGAATTGTACGAGTTGCCACGATACTTCACACTGGAAGCCTTCTACATTTGAGCATAGCAGGTACTTTGTTCTCGACAGAGATCACAACGTGAAATGTGAAACCTGCCATACCGAAAATAATTTTAAAGCGTATACGTGCTACGGATGCCATGAACATACTCCGGCCAAAATTCGTTCAGAGCATATGGAAGAAGGAATTACCAATTTTGAAAACTGCGTCCGTTGTCATAAAAGTGCTGACGAACATGATATTCGCATGGGAGAAGGAAGCGGTAGTAAGCAACTCAATGAACAGGAGAAGCAGCAGGTGAAAGGATATATTGAAAAGCAAGGTAAAAAGAAAGAGAAGGACCGTGAAGACAATGATTGATCGGTTTTCTGAAGATGTGCTGTTTAGGCAATAAGTATAGCTTAATAATTGACTTAGAAAATTCTGAGAACCTTCACCGTTTCTATATGCCATTCGTTATTAATTTGAAGGGTAACCGCGGTTTCAGTACGACTTAATTATTCAAAGTAACAGCTCCTGCTTTTCAAAAAGGAAATATCGAACAAGCTCAAATCATTTTTTATAGCCACTAGTAACAAAAAGAATTTTTCACCAAATTTGTAGTATGTCTAAACATCTCTATCTATTCCTTACACTCATCGTTTTAAGCTTTCAAATTCAGGCGCAAATACCACACCCTGCACTAGTGGGCTATTGGCAAAACTGGAACGATGTAAGCGCTCCGTATATTCCGATTGATCAGGTCGACAACAGGTACAATGTCATTGAGGTCTCTTTCGCTATTCCTCAGTTTGGTACCGACTATAGAATGGAGTTTATTCCGGACCAGGGAACTCCGGCAGCATTTATTTCTAAAATACAGACGCTCCAGTCGCAGGGAAAGAAGGTGCTGATCAGCATCGGTGGTGCAACAGCTCCTGTGTCATTAAATAATGTGGTGGAGCGAGATAGTTTTATAAATTCCATGACTCGCATTCTCACCAACTATGGTTTTGATGGAATGGACATCGATCTGGAAGGAAGTTCACTTGCACTGACAGGAGGAACTATTAATGCGCCTGTTGACCCGCCCGTAATACATCTGGTGGAAGCAGTAAAGCAAATTATGGACAATTACCGCATCAACTTTAACAGGAAAAATGTTGCTGACCATGGCTCCCGAAACGGCTTTTGTACAGGGCGGGATGTCTGCTTTTGGAAGTATCTGGGGTGCTTATCTGCCCGTGATTCATGCGCTTCGTGATTCCATGGATCTTCTCCAGGTGCAACTTTATAACAGTGGCTCCATGTATGGAATAGATGGGGGAATTTATACACAGGGTACTGCCGATTTTATTGTGGCCATGACTGAAGCCGTCATACAGGGATTCACTACCGGAGGAGGCGCTTTCGCAGGATTACCTGCATCGAAGGTGGCGGTGGGATTACCGGCCTGCAGTTCGGCTGCCGGAGGCGGATTTACGGATACGGCTACCGTTAGTTCGGCTATGCGTTATCTCCTCGGACAAGGATCTGCTCCGGGAAGTTATACGTTGACGAATGCTACGGGTTATCCCGGTCTGGGAGGAATGATGACATGGAGTATCAATTGGGACGCGACAACGACTTGCGGAGGTGTTTATGAGTATGCTGAAAATTTCGAACGGATTTTTGGATCTTCGACCACCTCTATTCAGGAAAATTCCTTCATGCAATCACCACAACTTTATCCAAACCCATCAACAGGCGATGTATTTATAGTGATTCCTGAAAATTTTATATCCGGAAGTCGCTTTTTGATAATGGATGCACAAGGAAGAATTGTTCTCGAGGAACGATTTGAAGGATCTGGGCCGATACAGTTGCATGTAAAAGAATTAAATCGGGGAGTGTATTTCTGGTGGATGGAGGGTTATTCGGGAAAAATTTTGTTGGAAGGAAGGAAATAGTAGAAAGTCTGTAATTTTAGAAACTGATTTTAAGTTAATGGGCGACCACGACATGTTTAAATGATCATTCCACCCTATTACCCATTTTCATTTGTTCTAAGCACTTTATTTTAGGATAGCTTTGGTCTATTTTTCTAATATCCATAGAGTTAACACCGCATGAACTCCAATTTTGGGATCACCATTTATTGTTCACGGGTTATCGAATCAACGTGGCTGATTCAAATAAATGATCATTCATTCATCTTTCATCGTGGTTTAGTTTAAGGCAAAACGGGATGCAACCTTCACGAAAGTTCTACGTAAAATATTTCGATTCAAAAAACCCGTAAGACCATAAAATTTCCATATGAAAAGTAGCCTTAGAAGTCAACTCAGGAACACACAAAAAATTAAGTTTCTTTATTTTGCCGGAGCGATGGCAGCAGGAATCGCCATTATAGCCACAGCTATTTATATGTCGCTGCCTAACAAGAGTGTTGCAGGGAACTCTTTTTATTATCCCAGTTTCAGTTTTCACAATCCGGTTTTAATAAGCGGCTCGGCAGGAAACGTGAATGCCGTTTATAAATTTTCCAATGTAGGTACCGGTATCGATGCCCATATTAAAATTATTAGCTTATATAATGGTGCGACGCTAAACAATATGGATCATTTTACGGCGGGCTACTATGATGCCTGGCAACCTTTTGTCAATTCTCCGGGAAATAAAAGTTCCTGGATCAACTGGAGAATTACATTTAAAAAGGCAGGAACGAATACGGACACTGTCCTCACACGGTTGGCAGCCACCGCCATTGATGTGGATGGAGATGGGAGTGCATTGAAAGAAATTATTGGAGCACATCCCGTTTCTACTTATTCCGCACTTGCCGGAGCGCAGGTCACAGTTTCATTTGGTCGAGATTCCTGCATGGCCATCAGTTCATTTTCAAATGTTGCCAATATTGATACCAATATTACGCAGGCGATGTTTATGAAAATTTTTAATAATGTTAGCACCATTAACTACAGAACAGGTGCCGCGTCCTATTCATCCGGTACACAAGTACGACAAAATAGTATTTACTTCCGGTATTTCGATATGATGCCATCGCCTTTGCCGATTGAATTAGCGTCATGGAAAGCGGAAATACTGAATAACCGTCAGGTACGATTAGTATGGAGTACTTCATCTGAAAAGAACAATGATTTTTTTATTATAGAGCGGTCAGCGGATGGAGAGAACTTTATAGAAGCCGGACGCGTGAAAGGCGCAGGGAACAGCAATGACATGAAGTACTATTCATGTATAGATAAGGAGCCCTTTTCCGGAGTCAGCTACTACCGGTTGAAACAAACGGATTATGACGGGACAACCGCTTCCTTTAAACCTCTAGCAGTAGATTTAACCCGATTGGCTTTAGCTGCAGCAACAGCTCAAATATCTCCGAATCCATTCACAAATTATTTTAAACTAAATTTTAATTCCGATATAGACCAGAGCGGAGAAATGATTTTAACAACCATGAATGGCCAGGTACTCTACTCGCAAGAAGTAGAACTTCAAACCGGAAGGAATGAGCTTTCCTATGCCAACGCAGAGAGACTTCAGCCCGGAATTTATTTTGTGAAAGTATTTTCCGGAAAGAAGTTGCTCGTATCCCAGAAGGTGGTGAAGGAGTAGTCACATCGTAAAGACCTTACACATCGTAGTGACAGGTCGCGACCTGTCACTACAATACGACCTGCATCAAAAGCATCCGGCAGAATGAATGCGGATGGAAAAGCAACAGAAAACGATGTCGCCTAAAACGCTATTCACCTGCCGGTGTGCTGTAGTAGTGACAGGTCGCGACCTGTCTACTACAGCACGACCTGTCACTACAGCAAGACCTGTCACTACTACTACCATACAAATTCCCGAAATTATTTTGACAATTCGGGTCAATGATTTGGTGGATGGCTGACTTTGACCTAACTTGTCGTAGTTTTTATAAAACGATATGTATAACCAGCATAAGATCCTGCGTGTTTTACAACTGATAAGTTTGCTGAAAGCAACGCCGGCTAAATCCATCCGTCATCTTTCAGAAGTGCTCAACAGCACCGAACGTACCATTTACCGCTATGTGGATCTCCTCGAAGAACTGGGCTTTCAGATCAGCCGTACCGGAGTAAATCATCTTTATATTGACCGAACAGATGCATCCGGGGAAATGTCGTTCTCTGCTGAGGAAAGTAATCTTCTCCGTCAATTGCTGCTTACCACAGGGAAGAAGAGCAAGCTCCGGGATAGCATCCTTCGTAAACTGGCTGTTCACTCCGAAGAACACCTCCACGCCGACCATCTGCTGAAAGCGCATCTGAGCAAAATCATCGAGCAACTTTCTACAGCTATTCAGGCAGGAAAGCAAGTAACATTGAAAAAATATCATAGCGTGAACTCGAATATCATCAGCGATCGCCTCGTGGAACCCATCTGCTTTACCGACAATTACCAGAGTCTTGCAGCCTACGAAATAAAAACCGGGAAAAACAAGTATTTTAATATTGAAAGGATTTCAGCAATTGCTATTACAAATCGCTCTTTTGCGCATACCGTGAAACATAAATTCGCCAAACCCGATGTCTTTGGATTTTCTTTGGCCGATGAACAGTACAAAGTGGATGTCCTGATGTCGATGCGGGTGTCGGTGTTGCTGAAGGAAGAATACCCGATGACGGCTTCCTTGATTCGGCGCGAAGGGAAGACGGACCGCTACCATTTTAAGGCTACCGTGAACGATTTAAAGCCCGTTAGCCGCTTTGTGCTTGGCTTTCCGGAAGAGATTACGGTGCTCGGCTCCGCAGCGTTCAAAAGGTATTTGGAGGAATGTGTGGGACGACTGATCAAAAACAGAGGGTAAATGCAGGTTATCCCTGAAAATCGTTTCCGGATAATAGGTAGTGATAGGTCACGACCAATATCTACAGCTATTTTCCCCAAAAGTTTGTACATTTGGTAGGGCGCAGTGACAGGTCGCGACCTGTCACTACTACAGTCACACACTCCAAATCAAATATACATGAAGAAGTACATCTACTTTATTTTACTCTGGGTTATCGCGGCGAGTTCCGGTTTCGCTCAGATGGTACAGCAAAATGAATCATTCGAAAGCGCTACACCGGGAGCACCGGCCATCTTCCCTTCGCCGGGATGGAGGCAGATAAGGTTTCCCTCAACAGTAAGCGCTTCATTCTTAGTTCAACCGGTCGCAACAGCAACAAATCCTTCTTGTGGAGCTTCTCCCGGAGGAGGATTTAATGTGATGACGTTTACCTCTTTTTCAGGATTTAATAATGATACGTCGCTGATCATCACCAAACCTTTTGATTTCAGCAATAACGGTGGCGTCAATCCGCAGTTTAGTTTTTACATGTACCGTGACAATGGTTTTGGCGCTCAGGATGATCATATCAGAGTGTACGTGAACACTTCGCCAACCCTTTCAGGGGCTACTTTGCTGAGCAATACGGCGAGCACTAATCAGATTTTCAGGAGGAATACAGGTGTACCCGCAGCCACAGCCAATACCTGGAACCAGTACACCTATGATCTTCCGGCTGCTTCGTATACCCAGAAACGTTATTACTTTATGATTTTGGGCGTATGCAAGGATGGAAATAATATTTACCTCGATCAGGTCCGGACGAATACTTATCCTTCTGCTACCAATGCCGCTGACGTAAACTTTGATCTCTTCACCCAGAACCCGGGCGCTCTCGGACAAGGTACCCGCAATCAGATGATCGTGGGTATACGCTGTGTCATTGCCGGAAACAGTGGCTGCGGTGTAGTGAATGGCGCGCTATCTACCGCCCTGAAGCTTGATTCTCTCCTGCTCAATACAAACGGAACCACCAATCTGGCGGATATAGATGACGCTAAAATTTTCTATACCGGCGGAAGTGTGGTGTTCGATACCAATTATGTATCTCCTTACCCCGCAACAGCAGGAATGGATGATTATCCGGCACGCAGGTTCGGACAGATCATTGCAGTACCCGGAACGAATCTGGATTTTGTGAATGGTGCCGTTTCATGTTCCTACCTCGAATACGATACTACTTATTTCTGGCTGGCTGTGGATATAAAGAATACAGCCACCAGCGTAAATCTAGTGGATGCTGAACTGAGAAGCGCAGCGGTAGGCGGTACAGCAGGTGTATGCCCTTCTCCGGGAGGAACCGCTACGAATGTCATTCCCTCTGCAAACGGTTTTTCAATTGCGGGAGCACCTATGATTGACTTAGCGTATTGTATCGGAACTTATTCTACAGGAACATCCGGCCTATGGAACACGTATCAGAATAATGATTATATTCAATCTGTCATTTTAAATGGTGTTGCACCTACTGTCATCAATACGAATGCCGGGGCTTCAAATAATAATTTTGGAATCCCTACTACCGTACCCTGTTATCCCAACTGTGACTTTACAGCACATCCACCCGATTATGAATTGTGGGCACCGATAGCAGGACGTACAGCATCACTAACACAGGGAATAGGGTATTCAGTCACCGTTCAGGCCGGCACCTGGGCCACCGCGAATAATATTGCCGTCTTCATCGACTACAATCGTGATGGTGATTTTAGTGACGTAGGAGAGAAACTAGGACAGGTCAGTTTAAATGCCAATCAAAGTCAGGCCATCGCTTTTGCTGTACCTACAACCGGTTATGCAGGTATTACACGAATGCGTGTGCGTGAAGTATGGGCCGTGAGTAATATTGATCCCTGCGTGCAATATGGCAATGGAGAAATAGAAGATTTTTATGTGACGATAGCTCCCTCCTGTCCTGCCGGTTATAAACTCTGGCTGGGCAATACAGATGACTGGAACGATGCATCCAACTGGTGTGGAGGTGTACCTGCAATTACGGATGATGCCGTGATAAATGCAGCTCTCATTTTTCCGCCTTCAGGAAGTCATACCCGTCCTTATTTTACGCCAACTGTTAAATCAACCACCATCGCGAATTGTAATAATCCAACGGTGTCGGCTATGGATACCTTGCTGATCAATGCCCCTGCTTCTACATTAACGTCGCTCAAAGTGAGAAAAGATCTGACCAATAACGGAAGGATTCAGGTGATCAGCTCCTACAGTAGTAATGTTACTTTCGGAAACGGGACACTTGCGAATAATATATATACTCCATTTAAATCACAGAGTACAGATGCACGAACCCAAATTATTTATTCTGCACCGGAACTTTTGCAGAGCGGAATGATCAGCGGAGATCGTATATCAGGTTTGCAGTTTAATATCGCAGCGAAAAACAGTACTGCCGCTTTTAGTGGTTTCACGGTGAGTTATGCGCTGGTGCCCTTTAATCAGCATAGCAGTACACGCCCTATAGTGGCGCAATGACAACCGTTTACGGACCCATGGCCTATACCACCCTCTCAGGGCACTAACGTTATCGCCTTAACGACACCCATTATCTGGGATGGTAACAGTAATCTGCTAATCCAATATTGCTTCAATAATGCGGCGAATATCAGGTCCAGCGGATGATCGCATCAACATTACACAAACAACAGGTTTAAAATCTACGTTGATTTTATCCTCCACGACCAATGCATCACCGGGCTGCGCACTGCAACCGGGAGCCGGTGTAACAGACAACTTCTTTACAGGATTGAATTCCTATCGGCCCAATTTCACCTTCCTTTACGACCGTACCTATGCAAAAGCATTATTAAGCGTGCAGGAAGACTGGATCAACAACGGGACTTTTGTTCCCGGCTACAGCAGGGTGTTGTTGGACAGTACACGGACGCAAACCATCGCCGGTACTTCGGTAACGACATTCAATGAACTGCAGATAAACAAGGGCGCTGCTGCACAAACGGTTACTTTACAAAAAAGATGATCATCGATTCATCTCTTGATTCTCACGCAGGGAGCTTTGCTGATGAACGGGAAGTCATCAGGATGAACAATGGTCATCCTTCTGCAGGAAGTGTACTTGCCCCAACAGGTCCTTTACGAGCACCAATGGTTTTCTGATTAGTGAAAATGCAGCCTTACTTGTCATCTGGAAAAATGCAAATAATAACGGCTTTCGTCTTGTTCCTTTGGAAGCGAAGCCATCGCAACACCGGTCTATATTCCTTTCTCCTGTAATTTGAAAGGTGGTGCGATCGGGGATTTGAGTATTTCGACTTACAAAGCGGTCGGTAATTTACCCTGGCCGCTAACGGTAACACATTTCAATCCGGCCACAGGTCCGGGGAATAATGCGGCAGCAGCAGTAGATCGCTTTTGGGTACTGAGTAAAACAGGTGTAACAGCAATAGCAGATATTACTTTTCGCTTTACTCCCGCAGAGCGTCCGGTGGGGATGTCCGTTATTGATCCTGGACGTGCTCAACCATGGAGAAACGGAACAGTAAGTAATTCATGGATGCGCCTGGTGAGTCCATACACCTCACAAACCTATACACAGAATTATGGACAGATAGGTGGACCTTCCGATTCGGTGAGAGTGATCAACTGGGATTGGCCCACCCTACCGCTTGGACAAGCACCTTATTTTGAGCCTGCGGGACCAATCGGTAACAGTAACCCCTGGACGATAACCATCAACGGTACCCCCTGCGGAGACGGGC